>NZ_JANKOF010000004.1 GCF_024655565.1 Nitratireductor sp. ZSWI3 | reverse complement strand
TGCGATTGCCCTGCGGTGGATGGGGTGGGGCCGGCGGAGGCGGTCCGCCGGCCGGGAGCGATCAGTCGCCGATCACTTCCGCGATGGAGCCGGCGCCGAACTCGGCTTCCAGTTCGTCGTAATAGGGCTTCATGGCGGCGCGGAAGGGTGCCAGATCGGGCTCGGTGATGGTCAGCCCGCGCTCCTTGAACTGCGCGATCAGGTCTTCCTCGGCCTTGAAGGTCAATTCGTCGGAGGCGTCGCCGCCGGCCTTGACGGCCTCGCTCACCCAGCCTTTCTCCTCATCGGACAGATCCTCCCAGACGGACTTCGCCATCTGGATCGCCGAGGAGGCGACGAAATGGTTGGTGATGGCGATGTGACTCTGCACTTCGTAGAACTTCATCGCCTCTATGGTCGGCAGGGGATTCTCCTCGGCGTCCACCTGGTTGGTCTGCAGCGCCAGATAGACCTCCTGGAAGGCGACGGGCGCCGGCGTCGCGCCGACATTCTTCGCATAGGCGATGAGGAAGGGCACGTTTGGCGTGCGCATGCGCAGGCCCTTCATGTCGTCGATCGAGTTGATCGCCCGGTTCGACGTGGTCTGCCGCGTGCCGTAATACCAGGTGTCGAGGAGCTTTATGCCCTGCTCGTCGAATTTGGCGTCCATCTTCTGCCCCCACGGGCCTTCGACGGTCTTCTGCAGGTGCTCGAAGTCGCGCATGACATAGGGCGCGCCGATGAGCTTGAGTTCGGGGATGACATAGCTCATGTCCGGATAGCCGGTCATGACCATGTCGAGCTCGCCGGCCTGCACCTGGGCGACCATGGCCTTGAAGTCGCCGAGCTGCGAGGAGGGGAACAGCTTCACGGTGATCTCGCCACCCGACAGCTCCTCGAGCTTGGCCTTGAAGGCCTCGGCGCCGCGATAGACGTTCGACACCTCGTTGTCCTGCATGCCGAAGGTGAGTTCCTTGGCCGACAGTGCCGCCGTGCCGAGGACGAGCGCGCCGGCGCCGAGAACAAGTTTCGCGATCAGTTTCATGCATTCCTCCCTTTACAGATACGCTGGATACGGATTGCCGGCCTCTCAGCCGGGTGTCGGGGGTCGTTCGCCCAGATGCTCGGAGACGCTGCGCGGGCTCTTGAGGCGGGCGCGGTAGGAGCGCGCCAGATGGCGGTCCATCACGTCGGTGGCGGCGATGACGTCGTTGTCGAGGATCGCCTGGTAGATCGCGCGATGCTCGTCATAGGCGATCCTGTCGTGCTTTGCCGGATCGTCGGTCGGCGGGCGCTGCGCCAGCATGGCGCTGACGAACATGTCGTGCAGCGTTAGAATGACGGGGTTGCCGACCACCGAGACGAGCGCGCGGTGGAAGGCGATGTCGGTGCGGGCGAAATCGGCCGTGCCGATCGCCTCGAAATTTTCCTCCAGCGCGGCGCGCAGCTTGGCGATCTGCACGTTGTCGGCGCGCATGGCCGCCTCGCGGGCGGCTCCCGTTTCGATGAACTGGCGCATCTGCTCCAGATGAGCGCCGCTCTCGGCGTCGCCGAGAATGTCGCGGATGTGGTCGCCGGCCGACATCAGAACGGTGTGCAGGGAAGGGCGGACGACCCGCGGCCGGCGGCCGGCGCCCGCCTCGATATAGCCGCGCGCCTGCATCTGCTGCAGGGCGGCACGCACGGTCGGGCGCGAGGCGGAGAAGCGCTCGCACAATTCGCGCTCGGTGGGCAGCACCTCGCCCGCGGCGATTTCCCCGCGGCGCGCTTCGGCGATCAGCGTTTCGGCGATCCCGTCGGAAACGCGCCTCGTTTCGGCAAATTCCTCCGGATGCGGCACGGACACTCTGCGGCTCCTCTGCGTGCAGGCTCAGGTTTGAGGCGATTGTCAGCCTTCAATTTAGTTTTGGTATTACCAAACTTTCATATTGTCAAACAATTTTGCCACACTATGCTGACAGGACCTCGGGCATGGCGACGCGCCATGCCGGGGCCGACAGGCAGGCGTTTCTGCAACAAGCCGTTTCTGCAGCAAGGAAGTGTCGAATGAAGATGCCGTTGGCGGGCATGTATGCCGCCCTCATGACCGGATTGAGCGACAATGGGGATTTCGATCCCGGGCGCCAGAGGGCGATCGACGCCTATGTGCTGGCGCAGGGGCTGACGGGCCTCTATGTGGGCGGCAGCAGTGGCGAATCCGGCCTGTTGACGGTGGATGAACTGCTCGCCCAGCAGGCAGTTGCGGCCGAGAGCGCAAGGGGCAGCGGAGCGACGCTGATCGCCCATGTCGGCTTTGCCAATCTGCGCGATTCGATCCGGCTGGCGCGCAATGCCGAGGCGCTCGGCTATCACGGCCTGTCGGCGCTGCCCCCGCACGCCTACCCGTTCTCCGACGACGAGATTTTCGGCTACTACGAGGCGCTGGCGGCGGCGACGGAGTTGCCGATGATCGTCTACGAGGTGCCGGTGCGCACCGGCCGGCCCATCCCCTCAGAGACGCTGGGCCGCATCCTGGAACTGCGCGGTGTCGCCGGCATCAAGTTCACCTCGACGGACCTCTTCAAGTTCTCCGTCCTGAAAGCGCGGTATCCCGGAAGCACCTTCTTCTTCGGTTTCGACGAGATCTATCTCGCCGGCGGCGCGCTCGGCGCTCACGGAGGCATCGGCACGACCTACAACCTGCTCGGCCGGCTCTATGTGGCGCTCCACCGGGCGATCGCTGCGGGCGATCTGGCGGCCGCGCAGCGCCTGCAGGCGGTCTCCCGCCGGTTCGTCGAGGTGCTGATGCAGACGGGTGTGCTGCCCGGCATGAAGGCGGCGCTGCGGCTGCGCGGCATCGACTGCGGGCCCACCAGGTTGCCGATGGCCCCCGGTGTCGCCGATTGCGAGGCGCGCATTCAAGCCGCGCTCGACGACCCCGCCCTCGAGGAATGGCTGCTTCCAAGGTGACGTCCGGCCGCCTGGCCGGGGAGGGCGGCGGCAGTCTTTGCCGCTTTCGCCTATCCGTCCGCGCATCTCGGTATGCTATCTGTCACGGGTGCTTCGGCGGTGCCGCAGCCAGACCGTGAAGCGATGGAGACCGAGATGACCCTGCCACCCCTTTCCGACATGATCGACCAGGCTCACGGCCGCACGCCCGCCGACCTGGTGCTGAAGGGCGGGCGCGTGCTCGATCTCGTCACCGGCGGTCTGCTGGAGGGGGATGTCGCCATCTGCGGCAGCATGATCGTCGGCATCTGCGCTTCCTATAAGGGGCGCGAGGTGATCGACCTGTCGGGCAAAATCCTCGTGCCGGGCTTCATCGACACGCATCTGCACATCGAAAGCTCGCTCGTCACGCCGTTCGAGTTCGACCGCTGCGTGGCGCCGCGCGGGGTGACGACGGCGATCTGCGATCCCCACGAGATCGCCAACGTGGCCGGCATCGATGGCATCCGCTATTTCCTTGATGCGAGCGCCCACACGCTGATGGACCTCAAGGTCCAGCTTTCCTCCTGCGTGCCCTCCACGACTATGGAGACCGCCGGTGCCCGGCTGGAAGCGGCGGACCTCATGGCATACCGGGACCATCCGGCCGTGATCGGGCTTGCCGAGTTCATGAACTACCCTGGCGTCATCCATAAGGACCCCGGCGCCATGGCGAAGCTCGAGGCCTTTCGCGGCGGGCACGTCGACGGACATGCGCCGCTGGTCCGCGGGCTCGACCTCAATGCCTATCTGGCGGCCGGCATCCGCACCGAGCACGAGGCGACGAGCGCCGAGGAGGCGCTGGAAAAGCTGCAGAAGGGCATGCGCATCCTGATCCGCGAGGGCTCGGTGTCGAAGGATCTGCATGCGCTGCACCCGCTGATCACCGAGCGCAACTCGCCCTACATCGCCCTGTGCACCGACGATCGCAATCCGCTCGACATCGCCGAGCACGGCCATCTCGACTACATGATCCGCACGGCGATCGCGCTGGGCGCCGAGCCGCTCGCCGTCTACCGCGCGGCGAGCCTTTCGGCGGCGGAGGCCTTCGGGCTGAAGGACCGCGGGCAGATCGCTCCCGGCAAGCGCGCCGACATAGTGGTGCTTCCGGATCTCGCCGGGTGCCGCGCCGAGATGGTTTTCTGCGCCGGCCGACGCCTGACGGACGAAGCGTTTGCGGCGCGCGGGACGATCCCGCCGGTGGCGCGCGGCTCCGTCAAGCCGCCGCGGATCACCGCCGGCTCGTTCCGCACGGCGGGCAACCGCTCCGAGACGCCGGTGATCGGCATCCTTCCCGGCAAGATCATCACCGAGCATCTGACGGAAGAGATCGCGCCCGTCGACGGCGACAAGCGCCCCGACACGGCGCGCGATCTCGTCAAGATCGCGGTCATCGAGCGGCACGGCAGGAACGGCAACATCGCCACGGGCTTCGTGCGCGGCTTCGGCCTGAAGGCGGGGGCCATCGCCTCGACCGTCTGTCACGACCACCACAACATCGCGGTGGTCGGCGTCGATTACGACGACATGGCGCTGGCGGCCAACCGGCTGAAGGAGATCGAGGGCGGCTTCGTCGTCACGCGCGGCGGCAACGTTGCGGCCGAACTCGCCCTGCCGATCGCCGGCCTGATGAGCCTGAAGCCGTTCGAGGCGGTGCAGGCGGACCTGGTGGCCCTGCGCGCCGCAGCCAGAGGGCTGGGCGTGACGCTGGAAGAGCCCTTCCTGCAGCTCGCCTTCCTGGCCCTGCCGGTGATCCCGCACCTCAAGATCACCGATCACGGCATGGTCGACGTCGACCGCTTTGAGGTGGTTTCGTGAAATTCTGGTGGATTTGTTCCGCCGGATCGTAGTCCGGTCGGCGGCCGTCACCCATCAATAATTTCTTGAAACTGCTTTCCACGCTGCCTGCTTGCGGACGCGCGCTGGACGTCTAGCCTCGTGCGTCGCGCTCAAGGAGGTTGAGCGGATCATGACGTTCGCGCTTTGGTTGCCGCGAGCGGAGATCGGAGGATATATGATCAAGACGTTTTTCGAGCTCGACGCGCATGGCACGTCGGTCAGGACAGAGGTGGTCGCGGGCGTCACGACGTTCCTGACGATGTCCTACATCATCTTCGTCAACCCGGCGATCCTGTCGACGACGGGCATGGACAGGGGGGCGGTGTTCGTCGCGACCTGCCTTGCGGCGGCGCTCGGCACGCTCATCATGGCGCTGCTGGCCAAGTGGCCGATCGGCATGGCGCCCGGCATGGGCCTCAACGCCTTCTTTGCTTTCACGGTTGTGGGCGGCATGGGCTTCACCTGGCAGCAAGCCCTCGGCGCCGTCTTCATTTCCGGCGTCATCTTCCTGATCCTGACGGTGACCGGCATCCGCCGCTGGCTGGTGGAGGGCATCCCGCATTCCATGCGCTGCGCCATCGTGGCCGGCATCGGCATGTTCCTGGCGATCATCGCGTTGAAGGGGGCCGGCATCGTCGTCGCCTCGGAGGCAACCTTCGTGACGCTCGGCGATCTCTCGCAGACAGGACCGCTGCTCGCCATCCTCGGCTTCTTCCTGATTGCCGCGCTCGATGCCCACAAGGTGCGGGGAGCGATCCTGATCGGCATCCTGGTGGTGACGGTGCTGTCGATGCTGCTCGGCATCAACGAATTCCAGGGCGTCGTCTCGGCGCCGCCCAGCATCCTGCCGACCTTCCTGCAGCTCGACATCTGGGGCGCCATGCATGCCGGTCTTCTGCACGTGATCCTGGTCTTCGTGCTGGTCGAGGTGTTCGATGCCACCGGAACGCTGATCGGCGTCGCCAAGCGCGCGGGGCTGATGCCGCCGGGCAAGCCGAACCGGCTGGGCCGGGCGCTGATGGCCGATTCGACGGCGATCGTCGCCGGCTCCCTGCTCGGCACCAGCAGCACCACCGCCTATGTGGAAAGCGCCTCCGGCGTGCAGGCGGGCGGGCGCACGGGGCTGACGGCGCTGGTCATCGCCGCGCTGTTCATCGCGGCGCTGATGTTTTCACCGCTGGCCGGTTCCGTGCCGGTCTACGCCACCGCGCCTGCGCTGCTTTACGTGGCATCGCTGATGATGCGGGAGTTGACGGAGATCGATTGGGAGGAGATGACCGAATCGGTGCCGGCGGCGCTGACGGCGCTGATGATGCCCTTCACCTATTCGATCGCCAACGGCCTTGCCTTCGGCTTCGTCAGCTACGCGCTCCTGAAGACGCTCGCCGGCCGTCCGCGCGACGTGCACCCGGCGACCTGGATCGTGGCGGCGCTGTTCGTCCTGCGCTTCGCCTTCTTCGCCGAATAGCGTCTCTTCCGGCCGCGGTTTCCTTCGCGGCCGGCATTCCCTTCACCCCCGCGGGGGGATGCCGCCGATGGCACGGGTAATGTCCTCGGCGGCTTTGCGCACCACCGAACCGTGCTCGTCGTCGCGCCCCGGCGTGACGCGAAAGGCCGGGCCGGACAGCGAAACGCCGGCCACCGCCTCGCCGAACTGGTTGAAGATCGGCGCGGCGATGCAGCGCATGCCCTGCGTGCGCTCCTCGTCGTCGATGGCGAAGCCCCGCGCGCGGATCGTCTCCAGTTCGGCCGAAAGCGCCTCGCGCGAGACGATGGTCTTGTCCGTGAACGCATCCAGCGACCGCTTCTTCAGAACGTTTTCGGCCTGCGCCCTCGGCAGATAGGCAAGGAGCGCCTTGCCGATGCCGGAGGCATGCACGGGGCCACGTGTGCCGGGCCGGAAGAAGGCGCGGATCGGCTCGTGCGTCTCGACCTGGCTGACGAAGATCACCTCGCCGCGGTCGATGATCGCCAGATTGGCGGTCTCTCCCGTCTCGGCCATGATGCGTTGCATGACCGGCCGGCTCTGCTCGACGATGCTGGTGCGGCCGAGGAAATGGCTGCCGATGCGGAACGCCTCGATGCCGACATGCCAGAGCTGCGCCGCCTCGTCGAATTGCACGATGCGGTGCTTTTCGAGCGTGATCAGGATGCGGTAGGCCGTGGACGCCGACTGGCCGGACGCCTCGGCGATTTCGGTCAGCGACAGCCCGCCGCCGCGCGCCACCACCTTCAGCACGTCCATCGCCCGGTCGAGCGACTGGATAAGCGTGTTCTGCGCGGTGTCGTGAAAGGAGCGGGGCCTGCCGCGCGCGCGGCCGATCTGCTGTGCCATCCTGTCCTCCGATTGCGGCTCTTCTCGATTCCAGAAAAATTTTGCATCTGACGCAAAATAACAAAATCATATAAAAACAAACGTGTAGGCGCGTCCATTAGGAAATAAAAATATTTTTCAAAAAAATTGCTCGCGCGATGGGTAGAGCTTTAATCTGATCCCGAAACCGCAATGCGGCCAGTTTCGGAGGCAGACCGATGTCGACACAGAACCCGATCTTCATCCCGGGCCCCACCAACATCCCCGAAGAGCTTCGCCGGGCGGTGGACTATCCCTCGATCGACCACCGCTCGCCGGCCTTCGCTGAGATGTACAAGCCGGCGCTGGACGGCGTGCGGCGCATCCTGCAGTCGAAGGAGGCGGAGGTGATCCTGTTCCCTGCGACCGGCACGGGCGCATGGGAAGCGGCCGTCACCAACACGCTGTCGCCCGGCGACAAGGTGCTCGCGGCGCGCTACGGCATGTTCTCGCATCGCTGGATCGACCTTTGCCGCCGGCACGGTCTGGACGTGGAGGTGATCGAGACGCCCTGGGGCGAGGGCGCGCCGGCAGACGCGTTCGAGCAGGCCTTGAAGGCCGACACGCGGCACACGATCAAGGCGGTGCTCGTCTGTCACAACGAGACGGCGACGGGCGTCGTCAGCGACATCGCCAGCGTGCGCCGGGCGCTCGACGCGGCGCGTCACCCGGCGCTGCTCTACGTCGACGGGGTGAGCTCGATCGCCTCCATGGATTTCCGCATGGACGAATGGGGCGTCGACATCGCCATCACCGGCTCGCAGAAGGGCTTCATGCTGCCGGCCGGCCTCGCCATCCTCGGCATCAGCCCGAGGGCGCTGGACGCGGTCGCGTCGGCGAAGTGCCCGCGCTGCTTCTTCGACTTCCGCGACATGTTGAAGACCAGGGCGACGGGCGGTTTCCCCTACACGCCGCCAGTCAATCTGATCCGCGGCCTGAGCGTTTCCATCGGCATGCTGGAGGCAGAGGGGCTGCCGCGCGTCTTCGATCGCCATCGGCGCATTGCCGAAGGGGTGCGCAAGGCGGTCGCGGCCTGGGGCCTGCATCTGTGCGCCAAGAGGCCCGCTCTTTATTCCGATACGGTCAGTGCCGTCCTCGTGCCGGACGGTTTCGACGCCACCCGCATCGTCACCCATGCCGCCGAGAAATACGGCGTGGCCTTCGGTGTCGGGCTGGGCGAGGTGGCCGGCAAGCTGTTCCGCATCGGCCATCTGGGCTCAATGACCGACGTCATGGCGCTATCGGGCATCGCCACGGCGGAAATGGTCATGGCGGATCTCGGCTTGCCGGTCGCGCTCGGTTCGGGTGTCGCCGCCGCGCAGGAGTATTATCGTGCGAGTGCCGGCCGCGAGAAGACGGCAGCGTCGCGCGCCGCGGCTTGAAGGAGAGCGAAATGGACATACCCACCTATGCCGATGTCGAGGCGGCGCATGAGCGCATCCGTCCGCACATCCACCGCACGCCGATCCTCGCCAGCAGCTACATCAACGGCCTTGCCGGCGCCGAGCTCTTCTTCAAATGCGAGAACTTCCAGAAGGCTGGCGCCTTCAAGGCGCGCGGGGCATCGAACGCCGTGTTCGGACTGGACGAGGAGATGGCATCCGTGGGCGTTGCCACCCATTCCTCGGGCAACCACGCCCTGTCGCTCGCCTATGCCGCCGGCAAGCGCGGCATTCCGGTGACCGTGGTGATGCCGAGAACGGCGCCGGAGCCGAAGAAGGCGGCGGTGCGCGGCTATGGCGGCCGGATCGTCGAATGCGAGCCCAGCACCTCCTCGCGCGAGGCGGTGTTTGCCGAGGTGGTGGCCGAGACCGGTGCCGAGTTCGTGCATCCCTACAACGATCCGCGCGTCATCGCCGGCCAGGCGACCTGCTCCAAGGAGATCATCGAAGATCTCGGCGAGATCGATGCCGTGGTGGCGCCGATCGGCGGCGGCGGCATGGTTTCGGGTTGCTGCTTGACGCTGTCGACCATCGCGCCTCGGACCAGGGTCTATGCGGCCGAGCCGAAGAATGCCGACGATGCCTACCGTTCCTTCAAGGCCGGACACATCATCGCCGACGATGCGCCGGTGACGGTGGCCGACGGGCTGAAGGTGCCGCTCAAGGAACTGACCTGGCACTTCGTATCGAGGCATGTGGATGACATCCTGACCGCCACCGAGGAGGAGATCGTCGCGGCGATGCGGCTCATCTGGGAGCGCATGAAGATCGTCATGGAACCGTCGAGCGCCGTGCCCCTGGCGACCATCCTGAAGAATCGCGAGCTGTTCGCCGGCAAGCGTGTCGGCGTCGTCATCACCGGCGGCAATGTCGACCTGGGCAGGCTGCCCTGGGCCGAAGCATAGGAGATACAAATGACCAAGCACGAGACCATCGCCGGCCACGAGGTCGGTTACGACATCCCGGCAGCGGTCGGCATGGACGAGAAGGACATCCAGACACCGTGCCTGATCCTCGACCTCGACGCGCTGGAGCGCAACATCCGCAAGATGGGTGACTATGCCAGGGCGCATGGCATGCGCCACCGCGTGCATGGCAAGATGCACAAATCGGTGGACGTGGCCAGGCTGCAGGAGAAGCTCGGCGGCGCCGTCGGCGTCTGCTGCCAGAAGGTGTCCGAGGCTGAGGCCTTCGCCCGCGGCGGCATCAAGGACATCCTGGTGTCGAACCAGGTGCGCGATCCGGCCAAGATCGACCGGCTCGCCCGCCTGCCGAATTACGGCTCCCGCATCATCGTCTGCGTCGACGACGTCGACAACGTCGCCGAATTGTCGGCGGCGGCGCAGAAGCAGGGGACGGCCCTCGAATGCTTCGTCGAGATCGACTGCGGCGCCGGACGGTGCGGCGTCACGACGAGCGAGGCGGTGGTGGAGATCGCCAGGGCGATCGATGCCGCGCCCAACCTGAAGTTCACGGGCATCCAGGCCTATCAGGGCGCGATGCAGCATCTCGACAGCTATGAGGACCGCAAGGCCAAGCTCGACATCGCAATCGCCCAGGTGAAGGAGGCGGTCGAGGCGCTGAAAAAGGAGGGGCTCGATCCGGAACTGGTCTCGGGCGGCGGCACGGGCAGCTATTATTTCGAGAGCGGCTCGGGCGTCTACAACGAGCTGCAGTGCGGATCCTATGCCTTCATGGATGCCGACTACGGCCGCATCAAGGACAAGGACGGCAACCGCATCGACCAGGGCGAATGGGAGAACGCGCTGTTCATTCTGACGAGCGTGATGAGCCACGCCAAGCCCGACAAGGCGATCTGCGACGCCGGCCTCAAGGCGCAGTCGGTCGATTCCGGCTTGCCCTTCATCTACGGCCGGGACGACGTGAAATATGTGAAATGCTCCGACGAGCATGGCGTGATCGAGGATCTGCAAGGGGTGCTCGCGATCAACGAAAAGCTGCGTCTTGTCCCTGGCCATTGCGACCCGACCTGCAACGTGCACGACTGGTATGTCGGCGTGCGCGGCGGCAAGGTGGAATGCCTGTGGCCGGTGACGGCGCGCGGCCTTGCCTATTGAGGCCGGCATGCTGATCGTTTCGGAGGAAAACTGCCGCAAGGTGGTGACGCGCGAGAACGCCTTCAGCGCCGTCGAGGGCGTGTTTGCCGCGATGGCGGGGGGCGAAGCCTACAACTTTCCCGTCATCCGCGAGGCGATCGGCCATGCGGATGCGCTGTACGGCTTCAAGTCGGGTTTCGACCGGGCTGGCGGTGTGCTGGGATTGAAATCGGGCGGCTACTGGCCGGGCAACGAGAAGCGCGGCCTGACCAACCATCAATCGACCGTGTTCCTGTTCGACCCGGACACCGGCCGGCCGCACGCCATGGTGGGCGGCAACCATCTGACGGCGATGCGCACGGCGGCCGCCTCCGCCGTGTCGATCCGTTACCTGGCGCGCGAGGATGCGAAGGTGCTCGGCATGATCGGCGCCGGCTTTCAGTCGACCTTTCAGATGCGGGCGGCCGCGGCGCAGCGCCGGTTCGAGAAGGTGGTGGGCTGGAACCTGCATCCTCAGATGCTGTCGCGCCTGGCGGAGACGGCAGCCGAGCTCGGCCTGCCCTTCGAGGCGGTGTCGCTCGACCGGCTCGGCGCCGAGGCCGACGTGATCATTACCATCACCTCCAGCTTCGAGCCGATCCTGACGCGTCGGCAGGTGAAGCCGGGAACGCACCTGGCCTGCATGGGCACCGATACCAAGGGCAAGCAGGAGGTGGATGCCGCGCTGGTGGCCGCCGCCACGCTGTTCACCGACGAGGTGGCCCAGGCGGTCAGCATCGGCGAATGCCAGCACGCGGTGGCGGAAGGGCTGATCGGCGAAAGCCGCATCACGCCCATCGGCGCCGTCATCAACGGCACGCAGCCGGGGCGCACGCGCGACGATGAGATCACCCTCTTCGATGGCACCGGCGTCGGGCTGCAGGACCTGGCGGTGGCGGCGCTGGCGGCCGATCTGGCAGGCAAACGCGGAATGGCCGACGAGGTTTCCCTTTAGCCCTGCTCGCGGAGGAGACGGCGCATGACGATAAACGTGGCCGGGATCGGCCGGAAAAGCGATGCGGCGGCCGAAACGCCACCGGCCGGCGCCTGCAGCGTCCCGGTTTCCTGCCGGGCGCTTCTCACGGACCGGCGCGGCCGCGTCCTGCTGGTCCGCCCGCACGCACCGGAAAAAAGCGGCCGGTCACCGGAATGGCAGTTGCCTGGCGGCGCCGTCGCGGCCGGCGAGACGCTGGCGCTGGCGCTGATCCGCCGCCTGCACGAGCAGCTCGAGGTGCTGGTCTGCCCGCACTGCATCCTGCACATCGTCGACCATGTCGACGGAACGAACACCATGCGCTCGCTGTCGATCGTCTTCGGCGCCTCGGTGGTGTCCGGCGATCCGGTGCGGCCCGGCGGGCGCTTTGCCGAGGGGCCGCGCTGGTTTGCGCTTGCCGATCTTCCCGAGCCCCTTGCAGGCCACGTCGCCGATGCGCTGGCAAGCCGCAGCGCGATGCCCCTTTCGGCCTGCCGGCGCGACGCCTGAACGTCCCGGGGGCCGGCGGGCAAGGTCCCACGGCCGGTGCGGTGGGCCATTGCTGGAGCCCAGCGGGCGAGGCTTGCCCGGACGATCCCGTTCCTCCATAAGCACTCTGCGAAGAGGCATCGAAGGACGGCCGTGCTCCCAGAACGCAACATCGCGATCCTGCTTGCGACCTACAACGGCGCCGATTTCATCGATGAGCAACTGGATTCCATCGCGCGCCAGGACTGGCCGCTCGTCGACGTCTGGGCGAGCGACGACGGGTCCGCCGACGCGACCGTTGAAAAGCTGGCGGCCTGGCAGGCGCGGTGGCGCAAGGGGGCATTCCGCATCCTCGAGGGGCCGCGCAGAGGCTATGTCGAGAATTTCCGCTCGATGATGGCCAACGGGGCCGTCGATGCCGCCTATGTGGCCTTCAGCGATCAGGACGACATCTGGGACGAAAACAAACTTTCCACTGCGGTAAGAAAACTTGAAGAGATCGCCCCGACGCATTCGGCTATGTATTGCGGCCGGACCCGGCTCGTCGAGAGCGACGGGACACGGAGAGGGGCCTCGCCCCTGTTCTCCAGGGCGCCGAATTTCGGCAATGCAATCGTCCAGAGCATCGGCGGAGGCAATACGATCGTTCTCAACAGGACAGCATTCGGGCTCGTTCGGGAAAGCGCGCGCCGGGCGAGCTTCGTCAGCCATGACTGGTGGTGCTATCAGATCGTTGCCGGAGCCGGCGGCCGGGTTCTCTACGACCCGGTGCCGCGGATCGGCTATCGCCAGCACGGCGGCAACCTGATCGGCGAGAACCAGGGCTGGCGAGCCCGGCTGAAGCGCATCAGGGGACTGGCGGAGGGCCGTTTCGCCGCATGGAACGCGACAAACATCGAGGCGCTCGAGGCCTGCCGCGACCTGCTTGACGAGAACGGGCGCCGCACGCTGGACGGCTTTATCGCCGCAAGGCAGGCAAGGCCTCTGGAAAGCGCGCATAAGTTGTGGCGTTATGGCATACATCGTCAGACGCGGCTTTCCAACGTCGCCCTGTATGTGGCAGCGCTTCTCGGGAAGCTTTGATTCCGATTTGTTGATTCTGGTCTGTTGATTTTGGCCTGCTGATTCTGGAGGGCGGTTTGAAAGGGATTATTCTTGCGGGTGGAAGCGGAACGCGCCTCTATCCGCTGACCATGGCGATCTCGAAGCAGATATTGCCGGTCTACGACAAGCCGATGATCTATTACCCGCTCAGCACGCTGATGCTGGCTGGAATCCGCGAAATCCTCATCATCTCGACGCCGCGCGACCTGCCCACCTTCCGGGAGCTTCTCGGCAATGGCGAGCACCTGGGCATCGAGATCTCCTATGCCGAGCAGCCGCAGCCGAACGGCCTGGCCGAAGCCTTCATCATCGGGCGGCAGTTCATCGGCAACGATCCGGTGGCGATGATCCTCGGCGACAACATCTATTACGGCGTCGGCCTGCCGGCATTGTGCCGGGCGGCGATCAACCAGCCAGGCGGCGCCACCGTGTTCGCCTACCGGGTGGACGACCCGCAGCGCTATGGCGTGGTGGCCTTCGACCGGCAGACGGGCCTTGCCCAGTCGATCGAGGAAAAGCCGGAGAAGCCGAAGTCGAGCTGGGCCGTCACCGGCCTTTATTTCTACGACAACGATGTGGTGGAGATCGCCGCCGCGATCGAGCCCTCGGCGCGCGGGGAGCTGGAGATCACCACCGTCAACAACATCTATCTGGAGCGCGGCGACCTGAGGGTCCAGCAGCTCGGCCGCGGCTATGCCTGGCTCGACACCGGCACCCACGACAGCCTGCATGAGGCGTCCTCCTTCGTGCGGACGATCGAGCACCGGCAGGGCATCAAGATCGCCTGTCCGGAGGAGATCGGCTTCCTGATGGGCTGGCTGAGCGCCGATCAGGTGCTGGAGCGTGCCGCCCTTCTGGGCAAGACCGAATATGCCGCCTACCTGAAGCGGCGGATGGCGGAAGGAGACCTTCTATGATCGAGGTCCGACCGCTCGCCCTTGCCGGCGTGCTGGAGGTCGTGCCGCCCAAATTCGGCGACGACCGCGGCTATTTTTCCGAGACCTACAACCGCGAGAAGCTCGCCGCGCATGGGGTCGATCTCGAATTCGTGCAGGACAACCAGTCCTATTCGGCGCGCAAGGGCGTGCTGCGCGGGCTGCACTACCAGTTGCCGCCGCGCGCGCAGGACAAGCTGGTCCGCGTCCTCAAGGGGCGCATCTTCGACGTGGCGGTGGACATCCGGCGCGCCTCGCCGACCTTCGGCCGCTGGGTCGGCGTCGAGCTCTCCGAGGCGAAGTGGAACCAGCTTCTCATCCCGCAGGGCTTCGCCCACGGCTTCGTGACGCTCGAGGAGGACACGGTCGTCGCCTACAAGGTGAGCGACTACTATTCGCCCGAGCATGATCGCAGCATCCGCTACGACGACCCGGACATCGGCATCGAATGGCCGCTCGAGGGCATCGAGGTGCAATTGTCGAGGAAGGATACCGAGGCACCGCGCCTGGCGGATGCCGAGGTGTTTTAGACACGCCAGGGCAGGGCGGGGCGCATCAGCAGTCGCACAGCAACGCGAGGAACGGACGCGAGATGAACATATTGGTAACCGGCGGGGCCGGCTTCATCGGATCGGCGGTGTGCCGCCTGCTCGTGCAGCGGCCGGATGTCGAGGTGATCAACCTCGACAAGCTGACCTATGCCGGCAACCTGGCATCGCTGAGGCCGATCGAGAACGCCCCCAACCACAAGCACTACCAGGCCGACATCTGCGACGGGGCGGCGGTCCTCGACATTCTGCGCCGGGAAAAGATCGACACGATCATGCATCTGGCGGCCGAGAGCCATGTCGACCGCTCCATCGACGGGCCGGGCGCTTTCATCGAAACCAACGTGCTCGGCACGTTCCGCCTGCTCGAGGCGGCGCTGACCTACTGGCGCACGCTGCCGGGCAGCCGGCAGGACACCTTCCGCTTCCACCACATCTCCACGGACGAGGTGTTCGGCGACCTGCCGTTCGACGAGGGCGTCTTCACCGAGGAGACGCCCTACGCCCCGTCCTCGCCCTATTCCGCCTCGAAGGCCGCATCCGACCACTTCGTGCGCGCCTGGCACGAGACCTACGGGCTGCCGGTGGTGCTGTCCAACTGCTCGAACAATTACGGGCCCTTCCACTTCCCCGAAAAGCTCATCCCGCTGGTCATCCTCAACGCCCTCGACGAGAAGCCGCTGCCGATCTACGGCGAGGGCGCCAATGTGCGCGACTGGCTCTATGTGGAAGACCACGCGCGCGCGCTGGCGCTGGTGGCGACGAAGGGAACGCCCGGCGAGAGCTACAACATCGGCGGCCGCGCCGAGCGGACCAACCTCGCCGTCGTCGAGACGATCTGCGACATCCTCGATCAGCGGCGCCCGCGCCGCGGCGGTAAGAGCCATCGCGACCTGATCACCTTCGTGACCGACCGGCCGGGCCACGACCGGCGCTATGCCATCGACCCCTCGAAGATCGAGAGGGAACTCGGCTGGCAGGCCGAGGAAACCTTCGAGACCGGGCTGGCCAGGACCGTCGACTGGTATCTGGCCAACCAGTGGTGGTGGGCCCCGATCCGCGACGGCCGCTATGCCGGCGAGCGGCTCGGCATCGGGGCGCCGGCATGAGGATCGTCGTGACGGGCAGGCAGGGCCAGGTGGCCCTCAGCCTCGCCGAGCGCGCCGCCCTCCATCCGGGCATCGAGATCGTTCATCTCGGCCGGCCCGAATTCGACCTTTCCCGGCCGCGGACGATTGCGCCGGCGATCGCTGCGGCGCGGCCGGACATCGTCGTCTCGGCCGCGGCCTACACGGCCGTCGATCAGGCCGAGGACGAGCCCGAGGCGGCCTTCGCGGTCAATGCCGAGGGCGCCGGGGCGGTGGCCGCGGCGGCAAACGAGGCGGGCGCGCCGGTGATCCATCTTTCCACCGACTACGTGTTCGACGGCAGCCTCGACCGGCCCTATCGCGAGGACGACCCGACCGGGCCGCAGGGCGTCTACGGCGCTTCGAAGCTGGCCGGCGAAGGTGAGGTGGCGGCCGCCAATCCGCGTCACCTGATCCTGCGCACGGCCTGGGTCTACAGCCCCTTCGGCAGGAATTTCGCAAAGACGATGCTGAAGCTCGCCGAAACGCGCGACCGCCTCGCCGTGGTCGGCGACCAGTGGGGCAACCCCACCTCGGCGCTCGACATCGCCGACGCGATCCTCTTAATGGTCGGGACGCTGAATGAAGATGCGCCCATCGCTGGAATCTACAATGTCGTTGGGGAAGGCAGTGCGACATGGGCTGATTTTGCACGTCACGTGCTGTCTGTAAGCCGAGCACATGGCGGTCCTTACGCGGAGGTGTTCGATATCCCGACATCGGACTTCCCAACAAAGGCGCGGCGCCCTTCGAATTCCCGCCTCTCAACAGAGCGATTGGCTCGTATTTTTCACCATCGGTTGCCGGATTGGCGGGAATCGGTGGAGGCTACGATCAGTCGATTGATATCATCGCCACAAACGTAAAAACCGTTGTGCGAGAAGAGATGCAGGCGTTGCACGACAAGAAGAAAAACGAGATCATGCGCCCCGAGTTCGATAGCGTGATGCTTTTTGCTCTTTTATGTGACGGAACGTAAGATGACCCAGAGTAAATCACATCAGAGACTTAAAGAATTCGGTGAAGATGAAATGTCAAAAACATTGGTCGATCTGCGGAAAGAACTGGAGTCCAGCCGCGAAGCCCGAGCTCAGGCGGAGCGAGAAATCGCGAGCAAGGAGGAGGAGCTTGCGGAGCTCAGAAAGATGCTCGCTCAAACCCAACTGGAGCAGGACGCGCTCAGAATGGAACTGGGCAGGATCCGTCAAAGCCGATCGTTTCGATTGTCGGCGCGCCTTTCGCGCGCATATGCCAGTTCATCGCTGCTGCAATGGGCACTGAGGGGGCGCGTCGGGTTTGAGCTCGTCGACCGTCTTACAAGCGGGGCGGGAGCGAGATCTGCAAGGAAGCGGGGTGCTGGACGAAACGCCGCGAGATATATGGACGCAGAGGTGATAGCCAAAATCAGGGAAACGGGGCTATTTGATGATGCGTTCTATTCTGAAAAATATCTTGGAAGTATAAAGAATAAAGAAGACCTGATCGCCGATTGCTTGGAGGTCTTCCCTCAGGAAATTCGAGACCCTGGCCCTCTTTTTTCAGCCGAGCATTATCTCAGAATTCACCCGGATGTTTCCTCTTCCGGAATGCATCCCCTAATTCACTATGCTGTATTTGGTATGTTCGAGGGTAGGGAGGCTTTCTCGGCGAATAAGGTTCGAGATTTTCTTTCGTCTATGGAAGAGTGTAAATATAATCCCATCGAAGACGTAGTCAGTTCGGGGAAAGCGATTAATATTCTATATGCTCCGAACGGGAATTTCTTTTTTCGCGACATTGCCGAGTATACGAAAACCTTCTTGTCAGAAAAAGGATACGAGGCGAGGGTTCTGGTTGCTCCTCGACGCGAGCCCGGAGAGCAAGAATGTTTGAACCTGGTGGTCGCGCCGCACGAGTACATGGTAATCGGCCCGGGTAAGAACTGGAGTGCCGAGCAGTGCGCTTCGGCCATCTATCTCAATACGGAACAGTGGCAAACGCCTTGGTTTGCAAAATGCTTCTCGTATATGGCGCAAACCACAACCGGCGTTCTGGACATCAATCCAAATTCTGCCGCGGGTCTGTGCAGACTGGGAATAAAAGCTGCCTTCTTGCCGATCGTGCCAATCCCGGGATCCTGTTTTGTGCAGGATAAAGAGATGGTATCCAAGGCTCTAACCAGGGCAAAATACGTTAAAAACCTATCATATTCTGATGATATAAGGGGTAGAGATTATGATATACTTTTTGTCGGCGTCGTGAATGAAAGAAGAGAAAGGGTAATTTCTGAGCTATCAATAAATATATCAAAATTTGAGAATTTCATTCATTGCCCTCGGTTTAATCGACCGATTTCCGATGGCGACGTGGATATGCTCAGCAACAAGGATCTGACACAGATTGCTAAGAATGCGAAAATACTTCTGAACATCCACCGGGATGATGTCGGGTATTTCGAGTGGCATCGTATCTTCTTGTATGGGGTTATGAATGGTTGTGTGGTGGTTAGTGAGCCATGCTTTTCCAATTCATTTATAAAGTCTGATATTCACTACATCGAAGCCACTGTTCCAGACATGGCGGGCGTGCTTGACGACCTCCTGGGAACGGAGCTGGGGTTGGTGCGCCTCAATGAAATAAGTCTTCGGAATTTGGAATTGGCAAAAAATATAAAGTCAGGTGAAAGGCTTGTTTGGTGATGAAGACGCAGGAATACGAGATAAATTTCCAGTCGTTCTACGCCGAAAAAACCTGGCCAAAACTGAGCGTAGTCGTCCCTCTATATAATTATGAGTCTTATATAATAGAAACATTGGATTCTCTGCGTGATCAAACTTTGGCCAATTTTGGCCTCGTAGTTGTGAATGACTGCAGCTCGGATGACTCTGCATCTGTCGTTTCTGGTTGGCTGGAGGAGAATGGAGAACGTTTTGAAGCAGCGGTTCTTGCTAGCAATACCAGAAACGCTGGACTCTCCATTACCAGGAATACGGGCATCCATATCGCGGAATCGGAATTTATTTTCTTTCTTGACGCCGATAACGTCATTTATCCGCGCTGTCTGGAACGGTTGCAGGAAGCGCTGCTTTCTAGTGATGCGGTATTCGCGTATAGCATACTAAACGTGTTTGGTGCGGATACGGGGCTGATGGGAACCGAGGCGTTCAGCCGGGAGCGTCTCAAGATTGGAAACTACATTGATGCGATGGCGCTGATCCGCAGGAGGACGCTACTCCAGCATGAAGGGTATCACGATCTCAAGCATGGATGGGAGGATTACGATCTTTGGCTGCGCTTCTGCGAAAATGACGAATATGGCATTCAGGTTCCGGAGATCCTCGGCGGATACCGCGTGCACGCAAAGTCAATGCTGAGAACGGTTACCTCCGAGAAGAAAAATCACATCGAATTGCGCAAGTTGATAACCCAACGCCATTCCTGGTTGGAGATATAAAGATTATGAAGCTAGCAATCGTTGGGATGCCCGGATTTATCGATCGATCTTTTGCGCGGAGTACGGAAGAACTTTATCGCCTTTGCGGAAATAATACGGGGAATCTCGTTTTTTGGTATGCATTTCAGATGCATGTTCAGGCAGAGGAGAGGGTTTTTCTTCCTTTTAATTTTAACCCGGATGTCGTGAACAAATGCGACATAATGGTCTTCATCTTCGCCAATCACGTCAATCCAGGGATGGATCTCGGCGACCTCGTGGAGAAACTTGAACGTGTTGAAGTTCCGGTTGTCGCCTTTGGATTGGGGGCGCAATCCAAGCTAGGCGAGGATGTTGTTTCACTTCCGGAAGGGTCGGTGGAGTTTTTCCAGGCACTGTCACGGAAGACGGACAAGATTGGTCTCAGAGGAGAATTCACGAAGGAGACCTTGTCGCGATTCGGGGTGCACAACACCGAAGTGATAGGTTGCATCTCTAATTTCATCTCCAGCGATGCTGCCGCACGTATACCGGCTGATTTCAAGAATGTGCAGAATGTGCGGCGAGTCGCAGTGAACTCCGATTTCATTGATTCCGTTGCTCCCTTCAACCGAATGATTGGCCGTGTGTTTCCCGATGCTGCGCTGGATGTCGTGGTTCAGGCACCGATCGAGCTTCTCCATCTTTCCAGGAATGAGCACACAAAAATCGGTAAGGCTTACCGGGCCAAGATCGATAAGGTGCTCTCGTCGTTTGACGGGAAGGATCGGGAAGCGCTGCGGGATCGAGTGTATGCGTTTTATGATGCCCGCTCCTGGATGGAGCATGCACAACGCTATGATTTCTCAGGCGGTTCCCGCATGCATGGCAACATGGTCTCGTTCCAGACAGGAACGCCGACCGTTTTTGTTCCGCACGATTCCAGAACATTGGAACTGGCTTCGACGATGCGCTTGCCTCGATTCCCGATTGCCGATTGTGATGAGGTAAAGAGCGCGGGGGATTTCTTCGCCAACGTCCGTTTTGACAAGGACGAATATATGCAGAAACGGCAGGAGCTCAAAAAGAGGTACGAGAGTATCCTTTTGAATTCCGGTCTTCGGCTCTCGAAAATATTCGAGAGGATTTGACGCAACTTCGATTAATTTCGGTCGAGCGCGGCCCACTCGCTTTCCGATTGGAAGGCTGAAATGGTCCCTTGATCCAGCGTCAATATTTTATTGCAAGTTTTCTTGAGGAGCGCGTGATTGTGGCTGGCGATAACCACTATCCCAGCCTTCTCCGCTAGATTCGCCAAGCGGATTTTCGCCTTTTCCTGAAATCTCGGGTCGCCAGCACCGATCCACTCGTCCATGAGGAGTATCTCGGGTTGCATGCTGGTCGCCGTGGAAAAGGCGAGCCGCGCCGCCATGCCCTGGCTATAGCTCTTGAAGGGCAGATCGATGAACTCGCCGAGCTCGCTGAACTCGATGATTTCCTCCATCCTGGCCTCGATCTCCTGCATGCTCCAGCCGTTGATCAGGCCGCGCAGCACGATGTTGCGCCGTCCGGTGGCTTCGCGGCGAAAGCCGAGATTGATGTTGAACAGCGCGTCGACCCGCCCCTGGATCGCGATGCTGCCGCTGGTCGGCGGGTAGATGCCGTAAAGGACCTTGAGGAGCGTTGTCTTGCCGGCGCCATTGGAGCCGACCAGGCCGAGCCGGTCTCCGGCCTCCAGCTCGAAATTGATGCCGCTGAGGGCAGTGATGACCTGGTTGCGGCCTGACCCTTCGATGCGTCCGCCCGTCGGGGCGCGCTTGTCGCGGCGGGCGAGCGTGAGTTTTTCGCGCAGGACGTAGGACAGGCTGAGGTCCCTGACGCAGATCGAAACGCTCATATGACGAAGACCACCTGTTTGCGGAACCGGCCGAGGAGCAGGATCGCCACCGCCCACAGGGTGAGGCCGGTGACAATGCAGAAACCGAACGCGCCGGCCGGAAAACTGCCATGCAGGATCGGCTGTCGCACCATCTCCAGGAAATAGGTGAAGGGGTTCCAGTAGTAGAAGAGGTGCTGGACGCCGCCGCTGCCCTCGTAGTTCCAGAAGACCGGTGTGAGGAACATGCCGATCCTCATGAGGTTTCCGACGATGAACTGGCTGTCGGGAAAGAAGGCGCCGAGAAAGGCGAACAGCATGATCGCGGCGGGTGTGATGGCCAGAATGATGGCGATCGCCAGCGCCGACCAGGCCCAGGAAAGGGTCGGCATCGTTCCGGTGAGTGCCAGGATCATGGCGCAGCCGAGCAGCGCGTAGCCTGCGCGGATCACCGCCTGCATGGCCATGCGCATCACATAGACCGACAAGGGCAGCGTCGTGCCCTTGATGAAGCTCTCCTCGCGCACGAACAGGGAGATGCTCTGGGTGACCGTCTCCATGATGTAGAACCACACCAGCAGCCCGGTCGCCACGTAAATCGGGTAATTGGAGCTGCCGGCCGAGCCGCGGTGGAAGACGAAGATGAACGTGCCGGCGAAGGCGAGGTAGTTGATCAGCAGCCACAACGGGCCGAGCGTGGTGCGCCGGTGCTGATCACCTATATCTTCCTGCGCCAGCGCAACCCAGACGCGTCTCATGCGCAATCCTGCGTAGATGTCCGCCAGCGCGCTTTTGATGGTTTCGAACATTCACCAGCCTTCAAGATCGGTGGCTGTTAGCATAAGCCGAAACGAATGCAAACAACGTGAAATTGACGCGGCCGGGAAGTTCTCCACAACGGGCCGCGCCGTCCGGACGCGCGCGATCCCGGCGGGAAGGGCATCCCCGGCATCCCCTCTTTATGCTCCGGCGGTGAACGCTTCGAGCTGTCTTGATCGCTCATCGACGTGGGTGATCCGTCAGAAATCCGGGCCGTGCCTGCGCTAGTGGTGCGATCCCAACAGATGGTACCCATCTGTTGGGAAAAATCGCCCCACCAGATCAATAGCTTGTGGGCTGACTTGTCGAAACAGATGGGCACCATCTGTTTCGGTCAGACCACCAGCGCAGGCCGCCGCGCTTTACATCACCCGAATTTGTGCATTTTCGGGCAGCCGTCCGGTCTCGGCCGGGCCCGCTGCAAACCCGCCGCCGCCGGCGTGTCGGCGACCGGCGCCGGGGCTCGGCGCGCGCTGTCGAAAAGAGCTTCCCGGTCCCGCGGAACCCTGTGCGGCCGCCCCGAAAATATCGGCCAAAGCATTGGCTCTTGACTCCGGGAGGCGATCGCAACTTAATTGTAAAGCGTTTTACTAAACCGCTTTACAAGGCGAGCCACACGACGATGCAGCACAAGAAGCCGAGCTTGAAGGATGTGGCCCGCCGGGCGGACGTGTCGGTGACCACGGTCTCGCGGATGCTCAACGGCTCGCTCGAGCTGCCGGCCCTCACGCGGCAGCGCATCGAGCGCGCCATTCGCGAATTGAACTATCAGCCGAACCCGCATGCCAGGCGCCTGAGCCGCGGCCGGTCGGACACGATCGGCCTCGTCGTGCCTGATATCGCCAACCCCTTCTTCGCCATGCTGGTGGCGGCGGTCGAGCAGGCGGCCGACGAGCGGCAACTCGCCCTGGCGCTCTATGCGACGCTGAACCGTCCGGGACGCGAGGTGGCCTATCTCGAACTGATCGAGCGCAACCATGTCGACGGGCTGATCTTCGTGACCAACCACCCGGACGACGGCCGGTTGGCCGAACTCATCAACCGCACGGGCAATGTCGTGGTGGTCGATGAGGATGTGCCGGACGCTCGGGCGCCGAAGCTTTTCTGCGACAACGAGCAGGGCGGCTTCCTGGCCGGCAGGCTGCTCGCCGAGAACGGTCACCGCAACGTCCTGTTCGTCGGCGGACCGGAGGAGATGATCAGCGCGCGCCGGCGCTACCACGGCCTTGCTGCGGCGCTCAGCGAGCATTTCGGCACGGAAGTCGTCCCCGCCCGGTATGCCGGCGATTATACGGAGGAGTTCGGTCGCCAGGCCGCGCAGCGTTATCTTTCCGAGGGCGCCAAGCCGACGGCTATCTTCGCCAGTTCGGACGAGATCGCCATTGGCCTGATCGAGGTGCTGCGCGCCGAGGGCGTGTCGATCCCGCAGGACGTGTCGATCATCGGCTTCGACGATGTCGGCCCGCTTCACCTTTTTGCTCCACCCTTGACGGCGATACGGCAGCCCGTCCGGTCCATCGGACGGCGCGCCCTGTCGCTGCTCACCGAAACCGACTGGAAGGCACGCGGCAGTGTGCCGTCGGAAGAATTGCTTCCGGTCGAAATCGTCGTGCGGGACTCCGTTGCCCCGTGCACGAAGCCATGAACAGCAGCGGAACGCCAAAGAGGAGAACACGATGAGCATGAAATCCACCCGCAGGAACATCCTGACGCTCGGTCTCGGCGTCGCCATGGCCCTGCCGCTCGGCTTGGGCGTCGCCGGCGCGCAGGAGGCGAAGACCTTCGCCCTGGTGCAGATCAACCAGCAGGCGCTTTTCTTCAACCAGATGAACGAAGGCGCGCAGAAGGCCGCCGACGAGGCCGGCGTCAAGCTGGTCATCTTCAACGCCAACAACGACCCGGCGGCGCAGAACAGCGCCATCGAAACCTATATCCAGCAGGGCGTGGACGGGCTCGCCGTGGTCGCCATCGACGTCAACGGCATCATGCCGGCCGTCAACCAGGCCGCGGAAGCCGGCATTCCCATCGTCGCGATCGACGCCATCCTGCCGGACGACGGCCCGCAGAAGGCGCAGATCGGCGTCGACAACGGAGCCGCCGGAGCGGACATGGCCGCGCACTTCCTCGATTATGTGAAGGCAGAGATGGGCGGCAAGGCAAAATACGGCGTCGTCGGCGCGCTGAACTCCTACATCCAGAATGTCCGCCAGAAGGGTTTCGAGGAGGTGGTCGACGCGGCCGAGGGCATCGAGAAGGCCGGCGTTGTCGACGGGCAGAACATCCAGGACAACGCCCTTTCGGCGGCCGAAAACCTGATCACCGGCAATCCGGACATGAATGCGATCTACGCGACCGGAGAGCCGGCCCTGATGGGTGCCATCGCCGCCGTCGAGAGCCAGGGCAAGCAGGAAGACGTGAAGATCTTCGGCTGGGATCTGACGGCCCAGGCGATCGCCGGCATCGATGCGGGCTACGTCACGGCGGTGATCCAGCAGGACCCGGCGGCGATGGGCGCGGCGGCGGTCGATGCGCTCAAGACGCTCGCCGAGGGCGGCTCGGTGGACAAGACCATCTCCGTGCCGGTGACCATCGTCACCAAGGAGAATGTCGAACCCTACAGGGCGATCTTCCAGTGATGCCGGGTAGACAGCAGGAAAGCGCTGTCGCCGCGACCGGGTGGGCGAGCCCCACCCGGGAAGGCGGCACGGCGGGCGGGGCGCGCGTCCCGCGCATCTCGCTCCGGAACATCCGCAAGAATTTCGGGTCGCTCCAGGCGTTGCGCGGCGTCGACCTCGACATCTATCCGGGCGAGTGCCTCGGCCTTGTCGGCGACAATGCGGCGGGCAAATCGACGCTCACCAAGATCATCTCGGGGACCTACATCCCCGACGACGGAACAATCGCGCTCGATGGTGTCGAGGTGTGCTTCAGCGGACCGGCCGAGGCGCGCGGACGCAACATCGAGATGGTGTTCCAGGACCTCAGCCTGTGTGATCATATAGACGTGGCCGGCAACCTGTTTCTCGGCCGCGAGATGACGAAGGGGCTGTTCCTCGATCGCAAGGCGATGCTTGCGGA
Organism: Nitratireductor sp. ZSWI3; assembly: GCF_024655565.1. Lineage (GTDB taxonomy): Bacteria > Pseudomonadota > Alphaproteobacteria > Rhizobiales > Rhizobiaceae > Nitratireductor. Next base: position 92,574 of record NZ_JANKOF010000004.1, on the reverse strand, counting down.
AGCCCGCAAGATGCTCGATGCGCTGGAGATCCGCATCCCGCGGCTGACCGGCAAGGTGGCGCAGCTCTCGGGTGGCCAACGGCAGGCGATAGCCATCGCCCGCGCAGCCTCGTTCGATCCCAAGGTGCTGATCATGGACGAGCCCACCTCGGCGCTCGCCGTGGCCGAGGTCGAGGCGGTGCTGTCGCTGATCAACCGCGTCAAGGCCAGCGGCGTTTCCGTCATCCTCATCACGCACCGTCTCCAGGACCTGTTTCGCGTCTGCGACCGCATCGCCGTCATGTACGAGGGCACCAAGGTCGCCGAGCGCTCGATCGCCGAAACGGACCTCGAAGATCTCGTCAAACTCATCGTCGGCGAAAAGGACGAAAGATGACCGCCTATACCGAACGAAGCCAGGGCTCCCCATGGGCCGACTTCCTGTCGGAGCAGGCCCAGGTGCTCTCGATTGCCTTTTTCTTCCTGGTCTGTGTGCTGTTCTTTGCGGCGACGACAGACACCTTCCTGACCGTCGGCAACCTTCTGAACGTCATCCGGCAGGCGGCGCCGATCCTGATCGTCGCCGTTGCCATGACCTTCGTCATCATCACCGGCGGTATCGATCTCTCTGTGGGCTCCCAGGTGGCGCTCGTCAACGCCGTGGCGGCGATCGCGCTTGCGGCCGGCCTGCCGTGGCCGCTGGTCGTCGTGGCGATGCTGTGCTTCGGCGCGCTGATCGGCCTCGCACAGGGCTGGTTCGTCGCCTATCAGGGCATTCCCGCCTTCATCGTCACACTGGCCGGGCTTTCCATGCTGCGCGGCATAGCGCTCTATCTCACGCAGGGCTATTCGATCCCCATCAAGGGCGTGCCGGGCTTCTTCGCCCTCGGGCGCGGCGAACTCCTTGGCATTCCCGTGCCGGCGCTGATCGCGATCGCCGTCGCGGCCCTCGGATACGTGGTCATCACCGCCACCCGCTACGGCCGTCAGGTGATTGCCGTGGGATCGAACATGGAAGCCGCCCGCCGCGTCGGCATGCCGGCGCGCTGGACGATCGCCTCCGTATACGTGGTGGCCGGCGTCGCCTCGGCGCTGGCCGGCCTGCTGGTCGCCGCGCGTCTGGGCTCGGGCTCTTCCAACGCTGCCGTCGGTTTTGAATTGCAGGTGATCGCCGCCGTGGTGCTCGGTGGCACCTCCCTGATGGGCGGACGCGGCACCATCGTCGGCACGATCCTCGGCACGCTGACGATAGCCGTCATCGGCAACGGGCTGATCCTGATGCACATCTCGCCGTTCTTCACGCAGATCGTGACGGGCGCCATTATCCTGATCGCCATCTGGCTGAACACGCGCATCTTCACCGCCAATTTCCGCTTCGGCTTCGCAGGGAGGAAATAGGTCATGGGCGACGAACGTTCGAAGGCGCATGTCGGCTCCGGCCTGGTGATGACCGTCGGCGGGGCGATCCCGGCCGAAAGGCTCGGCGTCACGCTGATGCACGAGCACATACTGAACGATTGCCGCTGCTGGTGGAACGAGCCGAAGGAGCCGGAAAGGCGCTATCTGGCCGAGCAGCCGGTGAGCATCGAGATCCTCTCGGAACTGCGTCAGGATCCCTTCGTCAACAAGCACAACATCGCACTGGACGACGAGGCCCTGGCCATTGAGGAACTGGCCCGGTTCGCCACCGCCGGCGGCAGCACGGTGGTCGACCCCACCTGCCGGGGCATCGGACGCGACCCGCTCGCCCTGCAGCGGATCGGTGCGGCGACCGGCCTGCAGATCGTCATGGGTGCCGGTTACTACCTGCAATCCTCCCACCCCCCCGAGGTGGCGGAGCTGTCGGCGGACGGGATCGCCGACCAGATCGTCCACGAGGCGCTGGAGGGCGTCGACGGCACGGGCGTGAAGATCGGGCTCATCGGCGAGATCGGCGTCTCCTCGGACTTTACCCATGACGAGGAGAAGTCGCTGCGCGGTGCCGCCCGCGCGCAGGCGCGCACCGGCCTGCCGCTGATGGTGCATCTGCCGGGCTGGTTCCGGCTCGGGCACCGGGTGCTCGACATCGCGGCGGAGGAGGGGGCGGACCTGCGCCACACCGTGCTCTGCCACATGAACCCCTCGCATGACGATTTCGCCTATCAGAGCGAACTGGCCGAGCGCGGCGCCTTCATCGAGTTCGATATGATCGGCATGGACTATTTCTACGCTGATCAGCAGGTGCAGTGCCCGAGCGACGAGGAGGTGGCACGCGCCATCGCCCGGCTGATAGAAGCCGGCCATCTCGGCCGCGTCCTGCTGTCGCATGACGTGTTCCTGAAGATGATGCTCACACGCTATGGCGGCAACGGATATGCCTTCGTGCTGCGTCATTTCCTGCCGCGCCTCGAACGCCACGGCGTCGAGAGGGCGGCGCTCGACACGCTGATGCGCGGCAATCCGCTGAGTGTCTTTCATGCCGGCTGAGGCCGGCCAATTCCCGAGAAAAAAGAGAAATGCAATGACGAAAAAAGTGCTTCTGGTGGGCGAAAGCTGGTTCAGTGCCGCGACCCATTTCAAGGGGTTCGACCAATTCGGCAGCGTCACCTTCCATCTGGGCGCCGAGCCCCTGGTGAAGGCGCTGAAGGACAGCGAATACGAGCTGACCTACATGCCGGCGCATGAGGCTGTCGAGAAGTTTCCGTTCGAGATGGAGGGGCTCGACGCCTACGACGTCGTCATCCTGTCGGACATCGGCGCCAACTCGCTGCTCCTGCCGCCGGCCGTTTGGCTGCAGTCGAAGACCGTGCCCAACCGGCTCAAGCTCATTCGCAACTGGGTCGAGCAGGGCGGTCATCTTCTGATGGTCGGCGGCTATTTCTCCTTCCAGGGCATCGACGGCAAGGCGCGCTGGCGGCGCACGCCGGTGGAAGAGGTGCTGCCGGTCACCTGCCTGCCCTATGACGACCGCGTCGAAATCCCCGAGGGGACGGTGCCCGACATCGTCCTGGCGAACCATCCGGCCGTCGCTGGCCTGGAGGGCGAGTGGCCGGTGCTGCTCGGCGTCAACGAGGTCGAGCTGCGGGACCGGGACGATGTCGAACTCGTCGCGCGCCTGCCGGACGACCAGGGCGGCCATCCGCTGCTCGTGACGGGGCGCTACGGCAAGGGCCGCACGGCGGTGTGGACCTCCGACATCGGCCCGCACTGGCTGTCCCCGGCCTTCTGCGAATGGAAGGGATACGGCATCCTGTGGAAGAACATCCTGGGCTGGCTGACGGCCCCGGCGGCGCGGTGACGCGGACCCGGAAGACCGTTTCAGCCGGCGGCGAGGATCGCCTTGAGTTCGCTTCTGGAGGGGAATGCGGCATGGGTTCCGTGGCGGCCGACGGTGATCGCCGCGGCCTTGACGGCATCGCCGATGGCGCGCCGGTCGAGCGCCGTGCCGCGCAAGGCGGCGGAGGCGAGCGCGACGGCCATGAAGGTGTCGCCGGCCCCCGTCGTATCGACCACGTCGCAGGCTTCGCCGGGCACATGGACCGCCCCGTCCGCATCGACCAGCAGGGCGCCATTGCCGCCGAGCGTCACGACGACCTGGCGCACGCCCTCGGCGAGCAGACTTCGCGCCGCCTCGGCACCGTCGACGCCGGTGAGCGCGCGCGCTTCGCCCTGGTTGACGAAGGCGATGTCGATCAGCGGCCACAATTGCCCGAAATAGGGCCTCAGCGGCGACGGGTTGAAGGCCGTCAACAGGCCCTTGTCGCGCGCCGCCTTCAATGTCGTCGCGGTGGTCTCGTCGCTGAGATTGCCCTGCAGGACGGCAAGGTCGCTGGCGGTCGCATCGGCGAGCGCGGCGCACGCCTCGGCGGCTGCCAGGTGGCTGGCGCAGTCCGTGGTCGTGACGATCGCGTTCTCGCCGTCGGGCGTGGTGAGGATCATCGAGAAATCGCTGGCACGGCCTTCCAGGAGGATGAGCCGGCAGGCCGCCGGCTCGCCGCTCAACTGCTCGCGGATGGTGGCGGCGCGAAAATCATCGCCAGTCGCCGCCACAAGGCTCGTCGGCAGGCCGCAGCGGGCCATGACGACCGCCTGGTTGCACCCCTTGCCGCCGAGACCCCGCGCCGTCTGTGCGCCGAGGATGGAGGCGCCCGGCTGGGGCCAGTCGTCGATGGCGATCGTTTCATCGACGGTGACATTGCCAATCACGAATGCCTGCATAACCTGCTTTCAGTAGAGGTGAAACAATGACAGCGATAGCGAACACGTCGTCGAACGCCATAAGTGACATCTTCGGCACTGGCAAGGTTCTGATCGGGATGATCCATTGTCCGGCCTTTCCCGGCGCGCCGCGCTATCGGGGCGGCGGCATGGAGGCCATCTATGACGCCTGCATGCGCGACGCGGAAGCGCTGGTCGAGGGTGGCCTGCACGGCCTGATGATTGAGAACCACGGCGACATCCCGTTCTCGAAACCCGATGACATCGGCCACGAGACGGCGGCCTTCATGTCGGTGGTGACGGACCGCATCAACCGTGCCTTCGGCGTGCCGCTCGGGGTGAACGTCCTTGCCAACGCGCCGGTCCCGGCCTTCGCGATCGCCATGGCCGGCGGTGCGCGGTTCATCCGGGTCAACCAGTGGGCCAACGCCTATGTCGCCAACGAAGGCTTCATGGAGGGGCGGGCGGCCGAGGCCATGCGCTATCGCTCGCTGCTGCGGGCCGAGCACATCAAGGTCTTCGCCGACAGCCACGTCAAGCATGGCAGCCATGCCATCGTCGCCGACCGGTCGATCGAGGAATTGACCCGCGATCTCGCCTTCTTCGACGCGGATGCGGTGATCGCCACCGGGCAGCGCACCGGCAACGCGGCGACCTTCGAAGAAATCGAGGAGATCGGCGCGGCAACGCATCTGCCGGTTCTGGTGGGCTCGGGCGTGACCAGCTACAACGTCGCCGACATTCTGCAGCGCACCAGCGGCGTCATCGTCGCCTCCTCGCTCAAGAAGGACGGGGTGTGGTGGAACCCGGTGGATATCGAACGCGTGCGCGCCTTGCGCGCCGCCGCCGCACCCGCACTCGAGGCGTGACCCCGTGCCGTCCGAAACTTTGAGCGAGCAGATGCTGCGCGAGAACGCGGCGGTGCTCGAAGCGATGGTCGACCATCGCTTCGTGAACGACATCGAGCAGGACCGCCTGCCGTTGGAGGTTTTCGAGCGCTACCTGGTCTATGAAGGGGCCTTCGTCGACACGGCGATCTCGATCTTCGCCTACGCGGCGGCGAAAGCCGGGACGATCGGCCAGAAGCGCTGGCTGATCGGCGTTCTCGACGCGCTGGCGAACCGGCAGATCGCCTATTTCGAGCGGACCTTTGCGGCGCGCGCGATCGATCCGTCCTCGCATGCGCTCGACCGGCCGCCGGTGGAAGCCTTCCGCGCGGGCATGCTGGAGATCGCCCGGCGAGGCGGGTTCCTCGACATCGTCGCGGCGATGTTTGCCGCAGAATGGATGTACTGGACCTGGTCGAAGCGGGCCGCCGCCACGAGGATTTCCGACCCCGTCCTCAGGGAATGGGTCGACATGCATGCCGACGACGCATTCGCGGCGCAGGCGAGGTGGCTGAAGGACGAGCTCGACGCCGCCGGCGCCGGGCTCGATGCGGCGGAACGGGCACGGCTGAGCGGTGTGTTCGGCCAGGTGCAGCGGCTCGAGATCGCCTTCCATGACGCTCCCTATGACGGGCGCTGACCGGGTGATGCCGAGGGATACCAGCTTGGCGATCAACGGATGGGGCCGATGCCGCCGTCCGTTGATCGACCCATGCCGATTTCCAGCGCCGGGGAACCGCGATCGTGCTAGATTAAGTGCCGTGCAGGAACGGCGTTGCCGGCAGGAACGACCTTGTCAGGCTGGCCGCATGGCCTTGACCGGAAAGTGCGCCTGACGGGACGGCACCGGGGCTCCCGGCGATGTCGCTCTTAGATCGCGATCAAAAAGTTTGAGCGGGATGCGGGCGGAAAACCGCTTCACACTTTTCCTCATCCCGCTCTGGCGTTCGAGCACGACAGGATTGCCACCAGACTTCAGTGCAGAGCCGGGATGAACATTCCCGCAGAACAGGAGGAGCACATGTTCGTCGCACGTTGGCAAATCGACGCCCGTTTCGGTCACAAGCAGACCGTGATCGACCTGATGCGCAAATGGGAAAACGAGATCGGAGAGCAGGTCGGCCTGCGGGAAATGGAGTTTTCAATGCTGAGCGGCTCGATCGGAGCGCGCGAGGCGACGCTGGAGGCCGATCACCGCGTCAAGTCACTCACCCAGCTCGAGGACTTCTTCTCGCGCATCGGCGCCCTCGATGCCCATCGGGCCTGGGGCAAGGAGATCGAACCTTACGTCGTGTCCGGTTCGTCGCGCTGGGAGATCTTTCGCGTGATCGACCGCTGACCCTCACTCTGCCTTTCAGGCGCCGAAACTCGCCTTCGCCGCCACCTGCCGAAAAGGCGGCGGCGGGGGCCGCACGCCGAGCGGAGCCCCGCTTTGCCCGGCGATCGCGAACCTGCTCGCAGGGCGCGGCGTTCTTCGCAAAAACAATCCGATGGCATCGGAGCGGCGCGGCCGCAACGCATGATCTCACGACGACGCAGCCCGCCTCGCGGCGGCAAACATGCCGTGTGCTCATCGATATTGCGAGTGATCCTGGCGGCTGTAAATGAATGGCTGGGGAACCTGGATTCGAACCAGGACTAACGGAGTCAGAGTCCGTGGGTCTACCGTTAACCTATTCCCCAGCATCGCGGCGGCTGTCGCGCAACCGCTATTTAGCGATCCCACATCCATAGTCAAGTCCGCTTTGAGATTTGAATGGCATGCGCCGGCCTCTGTGGAGAAAAAGTCGGCGCGCAGCGGCGATGCCGCTCTTGGTGAAATCTCCCCGGGCTGATACTCTGTCGTCAACGTAAGAGAGTTGAGCCGCCTGCAGCGCCTTTCATGGCTCGCGCGGCGGCGAAGGAAAAGCGGTGGACAACCACGACGATGCCGGCCTGAGGCCGGCCGCGCGGGGTGTCCGGAATGCCGCGTCGGAAGGGGGCGTTACCCTCGGCTTCGACGACCGGTCGGCCGGACCCTCTGCCTATGCGGAAGAAGCGGCTGCTTCTTCCAAGGGTGCCGATGCGCACCCGCAAAAGCGCAAGCGTCGCAAGCGCCGCCGCCGGCGCGTCTATGTGAAGGGGCCGGAGGGTGCGCGCTCCGCGGCGTCACAGGCGCCTGGGCCCGAGGCCACGCCGGCGCGCCAGCCGTCGGCATCCCGCCGGCCGGTGCCGGCCGGGGAAGAGGCGCGGGCGACCTATGCGGCGCTCGATCTTGGAACCAACAATTGCCGCCTGCTCATGGCCGTGCCGAGCCGCCCCAGCCATTTCCAGGTGGTCGACGCGTTCTCGCGGATCGTTCGTCTGGGCGAGGGATTGTCCCGGGATGGCCGTCTCGGCGAGGCGGCGATGGACCGCGCCGTGGCGGCGCTCAAGATCTGCGCCGACAAGCTCGACCACCGCAAGCCGCGGCGGGTGCGCCTGATCGCCACGGAGGCATGCCGCTCGGCGGAAAACGGTGCGGCCTTCATCGGCCGGGTGAAGAAGGAGACCGGGCTGACGCTCGAGATCATCGACCGCCGCACCGAGGCGCGCCTCGCCGTGGCCGGTTGCAGCACGCTGGTCGAGCGCGGCACGGAAGGCGTGGTCCTGTTCGACATCGGAGGCGGCTCCTCCGAGATCGCGCTGGTCGACATTTCCCGCCACCGCACGCCGCGGCTGGCCGACCACATCGTGTCGTGGACGTCGCTGCCGGTCGGCGTCGTCTCGCTCGCCGAACGGTTCGGCGGCCATCACGTGACGAGGGAGAGCTTTGCCGCGATGGTCGAGGCCGTGTCCGAGCTGCTCGACCGGTTCGACGACGGCGGGCGGCTGAACCAGATCGCCGCGGGCGGCCGGTTCCACCTGATCGGGACCTCGGGCACGGTCACGACGCTGGCCGGCGTGCATCTCGGCCTCACCCGCTATGACCGCCGCCGCGTCGACGGCCTGTGGATGGAGCGCGACAATGTCGACCGGATGATCGACACGCTTCTTTCCTGGGATTTCGAGCAGCGCAAGGCCAATCCGTGCATCGGCGCCGACAGGGCCGATCTGGTGCTCGGCGGCTGCGCGATCCTCGAGGCGATCCGCCGCCGCTGGCCCGCCGAGCGGCTGAGGGTCGCCGACCGCGGCCTGCGCGAGGGCATGTTGAGCGAGATGATGGCCGCGGACGGCGTCTGGCGCCGCCGGCGACGCATGGGGCGAAGCGCATGACGAAGAAGCCGGCGAACAAGGGCGGAGGCGGAGCCCGGGCGCTGAAGACGCGGGTCAAGAAGAAGCGCGGGCTGAAGAACTCTTCCCGCCGCTGGCTGGAGCGGCACCTCAACGATCCCTATGTGCACCGGGCCCAGGCCGAGGGCATGCGTTCGCGCGCTGCCTACAAGCTCACCGAGATCGACGACCGCTACAAGATCCTGGCGCCCGGCGCGCGGGTGATCGATCTCGGCGCCGCTCCCGGCGGCTGGTGCCAGGTCGCCGCCGAGCGCGTGAAGTCGACGCCGGAAAACCCGCTCGTCGTGGGCATCGATTATCTCGGCATGGATCCAGTGCCGGGCGCCATCGTGCTCGAGATGGACTTCCTCGACGACGATGCGCCGGCGCGCCTCATCGAAACGCTCGGCGAAGCGCCGGACGTGGTGCTGTCGGACATGGCGGCGCCGACCACCGGCCACCGGCGCACCGACCACATCCGCACCATGCATCTGTGCGAGACGGCGGCGGATTTCGCCATGTCCGTCCTGAAGCCGGGCGGGCATTTCCTCGCCAAGACCTTCCAGGGCGGTGCCGAAAACAGCCTGCTCGATCAGCTGAAGAAGAATTTCCGCTCCGTTCACCATGTCAAGCCGCCGGCCTCGCGCGGTGAATCGGTCGAGCTCTACCTGCTCGCCAAGGATTTCAAGGGACGCCCGCAGGACGCGGGAGCGGACGCCGAGCAAGCCGGCTGAGCGTCCGGCGGAGGCATGGGAGGGGGTGATGTGGCATCGACTTCGAAGCCCCGTGCAGCGCGTGGCCTACTACACCGTGTCGATCGGCCGCGAGGCGGTCCCGCGCCGCTTGTGGCGGCGGTGGTGGGCGAAGCGGCTCGCCGGGATCGAAGCGGGGCCGCTCGACCCGGAGATCGCCGAGCGCGTCGCCTACTACAACAAGCTGTGGCCCGGCGCCGCGGTTGGCGAGGCGCCGCCACTTGACGCGATGGCACGCCGGCCGAGCTACTATTATTACGATCTGCGCCAGTTCGCCCTGGCCTTCGCGCCGCATCTGCGGTTCGCCCACGTCTTCGGGGACGTGACCACGGTTCCGCCGGTTCCAGCCATCGTCAAAAGCCGGCCGGTCGATGGCGCCAACGAAAATTCGGTCCTGATGAAGCTCGATCGCCTGCGCCATTTCCGCTGGCCGCGCGATGGTGGTGCCTTCATCGACAAGAAGCCGGCGGCCGTCTGGCGCGGCGTCATGAACAACGCCGCCAGGAAGCGCCTCGTCGCGCTTTACGGCAACGACCCTCGTTTCGACATCGGCCATGTGGGGGCGGTGTTCGAAAGCACGATGGCCAAGCCCCGCCTGACGGTCCGCGAGCAGCTCGCATATCGTTACGTCATCTCGCTGGAAGGCCATGACGTCGCCACCAACCTCAAATGGATCATGGCGTCGAACTCGCTGTGCATGATGCCCCGCCCGCGCTACGAGACGTGGTTCATGGAAGGCCGTCTCGAGCCGGGTGTCCATTATGCCGAGCTGCGTGACGATCTCGGCGATCTTCCCGAGAAGGTGGAGCATTTCGAGCGCCACCCCGACGAGGCGCGCCGTATCATCGCGGCCGCGCACGCCCATGTCGCCCGCTTTTCGGATCGCAAGCGCGAGGAACTGATCTCCCTGCTGGTGCTGCAGAAATATTTCGAATGCACCGGGCAGATCGATCCGGGATTTGCCTCGGCAAATCTCTGCCGCTGAGACTCCTGAAATCGTCGCGGGGCTCACTCGGCGGCTTGCGGCTGCTCCTCGCCATCTGCCGTCGGCCGGCGGCGATGGCCGGAGACCCGGCTGCCGGCTTCCGGGGGAAGCATGAAGAACGGCACCGCCGCCAGCGCCGAAAGGGTGGCCACGACCAGGAAAGCGTTGACGAAGGCATCGAGCCCGAGCGCGGTGCCGGTGAGGAAGGCCGTCGCTTCGAGAACGCCGCCGCCGACGGCGACGCCGATCGCGATGCTGATCTGCTGGCTGGCCGCGGCGATGGTGGAGGCCTGGCTCGCTTCACGGTCGTCGACCTCGGCGAACACCAGAGCATTCGACGAGGTGAAGAACAGCGAGCGCAGGAGGCCGGACGCGATCAGCACCGCAACGATGACCGCATGCGGCGTCGATGGGGTGAAGAAGGCGTTGATCGCGATGGTGGCTGCCCCGAGGATCGCCGCCAGGATGAGGACGTGCCGGAACCCGGCGACGCGCAGGGCGGTGGTGGCGACGAATTTCATGGCGATGGCGCCGAATGCCGAGGCAAACGTCAACAGGCCGGATTCGAACGGCGTCAGGCCGAAGACCACCTGGAACATCAGCGGCAGCAGGAACGGCACGGCGCCGATGCCGACGCGGAACAGCGACGCCCCGACGATCGCCGAGCGGAAGGTGCGGTTGGAGAACAGGCCGAGCGCCAGAACCGGGTCGGGCGCGCGTCGCGCATGGCGGATGTAGAGGGCGCCGGCCGCGGCGCCGACCAGCACCGTGAGGACGCCGACGAAGGGTGGCAGCGCCGGCAGGCTGATCACCGAAAGGCCGAACACGACGCCCGAGGCGGCCATGCTGGCCAGCAGGAAGCCCGTCACGTCGAGCCGCCCGCGTTCCTCGCCGGGAAATTCGGGCAGGATGCGCCCCGAGACGAGGATGCCGGCGAGGCCGATCGGCACATTGATGAGGAAGATCCAGTGCCAGGAGAAATAGGTGGTGATGAAGCCGCCGAGGGGCGGCCCGGCGATCGGGCCGATCAGGGCCGGCACGGAAAGCCATGCCATGGCGCTGACGAGTTGCTCGCGCGGCGTCGCCCGCACGAGCACCAGCCGCCCCACCGGCGTCATCATCGCGCCGCCCATTCCCTGCAGGAAACGCGACAGGACGAAGGCGCCGAGGGAGCCGGAAAAGGCGCATGCGACGGACCCCAGAACGAAGACGCCGATGGCCGTGCGGAAGACACGCTTGGCGCCGAACCGGTCGGCCATCCAGCCGCTGATCGGGATGAAGATGGCGAGCGCCACCAGATAGGTGGTGAGGGCGAGCTTCAGGGTGACGGGGCTGGTGCCGATATCGGCGGCAATGGCCGGCAGCGACGTCGCGATGACGGTCGAATCCATCTGCTCCATGAAGAGGGCGACGGCGAGAACGAGCGGGAGGGTGCGTTTCAAGGCCTTGCTTCTTGTGGGCGTTGCGGCGCCGGAGCCACATCGGGACAAGCGGCAAGGAAGCCCCGATGCGCCGCGCAGTCATCCGGACGCGTGGCGCTGTAGCACGCTTGGCGCGGCCTGTCCTGTGGCAGTCCGCGCTGCCGTTTGGTGCTGTTCGGGGCGACTGCGGCAAGAATCCCGCCGCCGAATGAGCCATGCCACCTTTTCATGAGCGCGCCGACGTGGTACCAGCCAGCGCCAATCCTGAAAGGGAATCAAGAAATCGTGGCCGTGCCCTTCCACCGGGGCAGGGTCGCGTATCCTCTCATTTGCAAGGGTCGGCCATGGCTAGAATCATCGAGACAGCAACCGGCGCCCAGGCGCTCACCTTCGACGACGTGCTCCTGCAGCCCGGCCATTCCGAAGTGATGCCCGGGCAGACCGATGTGCGCACGCGCATTGCGGGCGACATCGAGCTGAACATCCCGATCCTCTCGGCGGCGATGGACACCGTGACTGAATCGCGTCTGGCCATCGCCATGGCGCAGGCCGGCGGCATCGGCGTCATCCACCGCAACCTGTCGCCCGTCGAGCAGGCCGAGGAAGTGCGCCAGGTCAAGAAGTTCGAATCCGGCATGGTCGTCAATCCGATCACCATCGGTCCCGACGCCACGCTGGCCGAGGCGCAGGCGCTGATGCGCGCGCACGGCATCTCCGGCATTCCCGTGGTCGAGAACGGCGGTGCCGGCGGACACATGACCGGCCGTCTCGCGGGCATCCTGACCAACCGCGACGTGCGCTTCGCCTCCGATCCGGACCAGCCCGTGCGCGAGCTGATGACCCACCAGAACCTGATCACGGTCAAGGAAGGCGTCGAGCAGGATGAGGCCAAGCGCCTTCTCCACCAGCATCGCATCGAGAAGCTTCTGGTGGTCGACGACGCCGGCAATTGCGTCGGCCTCATCACCGTCAAGGACATCGAGAAGTCGCAGCTCAATCCCAACGCCGCCAAGGATGCCCAGGGCCGCCTGCGTGCCGCTGCGGCCACCAGCGTCGGCGACGACGGCTTCGAGCGCGCCGAGCGCCTCATCGATGCCGGCGTCGACCTTCTGGTGATCGACACGGCGCACGGCCATTCGCAGCGCGTGCTCGATGCCGTGACGCGCGCCAAGAAGCTGTCCAACGCCGTGCGCATCATCGCCGGCAACGTGGCGACCGCGGAAGGCACCAAGGCGCTGATCGACGCGGGGGCGGATGCGGTGAAGATCGGCATCGGGCCGGGCTCCATCTGCACCACCCGCATCGTCGCCGGCGTCGGCGTGCCGCAGCTCTCAGCGATCATGTCGGCCATGGAAGAGGCCGACAAGGCCGGCATTTCGCTGATCGCCGACGGCGGCATCAAATATTCGGGCGACCTGGCCAAGGCGCTCGCCGCCGGCGCCGCCGCGGCGATGGTCGGCTCGCTGCTCGCCGGCACGGATGAGAGCCCGGGCGAGGTCTATCTGCACCAGGGGCGTTCCTTCAAGGCCTATCGCGGCATGGGCTCGGTCGGCGCGATGGCGCGCGGCTCGGCCGATCGCTACTTCCAGGCCGAGGTGCGCGACACGTTGAAGCTGGTTCCGGAAGGCATCGAGGGCCAGGTGCCCTACAAGGGGCCGACGGCCGGCGTGCTGCATCAGCTGACGGGCGGCCTGAAGGCGGCCATGGGCTATGTCGGCGCCGCCGACCTCGCCGAATTCCGCCAGAAGGCGACCTTCGTGCGCATCTCCGGCGCCGGGCTGCGCGAAAGCCACGCGCATGACGTGACCATCACGCGGGAAAGCCCGAATTATCCAGGGGGCGCGTGAGCCTCGTCCGCCCGCTCCGGAACGGGATGGGGAGACGGCAGGGGCCGGCTTCCCTGCCGTCTCGGGCGGATATCTTCACTCCGCCAGATCGCGCATCACCTTGATCAGGTCGGATTTGCCCTCGAACCCGATCCCCGGCAATTCGGGCATGGTGATGTGACCGTCAATCACCTCCACGCCGTCCGGAAAGCCGCCATAGGGCTGAAACAGGTCGGGGTAGCTCTCGTTGCCGCCGAGGCCGAGGCCGGCGGCTATGTTCAATGACATCTGGTGCCCGCCATGCGGTATGCAGCGGGACGGCGACCAGCCGAACTGCTCCAGCATATCGAGCGTCCGCAGATATTCGACGAGCCCGTAGGACAGCGCGCAATCGAACTGCAGCCAATCGCGGTCGGGGCGCATCGCGCCGTATCGAAGAAGGTTGCGCGCATCCTGATGCGAGAACAGGTTCTCGCCCGTTGCCATCGGACCCGGATAGAACGCGCCGATCGCCGCCTGCAGGGCATAGTCCAGGGGATCGCCGGCCTCTTCGTACCAGAACAGCGGATACTGGCGAAGCATCCTGGCATAGGCGATCGCCGTTTCGAGATCGAAGCGGCCGTTCGCATCCACCGCAAGACGAGCCTTCCCGTCGATCTCCTCGAGAACGGCTTCGATGCGCCGCCGATCCTCATCGATGCCGGCGCCGCCGATCTTCATCTTCACGACAGTGTAGCCTCGCTCGACATAGCTGCGCATTTCAGCGCATAGGGCCGCATCGTCCTTGCCGGGGTAATAATATCCGCCGGCGGCGTAGACGAAGACCCGCGGGTTGGCCTCAGTTCCCTTCTGTTCGGCGAGCAGGCGGAAAAGGGGCTTGCCCTCGATCTTCGCGATCGCGTCCCAGACCGCCATGTCGATGGTTCCGACGGCCACGGAGCGTTCGCCGTGCCCTCCCGGCTTCTCGTTCTGCATCATGGCCGCCCAGATCCTGTGGCCGTCGAAATTGGTTCCCTCGTCGTTGAGAAGCGACGCTGCGTCGGCTTGAAGGATGCGGTCGCGGAAACGCTCGCGGATGAGGCCGCCCTGTCCGTAGCGGCCATTGGAGTTGAAACCGTAGCCGACGACGCGGCGACCGTCGCGGATCACGTCGGTGACCACGGCAACCAGGCTAGTGGTCATCCTGCTGAAGTCGATATAGGCGTTGCGGATGGGCGAGGAGATGGGTTTCGTGACTTCGCAGATGTCGATGATGCGCATGAGCCCATCCTTTCAGCTGGACAAGAGCGCGCAAAAGGCGCCAACCACCGCTTTCGTACACGCCCGGCGCTGCCATCTCCAATGCCGACCCCGTAAAGATCCATGCAGATCGCGTATGGATCACGCCGGGTCGATCAGGACGATCTTCTTCCAGAACTGCTCGGCATGGGCCGAAAGCCGCGATCGGGGCCTGAAGACGACGATCTCGACGGGGATATCGGAGCCGGCGCCGCCGGCGCGAACAAGCGTTCCTGCAGCGATGGCTGTTTCGGCGAGCGAGAGCGGCAGCCAGGCCACGCCTTGTCCTTCCTTGGCCATTTCCAGGTTGGTCGCCGCCAGAAGAGAGCTCATCCGCGGCACGAGCGGAGGCCGTCCGTGCATCTTCCAATGGGCTTCCAGGATGCGGCTAAGCCCGGACGCGCTTCCATAGGCGAGATGCGGCACCTTCGCATCCCATGCGTCAAGGTTCCACCTGGGATTGCCCGAGATGTCGGGTGCTGTCAGCGCCACCAGCCGATCCTGGCCGATGACCCGATGGGTGAACTGGTTTTCGGGCAAGCCTCCGCCGGCCGAGGCATGCCAGTGGCAGACGAAAAAGTTGACCGTGCCGCCCAGCATGAGGCGCTCGCATTGCTGCTGACTGTCGGACATCATGTTGAGCGCGCCGATGCCTGCGGGGCCGGCGATCTGCGTGAGCCATCTGGGGACGAAGGTGAAGGAGAGCGCGTGCGTTGCCGCCAGGCTCAGCGCATGTTCCGCCACGCCTGCCGCTTCAAGGGCCGCGCTCCGCGCCTCGGCGACGAGGCGCACGAGCGGAACGGCGCGCGAATGGACGGCCAGGCCGGCGGGGGTCAGCGCGACCGATCGGCTGGTGCGTTGCACGAGCGGCGTGCCGATCGCATCCTCGAGGCTCCTGATCCGGCGGCTGAACGCCGGCTGCGACATGTTGCGAAGATCAGCCGCGCGCGAGAAGTTCATCTCCTTGGCCAGTTCGAGAAAGTCTTCCAGCAATGCCAGGTCCATTGCGATACCTCCTTCACCGCGACGCCGATTGCGCAGGACCGATCGGATCGTGCAGTTCGCGAGCGGTCAGTTGCCAGGGCGTCACGCCGTTGGCGCTCCTGATCTGGGCGGCAAGATGGTCAACGAAGACGCGGACCTTGGCCGACAGGTTGTGCCGCTCGGGATAAACCGCCGAGATGTTGGCGGTCTGCATGTATTCGGGCAGGACGATGCGCAACCGGCCGCTGCGTATGTGCTGTGCGATGTCCCATTCGGACCTCAGCATGATGCCGTGGCCGTCTAGTACCCAACCCAGAGCGATCTCGCCATCATTCGTGCTCAACGCTCCGCCGACCTTGGCCGAAGGTGTCTGCGCGCCGCGATCGTCGAAGCGCCACACGTCATAGGCATCATGATCCTGCCGCAGGACGATGCAGGCGTGTTTCTGCAGGTCCTTCAGGCTCTGCGGGGCGCCGTGCCGTTCGAGATAGGATGGCGCCGCGCACAGGAATCGGCGGTTTCTTTGCAGCAGCCGCATGACCAGGCGGCTGGTCGGCGGCTCGCCGAAGCGGATCCCGAGATCGAACCCCTGCTCGACCAGGTTCAACGGAGCGTCCGTCAGCACGAGCTGGACCTCGACATCGGGGTAGCGCCTCAGGAAATCGGATATCGTCGGTGCAACATAAGCCCGTCCGAAACCGAGGGTAGCATTCACCCGCAGCAATCCGGAGGGCGTGTCGCGGGCCTTGGAAAGACTGTGCTCCAATGCCTCGATCTCGCCCAGCAGCCGGATCGCCTCGACGAAATAGGCCTCTCCTTCACCCGTCAGGCTGACCCTTCGGGTGGTCCGGTTCAACAGCCGAACGCCGAGCCGGTCCTCAAGCCGGGCCAGCCTGCGGCTGACGGCAGAGGCGGACAGGCCGAGCTCACGAGCGGTCTCCGAAAAGCTCTCGTGGCGTGCCAGCAGAACGAAAAAGGACAGGTCGCCTTCGGCCATATTTGCGTCAGTCGCAATAATGATTTGAGAAATCGGAATTTATCAAGTCAGACGAAAAAGTCTACGGTTCATCGATGCCGCGCGGAGCGGCAGTGAACCGGTCGCCGGGCCTTGCCGCCCTCACAAGAACCGGGACGGGAGGAGACACGACATATCCGGATCCGCTCCGAGACAGGCTGCGGCTTCTCTCCTTCCATCTGAAGGGCCGGCGCCCGCCCGGGGCGAGGTCCCGACGTCGCAATTGAGATAGGGAGGAGACCCAATGAGAATTCTCACCATCGCCACGGCGCTTGGCGCCCTCGTGACGGCTGTGCCGCTTGCCGCTCACGCGGCGGAAGACTTTCCGACCAAGCCGATGAACTACATCATTCCGTTCAACGCGGGCGGCGAATCCGACATCTCGGCCCGCTTCCAGCAGGCCGAATGGGAAGCTGTCGCCGGTCAACCCGTGGTCATCCAGTACCAGGCGGGCGCCGGCGGGGCGCAGGCCTGGTCGCAGCTCAATTCGATCGAGGGTGACGGCTACACCATCATGGGCATCAACCTGCCGCACACCGTCCTTCAGCCGATGGAGGCCAATGTCGGCTACCAGACCGACGATCTCACGCCGGTTCATTATTTCCACTACACGCCGGATGCGATCTTCGTCTCCAAGGACAGCGAGTTTGAGACGCTGGAGCAGCTCGTCGAGCATGCCAAGGCCAATCCGGGCCTAGTCACCTTCGCAGGGTCCGGTTCGAACTCCTCGAACAATCTCGCCCAGGCGAAGTTCAACCAGCTTGCCGGCATCACGACGACCTACATCCCCTTCTCCGGCACGGGGCCGGCGATGACCGCGGTGCTCGGCAAGCAGACCGTCGCCGGCTTCAACTATGCGACGTCCGGGGTGAACCAGGGAGAAGAGCTTCGCATGCTGGCGGTGGCTGCGGATGAACGCCTGCCGGTCTTCCCGGACGTCCCGACCTTCAAGGAGCTCGGCTACGACCTGGTCGGCGGTGCCTATCGCGGTGTGGCCGTTCCGGCTTCCACGCCCGAAGAGCTGCGCGAGCGCATCTCGGACATCGTTTCACAGATCAACCAGCGCCCCGATTTCGTGAAGAAGATGGAGGAAGGCGGCTTCGTCCTGACCGACATCCCCTACGACAAGATGAGTGCGTTCGTGGCCGAGAAGAAGGCCGAATATGCCGAGGGCGCCAAGGCGCTCGGCATCGGCAACTGACGCGCCGGGACCGGTGATGGATGTTCTGGCTTACCTCGTCGGCGCGCTGACGCCGTTCAACCTTGCGCTTGCACTTGTCGGCGTGGTGCTTGGCACCGTCGTCGGGGCTCTGCCCGGGCTCTCCGCCACCATGGCGGTGGCGGTGCTCGTCCCCTTCACCTTCACCATGGCCCCCGCCGCCGGCCTGATCGCCCTCGGGGCGATCTACACCGGCGCCATCTATGGCGGCGCCTTTGCCGCCATTCTCGTCAACACGCCCGGCACCCCGTCGGCCATTGCGACGACGTTCGACGGCTACCCGATGGCCCGGCGCGGCGATGGCGGCCTGGCCATCACGCTGGCGACGGTCGCCTCGGTGGTCGGCGGCGTGATAGGAGCTGTGACGCTTCTCCTGCTGGCGCCGCCGCTCGCGCGCGTGGCGCTCGCCTTTGGCCCGACCGAATATTTCTGGCTGGCGGTCTTCGGCCTGACGCTGATCGCCGCGCTGTCGGTGGGCAACACGCTGAAGGGCCTGATCGGAGCCTGCCTCGGCCTCTTCTTCTCGATGGTCGGCGTCGCCGTGGTCGGTGGAGACGTGCGCTACACGCTCGGCATGCAGCGCTTTCTCGGCGGCATCGACATCACCTCGGCGATCATCGGCCTTTACTGCATTCCGGTTCTGCTCGATCTCGTCGCCACCCGTGATCCGCACCTCAGGCCGGCGGAGACCGGCGGCCTCCGCGTCGCCGAGGGTCTGCGCCTCACATGGGCGCGGAAGCTCAACGTCGTCCGCTCCTCGATCATCGGCACCATCATCGGCATCCTGCCCGGCGCGGGCGGCTCGATCGCCGGGCTCGTCTCCTATTCCGAGGCACGGCGCGCCTCCCGTCGCCCGGAAAATTTCGGCAAGGGCGAACCGGACGGCATCATCGCGACGGAAGCCGCCAACAACGCCACGGTGGGTGGCGGCTTCATTCCCACGCTGGTGCTCGGCATCCCCGGAACGCCGCCCGATGCGATCATCCTCGGCGCGCTCCTGGTCCAGGGCATCAAAATCGGCCCGACGCTCTTCAGTGCCGAGGCCGGCGTCGTCTACACGTTCATCTGGGGCCTGCTCATCGCGACCGTGCTGATGCTGCCGGCGGGCCTTCTCATCGGGCGCTATGCCTACCGCTCGGTCGTCGCCATTCCCAAGGCGATGCTTGCCCCGACCGTCGCGCTGCTGACGGTCATCGGCGCTTTCGCCATTCACTCGAACGTTCACGACGCGCAGCTCATGGTCGGGCTCGGCCTCATCGCCTGGGTGCTGGCGCGCTATGGCTTCGCCCCGTCGCCGATCGTGCTCGGGCTCGTCCTGGGGCAGATCGCCGAGCAGGGCTTCGTGCAAACCTATCTGATCGGCAACGCCTCGGGCCGCACGCTCGAAATGTTCTTCGGCCGGCCGATCAGCATCGGCATCATCCTGGCCGCCGCGATCACGCTGCTTTACCCCTTGGTGGCAGAACGCCGGGCGCGCCGGCGCGTCGCGGCGGCGGCGGTTGCCGCGCCGGTTGGCGAGGACAGCGTGCCCGACGCGCCGAACGGCGGTCGCGACGTCGCCGGCATGATCTGCGCAGCCGGCTTCGTCCTCCTCGGGGGTATCGTTTTTTGGGGAGCGCGCAACATGTCGCAGGTCGGGTCGATCTTCCCGACAACCATCGCCGTCGGCATGGTCGTGTTTTCCCTCGCACTGATCGCCGCCATCCTGACCGGCCGCGCCGCGCCGGCGACGGTCCGGGAAATGCGTGCCGGCGGCAGTCGTCACCGGTTAGCACTCGCGGCCGCCATGGCCGCCTGGGTGGCGCTTCTTCCCGTGCTCGGCTTCATCGCGACGAGCCTTGTAGCCTATGTCGCCATCATGGTGATCGCCGACCACGACCGTCCCGGCCCGCGCACCTGGGCGGTGTGGATCGGCTGCGGCGTTGCCATCGTGCTCGGCTTCTGGTGGGTCATGGCTGACGTCCTGTTGCTCCGGATGCCGGCGGGAATTCTCTTCTGAACAGGAGCTCACTGAAATGAACATCCGTACCCACAGGATCGCCGCGATTCCCGGCGACGGCATCGGCGTGGAGGTGGTTGTCGCCGGCCTCGAGGTTCTCGAGGCGCTGGCCGACCGCGAGGGGACCTTCCGCTTCGACGTCGAGCATTTCGACTGGAGCACCGACCGCTACAAGAGGACCGGCGCGTTCATGCCGGCCGACGGCGCGGAACGACTGCGCGCCTTCGACGCCATTCTCTTCGGTGCGGTCGGAGCGCCGGACGTGCCTGACCATCTGACGCTCTGGGGGCTGCGGCTCGCCATTTGCCAGCCGCTCGATCAATACGCCAATGTGCGGCCCACGCGCGTGCTGCCGGGCATCCAGAGCCCGCTACGCCATGTCGGCGCGGGCGAGCTCGACTGGGTGATCGTGCGCGAGAACTCCGAGGGCGAATATGCAGGGCAGGGGGGACGATCGCATCCGGGCCTTCCCCTGGAGGTCGCCACCGACGTGGCGATCTTCACCCGCGCCGGGGTCGAGCGGATCATGCGCTTCGCCTTCAAGCTCGCGCAATCGCGGCCGCGCAAGCTTCTGACGGTGGTCACCAAATCGAACGCGCAGCGGCACGGCATGGTGCTCTGGGACGAGATCGCCGGCGAGGTGGCAGCGGACTTCCCGGACGTGACCTGGGATAAGATGCTCGTCGATGCGATGACCGTTCGCATGACGCTCAAGCCTCAGACGCTCGACACGATCGTGGCGACGAACCTGCATGCCGACATCCTCTCCGATCTGGCTGCGGCCTTGGCCGGGTCCATCGGCATCGCGCCGACGGCGAATCTCAACCCCGATGGCGACGCGCCGTCGATGTTCGAGCCCATCCACGGTTCGGCCTTCGACATCACCGGCAAGGGGATCGCCAACCCGGTCGCGACCTTCTGGACGGCCGCCATGATGCTCGAGCACCTGGGCGAGCGCGAGGCCGCGATGCGGCTGATGGAGGCGATCGAACGGGTGACGGCGGATCCTGCATTGCACACACCCGATCTCGGCGGGCGGGCGACGACACGCGAAGTGACGGATGCGATGCTTCGCGCGATCCGCGGCCGCAACCTCTAGAGCGGGATGAGGAAAAGTGTGAAGCGGTTTTCCGCCCGCATCCCGCTCAAATTTTTTGGAACCGATCGCGTTTATGATTTTGGATTGATTCAATCCAAAATCATCGCGATCTAAGGAGCCGGAAGAATGACCGACAATCATCTGAGGATCGCCGTCATCGCCGGCGACGGGATCGGCAAGGAAGTCGTGCCCGAGGGACTGCGCGTGCTCGAGGCGGTGGCAAAGCGCCATCATCTCGACCTGCGCTTCGACGAGTTTCATTTCGCATCCTGCGACTATTACCAGAAGCACGGGGCGATGATGCCGGAGGACTGGAAGGAACAGATCGGCGGGCACGACGCGATCTTTTTCGGCGCCGTGGGCTGGCCGGCGACGGTGCCCGACCACGTTTCCCTGTGGGGGTCGCTGATCCAGTTCCGCCGCCAGTTCGACCAGTATATCAGCCTCAGGCCCGCGCGCCTCATGCCCGGGGTCCCGTCGCCGCTTGCCGGGCGCAAGCCCGGAGACATCGACTTCTGGATCGTCCGCGAGAACACCGAAGGCGAATACTCGTCCATTGGTGGAAAGATGTTTCCGGGCACCGAGCGCGAGGTCGTGATGCAGGAAACGGTGATGAGCCGGATCGGCGTGGACCGGGTCCTGCGCTACGCGTTCGAGCTGGCGGGCAAGCGCGAGCGAAAACGCCTGACCTCGGCGACCAAGTCGAACGGCATCTCCATCACCATGCCCTATTGGGACGAACGCGTGGAAGAAATGGCCAGATCGTATCCGCAGGTGGCGTGGGACAAGTATCACATCGACATCCTGACCGCGCATTTCGTGCTCAACCCGGACAGGTTCGACGTCGTGGTGGCCTCCAACCTGTTCGGCGATATCCTGTCGGACCTCGGCCCGGCCTGCACCGGCACGATCGGGATCGCACCGTCGGGGAACATCAATCCCGAGCGGGTGTTCCCGTCGCTCTTCGAGCCCGTTCACGGCTCGGCGCCGGATATCGCCGGGCAAGGGGTCGCCAACCCGGTCGGCCAGATCTGGGCGGGCGCGATGATGCTGGATCACCTGGGTCACCCTGAAGCTGCCGCGGACATCGTGTCGGCGATCGAGCGCGTGCTGGCGGAAAGGACACTCCGCACCCGCGACCTCGGCGGCACCGCCGATACCGTCGCCTGCGGCAAGGCGGTTGCCGACGCCCTGGCCTGACGACTCGTTCCTCCCCACATCGCCTCCCGACGGGTGGGCACGGCATTTCCTGGAACTTTTTTGAAGACGCTGCGTCCTTACGCCACCGGCAACACCCGTTCCGGCACGCGTTCGGAGAACGCGAACCCAGGAAACAACGAGAATCGGGAGGAACATCATGAAGTACGGGAGCGCCAAAGGCCTCGCCATCATCACGGCCCTCGGGCTGGTCACCTCGTTTTCGGCATTCGCCCAGGAGGATGCATTGCCGGCCGGCTTCACCGCCGAACCGCTCATCAAGACGAGCGTTACCCGCGACGACGAGCCGATCACCTATCCGACCGGAAAACCGGAGATCATCTCGGTCATCGGTACGTTGGAACAAGGCGGCCGGACCGCGCTGCACGAGCATCCGGTACCGGTCTACGTCTATGTCATGGAGGGCGAGATCGAGCTGAAATCCGAAGGCGGCGAACCGCACCGCTACAAGTCCGGCGAAGCCTTCATCGAAGCTCAGAACCGCAAGCACCAGGCCTTCAACGTGGCCGAGGGGCCGAGCAAGCTGCTCGTGGTGTTCGTGGGCGAGGAAGGCAAGCCCACCACCGTGGCGGCATCCCAGTAGCGCCGGCAGGCAGTTGCAGGGATGCGGGGCGCGAGGGCCTTGGCCGGCCGGCCGAGGCTCCTCATCCGGTCCCGCCCCTGGCTGCCGCAAACAGGAGATCTTGCATCATGAGTGTTACGACGATTGCCTTCGATCCGAGGGACCTGGAAGCCAAGGTCAAGGAGATGTACCGGGCCGTGGCCGAGAACCCGGACGGCGAGTTCCACTTCGAGATGGGACGGGCGCTTGCCGAGCGTCTGGGCTATCCAACAGCCGACCTTGACCGTATTCCGCCCGAAGCCATCGCCTCGTTCGCCGGCGTCGGCTACTATTTCCATCTGGCCGATCTCAAAACGGGTGAAACCGTGATCGACCTCGGCAGCGGGTCGGGAATGGACACGTTCGTGGCAGCCCTTCACGTGGGCGCGCATGGAACGGTGATCGGCATCGACATGACCGACGAGCAGCGGCGGAAAGCGGAGAAGCTGCGCGATGCGAACGGTTTCGCCACCGTCAGCTATCTCAAGGGCTATATCGAACAGGTTCCGCTGCCCGACGCCAGCGCCGACGTGGTGATCAGCAATGGGGTGATCAACCTCGCGCCCGACAAGGCGAGCGTGTTCCGCGAGGCGGCACGCCTGCTGAAGCCCGGCGGCCGGCTCGTGCTGTCGGACATCGTCACGGAGGTGCAACTGCCCGAAAACATCGTCTGCAACTCGACCCTATGGGCTGCCTGCATCGGGGGCGCGGCCCAGCAGGACAGCTACCGCGGGATGATCGAGGCGGCGGGGCTGCGCGTGACGGCGATGGAGGACAATACGGCCTACGCGTTCATTTCTGACAATGCCCTTGGTGCCAGCCGAAAATACGGCGTCAAGAGCGTGTCCATTCTGGCCGTGAAGCCCTGACAGAGGCGACGTTGGAACGGGCGCCCCGGCATCCGCGGGGCGCCCGTTGCGAACCGACCGAGAGGCTGGCAGTATGTAACATGGGCCAGAGTTCCGACCGTGTGTTCTTTCGGACAGAAATCGAGAGGCTGATGGATCGCCTCTACGGGACGGCGCTGCGCCTCACGCGCAACCGCGCGGATGCCGAGGACCTGGTGGCGGAAACGGTCATGAAGGCATGGGCGCATTTCGGCCAGCTCGCCGATCGCCGGTGTTTTCACAAATGGCTCCTGCGCATCCTCGTCAACACCTTCGTCTCGAACCAGCGGCATCTGCACGCCGACATGTTCGAAGCACTCGATCCCGACGACGAGGCGTGCCAGTTTTCCCTCTTCGAGAAAATGCATCAGCCCTTCCTGCTTTGGTGGAGCAATCCCGAGCAGGAACTGGTCAGCAAGATGCTGCGCGAGGACATCGAGGCCGCCATCGACGCCATTCCCACGGCCTTCCGCACCGTGCTCGTGATGGTCGAAATCAACGGCCAATCCTACGCGGAGGCCGCCGAGGCGCTGGCGTTGCCGGTGGGCACGGTGCGCTCGCGCTTGAGCAGGGCCCGGTGCCTGCTGCAAAAGGCGCTGTGGGAGCAGGCCCGAGAAGCGGGGCTGACGCTGGAACGACCGGCCGGAACCGCTCATTCCAACGACAAGAGGACCAAGGTTCGCTGATGTCTGCGATGACGAATATGCGCTGCGAAGAGGTGGTGGAGCACCTGTTGACCTTTCTCGACGGAGAGGTTGAGGAGGAGCGTCGCAGCCTCATGGAGCGGCATTTGGAAGAATGCCGCAGTTGCTGCTCGCGGGCGGATTTCGAGCTGGCCCTGCGTCACAAGATTCGCGAGGTCGCTGCGAAACGGCCGTCCTCCGGGCTCAGCCGCAGGATCAGAGAGATCATCGATCGGTTTTAGGAAATCGGATGTGTGGATTCAGATAGTCGATCTGATGTGAGAGCGTGAAAGGCGGGTGCGCCATGGTTGCGGTTCTGGGTTTCACTCGGGAGCAGATCCTGAACGCCGTGCGTGACATGTATACGGACGTGGCCCAGCAGCCGGACCGCGTCTTCCATTTTCCGACGGGTCGGGAGGCCTGCCTCTTTGTCGGCTATCCCGCGCCATGGCTCGACGCCTTGCCGCCGACCGCGGTCGAATCCTTCGCCGGGGTCGGCTTTCCCTTCCGCGCCGACATCGTGCGGCCGGGCGACCGCGTGCTCGACATCGGTTCCGGGTCCGGAACCGACGTGCTCACCGCAGCGCGGCTGGTCGGGCCCGAAGGCGTCGTCTTTGCGCTCGACATGACGAGCGCCATGCTGAGCAAGCTGCGCCGCAACATCGAGCGGGCGGGTGCCGGCAATGTGCGCGTCGTCGAGGGCAACGCCGAAGCCATTCCGCTTCCTGATGCAAGCGTCGACGTGGTCACCAGCAACGGCGTGCTGAACCTCGTGCCCGACAAGGCGCGGGCGTTCAGCGAGATCTTCCGCCTGGTCCGGCCTGGCGGCTCGGTGCAGATCGCCGATATCGTGGTTGGAAAGCCGGTCAGCGAGAACGCGCGGGCGAATCCGAAACTGTGGGCCGAATGCGTCGTCGGCGCCTCGATCGAGGAGGATTATCTGGAGATGTTCCGGGCGGCCGGCTTCGAGAACATCGTCGTTCTGCGCGGCCTCGACTATTTCGCGGCCAGCTCGAGTGACGACACGCGGCGGGTCGCCGCCGCGCTTGGCGCAAGGGCCATCGAGATCCGCATGTCGAAGCCGGGGTAGGTCTGGTTCCGTATCAGACGGATGAAGGAAAAGGGGCCTTGCGGCCCCTTTCGTTTCAGTCTTTTTCGAAGATGCGGGCCTTGGCGACGAGCCCGGCCGCCGCCGCGCCGAGCAGTGGTGCGAGGATGAACAGCCAGAGCTGGCCGATTGCGGTGCTGCCGGAGAACAAGGCCGGCCCGATGGAGCGCGCCGGATTGACCGAGGTGCCCGTGACCGGGATCAGGCAGAGATGGATCACCGTCAGCGTCAGACCGATCACCAGACCGGCGAATGAGGTCTCGTGCTTCTTCGAGGTGACGCCGAGAATGACCGTGACGAAGATGAAGGTCGCGACGGCTTCGGCGATGAAGGCCGACGGCATCGAATAACCTCCGGCCGCATCCCAGCCGTTGGCCGCAAGGACGGGGGGTGCTCCGGCCGCGTTGCCGCTGGCGATGATCCAAAGCACGGCGGCGCCCAGAATGCCGCCAGCCACCTGGGCCACCCAGTAGGGCACCACGTCCTTCGCCGGCATGCGGCCGGACAGGAACGCGCCGAGCGTGACGGCGGGATTGAGATGGGCGCCCGAGACGGGACCGATGGCATAGGCCATGGCAATCACGGCGATGCCGAAGGAAAGGGCGATGCCGACGCCGCCGGCCGGCAGGAGACCACCATACCCGCCGGTTACGACACTGGCGCACCCGAAGAAAACCAGGCAAAAAGTGCCGAACACTTCAGCGACATAAGCTTTCATGCTGAGATCCTCACGATCGTTTAAGCCCGATCGAGAATTCCGTGAGTCTACAAGAAAAAGCAACTGTCCTTTGTAAAGGAGAGTGCAGATAAGCGGGAAGCTATATGCAGACAACAAGTATATTTCCGGCTAACGATTGCCCTGTTGTGCCGATCCACCGCGTCTGCTGGCGACCGGGTTGCGTCGCTTTTCGTGTCTATCGTCCCTGCGCTCATTACTGTCGAATTGCCGGGCCGAGCCTGGAAATGCCGTGATTCCGCCAACCGGAAGCGCTTGAAAAAGCGCCGGGTAGCGCGCCGATCCACACCCGTCTCTCTTGCTTATGGGCTGCCTTGTCGCTAGTGGTCTGACCGAAACAGATGGTACCCATCTGTTTCGACAAGTCAGCCCACAAGCTATTGATCTGGTGGGGCGATTTTTCCCAACAGATGGGTACCATCTGTTGGGATCGCACCACTAGCTGTGCGGCATTCGGGCAACCGGCGAAGGATCCACATGCGACTTGGCGGAAGACTGGCTGCGGCCATTGAGGTATTGGAGGACATCGACCGGCGCTATCGCCCGGCTGCCGATGCGTTGAAGGATTGGGGGCTGTCCCATCGTTTTGCCGGGTCCAAGGACCGGGCAGCCATCGGCAACATCGTCTATGACGCTTTGCGGCGAAAGCGCTCGACCGCATGGATGTTCGACGAGCAGACCCCGCGTGCCCACGCCTTCGGCGCCTTGCTGATTGAGGCCGGATTCACCCCGCAGACGTTGGACGAGGTGCTGCAGGGAGACGAGTTCGCGCCGCCGCCCTTGACCGCCGGGGAGCATGCCGTCCTCGCCGACAGACGCCTTGCCGACGCGCCGGCGGGGGTCCGGGCCGATTGCCCGCAATGGTGCGAGCCCATTCTGGAACGTGCCTGCGGGGCGGACTGGGTGGCGGAAGCTGCCGCACTGGCCGAGCGCCCGCCGCTCGACATCCGGGTGAACACGCTGAAGTCGAGCCGCGACAAGGTTGCGAACGCATTGGCGCGGACCGGCGCCGCACCTGCTGCGCTGGCCCCCCAGGGATTGCGCATCAAGGCCATAGAGGGGCAGGGCCGGCATCCCAACGTCCAGTCCGAGCCGGCCTTCCAGAAGGGCTGGTTCGAGGTGCAGGACGAGGGATCGCAGATCGTCGCGCAGCTTGCGGGAGCTGAGCCCGGCATGCAGGTGCTCGACTTCTGCGCCGGGGCCGGCGGCAAGTCGCTGGCGATGTCTGCCGCCATGGGCAACACCGGCCAGATCCGGGCCTTTGACGCCGACAGGCAACGCCTGGCGCCGATCTTCGACCGGTTGAAGCGGGCCGGCTGCCGCAACGTGCAGGCGGTCGCCGAGGCGGAGGCCCTCGAAGCGCTCGAGGGCCGGATGGATCTGGTGCTGGTCGACGCGCCCTGCACGGGCTCGGGCACCTGGCGGCGTCGTCCGGATGCGAAATGGCGGCTTACCGAAAAGCAGTTGGAGCAGCGACAGGCGGAGCAGGCCGAAATCCTGCGCCGGGCGAGCCGGTTCGTGAAGCCGGGCGGCCAGCTCGCCTACATCACCTGCTCGGTCTTTGCCGAGGAGAACGCCGATCAGGTGAAGGCGTTCATCGAAGCTTTCCCGCAGTTCCGGCCCGTCGACCATGTGGCGCTGTGGGCACGCAATTTCCCCGTGGCAGATGGCCTGGCGCGTATCGACCCGGCGCTCGGGATCGCCCTTTCGCCCCTGCGCACCAAAACCGACGGCTTTCACTTTGCCGCACTTCGCCGACAGTGAGGGCGGTCATGCATGGAAGGAGCCTCTGCCGATGACAATGGCTGATCCGCAGGAGATCGAGGCGCGTGTGCGCGCCAGCTTCTCGCGCCAGAAGATGATGCGAACGATCGGCGCGGAATTGACGCTGGTCACGCCGGGCATCGTCGAGATTGAGATGTCGCATGCAGAAGAGCTGACCCAGCAGCACGGTTTCCTGCACGCCGGCGTGATCTCCACGGCGCTGGATTCGGCCTGCGGCTATGCCGCCTTCTCGCTGATGCCGGCCGATGCCGCCGTGCTGACGATCGAATTCAAAATCAACCTTCTGGCGCCGGGCAGGGGAGAGCGGTTTCTCTTTCGCGGGACCGTCACCAAGCCGGGCCGCACGATCATCGTCGCCGACGGCCAGGCCTACGCCTACAGCCGGGAAGGCGAAGCCAAGCTGATCGCCACGATGACCGGCACGATGATGAGCATCGTCGGCCGGGAAGGGCTGGAGGGATAAGCATGGCACCTGTCGAGCCGGTGCTCGTGGCGGGCCGCCGCGTTCTCTTCGTGATGGCGGTCGAGGCCGAATACGGGCCGCATCTGAGACGGCGCTTCACACCGCTGATGACGGGCGTCGGCCCGGTCGAGGCCGGTGTCGTCCTGGCGGCGGAGCTGGCGTCTCTGAACATCGAGGGCCGGCTGCCGGACCTGCTGGTTTCCCTGGGGTCGGCTGGCAGCCGCCGGCTCGAGCAGACGGGGATCTACCAGGCGACGGCCGTTTCCTACCGCGACATGGACGCCTCGCCGCTCGGCTTCAAGAAAGGGGCGACGCCGTTTCTCGACCTGCCGGTCTCGGTGCCTCTGCCGATCCGCATACCCGGCATCAGCGAGGCGACGCTGTCGACGGGTGGCAACGTGGTCTCCGGTGCCGCCTATGACGGCATCGATGCCGACATGGTCGACATGGAGACCTATGCGGTGCTGCGCGCCTGCCAGCGCTTCGGTGTCGGTCTGGTGGCGCTGCGCGGCATCTCCGACGGGGCGGCCGATCTGTGCCATGTCGGAGACTGGACCGAATATCTCCATGTCATCGACGAGAAGCTGGCTGTGGCCGTCGACCGGTTGGAGGCGGCGCTCGCCGAGGGGGCGGTCGCACTCTGATTCCTCACCGGGGAGGGTTTTGGGGATTGCCGAACAGGATGCCGCGCATCTTTAGCCGCTGGCGACCGTCGCGCGAGCGGTAGAACAGCCCCTCATCGCACGCATCGAGCATCCAGTCGCCTGCCTGGCCGCCGTCCCATTGCGTCGTGTAGCCATCGTCGAGCAGGCGCCAGCGCCCCGTGCGCGCCTCGCCCGTGTCGAGCAGCATGTGACCGGTGCCGTCGCGGGCCAGATAGACATAGGCGTCCTTGCCGCCGCGCTCGATAATATGGGTGGTGCCGGGAAGGATGTGCTGGAGGACGTCTCTGGAAAG
Source organism: Nitratireductor sp. ZSWI3 (assembly GCF_024655565.1). GTDB lineage: Bacteria > Pseudomonadota > Alphaproteobacteria > Rhizobiales > Rhizobiaceae > Nitratireductor. Next base: position 63,264 of record NZ_JANKOF010000004.1, on the reverse strand, counting down.
AATGGTCACGCCGTTTCTCCATTGTTCGTGCTGCCCGCTGGCGGGCGGCTTGAAAGTCAAGTAGCTTGACCTTGATAGAAGGGTGGTGATCAATGGTCAAGGATCTTGACGAAAAACCCGGCTGGCCGGACCATGTCGGCTGGTCGCTCTGGAGGGCCAGCCATGCCTGGCAGCAGGCGTTCGTTGCCGCCATGCAGGCGGCCGGACATGCCTGGATGACGGATGCACGGGCGGCGCTGCTCGGCCATGTCGGACGGGCGGGAACGGCGCAATCGGCGCTGATCGAGCGCATGGGGATCTCGAAGCAGGCGGTCCAGCAGCTTGTCGACGGCCTGGAAGCGGAGGGCATTCTCTATCGCGATGCCGATCCGCGCGACCGGCGCGCGCGAATCGTCCGTCACACGGAAAAGGGCCGCGCGGCGCTGCGCGATGCCAACCGCCTGAAGCTTGAGATCGAGGACGAGTATCGCCATGTGCTCGGCGAAGATGGGCTTGCGGCGCTGAAAGCGGCTCTCGCCATGCTTCTGGAAGCCGATGAGGGGAAGAAATCCGTTGGCGAGCCCCGATAGAGGTTGCGAAGCGTTCGCTGTTTCATTAAAGGCTCGCCATGACGACATCCCATCCCGACACCGTTCTCATCGTCGACTTCGGCAGCCAGGTCACGCAGCTCATTGCGCGGCGCGTGCGCGAAGCCGGGGTCTATTGCGAAATCGCGCCGTTCCAGTCGGCTGACGAGGCGTTCCGGCGCCTGAAGCCGAAGGCGGTCATCCTTTCGGGCAGTCCGGCCTCGACGGTCGATATCGGCAGTCCACGCGCCCCGGACGTGATCTTCGAATCGGGCTTGCCGGTTCTCGGCATCTGCTATGGCGAGCAGACCATGTGCGCCCAGCTCGGCGGCAAGGTGGAAGGCAGCGACCATCGCGAGTTCGGCCGGGCCTTCCTGGAGATCGAGGACGAGTGCGCGCTGTTCGACGGTGTCTGGGCAAAGGGCACCCGCCATCAGGTCTGGATGAGCCATGGCGACCGCGTGACGGCCCTGCCGCCGGGGTTCCGCGTCGTCGGCACGTCGACGGGCGCACCCTTCGCGGCGATCGCCGACGAGGCGCGTCGTTATTACGGCGTGCAGTTCCACCCGGAAGTGGTGCACACGCCGGACGGGGCGCGGCTCCTGTCGAACTTCGTGCACAACATCGCCGGCCTCACCGGCGACTGGACCATGGCCGCCTACCGCGAGCAGGCGGTGGAAGCGATCCGCAGGCAGGTGGGCACCGGCAAGGTGATCTGCGCGCTTTCGGGCGGTGTCGATTCCTCCGTCGCCGCGCTCCTGACGCATGAGGCGGTCGGCGACCAGCTCACCTGCATCCTGGTCGACCACGGGCTGATGCGCAAGAACGAGGCGGCGGACGTCGTTGCCATGTTCCGCGAGCACTACAATCTGCCGCTCGTCCTGGTCGATGCTTCCGACCGCTTCATCGGCGCGCTGGAGGGCGAGAGCGACCCGGAAAAGAAGCGCAAGACCATCGGCCGTCTGTTCATCGAGGTTTTCGAGGAAGAGGCGGGCAAACTCGGCGGCGCCGATTTCCTGGTCCAGGGAACGCTCTATCCCGACGTGATCGAGAGCGTCTCCTTCACCGGCGGCCCTTCGGTGACGATCAAGTCGCACCACAATGTGGGTGGCCTGCCCGAGCGCATGAAGATGAGCCTGGTCGAGCCCTTGCGCGAGCTCTTCAAGGACGAGGTCCGCGTCCTGGGCCGCGAGCTCGGCCTGCCGGATCATTTCATCGGCCGTCATCCGTTCCCCGGCCCGGGCCTCGCCATCCGCTGCCCCGGCGGCGTGACGCGCGAGAAGCTCGACATCCTGCGCGCCGCCGACGCGATCTACCTGGACGAGATCCGCAAGGCCGGCCTCTACGACGCCATCTGGCAGGCCTTCGCCGTGCTGTTGCCTGTCCAGACGGTCGGCGTGATGGGAGACGGGCGCACCTATGAATATGTCTGCGCGCTGCGCGCCGTGACCTCCGTCGACGGCATGACGGCTGATTTCTACCATTACGACATGGAATTCCTCGGCCGCGCCGCAACCCGCATCATCAACGAGGTCAAAGGCATAAACCGCGTCGTCTACGACGTGACCTCGAAACCTCCCGGGACGATCGAGTGGGAGTGACGGGTCGTAGATGCGGCGGGGAACGGCGAGGTGCGCGAGAAGTGCCAGGCGATAGATGCTGATAGTAGCGAACGACGCAGATAGCCATAGTGGATGCCAATAGCAGGTCAGGCTCTAGCTCCGCACCCGCAACGACGCAGCACCAACTTCGATGATCCGACTCTCACATCTCTTGCCTTAAAAGCACGCTACTTGAGAATTTCAGGCACCACCGCGGGCGCGCTCCTGCAGAAGTTCTTCACTGACCAGAGGAATGGGCAATAAGTCGACAAGATTAGGGTAACGGGGTCCCGACCCAGTTCGTTAAAACGTGACGCGAACCTGAACCCAGCGCGCGTTACTCGTCCTGCGCCCCGAGAGTTCGGCAAATCCGAAATCAACAAAAGGATTGTCGTCCAATGGCTGAATCCTTCAGCAATACCGTCGCATTAATCACAGGCGCCTCCAGTGGCATCGGTCAGGCGTCTGCTATCCGCCTGGCCGCATCGGGCGATCGAGTTATACTCGTGGCACGTCGTGCTGACCGATTGGGAAAATTGGCAAGCGGCATACGCACTACCGGCGGCGAAGCGATTGCGCTTTGCCGACCTCTCATCGGGAGCGACGCCGAACATGTCGTGATGCGTACCGTCGCTGACCTCGGCAGGCTCGACGCCTTGGCTTGGACCGCGAGCGGGACTATTTTTCATGGGCGACATGTGCGGCATGGACAGGAGCATAGCGCTGCCCGAGGATCCGTTCCGGCGCAAAGATGCCGCTGATGTAGGCGATTTCATCCTGGCTGAGCGCGACGTTGGTTGCGGCCAGGTTTTCCTCGACATACGCGGCGCGTTTCGTTCCTGGAATCGGAACGATGTCGAAGGGCTGCGCCAGAAGCCAAGCGAGGGCGAGCTGCCCCGCACGACATCCCTTGCTTTCGGCCAGTGTCTTGAGCGTCTCGACAGGGGCGAGATTGGTTGCGAGGTTTTGCGCAGCGAAGCGGGGATTTGAGGCGCGAAAATCGCCAGGAGCGAAGTTTGTAGCGGCCTGAAGCGCACCGGTCAGAGCGGAACGCCCCAGCGGACTGAATGGCACGAAGGTGATACCGAGCTCACGGCAGGTCGGAAGGATACCGGTTTCGACGCCGCGCTCCCAAAGCGAATATTCCGACTGAAGGGCGGTCAGCGGATGAACGGAGTGCGCCTTGCGCAGTTGTTCGGCCGATGCCTCGCTCAGGCCTATCGCCCGCACTTTGCCCTGCTCGATCAGGCGAGACATCGCCCCGACGGTTTCTTCCACGGGGACCTTAGGGTCGATTCGATGGCTGTAGTACAGGTCGATGACCTCAACCCCCAACCGGCGAAGGCTGGCGTCGCAGGCTTCGGCGACGTATTCCGGACGACCGTCAATAACGACATTCCGGCCGTCCTCGCTAAGCCGGGCTGCAAATTTTGTTGCGATGACCACTTCGTCGCGCCTACCTGCAATTGCCTCGCCGATCAGTTGCTCGTTGTGACCAAAGCCACGAATTTCCGCGCCAAGACTGATGTCCGCAGCTCCATAGATGTCCGAGGTGTCCAGAAAATCGACGCCAAGATCGAGAGCGGTGCGGATCGTCGCGACCGACTGCGCATCGTCCGCCGGACCGTAAAACTGCGACATGCCCATGCAGCCGAGGCCGACGGGACGAACGCTTAACTCGGAATGACCCAAGTAGATCCGTGCCGAACCTTCGATACCGCGAGTCAAATGGTTGTCGTTCTCACTCATTGGTCATGTCCGTTGATCGGGTGATTGTTTTCGGCACATCGAAGGGGGCGCTCGCCAAGACGCTCCCCCTTCGATGCCGGGTAGAGTTCAAATGGCGATCAGGGATGATCGTCGGCGGGCTCGTCCACCAGTGTGGAAAGAGCCTTTGCGGCACTCCATGCCGCCGGAAATCCGGCATATGGAGCGGTCTGTACGATGGCTTCCTCGATCTCGGTTTTTGTCAGGCCGTTGGTCAAAGCAACACGGAGGTGATTTTCGAGTTCGTCGGTCTGACGGAGCGCTATGAGCGCGCCAATCGTGACGAGGCTGCGTCCCTTGCGGTCCAGCCCGCCACGGGCCCAGACTTTTCCGAAAACGAACTCCAGCGACAGGTCCGCAATCGCGGCCTCCGCGCCAGACTTCTGTGCCAGGCTTGTCATTTTATCCGCCCGGGCCTCGCCACGAAGCTCCGCATAAACGCGGACACCGTCTGAATGATGCGCGATCATGCCCGGACGGCGCCCAGCAACGCTTTGGGTTCGAGATAGGACTGGAGCCCGAACACGCCGTATTCGCGGCCGATGCCGGATTGCTTGAACCCGCCAAAGGGCACTTCGGGATCGTGCTGAGCGCCATTGATCGATACGCGCCCGGCCTGGATCTGGCTGGCGATGGCCGTTGCCCGCTGGGAGTTCGAAGAAATCACATATGCATACAGGCCATAAGAGGTGTCATTGGCGATTCGGATCGCATCTGCCTCGTCTTCATAGCTGATGAGGCACAGTACCGGACCAAAAATCTCTTCCCTGGCGATCGTCATGTCGTTGGTAACGTTCGCGAAGAGAGTCGGACGGACGAAATAGCCACCAAGGCCTTCGGGATGGCCTTCGCCTCCGGCGACGAGCGATGCACCTTCCTCGATGCCCACCCGGATATACCGCTCCACTCGTTCATACTGGGTTTGGCTGACCATCGGGCCAATCATCGTTTCAGGATCGCGCGGATCGCCCGTTTTGATGCCAGCAATGTACGTTTTCGCCAAAGCCATGGCCTCGTCGGTCCGCGCAGCCGGGATCAGAATGCGCGTTCCGTTGATGCAGGCCTGACCGTTGTTGCCAAGTCCCGCCTGCAAAGCGAGCGGAATCGCTGTGGCGAAATCAGCGTCTTCGAGGATCACTGTCGGAGACTTGCCGCCAAGTTCGAGGGTCACGCGCTTCATGGTGTCGGCAGCCGCCCGCATGATTGACTTGCCGACAGCGGTAGAGCCGGTGAATGATATCTTCGAGATGTCCGGATTTGCGGTCATCTCGGCGCCGACAACGTCACCACGTCCATTGACGATATTGAAGACTCCGGCCGGGGCGTCGGCTTCATGCAGTGCTTCCAGCACGACCTGCGTTTGGGTCGCGCTCATCTCGCTAGGCTTGATGACGGCCGTGCAGCCAGCGGCGAGAGCATAGGCGAGCTTGTTGCAGATGAAGCTGGCATTGCTGTTCCATGGCGTGATGAGGCCGGCGACGCCAATCGGCTCCATAACAACTTCGGCGGTGCCAATCTTCTGGATCAGGTCGTACTTCTCAAGCGCGCGGGCTGCGTCGAGGAAGCTGGTCGCTGCGTGATCGGCCATCCACGACGAGCGGGAAACTGGCGCTCCATACTCAACCGTAATCGCCTCGATCAGTTGATCTCGCTTGGCCGCCATGGCGGAATGCATCCGTTGGAGCAGTGCGAGGCGATCGGCCTTCGTGGTGCGGGACCACGAGGCGAAAGCACGTTTCGCTGCAGCGATCGCGGCGCGCGTGTCTTCAACGTCTCCGAGCCGGACGCGGCCGATAACCTCGTCCGTGGCCGGATTATGGAGATCGAATAGCTCGGTACCGTGCGGGAGCACAAATTGGCCATCGATATAGATTCGGTCGATTGTTCGCATGGTTATTCCTCTACTGAATTTACTTCGAGATATGCGGCATCGGCGTTGATCTGATAAGACTTACAATTAGAGACAGGGTGATGAAGAGAATTGCGCAATGGGTAAGGTAACAATTGCTGAGCTGGAGGCGGTCGCCGCGGTTGCTCGGCACGGAGGGTTCCGAGCAGCCGCGCGAGAACTTGGAGTGTCCTCATCGGGTCTCAGCCACGCCATTGCCGGATTGGAGGACCGGTTGGGTCTGCGGCTATTCAATCGCACGACGCGCAGTGTCGTGCTCACGGCGGCAGGCGAGCAGTTTGTTCAGGAGATTGCACCAGCGCTTGCCGTCATCGAAGGAGCTATCGAGAACGCAGGCGAGTATCTCACGCAGCCCTCAGGGACGTTGAGGCTCAATATGGCCCTCGGCGCAGCGCGCTTCGTCCTCGAGCCCCTGGTGATAGAATATCTACGTCGCTACCCGCTCATGCAGATCGAAGTCGCTACGGAGGACGAGCTGGTCGACGTTGTCGGTCGGGGTTTCGATGCTGGGGTCCGCATGGACGACCTGGTGCCGCCCGACATGATCGCGGTGCCAATCATGTCCAGCGTGGACCAGGCGATCGTGGCTTCGCCGGAGTATCTTCAGCGGCGCCCCTTGCCGATCACGCCCCAGGATTTGTTGGAGCATGAGTGCGTTCGCGCGCGCATGGCCAGCGGCGGGATCTATCGCTGGCAGTTCGCTAAAGCCGACAATCACTTCACTTTGGATGTTCCGGGCCGGCTCGTGCTGGACGACAGCGGGCTCATGCTGGATGCCGCCCTACAAGGAGTGGGGTTCGCCTACCTTCCAGAACGCACGGTTGCACAACATCTCAGCGCAGGGCGTTTGAAGAAGGTCCTCGAAAACTGGATGCCCTCGGAGCCTGGCCTTTCTCTCTATTATCCTGGACGTCGTCATGTTCCCCGAAAACTGCGAGCGTTTATCGAGCTCGTTCGTGAGCGCGCCCGAACGGAAGATCGCGAATAACATGCGGAACCCTGGCGGCGGCTGCCATCGGCATCGCTCTGCATAGAGGGCCCTTGGAAAGCGGCCGGTCGTTTGGAAAAACGCCTGGGCCAGAGATGCTCACCGGAGCGAATCTTTGCGATCTGATCGCCTTTCGTAGGACGAACCGAAATCGCGAGATCGCGCCAAGGCGAGTATCTTATGCAGATTTGGGTTGCGGTTAGAGCTCAGCCAAACTGCAATCCGAAGAAGGGGCTCGTCACCGGACAGCCGTCGCACCACAATGTCAGATCTTCGCGCGCCAACGATTGATTCATGGCCTGCTGCCGGTTCTGTGGACACGAGGTTAAGCTAATTGGACCACCCCTCGTCCGGATAATGCGGCCTCAATCCGCACTCGCGATTCCCGCGATCTAGCCGACATGGGCGTCGATCCAAGCGCGCGTTTGCTCAAGAACCTCGTCAGATAAGTCAGGATCGTCGACCGCTCTGGCTAGGATGACTGCCCCCACCATGGCCGCCCAGCTTCCGATCGCTGCACGACGCGTCTCGGCCGAATCCTCGTCCGGAAGCGCCTGCTCAATACGCGCAATCTGGGAGCGCAGACCTTCGGTCATGGTCGCCTTCGCGGCTGGCGTCTGGAGGCGAATGGCGGCGGCCAGACCCGCCGTCGGGCATCCGTTGCCGGGATTATCCCGATGACCAGGCGCCAGGTAGGAACGGACGAACCCGCTGAAATCGCCCTCTCCGACACTGTCTGCGGCGAGCGCATGCGCCAGAGTCTGCGCCACCAGATCGTCCTTTGATGTGAAGTGTCCATAGAAGCCGCCATGGGTCATGCCGGCCGCCTTCATGACCTCCGCGACGCTCACTGCGTCGAACCCCTTCTCCTTAAACAACCGGCTGGCGACGTCCAGAATCCGGCGGCGGTTCTCCGCCATCTGTTCTCGGCTGACCTTCATTTTCAGAATTCTCCGCGATACCCGTTGACATTTACATGATGGTCATCATATTTAAATCCAATCATGATGTCCATCATGAATATAGTATCAATGACAGAGAAGAGCAAACCGATGAGCCAAGTTTCCGCAGTCCTGATTACCGGCGCCTCCACGGGCATCGGCGCTACCTATGCCGAACGCTTCGCGCGCCGCGGACATGATCTCGTGCTGGTTGCCCGAGACGTGGCGCGTATGGAAGCGCTTGCGGGCCGTCTGCACCAGGAAACCGGCGTAACGATCGATATACTCCAAGCCGATCTCACCCTGCCGACCGATCTTGCCGAGGTTGAGACCCGGCTGCGCGACGATGCACGCATCGGCATCCTCGTCAACAATGCCGGAACGGCGATCGGCGGAAGCTTCGTCGACCAGAGCGTCGATGACATGAGCAAGCTTGTGGCGCTTAACGCGACCGCGCTCGTCCGCCTTGCCGGCGCAATTGCTCCGCGTCTTGCCAAGGCTGGCGAGGGCGCGATCGTCAATATCGGCTCGGTCGTTGGCTTGGCACCGGAATTCGGCATGACGGTTTATGGTGCGACCAAGGCCTTCGTGCTCTTCCTGTCGCAGGGGCTTGCCCACGAACTTGGGCCCAAGGGCGTCTACATCCAGGCGGTACTTCCCGCCACGACCCGGACCGAGATCTGGGATCATGTCGGCGCCGACGTCAATGCCATGAACAATGTCATGGAAGTGGGCGATCTGGTGGACGCCGCCCTGGTCGGGTTCGACCGCCGCGAACCGGTGACCATCCCGTCGCTGCACGATGCGGGCCAGTGGGACGCCTTCGATGGCGCGCGCAAAGCCATGCTCGGCAATCTCGCCAATGCGCTTCCCGCTGAACGGTATCGCACGCCCACCTGAGCATCACTCGTTCGGCAAACCAACCACTGCAGAAAAACACCACAGGTAAATCATAACCAACAATACGCTTTTCGAACCCACCGCCCTTGGTGCCATGACCCTTTCAAACCGGATCGTCATGGCACCGCTCACGCGTAACCGAGCTGGCGAAGCTTCGTGCCCAGCGACCTGACCGTTGGGTATTACGCCGAGCGCGTTTCGGCCGGTCTAATCATTTCCGAGGCCTCCCAGATTTCTCAACAGGGGCAGGGCTATCAGGACACGCCCGGCTCATGCCAGCAACTGCGGGACAGGCAGTGCGGGCCCTTGCTTGGTGTTTGACTACATCGAGCGCTTCTACAACCCTCGGCGGCGGCACTCGACACTGGGCTGTCTCAGCCCCGTCGAGTTCGAGGGGCAAGCTATGTTAGCTTAACCTGGTGTCCACGAAGCCGGCAGCAGGCCACCCTGCGAGAAGCTAAAATTCGTGTGCCTGATTGGAGGCCAAAACGAATTAAAGCGGGTGCAGGAATGTCTCGGTGAAGGTGTTGGTCCGGAAAGACGGGACCAACACCGCATCAACGTGAACGCCGGATCACCTAAGATCCTGTGACGAAAGGCAGACGTCTCTGGGACTCTCCCGTCAGTCGGCGCACTGCGTTCGAAATGGCAGGCGCCGTCATCGGCACTCCGATTTCGCCGCCACCGCTCGGCGCCTCTCCGGACTCGACGAACCGCACCTCAATCTCCGGAATGTCCGAGATCCGGATCGGCTCGTAGTCGTAGAAGTTGCTCTGGTCGATCTGTCCTTTCGTGAAGGTCGAGCGTTCGCGCAGAACGCTCGACAGGCCGAACAGGATGCCGCCCTCGACCTGGGCACGGTAGGCTTGGGGGTGGATGACAATTCCCGGGTCGATGGCAGTCCAGAAGCGGTGAACCCGTAGCCTCTCGCCCTCGTAAGACACCTCCGCCACGCCTGTCGCCAGCGTTTTCTTGTACCCGGCGAAGGCGATGCCATGCGCCCGGCCCTCGGGAGGGTTGCCGAAGTCGGACATCGCGACCGCCGCGTCGAGAACGGCGAGCGCCCTTGGCGATCCGGCGAGCAGCCTGCGCCGGTAGCTTACAGGGTCGATGCCGGCGCGCTCGGCCAGCTCGTCCATGAAACACTCGCGAGCGAAGCAGTTGGGCGCCCAGCCGATGCCGCGCCAGGCAGAGAGGCGCGATCGCCGGGGTACCAGCACGTGTTCGGCCTGGAAGGTGCCGAAGTCGTAGTCGCTGCTTTCGGCGCCCTCCATCACCAGGAGGTCGCGACGGGTTTCCGGGTTCCAGCGATCGGGCATGGCGAACTGGAAGATCGAGGGCGAGGCGATCCGGTGGCGCAGGGCAGTGGGATAGCCCTCGGCGTCGAGCGCCGCATCCAGACGCTGTACGGTCGCCGGGCGGAGCCATCCGTTCTTGACGTCATCCTCGCGCGTCCAGACCAGTTTCACCGGGCGTCCCGCCGCTTTCGACAGCAGCAGTGCGTCGCGCATCTGTTCGCGGGCAAAAACGGTCCGCCGTCCGAAGGCGCCGCCCATCTGCATCGCATGGAACCGGATGCGGTCCGGAGTGGTGCCGAGAACGGCGGCGGCGATCATGATCGAGGCGGTCTGGCTCTGGGTGCCGAGCCAGATCTCCGCGCCCATCCCGTCGGCATCGACCGAGGCGACTGCGTTCAGCGGCTCCATCTGGGCATGGTAGACATGCTCGGTCGTGTAGGTGCCGGTCACGACATCGGCGGAGGAAAAAGCCGCCTGATCACCGCCACGGCTTTCCCAGACCACAGCGTCTGCGGACATGTCGTCGGCGGCCGCGGCCAGGGCGGCCAATTCGTCGGCGCTGTTGGCTTTTCGGAAAGGTGAGGTCTCGGTCCAACGGACGTCCAGGGCATCCCGCCCGGCGAGGGCCGCCGTGTAGCTGCGGGCCAGCACGGCCACAGCATGATCCATCACGATGACATCCACCACGCCGTCGACAGCGCGGGCGTCGGTGTCGGAGTTCAGGGTCGGCGTCTCGCCTTCGACCGGGGAGAGCAGCAGGGCGCCATGCAGCATGTCCGGCACCTCCACGTCGATGGAATAGACGGGTGCCCCGGTCGTCTTGCCCGGAATGTCCAGCCGTTCCACATCGGTGCCCATGATGGACCAGTCCGCGCGGAGCTTCAGTTCGGCCTGGGGCATCTCGCCGCTCGGCCACACAGGATCGGGCAGGGCTGCGACCTCGCCATAGGTCATAACGGCGCCAGTAGGCTCGTGCAGGACTGTGCTTTGCCGCGTCGTGACCTCCTCGGGGGGAACGCCCCAATGCGCGCCGGCGATCCGGATCAGGATCTGGCGGGCCTGTGCTCCGGCCTGCCGTAGATAGGTGAAGTATCCCTCAACCGACGAACTGCCGGCCGCGAAGAGAATGCCCCCCGCCATGGGATTGCCGTAGACCCCCTCGGGATCCGTGCTCACCTGCTCGGAAGCGACGGTGGACCAGTCCGCATCCAGCTCCTCGGCGACGATCATGGGCAGCGAGGTGCTGACGCCCTGACCCATCTCGGCAGAGCCGAACATGATCGTCATGCGATTGTCGGGTGTGATCGTCACCCATGCGGTGACCCGGCCGTCCGGTAGCGGCTGCGCCTCCGTGGCGGAGGGAAGGACAGCGGCGCTGCCGGTGGCCAGAAGAGCAAAGGACAGGGCGCCGGACCCCTTGAGGAAGCCGCGGCGCGTGGGATGCCTGGTGTGAACCTTCATGGATCAGCCCTCCTGTGCGGCGCGCTCGATGGCGCGGATGATGCGGGGATAGGTGCCGCAGCGGCACAGGTTGGCGGACATTTCATCGACAATCTCCTGTCTGCTTGGCCGGGGATTGTTCGCCAAGAGAGCAGCGGCCCGCATGATCTGGCCCGACTGGCAGTAACCGCATTGCGGCACCTGCTCGGCGATCCAGGCCTGCTGCACTCTGTGGTCACCTGTTTCCGAAAGCCCCTCGATGGTGGTGATTTCGGCACCTGCGGCATCGCCGATCGTCATCTGGCAGGAAAAGGTGGCCTGCCCGTCGATATGCACGGTGCAGGCGCCGCACATACCGGCGCCGCAGCCGTAGCGCGTGCCCTTCAGCTTCAGTTCGTCCCTCAGCGCCCAAAGAAGAGGCGTGTCGGGGGCGGCATTCACGTCGACCGTCCGGCCGTTCACGTTGAGAGTGACCATGTTGGCTCCTTGTCGTGGATGTTGCTGTGGGATTTGTCGGATCAGCCGCCGGTGCTGGCGTCCTGAAGGAAGGCGATGATCGCCGCGCGCTGCTCCGGGTCCGGAATGCGCACGGCCATCGTCGTTCCGGGGACGGTGTCACGAGGGTTTTCCAGGAAGGCGTCCAGCGTTGGCGCATCCCAGACCAGATCGACCTCCTGCATGGCTTGCGAGTACCGGGCGCCATCGAGCGTCCCGGCCTCGCGTCCGACAACCCCCGCGAGGGACGGACCGCTGCCGCGCCGGCCGGGCTCGATGCTGTGGCAGGCCGCGCAGCGTTGCCTGAAAAGGCGCTCGCCTTCGACGCTCTGCGCGTGGGCCGGGGGCGAGGCCAGAGCTATCATCAGGGCAAGGGCGCCACCGCCCCAGACAGGCCAATGGTGCTCGGACGAGGCAAGGGGTGATCGGAGCATGGCGCTATCCTTTCCGGATGATCTTGGTGGTGTGGAAGCCGACCGGGCCGAAGCGAAACGGAGGTGGAACAGGCGGTTCTGTCGCAAGACGGGGTCTGACGGTGTGGTCATCGCGGAGCTCCCATGCGGCCTTCATCCTTGGAAATCTGAGTGCGGCAGGGCCGAACGGCATGCCTGAAGCTCTGAAATACTTGCCTAAAGCCACGATCTTGATAGGGCTCGCCGCGGGGAGGGGGCGACAGCCGACCTTGAAGACCGGTGTGATTGAAGCGCTACAAGGCGCGGTTCGCATGGACGACGTAGCCCTGCCAAAAGGCATGCTGCCAGATCCGTTGAAGTCGCGATGCTGGGCCATGTCGATGTTCTTTCCAATCCTGCAACGACCGGCTTTCCGCCGCTCTCGGACAAGAATGGGGCTAGCCTATTGGAAAGAGTAGGCGCCTTCTGCTACTTTGACTGTGAAGCAAATCTAATTAATTGTTGCCATGCGCCAGAGTGATCTCGAGTCCTTCCTTGCAGTTGTGCGTCACGGCAGCTTCAGAGCAGCCGCGCGCGAGCGGGGGCTGACCGGTTCTGCACTCAGCCAGACCATTCGCGCGCTGGAGGAAGACCTCCAGGTCCGCCTCTTCAACCGGACCACCCGAAGTGTGGTCCCGACAGAGGCCGGTGATCTGCTCGCCCGTCGTCTCACGCCGGCACTCGCCGACATCCGTGCCTCGCTCGATGAGGTGCGCTCGATCGGCGGCCGACCCTCTGGCCGGGTGCGGATGAACGCGCCTGCGCCTGCGCTCGATTGGCTGATTGTGCCGCACCTGCCGGAATTTCTGCGAAGCCATCCCGACATTGCCGTGGAGATCATCGAGGACGCGAGCAATGTCGATATCGTGGCCGAGGGATACGATGTCGGCATCCGACTAGGGCTGGAGATGGCTCAGGATATGATCGCGCTGCCGCTGGGACCGGAGCAGGACTACGCCGTTGTCGGGTCGCCGGAATATTTGGAGCGCGAGGGGTGGCCCGAAACGCCCCAGGATCTGACTCTTCTTGACTGCATCCGGCACCGGTTTCCGAGCGGCACGATCTTCCCGTGGCGGTTCCGGATAGGCGAGGAGGACATCGCAATCGTGCCGCAGGGCCGCCTGACCGTCAGCAATGCCCGCCACGCGGTCGAGGCGGCTACCGCCGGGATCGGTCTGGCCCGTGTTGCTCTTCCCTATGCGCAAGGCGATCTGCGGCAGGGGCGTCTGGTCAGAATTCTGGACAGGTTCTCGCCTCAGCTTCCGGCTTGGCATCTCTACTATCCGAGCCGTCGGCACATGCCACCGGCGCTTCGTGCCTTCATCGATTTCTTCATGAAGGCGGCCCGATAGGCCCGGGGGCGCGGGGACGACGATCTGCGGATCGTCGCGGCGCCACCCGCTTGCGCAGGTCAGAGACCCAGTTGGGCGCGATGCGGGCGCAGAGTCATGGCATCCTGTTTCGGAGGGCTGCCGAACAGCCGCGAATATTCGCGACTGAACTGCGACGGGCTTTCGTATCCTACCTCGAAGGCGGCTCTGGTGACGTTCGCCGCTTCCATCACCATCAGCCGCCGGGCCTCGATCAGACGGAGCTGCTTCTGATACTGCAGCGGTGTCATCGACGTCAGCGTCTTGAAGTGCTGATGAAAGGACGACGGGCTCATGCAGGCGACATCGGCCAGTTCCTCGATCCTGACCGGCCTCCTGAAATCCCGGCGCAGGTGAAAGATCGCGTCGGCGATGCGCTGCGTATGGCTCTCTGAACGAACCATCTTGGCGATCTCTCCGCCGTTTGGCCCGACGAGCAGCCAATAGTAGAGTTCCTGCATGATGGCGGGATAGAGCACCGGCACAGCCTCCGGCATCTCGAGCAGCCTGACCAGCCGGGCAATGCAATCTTGCTGAGCGTCGCTGAGCTGTTCGACGAAAAGCCCCGAGCCGTCCGAGGCGGTGGAGGGCGGCGTCGGCAGCTTGTCCAGAACCGCGCGGATCATGTCCATGTCGAACTCGATCGTCATGCCGAGGAATGGCTCTTCGGAACTGGCCTGCGTCACACCCCCGTACCCCGGCAGCTCGACACTGATCGCAAGAGCGGTGCCCGCGGGATAATCCAGCACCGTTTCGGCAACCTCGATCCTCTTGGCCCCTTGCGCCACTATGCAGAGCGAGGGTTTGTACATCTTGCGAAACGGTAGCCGTTTCTTGGTGCTGCACATCAGAAAGAGGTTCTCGACGGGAGTTGAGGACAGTGCATCGGGGCCGCCATGTGCGGCGACATAGCTGGCAAAAGCATCGGCAAGATCGGTTTTCACAGCGGCGCTCCCGGTCAGTTTCTCGGAACCGAATATGGTTGATCCTTCCAGCGCTGACCAGACGCTTGGAGTTTCAGGCAGGTTTTTGCACGGATCAGGCAAGCGATGCCGATCGTACGACTTCATCTTTGGGTGAAACGAGCAAAGCCTGGAAACGTCGATGACTGCATTGCCCTCTCTCTCTCTCCGAAACCCTGCCAATATAGGAGTGCGTCCTTTCAGACCGGGGAGGTCCGACATGGTTGAACTCAAGATCTGTCGGACCAAGGCGTCAGAAGCGAAGAGCGGACCGCTCTTGACGCGATCAACTGCCGAAGGCGCCGCCGCCCGATTGCTCCGCTGCCCTCCTCATCTGCGTGGGCACGCAGTCGACAGGCGCGCCGAGGGCTCCGACACGCTCCGCTTTCTTCGCTCCTGGAAGGCGGCGCCGCTTCGTGTGGCCGCAATCGCCCCGTCCAGCGGGGCGCTGGCCGCTCTCATAACCTCGGAAATCGAGATGCACCATGCCCCCGTGATTGAACTCGGGCCGGGAACAGGGGTGTTCACCAAAGCCCTGATCGCGCGGGGCCTCGATCCGGAGGCACTCACCCTGATCGAACTGGATGCCGAGTTCGCATCATTGCTCAGGGTACGATTTCCTCAGGCGCAGGTCTTGGAGATGAGTGCGGCGCGTCTGCGGGTACAAACGCTCTTCAGTGGCCGCAAAGCAGGGGCCGCCATTAGCGGCCTTGGTTTGCTGTCGATGTCGCCGCGCACGGTGATGGCGATCCTGGCCGGAACCTTCTTTCACCTGCGGCCCGATGCAGCGTTCTACCAATTCACATATGGACCGCGTTGTCCGGTGCCCCGGCCAGTGCTCGACCGCCTGGGACTTGATGCCGAGCGTATTGGCGGCACGTTTCGGAATCTGCCCCCGGCCTCCGTCTACCGGATCAGACGGGTCTCTCCCGCGCCGCAACGCCTTTATTCAGCACACGGATACTGAACGGATGACCAAATGGACAACGAACGACATTCCCGACCTGACCGGCCGCTCGATGGTGGTGACCGGCACGGGAGGGATCGGATTCGAGACCGCATCGGCGCTGGCGCAAGCGGGGGCGGAGGTTATCGTCGCCGGCAGGAACCCGGTCAGCGGTGCCAAAGCGGTTGCGCTCATCCGCGCCAGATCGCAGACGGCCAATGTCGTCTTCGAACAGCTTGATCTTGCGGACCTGTCTTCGATCGCGGCCTTTGGCGAAAGGCTGCGTGCCACCCGCGAGAGCCTGCATGTGCTGATCAACAACGCAGGGGTCATGGCGCCGCCCGCACGACGTCTGACGTCCGACGGGTTCGAGCTTCAGTTCGGCACGAACTTTCTGGGGCATTTCGCGCTGACCGCACAGCTCTTGCCGCTCCTGCTGAGGGGCGAGGACGCCCGGGTTGTATCCCTGAGCAGCGTTGCGGCGAATGGCGGAGAGGTGAATTTCGAGAACCTGAATGCCGAGCGGTCCTACAAGCCGATGGTGAACTACAGCCAGTCGAAGCTTGCCTGCCTCATCTTCGCGTTCGAACTGCAAAGGCGCAGCGACGCAGCGGGATGGGGCGTTGCAAGCATCGCCGCGCATCCCGGGATCTCGCGCAGCGATCTGATCCCCAATTCCGCGGGCCGATGGGATTTCAGCAGGATCGTTCGCACGGCCTTGCCGTTCCTGTTTCAGCCCGTCGCAAAGGGCGCCTTGCCCAGCCTCTACGCGGCGACGTCCCCGAACGCGCGCCCGGGGGGCTATTACGGCCCCGATCGTCTGGCGGAGACGCGGGGGCACCCATCCCCCGCGCGGATCGTCGATCGGGCGAAGGATGTAGAGGTCGCGGCGCGTCTGTGGAGTGAAGCCGAGAAGATGACGGGCGGGTCGTTCGATCGCGCCGTCTCAAGCAAGTCCTGAAGAGCGCGGCCTTCCTGCAGGGACCATCCGAGTGGGGCGGCCCGCAGCGAGGGACGCCTTGCCTCTGCGGGGACCTGCCATGTCATCTCATCGCGTTGAAACCGCAATCGAACGACTGCTTGCCTGTCCCCGATGTGACGCGCTCTATCGGGAGGCCGACCTTGATCACGGTAAAACGGCGAGATGCCGGCGGTGCCGCCTACGAAGCCGCGCTGGCATCTGGTACACGAGCGGGACTGGGACGAGCGCGGCTGCGGTCTCTATCCCAGGGTGAGGCGCGGACATTTGCTGACGGGGACGCGGCGTCGGCGCCCCAATCCTGAATACTGTGCGGCGGTCAATGGGCATGGATTGTACCTCCGGTGTGGCATGGCGCCGTGACGGGCGCGTCTCGATATCGGTTTGCATGGTGCACTCTGGTCAGTTCACGCGTTCCCATTCGATTTCGATGCGCGTGCCTTCAGGTCGTGTGAAGGTTTCGAACATCCGGTCGCCCTCCACGGTGAGAGTAAGGTCTTCGGTGGTGCGTGTGCTGCCAATCCAATTCGGAAAGGTGGCGCCCTCGACGCGGTTGCCGCTGAACACTCCGTTTTCGTCCACCGAGTAAGTGCCGAAGAATGCGATGCTTTGCGCCATCGCCATGCGATTTTCCTCGTCAGTTCCTTCGCCCCGTACATCTGACGCGAAGCGGGGCGTATCCCCGTTTGTGAGCACTTCGATGAAATGCATGTCGGGTGTGAAAACCAGCATGCTGTTTGGCTTCCGGCCGTAGGGAAGGACGTTCTCGCCGCCCGGGTCGAGCGTCGCCTGCACCATGCGCCAGGTGCCGACGATCTCATTGGGCGGCTCAGCTTGCGCCAGCGCGGGCAGAGCGGCGATAGACAGGGTGAGGGCGGTGGCCATATGCCTAAGATTCATGGTTCGTCCGATCTTTTTGCTGTTTGGCGGGAAAGGGATGATGCCGCGGCTCTCTGAAATCAGAGGTCCGTCCGGTCTGCCGCGAGGGCCACGTCGCATTGCGCTTCGAGCGCTGCGAGGCGTGTCCTCAGGGCCGCGGAGATCGAGTCGTAGGCCGTGCTGCCCAGGGTCAGGCGAAGGGGGGGCTTACTGCTGTCGGCGGCGTCGATCATCGCCGCAGCGGTCCGGGCCGCGTCCCCTTTCAGCACGAAGCTGCCGTCGCCAATCGCCCGGCGCACCGCACCGGCGGGGGTGTCCGCGTAAGTATCGGATGCCGCGGCCACCACGAGGTTGGCGCCGAAGTTCGTTCCCGTGGGACCGGGTTCTGCAATGACGCAGGATATCCCGAAGGGCGCCACCTCCTGCGCGAGGGACTCGACGAAGCCTTCGATGCCCCATTTGGTGGCATGGTACAGGCTGAAGCTGGGATAGGCGATCTGGCCGCCTTCCGAAGAGACCTGAACGATACACCCTCCACCCTGTCGGCGCAGGTGGGGCAAGGCGGCCCGGATCAGGTGGATCGGACCGGTCAGGTTGGTCGCGATCTGCCGGCCGATCTCTGCCGCGTCCAGCTCCTCGGCGGCTCCAAACAGGCCATAGCCCGCATTGCTGACGATGACGTCAATCCTGCCGTGCCTGTCGAAAACGCGGTCGACGGCGTGCCGGAGGCTGTCAGGCTCGGTAAGGTCAAGCAGACAAGCGTCGAAGCGGTTCGGATATTGCTCCGAGAAATCTTTCAGCGAGTCCACGCGGCGGGAGGTGCCGATCACCCGGTCGCCTCGTGCGAGCAATTGGGCGGCCATTTCGTTGCCGAGGCCGGAGGAGGTGCCGGTGATGAACCAAGTTTTCGTCATGCGAATATCCTTCGGTTTTGGCGGTCCCTTCTGATCTAGGTGCTCCTATTGATGCTATAATGGCTCCAATTTCGGATTGCCTGGTGAGGAAAGTTCACGAATGACGAGACCCAGCCTGAACGATCTCTCCGCCTTTGCAGCAGTCGCGCAGCATCGAAGCTTTCGCAAGGCGGCGGATGTTCTCGGCGTGTCGCGATCCTCTCTCAGCCACGCCATCATCGGGCTGGAGGAGAAGCTGGGCGTGCGCCTGCTCAACCGCACGACCCGAAGCGTCTCGCCGACGCAGGCGGGCGCCGACCTGCTCGAAAGGCTCAATCCGGTTCTCCGGGATCTTGACGATGCGCTCGATACGCTGTCGGAGGTGCGTGGCCGCCCGAGCGGGATATTGCGCATCAACGCCAATAAAAGCGGCGCCCGGATTCTGCTGCGCAAGGTGGTGCCGCGGTTCCTGACGAACTGTCCCGATGTCGAACTGGACCTGGTCTCGGAGGGCGAGCTTGTCGATATCGTCGGGCAGGGCTTCGATGCGGGGGTTCGTCTCCTCGAAGCCGTTCCACAGGACATGGTCGCCGTGCGTTTGGGTGGTGAGACACGCTTCATTGCCGTGGCCGCTCCGGCTTACCTGCGCGACCATGGGAGGCCGCGCACACCCCAGGATTTGCTGGCGCATGTCTGCATCAGGCAGCGCCTGCCCAGCGGCAAACGCTATCGGTGGGAATTCTCGAAGCAGGGCACCGAAGTCGCCCTGGATGTCCCCGGCGCGCTGACCCTGGACGACAACGACCTGCTGGCCGAGGCCGCAGCGGCGGGTCACGGCATTGCCTATCTGCCGGAGCACTTCGCGCAGCCATTCCTCGGCGACGGGCAGCTTTGCGCGGTTCTGGAAGACTGGTGTCCGCTCATTGACGGGCTCGCGCTTTACTACCCCCGCAACCGGCACATGCCCTCGCCCCTGCGGGCCTTCATCGACACTTTGAAGGCGATGAAACTCGGGACATAGGCTCGGGAAGGGCTTGACCGGCGTGCCGGTGTTGCAGCCGCGCCGCGATGCGGTTTGCGTCTGTGAAGAGGTCCTCGATCGTCCCGTGATCATCGGGCACGGCGTCCGCGATCGCCTCAAGCGAGGCGATCACGTCCTTGCAGGCAGACAGGGGCGGGCTCCAGCGCCTGGCTGCGGAGAGACTGGAACCGGAGGATGTGGCCGAAGTGGCCGTGAGCGGGTGGGATGCGATGATCCTGCGCTGCACCGAGCCGGGCAATTCCTGATTGCAGGAATAGGCAGGTTTAATCGAGCTTTGAGCATTCGATCTCAGGCGACACTGATTAGGTTGAAGCTCGAAGCGAGGCCATGCGCCGGAACAGACCATGGCGGCCCAAGGCCATTCTTTCGGACCGGGAGCCGGCCTTTGCTTCGCACCTGAATGTGACGCTTCCCCAGAGGATGCCTGCGTCGCGCGATGGCTCATGCGCCCGCATGTCCCAACCCGGCGGCGTGGCCCGAACCCTCGCGGGGCTCAAATCGAAGAGGCCTGTAGCATGACTGAACCGAACGACACCCCTGGCACGTCCCGCCGCACCTTTCTGGCGCTCACTGCGGCAGGCCCGGCAGCCCTTGCTCTCGGCGGAGCGGCGTCTGCACAGACGGCCCCAGAAGTAACCACCCTGCCCGGAAGCGGCCGCGCCGCCATCGTGACCGGATCGTCTCGCGGAATTGGCGCGGCCACCGCCAGACGGCTGGCCCGAGACGGCTTTGCCGTCACCGTCAACTGCCTGGTCAATACCGATCTGGCCGCGCAGGTCGTTGCCGAGATCGAAGCCGGGGGCGGGCGGGCGATCTGGCGGCAGGCTGACGTGGCCGATCCGGATGCAGTACGCGCCCTGTTCGCGGCCAACGAAGAGGCCTTCGGCGGCGTCGATGTCGTTGTCGGCAACGCTGGCATCATGAATGTCGGCACCTTTGCGAATATGACCGACGACGCATTCGATCGCATGATCGCCACCAACGTGAAGGGCGGATTCAACACCCTTCGCGAGGCGGCTCGCAATGTGCGCGACGGCGGCCGCATCATCACCCTTTCATCGGGCATCGTTCGACAAACGCCTCCGGCCGCCGCCGCCTATGCCGGCACGAAGGCGGAGCTGCAGATTTATGCACGTGTTCTCGCCAAGGAACTTGCCGGAAGAAACATCACGGTCAACGCGGTCGCCCCGGGCGCTGTCGACACCCAATTGCTGCGCCAGCACGGGGAAGAAGCCTTGCGAGGCATCCCAGAGGCAACGCCGCTGCGTCGGCTCGGGCAACCGGAGGACATCGCCGAAGTGATCGCCTTGCTCTGTTCCGAAGGCGGTGGCTGGGTCAATGGAGAGACCGTCTACGCGAATGGCGGTCTGAACTGAAGCGCGACGGGCCGGAGGCCCTGAGGCAGGGCCGGACGCGCTGGCACCACGAAGTGCTTCCGGTCACGCGAGGCTCCTGCCGAATACGGAGTCCGAGAGATAGTCCGGAACATCTCACTCAAAGGAAAACCAGGAATGCTGACCCTCATCGAAGATAGATTCACACGTTTCATGGCCGAGGATGACGGCCTGCCAGTCGTCATGCTCAATCTGCTCCGGTTCCGGCCTGACGGGGGGCGGGAGCGATATGCCGCATATCTTGAGGTCGCCGGTCCGCTTGTTGCCAAGTACGGTGCGGAAATCGTTTACGTAGGAGAAGGCCTGCCAGCCCTTTCCGCCGAAAGTGGTCAAGCCTGGGACGCCGTGGCGTTGGTCCGTTATCCCAACCGCCGCGCTTTCGCTGACATGGTGCAGGACAGCGACTACCGGGAAAAGGCCGCCCCTCTGAGAGAGGCATCCCTTGCGGAGGCTGTTCTTCAGCCGACGCGAGGGCAAGGCTGAGACAAAGCCAGCCATCGCGACGAACAATGCGTAAGGACATGGACTGCGAAAGCGGCGGGCGATATTCCCGGCAGGACGGGCCGAAACAGCCCCTCCTGCCGGGCCCGTTTCAGAACTGCCAGTTGGCCGGTACCCAGGCGTAGCCTGTGTCGGTGCGCAGGATGTGCCCGAGTCCGGGGAATGGGAAGTGGAAGCCCAGCACCAGCATCCGCTCGGCGGCGGCACGGTCGAATATCCGCTGGCGGGAGGCGGCGGCGGTCTCCTTGTCCCGATCCGGGCCAGGGCGCCATGGCTCGTTGATGTTGACCACAGGGTGATAGGCGAGATCAGAGGTCAGCAGCAGCTGGTCATCGCCCGAGTGGATGAGGAACGCGGCCATTCCGGGGGTGTGTCCCTCTGCGGGAAGGGTCGCGAGGCCTGGTAGCACTTCGGCCCCAGCCTGGTACAGCTCGACGTCCTGCGCGTAGGGCTCGACGCTGGCCTTGATGTTCGCGCCGAACCGGTCGCGGAAATCCTGTGGCACGGGCATGTAGGACAGATCGGGGTCGGATTCGATGAAGAAGGCCCAGTCCGGCTGTGGCACCATCACTGTGGCGCGCGGGAAGGCACGGGAACCGTCCGCTGCGCGCAGATTGCCGACATGGTCGGGGTGCGTGTGGGAGATAACGATGACGTCGATATCCTCGGCCGTCAGGCCCATGGCCTTCAGGTGCCGGAAAAGGCGGCCCCCGTCGGGTCCCATCGTCGGGCCGGCCCCTGCCTCGAGCAAGACACGGCGCCCGCCGATCTCAAGCAGCAGCGTGTTGAGGTTCAGGGTCATGCGATCCGTGGGGAGGAAGGCCCTGCGCAGGACCTCTTCCAACTCGGTTTCGGGGGCGTTGCCGGCATAGACAGCCGGCGGCCCGCCGATGTTCCCGTCCGAGACGACCGTGGCGGCGATGTCGCCGACGTGGAAGCGATAGATGCCGCTGTTCCAATTCGCCTGCTCCGCGACATCTCCCGCGCGGGCACGAGGAACCGCACCGGGCACCAGCAACGCGCCTGAGGCGCCGGCGGCGGCTGTCAGCATGATCCTGCGTCGATTGATCGTGAGCATGGTGATCCTTTCTTGTTTCTACGGTTAGAAGCACGGCCATTCGGTTCAGGAGGATAGATGACATCGGCGCGCCGTTGATATAACCCGGACAGAGTTGAGCAAGCTGTTCGGAAAAAGCGATCAATGGCCCCTGTTCGTCTGGATCATCTCGAAACCTTCGCCCTCGTGGTGCGCGCGGGCGGGTTTCGCGCTGCAGCGCGGGAACGCGGCGTGGCCTCTTCGGTCATCAGCCAGACCGTCGCGACGTTGGAGCGGGCCGTCGGCCTGCGCCTCCTGAACCGGACCACGCGCAGCATGGCGCCGACGGAGGCGGGGACGCGGCTGCTCTCCCGGCTTGACCCCGCCCTGGCCGACATCCGCCTCGCGCTGGCCGAGATCGACCAGCTGCGCGACCGACCGTCAGGGACGCTGCGCATCAATGCACCCGCGCCCGCCGTGGACCATGTGCTTTGTCCGCTGGCCTTCGCCTTCATGGCCGAATACCCGGATGTGAACGTCGAGTTCGTCAGCGACGCGGCCATCGTCGACATCGTCGCAGAAGGCTATGACGCCGGGGTGCGGTTCGGCGAACATCTGGCGCAGGACATGATCGCGGTGCCGCTGGGGCAGCCGCTGCGCTATGCGATCGTGGCCGCGCCGGAGTATCTTGCCGAGAACGGCAAGCCCGGGGCGCCGGCCGACCTTGTGGGGCACACCTGCATCCGGCGCCGTTATCCCGGAGGCACCATTGCCGAGTGGCATTTCGAGAAGGGCGGCAAGGTGGTGGAGATCGAACCCCGGGGACGCCTCACGCTCAATTCCGCGCATCAGGAGCTTCAGGCGGCTCTGGCCGGGCAGGGGATCGCCCATGTCTTCGAGGATTACGCCCGGGCGTCGATCGACCAAGGGCGGCTGGTCGAGGTTCTGGCGGACTGGAGCCCACGTCTGCCGAGTTGGTATCTGTACTACCCCAACCGTCGGCACAGCAGCGCGGCGATGCAGGCGTTCCTGGGATTCGTCCGTCGCTCCAACAGGCCAACGGCCGCGCACACAGGTCCATGACGAGGCTCTCACCCTGTCTCACCACCATCCCCGACTGATGCGGGCTGGCTCGCTGCACGTCAAGATACGGGCGCGCCTCCGGCCGACTGGGCGACGTCGTCGCGCGGGTCTCTGAATCGCCGGACATGATCCACCAGCGCCCGCAGTTTGGGGGGCATGTTGCGGCGCTGTGGGAAGTACAGGAAAAAGCCCGGAAAGGCGGGAAGGAACGCGTCCAGCAGAGGAACGAGCGAGCCGTTGTCGAAATGCTCCTGCAGGCACTCTTCGGGGGCGAAGGTGATCCCGGCGCCCGCAAGGGCCATCCGGATCATGAGGCGCAGGTCGTTCGTGGTGAATCCGGGATTCACTGCCACGTCGAACGGCTGATCGTTCTCGACGAATTCCCAGCGGTGCGGGGCAAGTTCCGGCGCGCGGCGCCAGCCGATGCAGGGGTGGTCAACCAGCTCGCGCGGATGGGCCGGGACGCCGTGTCGGGCCAGATATGCCGGGGAGGCAGCGGCGCGTTCCTGCTGGTCTCCGCCGACCGGCACCGCGATCATGTCTTTCTCGATGACCTCGCCCAGCCGGACGCCGGCATCGAAGCCATGGGCGACGATGTCGAATTCCTCGTCCGTCACCGTCACATCCACCGTCACCTCCGGGTGGCTCCGCACGAACCCTGCCAGGAGCGGGCCCGAGAGGAATGGCTCGGCGATCGAGGTGGCCGTCAGCTTGAGGTGTCCGCGCGGTACGTCCCGTGCCTGGGCGGTTTCCAGCGCCCCGCCGATTTCGGTCAGCGGTGCCTGCAGCGCAGCGACAAGAGCCGCGCCCGCCTCGGTCAGGTGGACCGAGCGGGTGGTGCGCAGGACGAGAGCGGTTCGTAGCTGGTCTTCAAGCCGCCGGATGGACTGGCTGACAGCAGAGCGCGTGACTCCCATCCGGTCGGCGGCGGCGCGGAAATTCCGCTCCTCGGCGACGGCGAGCAGAAGCGGGAGAAGGTTGAGATCCATGACAATTGTCCAGCTTCGCTAACCATAGCATCAACGCAGAAGGGGCTACAAGCGACAGCCAACCGCCGCCACCTTCTCGTCAGACGCAAGACAGGGCGAAACGAAGGAGTTGCACATGGACAAGGTCATTCTCATCACCGGCGCCTCGAGCGGCATCGGGGAGGGTATCGCACGCGCCCTCGGGGCCGCCGGTGCAAAGCTGCTGCTCGGCGCAAGGCGCACAGACCGGCTTGCCGCGATTGCCGCGGACATCAGGGCCGACGGCGGCACTGCCGAGTTCCGCGCGCTCGACGTGACCAGCCGCGATGAGTTTGCCGCCTTTGCCGCCACCGCCCTCGATCTCTGGGGCCGCATCGACGTGCTTGTCAACAACGCGGGTGTGATGCCGCTGTCGCCGATGTCGGCAGGCAAGCAGGACGAGTGGGAGCGCATGGTGGACGTGAACGTCAAGGGCGTGCTCTGGGGCATCGGCGCCGTGCTTCCGGTGATGGACCGTCAAAACGCCGGCCAGATCATCAACATCGCATCCATCGGCGCGCTGCACGCGGTGCCGACGGCGGCGGTCTATTGCGGTACGAAATTCGCGGTGCGGGCGATCTCGGACGGGTTGCGGCAGGAAAGTCCTCATATCCGGGTGACCTGCGTGAACCCGGGTGTCGTCGAGAGCGAACTGGCGCAGACGATCACGCATGAAGAGACGATGGCCTTCATGGATGAGTATCGCGCCATCGCCCTTCAGCCCACCGATATCGGCCGGCTTGTGCACCATGTCATCGAGAGCCCGAAAAATGTCGGCGTGAACGAGATCACCGTACGCCCGCAGGGTCAGCAGGGATGAACCACGCAGGCCTCCCAACATCCAGTACCTCAACCAGAAGGAGAAACACCTTGAGAAAATCCATCCGTAAGAGCGCCATTCGATCCATGCTGCTCGCCGGCGCCTTCGCTGTTCTGGCAGCCCCGGCGATGGCCAATCAATCGGGCACGGCTGCACGAAATGAGGCCCTCGTGCGCGAGGCTTTCGACAGATGGGCGGCGGGCGGCAGCGTCTTCGACGCTTTGCTCGCGCCGGACGTGCGCTGGACCATTCATGGCTCCGGCCCGGTGGCGGGCACCTATGAAAGCCGCGACAGCTTTGTGGAGGATGCCTCCTTGCCGCTGGTCAGCCGCCTGTCCTCGCCGGTTGTGCCCGACGTCCACGCCATCTGGGCGGTGGAGGACACGGTGATCGTCCGCTTCGATGGCGCCGCGACCACCACCTCCGGCGCGGCCTACGAAAATCAGTTCGTCTGGATCTTCCGGATCGAAGACGGGCTGGTCGTGGAAGCCGAGGCCTTTCTCGATCTGGAGGCCTATCAGGAGGTCGTCGAGAACAACGAGCCGGTCACGGAGTAACCCGACAAGGCGGCGCATTTGAAGAACGCGCCCCTTCCCACCCCCTTCAGTTGAAAGAGATCAAGATGCAGAAAACTTTTGCCTCCGCCGTTGCCCTGGCCCTTCTGGGGCAGCCTTCCGGCGCAGCTTCGGACAGCGCCCGGGCCGATCACCCCTATGTCGGAATGTGGCACACCGACGACAACAGGGTTCGCCATGAACTCTTGCCGAACGGTCGCTACGACGAAGCGCGCGGAACGCGCGAGAGCGCCTACCAGGGGCGCTACGAAGTGGACGGGAATTATATCCAGTACTGGGATGACACCGGCTTCACCGCCGATGGCACCTTTGTCGATGAGAACACGCTGCACCACGGGGGCATGATCCTCCGGCGGCAGGAATAGGGCCTCACCTGCGACGCTGCGGCCGCGCCGAGGAAGCTGACCGCAGCGTCCTGCACCGGAGTCGCGATGCCGGCATGGAGTGAGCCGAGCGCGCCCACCAAGGCGAAGCCCCCAAATCTGTGCGACATCGGGGCATTGCTGTCCCCAACTGTCACACTTGCACGCGCGCCTCAGACATTGGCGGCGAGACGAAGAGAAGAGGCCAAGCGTTGGCGGTTCCAGACGAGCTTACCGACATAGAGTTCGTTGTTGAGGATGCCGTTGCCTCGCTTGACGTTGCCGAACAGCGTGCTCGGTCCCATCCTTTGCCGCGCGGGCCGGGGATGCCTTCGGCATTCAATTCCTGGGCAATGCGGCGTGGTGATTTGCCGACGGCGTAGTCCTGGAAGATGCGCCGGACGATAGAAGCCTCGGCGGGGTCCACCTTGCGTTCGCCGCGGATAGGCTCGCCATCGGCGGTCGCCTGGCGCATAACCCGATAGCCGTAGCTGTTGCCTCCGCCGGACTTGCCTTCCTCCACCCGCCGGCGCAGGCCGCGGCGTGTCTTATCGGCAAGGTCCTTGAGATAGAGAGCACCCATCGTCCCTTGAGGCCAATATGCAGTTCGCTGATATCGCCTTCGGATAGCGTGACGATGCGCACACCGGCGAAAGTCAGGCGTTTGTAGACGCCTGCGATATCTTCCTGGTCACGGGAAATGCGATCGAGCGATTCCGCGAGCACGATATCGAAGCGGCGCTCTTGGGCGTCATGCAGCAGTGCCTGAATTCCCGGGCGGAGGAGGCTCGCGCCAGAAATCGACCGATCACTATAGCTGTCGGCAATCCGCCAGCCCTCGCGCTCGGCTCGTTCGCGGGTCAAATCCTCGAAGTATCAGGATTTCGAGTCTGAATCCTTTTCTGCAGCCAAGCAAGACTCCGCATGGTGCTGTCTTGCAGCCATGCGCGCCAAAGCATGCACTATGTTCCTCAGTTTGCTCGCGGTGCGCTGCTCGAAGTCGGATCCCTCGTCCCCTGAATCGTTCGATACTCTGGTAGATGCCTTCTTACGTGTCATCCACTCTTCAAAGCAGCGATTGTCGTCTGCAAACAGTGGTACGCAGCCATCGTGAGCCAAGAGTCAGTCAGCCGGGATAGCGATTGTCGGCCTGCCTTGGCTCTACCAAGCTTTAAGCTCTCTAACGATCAGCTCAGCATTAAGCGACATTGACGGCAAGTGACGTGCGCACGTGAATGTACCCATTCATAGGCGAGCCTTGTTCACGTTGTGAAGTGCTCCCGTCCGGCCCCAGCCGGTCATAGCTTCGTCGGCAATGAACAAATTCCTGGATGCCTCGTTAACCCTCACAGATCTTCATCTCATCGCCTTCGTCTGAATCATACTCAAAAAACGCTGCCCAGCTCGCCGCAGATCCCTAACAGCCGCCAGGCTCAGAACCCATGATTTTGACAGATTTCGGGCGGTCGCCCCTTGGTGTTGTTGATCTTCCATGGGCTCTCGGCGGTATATCCTCGCTTCAACATTCAACGATGGACGACACTCAGGGTTGGAATCTGATCGGAGTCTTTGCAGTCAAAATGCTATAATTGTAAGAACAGGCTTTGTGCCAGCTGTGCTGTACCTTCGTGACGTGGGGTTGGAGCAAAATGGAACTGACAGCACGGAGAATGGATGTCCCGCCCGGAGGCGGCTCCTTTTCGCTGCCGCGCCTTGCCGTCGGGGTATTCCTGGTGGGGCAGGATACGCACAGGGTTGCCGTTGGTTCGGATCGGAAGCGGCTCGTCCCATTGCCTGAACTTGCCGGCTGGGTTCTCCCGCCTGGCATTTCCGGCGTCTGTGAATTTGATGAGGCACATTCCTATCTCACTGTCGAGTTTGCCAACTCCCTCTTGCACGACGTCGGCTATGATAGTCGTCGTCACTTCGAACCGGCATTCGGTCATCTCGACCCGCTTCTTGTACAGCTTGTTCATCGTGCAGTCCTGGAGCGGGAGGGGGCTTCGACGCTTTACCGCGAGACGATGGACCTGGCGCTGGCGGCGCACCTCACGCGACTGGTTCAACCAATTGAGGCGTCCATCAGCGCAATCGACGATGTGCGCCTGCGCCGTGCCGTTGGCTATTTGCAGGACAATTTGGCGAGCGATCTTTCCCTCGAGGCGCTGGCTGCGGAGGCGGCCATGAGCCGTTTCCATTTTGCTCGGGCATTCCGGACGACCTTCGGTCAATCTCCACTTCAATATGTCATTCGCCAGAGGATCGAACGCGCAAAGATCCTCCTCGTGACGACACGCGTCCCGATTGCCGAGGTAGCAGCGCGAGTGGGCTATCAGGATGTGTCTCGTTTCGGCCGGCACTTCAAGCGGCAAGTCGGCGTAACCCCAGGAGCGTTTCGCAAGCATTAGTCCCTTTCTCATGCGGCTTGTGGAATCCACCTCGCCGAGGCCCTTTGCTCACTGCGTTCCAACTTCCGCAAGAATGACCGAAAAGTCGCCAATATTTGCAGCGGCGCCGATCAGATAGCGCAGTCATACTCCCGCTCAATCAAATCCGAATGAGAGGAGTTGGCCATGGGAAAAGCGCTGGTCTTGTCGGCACTCGCCGCCGTCTTGATGACTTCCGCCGCACATTCAACTGATGTACGCACCCGTCAGGTGTCGTTTGAAAGTGACGGGGAGACGCTGGTTGGAACCCTGTATGTTCCTGCTGAAGCGTCCGCAAGTGCGAAGCTGCCGGGCATATTGGTGACGGGGTCATGGACCTCGGTCAAGGAGCAGATGCCGGGGCTTTATGCAAGAGAAATGGCCGAGCGCGGCTTTGCCGCACTGGCCTTCGATTTTCGTGGCTGGGGCGAGTCGGAAGGTGATGTTCGCTTCAAAGAAGATCCGGCGGCAAAGACCGCTGACATTATGGCTGCTGCTGAGTACATGACCACTCTGCCGGAGATCGATTCGGAAAGGATCGGTGGGCTCGGGATTTGTGCATCGGCGGGTTACATGGCAGATGCGGCTGCGAGTCACGCGACGTTGAAGAGCGTATCTCTTGTCGCGCCGTGGCTTCACAATGCCGAGATCGTCGAGCAGGTGTATGGAGGTGCCGATGGCGTCGCCAATCTCATCGAGACCTCGCGCGAAGCCGAAGCTGCGGAGGCAAACGGTGACGCGCAGATTATCGTGGCGGCAAGCACGACGGACGAAACTTCGCTGATGTACCAGGTGCCATATTACACCGAGACCGATCGCGGTTTGATCCCGCAATATGACAACAAGTTCAATCTTGCGTCCTGGGAACCGTGGCTGACCTATGATTCCGTCGTCATTGGCGGGCACCTGCGAAAGCCGACACTCGTTGTGCATTCCGAGGCGGCGGCGGTGCCACAGGGAGCGCATGCGTTCTTGGAGTTGCTCGGCTCTGCCGCGTCTGAGCTATGGCTCGACAATGTCAGCCAGTTCGATTTCTACGATCAACCCGACCCCGTGAAGCGGGCCGCCGATGCAGCGGCAGACCATTTTGGACGCACTCTCAATCCCGGCGGGTAGGTCGAGCAGACCGGCAACGCAGCAACCGGAGACAAATCATGAAGACGGCTATTCTCTTATCCGCCAGCACGATCCTTATGGGGGCCGCAATGGCAAAGGCCGAGGTCGTCGATATTCGGGATCGGCAAGCGATCGTCGAAACAATCACAGACATCGCGGCCGGTGCAGATCGGCACCAATGGGACCGTGTTCAGGGCGCCTTTGCCGAGACGGTAACGCTTGACTATACGAGCCTTTGGGGCGGAGAGCCGACACGTCAATCCCGCGACGAGGTGATCGCGCAGTGGTCGTCCTTTCTGCCGGGATTCGATCAGACACTACATTTGGTAACCAATCACACGATCATCGAGTACACCGGCGAATCGGCAATCGCGGAGGCGGACTTTCAAGCGGCGCACAGCATCGAAGATCAAAATTGGGTGCTCCTGGGGCACTACCGATACGAACTCGTGAAAGTCGAGGGTGACTGGAAGGTGAGGCGTCTGATCATGACCCGAACCCACGAGATGGGAGATCGTGGATTGGTAGAGAAAGCCGCCGAGCGGACCCGATCAGGTAACTGATTTCTAGCAATTCGGAGGCTGCTACGAGGCATCGACGCGGATCTTGGAAATGTGAATGAAATAGAGCAGCGCGCCGGAACGACCTATTGGGAGAGTCTGGAACGACTCTCCCACCCGAGGCGACCCGCTGCGGACATTGCCAGTGCCCAAGAACGGCGGCAATGACGTCCATCAATTCGGAGAAGCATCTATCGACGCCACAGCTTTCGTTCGGGTCCAACGGTTCATTGAAGAAAACTTGCCGATCGGCCCGGTACCCTCGGTCCCGGAGATTCGTCTGCACCGCGCAACCCCGAAGAGCGGGCTGTGGCGACTTGCTGAAAGGGACGAGAATTTCGGCACCCCGTATTGGGCGTATGACTGGGGTGGTGGTCTCGCACTTGCGCGCCACGTTTTGGATAATCCGAAACTTGTCGTCGGCCGACGAATACTCGATCTGGGCGCCGGCTCGGGGATCGTCGGCATTGCAGCGATGAAGGCGGGTGCAATGGAAACAATCGCCGCTGACACCGACCCCTACGCCATGACAGCGATAGACCTAAACGCCGCGGCCAATGGCGTTACAGTCGTGCCCTCCCTGGGAGACCTGACGGCATCATCGCCCCCAGTGGTTGACCTTGTGTTGGTCGGCGACCTCTTCTACGATCAGGATGTTGCGGAGCGTGTCACTATCTTTCTGGAACGATGCCTTGAAGCCGACATCAAGGTCTTGATTGGCGATCCATGGCGTGCCTTTTTGCCTCGCACGCGGCTTCAACTGCTTGCCGAATACTCGGGACCGGATTTCGGGGCGATTAACCGGGTTGGGCCGCAAAAGAACGCAGTCTTTTTATTCGAACCTGAGTCTCAGCGTGGTTCATAGTCACAGACCTGTTGAAGGTCTGCAGCACACAACAGTGAGATTCCCGAGCCACGCCGATGTTCTTCTGCGCAGGCCCATTTGTCGGAACATATATTTGAGAACCGAGCTCTACAATATCCGCCATACGCGGTGGCACTGCCCGACGGCGCCTCTTCGCTTTTCGTCAGGCGATGAGCTGGTCGCTCCCGACGTCAGTCCTCTATCCAGGCACTCTCAAAATGCTGCTCCAATGCCTGATGTTGCTCGCACCCGTGTACGCCCGGCCGGAAGGACCGATACACGGAACGCCAATAGGGTTGGATGATAATGCCGGAATCGCGCAGTTTCCGCTCGATCTTCGCCATCAGGTCGCGCCGCTCCTCGACATCGGGTGTCGCCACCGCCTTGTCCAGCAGATCGTCGAACTCCTGGTCGGAATATGCGCTTTCATTCCATGCCGCGCCCGTCCTGTAGGCCAAGCTTAGAACCTGAACGCCGAGCGGTCTTCCAAGCCACTCGGTGCAGGAAAACGGAAACTTGTTCCAGTCATTCCAGAAAGTCGAGGCCGGCAGCACAGTGCGTTTCACGCTCAGACCGGCTTCGCGCATCTGCGCGGCGATCGCATCGGCAGTGAGCCTGTAAAAATCATCGTCGGCCGAGATCAGCTCGAATTCGAATTTGCTTTGCCCCGCTTCGCTCAACAGCGCCTTCGATGCCGCGACGTCACGGATGTGCGGCCCGACATCGGCATATTCCTGATGGATCGGCGAGACGTGATGGTTCTCCGCCACGGATCCACGGCCGTCGATCGCCAGTGTCAGGATTGCGCCGTTATCGACCGCAAGCTGGGCGGCACGGCGCACCCGCACGTCGTCATAGGGCGGGTTCATGACGTTGAATCTGGCCACGACGGTGTTGGCCGTCTGGATCTCGGAGTTCGACAGACCGACGGCTTCCGCCTGCAAGAGAAGATCGGCGGAAGTTTCATGATTGGTGTCGACCTCTTCGGATTCGAAAGCCGAAAACATCGTGTTCGGATCCGCTCCATAGTCGACCCATATGATGCCGTCGAGCAGGAAGTCGCCCTTCCACCAGGCCGTCGGCTTGCGCCGGACCTCGGCACGCGTGCTGCCTTCCCATGCGACCAACTCGCAAGGCCCGGTCGTGATCGCCAATGCGTCGAGGGGATCCGTGCTGCCGTCATAGCTGCGGTGCATGATGAGGCATGGATAGTCCGTGAAACCAGCGATCAGAGACACATCCGGATAAGCCAGGTTGAGCTTGATCGTGTGGTCGTCAACCTGCTCGATGGCGTCTGAGCGGGCACGGTTCGTGTCGGGATCGATCAAAGACCGCAGACGCGATGCAACCGAATTGCCGGGCGCGGAAGCGTCACACCAGCGGACAAGATTATGCACCACATCACCAGCATCGAACGCGTCGCCGTTTGACCACTCGATGCCCGGTCTGACCTTAAGGGTAAGCTGTCGTGCGTCGTCGCTTGCTTCCCACCCCTCGAGAAGCCAGGGCTCGAAGGTGAAGTCCCTGTTCCACCGGACCAGATATTCGTTGCATTGACGCGCAACATTCGACATCTCGACGCCATCGAAGCTACGCGGATCTCTGAAGGGTTTGACCTGCATGGCTACCCGCAGGACGCCTCCCCGTTTCGGTTCCTGCGCACGTGCCGGCGTCGTCGCCATGCCGCCGAGCGCAAGGGAGCCAGCGGTGCTGACACCAAGGCCGGCCATGATCGCCAGATATTCGCGCCGATTCAGGAAACCCTTCCGGAAATCGGACGCAACAGGTTCTGCTTGGGGATGGAGCGACCTGTCGGTTAGCATCAAACTTGGCATGATCGATCCCATTGTCCTTGTATCGGTGAGTGAGACCGGATGAGTTTTCGCCCGGTCCATTCGCTGAAGCGATGTTAAGGCCGCTCGGCGAACATAAACGAGCGCTTCTCCGCAAATACTATGCTGAAATCCGCAAATTGGCCCTCGGCAGGCCGGTTGCAACAGGCGGTCAATAAGGCCAGCTACCCTTGGCAAGAGCCGAGGTGTCAGCGAGGATGGCCTCGAATGCTGCCTGGGCGCGGCGGACCGTTCTGCGCGAGCGCAGAAAACTGTGCGTGAGCCTTGGTTCGTTGCGCCAATATGCACGACAGCCAGCTGCGGTCAGCCGCCCTGTATAGTTCCTGCCGTCGTCTGATAGAGGATCACATTCCGCGGTCACGACGACGGTTGGCGGAAGGCGTGAAAAGTCCGAATCCTGAAGGGGCCAAAGAGTGGGATCCTGATGGTTCATCACCCCGCCGGTGCGGATGCTGCGATACACGGCGAGATCGGCCAAGGACAGGAGAGGCGCGTGGGCGTGTTCCAAATAGGAGCCGCTTCCGGCTTGCCCGCCAAGATCGGGGTAGATCAGGACCTGTCCCAGAAGATGTCGGTCGCCACGGGCTGCATGGGCAACCGCGGCCGCAAGGTTGCCGCCCGCACTTTCGCCGCACAACAGGATGGCAACGTCTTGATCGCCCAGCCACCGGTAGGCGGCAACAGCATCGCGGAACGAAGCGGGATGAAGGCTTTCCGGCGCCAGCCGGTAGTCGACGGAAATTACCGCAAGTCCCGCGCCGGCGCAGATCTCGGCGCAAATGTCATCGTGGCTGTCGAGGCCACCGAACGTGAACCCACCGCCATGGAAGTAAAGTACCACGACCGACGAGGATCCATCGGGTATAAAGTAGCGGCGCATGCGAACCGGACCGTCCGCCGACGGTATGGCAATGTCCATTGCACGAACCCCGGAGGGGCGATCGGCATGGAAGGCCCTGCACATCGCGTCGTAGACTTTACGTTGCTCATCGACGGGTCTGTCCAGAATGTCGGGCGGGAACCAGCGTTCCACGTCATGGATGTAGTCCCAGGTCTCCCGGTCCAGCATGGCCTGGTATTTGCCGCGCTCCATAGGCATGGCGTACGCGTCTAGAGTTCCGCAAAGAGGGTTGACGCATTGTGGTAGGTGAAGCGCAGCGGCGTTGAGCCCTCCACCATCCAGACGTTAACTGCCGATCCGTCCAGCAGCCTGCAGGCGCCGATCGTATCGGTGACAGCGCCGCCGTAGAGTCGGTTGGCGAGATTGAGCATGGCGGTCTCATGCATTGCCTGCGTGCCGCTGCCGCAAGCGTCCTTGACCAGTAGCACCCTGAAACCGGCGCGGATCGCGTCCTTGACCGTCGCGTCGATGCAGGCCTCCGTCCAGACGCCCGCCACGAGCACCCACTCGACGCCTCTTTGCCGGAGCTCACCGGCCGGAGACGCTGCGCCGAAAGCGCTCGCCTCGGTCTTGGTGAGCAGCCGCTCTCCCTTTGTCGGCGCAACTTCGGGACAGACTTCTGTCCACGGATGGCCGTTGTTGCTGAAGATGGCGGTGCCGTCAGGCATCTTCGGGTGAAATGTGTCGTTCGCATCGGTCGGGTCGACCACATAGGCGAAATGATAGAGCATCACGCCGTTGCGCCGCGCGGCTTCCTGGATCATCCGGACATTTGCCAAAATGGCATCGAAGCGATCGACCAGATAGCGACTGTCCTGACGGTGCTCTTCCTGCAGGTCGACAAAAACGGCCGCGATCTTGCGGCGGTCAATCGCGATGGGGGCTTTCATGAGCTTCAGCTCTCGAGGAACTCGTCTTCATATGGGAAGCGCGACAGAAGCTCGGTGCCTGTCTCGGTGATCAGGATCTCGTCTTCCAGCTTGACGCCTTCACGGCCGCCCTTCTCGCCGATATAGCTTTCGACGGAAACCACCATGCCTGGCTGCATGACACCCTCGCGCCCATAGGTTTCGTAGTCCATGGCATGGGCGATGAACGGCGTCTCGCCATGCATGCCGACGCCATGCATCACCGACGTATAGCGCTGATCGATAAAGCGATCGGGTATTTTCCAAGCCTTCTCGGCGATCTCGCGAAAGGCCATGCCCGGTTTGACGAGGTCGATATTGTGCTGCACTTGCTCATGAGCCATCTGGTAAAGCGACTTCTGATACGCCGTCGGTTTGCCCGGTCCGCAGCGGAACGTGCGCGAAAAATCGGAATAGTAGCCGTAGCATCCGATCGTATCGGTATCGAGCGCGACCAGTTCGCCCGGCCGCACCTTTCGGCCACTCGCCTCGCTGAACCAGGGATTTGTGCGTTGTCCGGAGGTCAAAAGCCGCGTCTCGATGAACTCGCCGCCTTGTCGGATCACTTCGTGATACATGATGGCAAAAAGTTCGTTTTCCGAGACGCCGGGTTTGATCGCCTCACGGACTGCGGCCACCGCGGCCTCCGCGCCAGCCATGCTCGCCTGCAGGCATTTGACTTCTTCGGGTGTCTTTACGGCGCGCACCGCGAGGATCTCTCCCTGGCAGTCCTTCACATCGGCACCGCGCTTTTCCAGCGCCATGGCCTGCAGATGGCCGCACCGATCAAGGCCGAGCTTCATCGAACCGCCGCCATGTGCCTTGAGAAGGTCGACGATTTCATCGGCAAACGGGCCCGCCGTTTCATCGTCCCGCCCCGAGACGGACGACCAGACCAGTTTCGAGGGCCTCGCCTCATCGACCGTGTCGAGCGCCATGGAAACGTGATAGCTTTGCGGATACTCGAACAGCACGATCGGCCCTTCGGTCGGCACGAAGAAATAGCGCGTCGAGTTGCGTAGGAAATAGCCGAACATGTTGCGCGAACCAGTCGCATAGCGCTGGTTGTAGGGGTCGAAGAGGACAACGGCGCCATAGTCAGCCTCCGCCATCCAGGCGCGCAGCTTTTCCAGTCGCCCCTTTCTCAATCTATCCGCATCGATGAAAGAGGGTTCTGTATCGGAAAGCCACATGCCGCCTGAGGGATCCGCGGCAGCCGGGTGACGCATGCGGTCTTTGAAATCCACGTCCTCGGTGCTGTCGGGATCGAAAACAACAATGCTCATATGCGCCTCCTTTCCCGCGACCATGCTCCATCGTGGAGGGCGATGTTGCGTAGGAATCCGCAAAAATTATGCGATATTCAGCGCGCTGGATGAAGGGGGAATCAGTGCTTGCGTGTTTGCCGGGGTGTATGGCCATACGCATCCTTGAACGCCCGTGCGAAGCTCGACATGTTCTGAAAGCCGCAGGCGAGTGCCACCTCCCTGACCGTGATGGAAGAATGGGCAAGCAGATCCGCTGCCCGCTTCAACCGAAGCCGGCGATAATAGGAATTCGGCGAGACCCCGAGTTCCGCCCGGAATGCACGCTCCAGGCGATCAGCGGATACCTTCAGGCGCGCGGCCAGCCGAGACATCGCCAGCCGCTCTTCGACCTCTTCTTCCATGATTGCGATGGCTGAAAGAACGAGTTCATCCCGCACACCGGTGCGTAGGCGCACCGGCATCAGTTGCCGATCGACGCTTGAGCGCAGTGGGCTGTGCACGAACCACTCCGCGACGCCGGACGCCAGTTCAGTGCCGAAGTCGCGGCCTATGATATCCAGCATCATGTCGAGACTGCCAACGCCGCCGGCGGACGTAAACCGTTTGCGGTCGATGACGTAAAGATCCCGCCTGAGTTCCACATCGGGAAATGCTTCAGCGAATGACGATTGGCTCGTCCAGTGCAATGTACAGGCGTGCCCGGCCAGGAAGCCCGCCCGCGCCAGGAAGAAGGCGCCGTCGGCGACGGCGCCGAGTTCGGCACCAGCGCGCAAGCTCCTGCGAATCCAATGCACCGCTTCATCGGCCGTGACGTGATCGGCATCGCCGCCGGAGCAGACGACGATCCGGTCGGCCCTGGGGTTGTTGCCAGCATACTCGTCAGGGCTGATGGTGACACCGTTCGAGGCCCGCACGGGTCCCGGGCTCGCCCCGACCACCGTCCATTCGTAGCACTTTCGCTTCGCAAGCACGTTCGCGGCCCTGAGCGGCTCTATGACGGAACCGAAGGCCATCATCGGAAAGCCCGGAAATGCCAGAATGGCATAGGTGATCGGTCTGACCTGCGACATCATCCCTTGCTCTTTGCTGTCGATCGAACCTCATTGGCTCCATGCAAAGCCGAGCCCCACTCCTTCGTCCCGGGCATTGGAGCGCGCCTGGAAAGCCCCCGAGCAGCTCATCGACGATCTATTCGCTTATCTGGCGAAAGTCGAATAATGGGCAGGCATGCCATTTTGAATCGGCAGGGCGGAGCTTCGATCGACCTGCCGATTCAGCCGCTTTGCGCGATTGGCCTTTGCCCGGTTACCGCGTCACGATCGTATGCACGCCTACGGGAAGCCGGACGCTTTCACCCGAGGGAACGAGTCTCGGTTGGCCCTCGGTTTGCAGGCTCCAGATTTCGACAGCGCCGCCGAGTGGTGCTTCTTCGTTTCGATACCGATTCACACCGGCATAAAGGCGGCTTCCCTTCCGATCGAACGCAAGACCCTGTGGGAGCACGGCGGGAAAGGGCCATTCTCCATGCGGGATCAGGCGTCCCGTTTCATTGTTGAGCTCATAGAGGCTGAGCGATGCTTCCTCCGTCCAGTCTCTGGATCCGTCCGGCTTTCCGGTGCCTCGGAGATTGGATGTGACCAGGAAGCGTCCGTCCGGGCTGAACGCGATCGTTTCCGCTCCCCAACCACTCAGCGCGATATGCGGGACCGTATGCCTTGCCGCATCGCCAGTGGCGCCGACTGTCGCCAGTTTGACGGTTGTCAGGATACCTTCCTGCACTCCGTAGAATCCGTCGGTATCAATGCCCCACTGGAGGTCCGACGTGATGTAGTATCGACCATCCGGCGAGAACTTTCCCATGAATGGAAACTTGCTGGTCTGGACGCGATTGCCCCACGGGCGGATGTCCGAGACGGTTCCGCTCCGATCGCGCACCACTTCGTAGAACGCCACTTGGTTGCGATCCACCAGATTGACTGCAATGTATCGACCGCTTGGGTGCCATTGCACCCAGGTGGACCTGAGCGGGATAAATCCAGTTGAAGGTTCCAGGTTGAGACCGAAGCTTGACACTTTGCCGAACTGCCCGCCGGTAACCGGCACGAAGGCCAGTTCCCGGTCGTTGTCCACCGTTATGGCAACGATTAGATCGCCTTCAGGGCTGAGGTGGATTGCTTGAGGTTGGGTGCCGATCTGCACGGTGTCGACCAAGGCCGGGCCATCTCGTTGGAGCCTGATCGATCGAATCGCGTTTCCCTGAGGCAACTGGTCAAGCCGAACCGCGCCTTCAGGTCGTTGGCCGAACGTTTCGGCGACGAAAGCGAAGCGGCCGTCCTGGGATACCGCGAGGGCGCCGGGCGGGCCGTAGGTGGAATTCGACACCGGGACCCCTGTCGCTGATGGTGATCCGTCGTCGGCCAATGTCACGATGGAAAGGGTATCCGTCTGCCGGGTCTCCAAAGGACCCAGTTCGCCTGTTTCATAAACGGTCGGAACCATGTCGGTGTCTGAAAGCACGAGAATGGCTTCAGTTCCGGTGCCGGAGTCCTCTGCGTGCAACAGCGTCGGCATCATACACATCGCCAGCGCCATCAAGCTTGTACGTGTTCGCATGCGTCTGTCTCCCTTGATGCGGCTGCCGTTCTTTCATTAGAGGCGGAATTCGTCTAATCGATATTGGACATCTGGTTATTTCCCATAGAAATAAAGACACCTCTAGGACAATCCGTCATGAACCTAGCTGCGATCGATCTGAACCTGCTTGTTGCGTTTGACGCTCTGCTCGCTGAAGGCAGTGTGAGTGGTGCCGCAGCGCGGATCGGCCTCAGTCAGCCCGCAATGAGCAAGCGGTTGGCTCATCTGCGGCAACTGTTTTCAGATGACTTGTTCGTGCGCTCCGCAGATGGCGTCCGTCCCACGGAGAAGGCTTTGGACCTTGCCGATCCGATAAGGGCGGCGCTGCGTCAGATCGAAGACGCGCTCGGGGGCATGGGAAAATTCTCCCCGAAGCTATCAGGCCGGGTTTTCAGGATCGGCACAACCGACCACGTCGCGGCAACGTTGATGCCCGGTTTGATGGCAATGTTGCGTTCAATCGCACCCAAGACATCGATCATCGTCAGAAACCTGCATCGACAGGAGATCGTTGAGCAACTCGAGAAGGGATCGGTTGACCTCGCAATCACGATTCTCCCGGATGCACCGACAACCATCAAGCGCGCACCGCTTTTTCACGTCGATTGGGTTTCGATTGTCTCGTCGAGCCATCCGGAGATACGTGATGAACTGACGCTGGAGCTATTTCTCAAGTACCCGCACCTTCTGATTACGCATGTGGGCGATCTGAAGGGCTATATTGATCGGATGC
The DNA here is from genome assembly GCF_024655565.1 of Nitratireductor sp. ZSWI3. Classification (GTDB taxonomy): domain Bacteria; phylum Pseudomonadota; class Alphaproteobacteria; order Rhizobiales; family Rhizobiaceae; genus Nitratireductor. Next base: position 23,794 of record NZ_JANKOF010000004.1, on the reverse strand, counting down.
TCGATGACCGGGGCTTGAAACGGACCGTGGTGATGAGCCTGCCCTACGCACTGGCCGTGCCCGCTATCATTGCTCGGACCGATCTCATCTGTACCTGCTCGGCGAATATCCTCGATATGGCTCCCTGGCCTGGCATTCGATCCTATCCGGTGCCGTTAGAGTATTCCGGCTACGAAGAAACGATATTGTGGCATCGTCGAAACGACAGCGATCCCGCTCATAGCTGGCTCAGAGCCACTTTGCGGGACGTAAGTTCACAATTGGCGATATGATTGCCGTCGGCGCCGATGAGTTGGCAGTCAGGTGCTTCACCAGATGGCGCCTACCGAGGCTCCAAGGAAGGGTTCAAGCGCTTCGACACGCCCATCATGCAATCGATGAATGCGCGAAGCTTCGGGAGCGCCTGCGCGCGGCTTGGATAGTAGAGGAACAAGCCAGGTGAAGTGCTGCGAAAACGATCGAGTACCGTCTTCAGCGCGCCTCGTTCCAGATATGGCGCCACGATGGGCTCCGCGCTGTAGATCAAACCGGTTCCACGCAGGGCGGCCGACAATTGCACGCTGGTGTCGTTGACGATGAGCGGCCCGTCCACCGCAATCTCGAATTCCCGGCTGCCCTCCTGAAACTCCCAGCGATATATGCCCGTTTTTGCTCCGCGGAAGCGGATGCATTGATGCAGGCGCAGATCCTCCGGTCGCGCGGGTGTGCCATGCTTGTCGAAATAACTTGGCGCTCCGGCAACGCAAAACTGAAACGGCGGGGACAGGCGAACGGCAGTCATGTCGGTTGCGAGATACTCTCCGAGCCTTACCCCGGCGTCGAAGCCTTCGGCGACAATGTCGGTGAATCCGTCATCGGCAAATATCTCGACTTGCACATCCGGATGGGCCTTTGCAAACTCGTCGAGAATGGGGTCCAGCAGAAACGGGATCACACCGCGCGGCATGTTGAGCCTAAGCAATCCCGACGGGTGGCCGACAAAGGCCTGAACAGTCTCGAAAGCCTTTTCAAGGCCGTCGAGTGAGGGGCGAAGCTGCTCCAGAAACACGCTTCCCGCCTCCGTAAGACCCACGCTGCGCGTCGTCCGCGACAACAGCGCCGTGCCCAGGCTTGTCTCGAGCGCCTTGATCGTCTGGCTCAATGCAGAGGGTGATACCCCGAGCTCGGTAGCGGCTGCACGGAAGCTGCGTCGCTCTGCCACCTCCAGAAATGCGACCGCACCGTCCAGGAGACGGCCCTGAATTGTGAATTGTTGCTTCATAGTCTGTGAAGATTAAGGTGAATTGTTAGAACAATCAACGCCCGATATGCTGCCGGCGACGCTTCGGAAACTGCGGTGGTGCGGCAATGCGGATCGATTTCCAGATCAATGGCGATGACATTTCCATCGAGGTGGATCCTGCCAAACCGCTCCTGTGGGTCTTACGCGAAGATCTCGGGCTCACCGGCACGAAATATGGCTGCGGCGTTGCGGCCTGCGGGGCCTGCACCGTCCACCTCGACGGTGAGGCGAAACGGTGCTGCGTCCTGCCGGCCGAGGCGGTCGCCGGTCGCGCCGTCACGACCATCGAGGGGCTCGCGGCGAAAGGCGAACCGCATCGCGTGCAGCAAGCCTGGATCGACGCGCGCGTGCCGCAATGCGGTTACTGCCAGTCGGGAATGATCATGGCTGCGGCGAGCCTGCTTGCGAAAACGGCCAACCCGACCGATGCCGAGATCGACGCGGCGATCACCAACATCTGCCGCTGCGGTACCTATCCGCGGGTCCGTGCGGCCATCCGCGCCCTTTCTGAAGCGGTGTAGGGGGCAAGCCTATGCGTCGCAGGTCATTCCTCATCGGCTCGGCCGTCATCGCCGGCGGGCTTGCCGTGGGCTACCGTGCATGGTCGCAAAGCTTCGAGCGGAACGCGGTCGACCTTGTTGCGGGCGAGGGCGAGCACCTCCTTGCCGGGTGGATCAGGATCGGCACGGACGATACCGTGACGGTCCAGATTCCGCATGTCGACATGGGGCAGGGGATCTATACCGCGCTCGCCATGATGGCGGCAGAAGAGCTCGACGCCGACTGGTCGACGGTAAGGGCCGAGCGGGCGCCGGGCGAGAAGGCGTTCGCAAACCGGTTCCTGGCGCGCGGTTGGGTCACGCAAGGCTTCGACGTTCCGCGTTTCGCGGACCGCATCACCGACATGGTCTTCACCGAGGCGGCGCGGTTCGTCAATTTGCAGATCACCGGCGGATCGACGGCCGTGCGCTTCACCGGACAAGCCGGCATGCGCGTCGTCGCCGCCGCCTCCCGGCAGATGCTGGTCGAGGCCGCGGCACGGCGCTGGGGCGTTGCGCCACGACAACTGACGGTCAGGGACGGCGTCGTGACCGATCCCTCGAGCGGGCAAACGGCGCGCTTCGGAACGCTCGCCGAGGAAGCTGCACGCCTCTCCGTGCCATCCAATCCACGGCTCAAGAAGCGCTCCGAGTGGCGGCTGGTCGGCACCTCGCCGCTCAGGTTCGACATCCCCGCCAAGACCGACGGGACGTTCGGTTACGGTATCGATCTGCAGCTCCCCGACATGCTGCATGCCGCCGTCCGTGCAGCACCCGTCCATGGCGGCAGGCTGCTCGGCGTCGACACGGAGCCAGCGAAGGCTCTCCCGGGCGTGGAGCGCGTCGTTCCACTTGAACGGGCGGTCGCGGTGGTGGCCGCGAGCTGGTGGCAGGCCAGCCGGGCGCTCGATCTCCTGGAACCGGAGTTCTCCGCCGACGGCATCACGATCTCCACTCAAGCAGATCTGGAGCGCGCGCAGGATGAAGCGCTCGAGTCGACCGAGGGAGAGACCGTCGTCACGCTCGGCAATGCATCGGAAGCGTTCCCCTCGGCCGATGCGTCTCGCCGCTTCGATGCGACCTATCGCGTGCCCTATCTTCACCACGCCGCCATGGAGCCGATCAACGCCACCATGCAGTTCGCCGATGGCGTCCTGACCTTCTGGGGCGGCGAGCAGGATGCACTCGGCACCAAGGCACGGCTTCTCGAGCTTTCCGGTCTCGCCGCGAGCAAGGTGGTGGTCCACGGGCTTCCCGCCGGCGGCTCCTTCGGCCGCCGCATTGCGCCCTCTGCCGACTATCTCGATCACCTCGTGCCGATTGCCCGTGCGATGGCGCCGCGACCGGTGAAGCTTATTCTCAGCCGCGAGGAGGAGTTCACCCACGGCGCCTACCGCCCGGCGCTTGCGGCACAAATGACCGCCGCGCTCGATGCGGACGGCATGCCGACTGCGTGGATGCAACGCTACCTCAACGGTCCGACCCGGAACGAGGCGTTCCACATTCCCTATTCGATCCCCAGCCAGGAAATCGCCTCGATCGACTTTGCCACCCATGTACAGACGGGCACCTGGCGCTCCGTCGCCCATACGCAGCATGCCTTCTGGACGGAATCTTTCATCGATGAATTGGCCCATGCGTCGGGGAGGGATCCCCTCGATTATCGCCGCATGCTGTTGCCTGAGGGTTCGCGCGCGCGCCGAGTCTTGGAAATTGCGGCCGAACGAGCGGGCTGGGGCGAGGCGCTCCCGCCCGGTTCCGGTCGCGGTATCGCGCTCGCCGAAAGCTACGGTACCTGGGTGGCGGAGGTGGTCGAGGTTTCGCTCGGCGAAGACAGCATGCCACGCATCCACCGCGTGGTGGCGGCAGTCGACTGCGGTGGGCTCGTGCACCCCGATACCGCGCTCCAGCAGGTGGAGGGCGGCATCATCATGGGGCTGAGTGCCGCGCTTCGCGAGAAGATCACGCTCGAGGACGGTGCCGTGGCGCAAACCAACTTCCCGGACTATCCCGTGCTTCGGCTGCCGGAAACTCCGAAGATCGAGGTGCACTTTCTTGAGAGCGACGGCCCCTGGGGCGGCCTCGGCGAGCCGGGCGTGCCGCCGGCGGCACCCGCGCTGGCCAACGCGCTTTTCGCCGCGACAGGCCGGCGCATCCGGCGTCTGCCAATCATCGACGCCCTGTCCGGCGAAGGGGGAAGGGCGTGACGACAGGTGCAATCGCTGATGCCGCGCAGTTCTTTCGGGCCTGGCTGTCGGACCCTCTTCGGGTCGCCTCCGTCATCCCCTCGAGCGTGGCCCTGGCCGAGGCGATAACCGCCGAGATCTCGCCAGCAACGGCTCCCGTGATCGAACTCGGTGCGGGTACCGGCGTGTTCACGCACGCCATCATCGCCAGCGGCGTACCGGAGGAGCAACTGGCGCTCGTGGAACTTGGCAGCGACTTCGTCCGGCTGCTGCAGTCCCGTTTTCCGGTCGCAAGGATTATGCAGATCGATGCGACACGCCTCAAGGATATCGAGCCGTTCGGGGGGATTCCGGCTGGCGCCGTCGTCAGCGGACTGCCGCTCCTTTCCATGAAACCGAGAAAGGTCATGGCCATCCTGGACGGTGCCTTTCGGCACCTCAGGCCGGATGGTGCCTTCTACCAGTTCACTTACGGGCCGCGCTGCCCCGTCTCGCGCGTCCTGCTGGATCGCCTCGGACTCAAGGCCACCCGCATCGGCGGGGTTCTCGCGAATGTTCCGCCGGCGGCGGTCTATCGAATCCGCCGGCGTCCTGATCGCTCGGCCAGGGCCACACACGCAAGCCGAAACGGGGGCACCGGGTGTCCGCTGGCTTGATTTGCCCGAATCGTGGCACCGGAAACCGATAGCTGAGTGGCGCGGCTTCCTCATAATCGCGGGTCTTTAGACGCCGTGCCTCGACAATCGAGAAAACGTAAGGTCGTGTCACGGCTGCAGAAAGAATCCTGTCGCTATTGTGGTGGCTGTCTCGATCGGGTCCTCTGCTGATTGTGAGCAGGAGGCGCCCGATCATGCTCCGCTAGGCGGGAGGCGAAGTAGTGACCACGTGCTGTTAACTCAGCTCCGCCACCACCTGCAAAAAGGCGGCGCTTGTGTGCGTCATTTGCGGCGGGTGCCACGCTGCCGCCAACGGCAGCCGCGGCGCATCCGGCTTGACCGGGCGGAAATCCACCCCCGGCCTGCCGACCGCCGCGATCCCGCTCGTTACAAATCCCATCCCGACACCTGCGGCAACCAGGCCTGTCAACGTCGTCATGGGTGTCACTTCCTGGACAACGTTCGGGCTGATCCCCTCATTCTGAAAAAGCGCGATGATGCGGTCATAGATGCTGGGTCCGATGCTGCGGGGTGCGAGCAGAAACGGTTCCCCGCCGAGATCGGCCACCCGGATCCTTGAATGTGCGGCAAGCCGGTGCGATGTCGGCAACGCCAGGACGAGAGGCAGGTCCGGTAGCGGATGTATGTCAAGTTCGGGCGTCGCAAGCGGTGGATGGAGTACGGCAAGGTCGAGATCGCCCGCGGTCAGTGCCGCTTCAAGAAGGGGAGAGTTCATCTCTACGAGCTCGACGACAACGTCCGGAAAGCGGCTCCTGAACGTCCTGACCGCCTCCGGAAGAACGCCATAGAAGGCGATCACGGTGAATCCGAGACGCAGGCGCCCGGTTTCTCCCCGCACCGCTCGCAGAGCTTGCGATTTGGCCGCTCGTGCATAGGCCACGGCCTTTTGTGCAGGCTCCAGGAAGGCAAGTCCGGCCGGAGTAAGGGCGACATGACGGCGATCGCGCTCGAACAAGGCGGTGCCGACCTCCTCTTCGAGAGTGCGGATGCGCTGGCTGAGAGACGGCTGGGTGAGATTGAGTTTTTCTGCCGCCCGCCTGAAATGCAGCAGCTCGGCGACGGTTGTGAAACAGAGAAGTGAGCGAATATCCATGGCGATCAGTGATTTTCTTTGACTATCACAGAGAGATGAATTCCGATTGGACCGCAATCAGTTTCTCGGTTCATCCTCACAAGGACAAGATGAATTTTCGCCTGCAAGGACCTTGTTGAGGACAAGACATGACCATCGTCCGTCGCTTCCGTGTTTACGCCGCCATAGCCATTTTTGGCCTGCCAAACTCCGCTGCCGCAGAAATGCCGGCCTTCATCAATGACATCTCCGCCGGAACGATCGCCGTGATCTCGGATGGTGACTTCGTGGCCCAAACCTACGCCACCGGCCGGCTCGCTCCCCCTGAGGCCGGATATCGCGACACCCTGACGATCCTGTCACTTGCCGATGGCCGCGTCGCCTCAAGCGCGCTTCCCGTCTCGAACTCCGTCACCGCTCCGCCAGAGATCATGGAACTTGCTCCCGATGGCCTGACGGCCTTCGTGATTGAGCGGCTCGGTGAACGCTCCCGGGGCAGCGAAGTCATAAGTGATCTGCCGTCGGGCCGTCGTCTTTTCGCGATTGACCTTACTGACAAGACCAATCCGCGCATCGCGGCGGCGACCGATATTGCGGAGTTGCCTGAGGCTCTTGCCGTCAGTCCGGACGGACGTCGTGTTGCGGTGGTGGCGAATACGCCTGATGCGAGCCTGGTTCAAATAGCGCGCTATGATGAAGGCTCGTTCGGTCAGATCAAGAGTTTTGACCTTTCGGAATACGGTATCGTCGGCAAGGGTGAGACACCGCGCGGCGGTGTGACGGCCACCGCGGTAAACTGGCATCCTTCGGGCAGGTTCATCGCCGTGAACATCAACACGCAGAATCGGGTGGCTTTTTTCGAGCTGCTGGAGACGGATGGCGGTCTCGCTCTAAAACCGTGGGGCAACGTTGTCGAGGTCGGTAGGGATCCCTTTGTCGGGCGTTTCACGCCTGACGGCGGCTACTATCTCACTTCCGATTGGGGACGTGACTTCACGGCGACAACCTTGGAAGGGCGGCTGCCCGAGCAGGCATCCTCGGTAAGTGTCATTCGTCTGGCAGATCTCACGGCCACCGACGCTGCCGTGCGTCATGAACGGATAGGGGGTACGGCTACCGACGTGTCGGCCGAGGGCATCGCAGTCAGTCCGGACGGTCTGCTGATTGCGACCATCAATATGCGAGGCACGCCGCTACCACCCGTTTCACCGCGTTTCGATCGCGAAGCCAGTGTGACGCTGTTGACCTTCGATCCACAGAATGGCGACCTGACCAAGGTCGCGGACTACCCCGTCGACGGCGTTCTACCCGAAGGGGGCACTTTCGACCTGACAGGCGAACATTTCCTGGCGACCGTGTTTCAAGGGCATGACCAAGCCGCCTCCGATGCTGGGGCGGGACTTGAGGTATTCCGTGTCGTTCGCGGCGAGCCGCCGGCCCTTGAAAGGCTCGGGCGCATTCCCATGCCGCATGGTGCGCATCATGTCGATGTCGCGCGATAAAACGCAGACCATGCCAAGCACGTTGCCGAAGCGGATCGCTCCGATCCTTCCCTGGTTGATCCTGGCCGCCAGCGCTGCCCTTGCAGACACCGATCACAGAGATGGATTCATGCGATACGCGCGCGTCGATCGACCGGACGGCAGTTTTCGGAAACTGTTCATCGACGAGAAAACGCTCGGCGCATTGCGGCTCGGCCAAGCTGTTTCCGATGGTGCCTCCATAATCATGGAGAGTTATTCGGGTCCCGACGAAGTGCGATCCGTATTTGCCAAGAAGCGGAAAAACGGACGCTGGCAGTATGGCTCGCTCAATCCTGGAGAACCGCTTACCGCCTTTCGCCCTCGGCCCCAATGTTCGGGATGTCATGTGGCGGCCAATGATTCCGATGGGGTGTTTACGCTTTCGATGCTGCAACGCTTTGCCGAGACCGGCGAACCGCAGGAGATCAGATGCCCCCGTGTCGGTCGCATACCCTGTGATCGTTCGGTCTACGACACGCGATAGAGCTATAACGCATTCAGGGGCTGAGCCTGTCACCGTTAACGCGGATACCAACGGGCACATTTCCCCGAACGGCTTTGGAATAGGGGCATGTCGCGTGCGCGTGGCTGACCAGATCTTCGGCAGTTTCACGGTCCAGCCCATCGATGATGACTTCAATTTCGACACTGAGGGTGAAGTCACTGGTTTCGGACCGCAGCAAATCGACGGTGCTCGCCACCGAAAGAGATGAAAACTGAATATCGGCGTGGCGCGCAACAAAGCGCAGCGCGCTCTCGAAGCAAGCGGCGTAACCGGCCGCAAACAGTTGTTCTGGATTGGTCGCCCCTCCGGCGCCGCCGAGTTCTTTTGGCGCGGCGAGGTCGAGTTGGAGAACACCGTCAGAACTTGCGACGCTGCCGCGCCGGCCGCCGGCAGCCTGCACCGTTGTCGAATAGACCTTTTGCATGGTCACCTGTCCGTCGTGTCGTTGCGCGCAGCACCCGGCGTGGCAAGAGGCGTGTCCGCTACTGCCTCGAGGTACCTTGCAATTTCGGTATGGTCTGCCGTGGGATCAAGATGCCGGGCTGCAGCCTCGACGATGTGCCCTGCCGCCTGCGAGAGGGAGGCAATCGACTCACTGGTTCGATCCAGTGACAACGCCGTTGCCACATCCTTCGCCATCAAGGCATGCGCAAAACCGGACGCATAGTTGCCGGAGAGAACGAACTGCTCGATCTTGCGGTCGGTTGAGTTGTTGCGACCGGTCGAAACGTTCAGCACGCGATTCATGAGGTGAGGATCAAGCCCAAAATGCCTTCCCAGCAACAATGTTTCGATCGTCAGAACCAGAGTGCCGGCGGACAGCAGGTTGTTCAGCGCCTTCATCGCCTGTCCGGTTCCCAGGGAACCCGTTTCGAAGATCATGCTTCCAACGATGTCGAAAACGGGTCTTGCGCGGGCGACTTGTTCGGATTCGCCGCCTGCCATAATCGTCAAGGTTCCTTCCTTGGCTCCCTTTACGCCGCCGGAGACCGGCGCATCGACGATTGCCGTGTCCGACCTCGCCAACTCTGACAAAAGTGGTCCGTAGGTGCCCGGATGGGACGAACTCATGTCTATGATAAGTCCGCCCTTCGCCATTACCGAACAAAGGGCAGGCCCGCCATCGCCGCGGATCACCTGTTCTACGACAGCCCCGTTGGGCAGCATCAGCACGACGATTTCACAGCCTTCCGCCGCCTGTACCGCGGTCCCTGCCGCTTCCGTGCCGGTTTCCAGACCGAACGCGCGGCAACGATCCGGATCAGCGTCATGGATCCTCATCTCGAACGAACCGGCTTCCACCAATCGGCGAGCCATTGGAAACCCCATATTGCCCAGACCGATGAAGGCTACCTTCGTCTTTCCTTTCGCGGATGTGCCCATTCTTCCTCACCATGTGCGATTACAGGAATAGAAGCATACTGTATTACAATCCATTGACAAGTGTGGTTTTGCAGATATTCTGAATGCGCTGCGGCCTGGGCCCCGGGAGTGAGGCAAGGAAGCCGGAACGCATGCGAACAACAATGTGGAGGATGTCATGCTTAGAATTCTGGGAATGTGTGCAGCTCTCGGCCTGATGGCAGGAACCGCCTCGGCTGAGATCGAGGAGATGACCCTCCGGTATGCCGTTCACGTGCCGGAGAACAATGTCGTGTCCGACTCCGACAAGTTCTTTGCAGAGAAAGTCGAGGAACTGTCCGGCGGCAAGATCAAGGTCGATATTTACTGGAACCGCGCGTTGGGCCGTCAGGCCGAGATGCTCCCTCTCATCAGTGCAGGCGCCGTGGATTTCACAACGCTTGAGACCGGCCAGTATGGCGAGACACCCGTGGTGGGGTTCGGGAATTCATTGCCGATGACCTTTTTCGATGCCCGGGAAATGGTCACCATTTCCCGTGGATTGTACGAAGAGGTCGCGCCCATACAAGAGGAGATGGAGCGCATCGGCGCGACCATGATCTGGGTCCGTCATCTGCCGAATTATCGTCTGATTTGCCGTGAGCCTTATAAGACGATGGCGGATCTGAGGGGTAAGAAACTCCGGTCCTACGGCGCCTACGTGCCGATCATGTGGCAGTCGATCGGAGCCAATCCTGTCAACGTTGTAGCCACGGAAATCTACGACGGCCTCGCCAAGGGAGTGATCGATTGCGCCTATCTGCCGATCCCGTTTCTGTCGAGCTACAAGCTCTATGAACCTGCTCCTTATCTCCTAGACCTCAAGCTCGGCATGATCGAATACGCGCCCACGCTGGTGCCGACTGTTGTCTGGAACAACTGGTCGGAGGAGGTCCAAGAGATCGTGCGGGAAGCGGGTCGGCAGGCGGAAGAGTTTGCGATTTCGCAGACCGAGGAAAATACCGACGCCATGGAAGCGGATATGATCGCAGCCGGTGCCACCCTCGTCACGTTCGAGGAAAAGGATGCCTTCAAAGCAGCGGTGCCCGACATGATCGAGGAGTGGGCCAAGCGCCAACGTGAACAAGGCAGGCCGGCTGCGGCAGACGCAGTATCGAATTATGTGCGCAGCAGAATGAGCAACTAGACTGCACGGACTGACTACAGGGGAGGACGTCATGGCTGAAGCGCGCGGGTTCGGCGCGGGTGTCGTCGAAACAGCGGATCGAGTGCTCCGTTACTGTACCTTCGCAACTCTGGTGGTATCCAGCCTGGCCATCGGCGTTCTTGCCCTCCTGGGAACCGCCGACATCGTCGGCGTTTCCCTCTTCGAGCGATCCATCCCCAGTGCGATCGAACTGATGGAGGCGACGGCGGCCGTCGCAATCGCCGGTGCCATGGGAGCTGCCCAATATGAGCGGGCGAACATCGAGGTTGACATACTCACGGGCGCCCTCAGTGACGGTATGCGCCGATTTGCCGAGGCGCTGGCGGGATTTTGCGGTTTTGTCGTGTTTGCCGCCTTGTTTCAGGAAAGTGCCAAGCTTGCCATCCGCAGCCTGGATGTTCTCGAGCTGAACCACGGCTTCGTCGCGTTCCCGATCTATCCGTTCAAGATCCTCGTGGCCGTCGGTTTTGGAATCACAGCGCTGCAGTTTCTCCGCCTGCTGCTGCGGGCACTTCTCGGTCGGCCTACGACCAAGTCGGAGAGCCTGTTCCCCCAACTTCACAAAGTGCCGGAAAGGGAAGGCTGAATGTCTCCTCTTGCAGTTGGTTTTGGAGCCATCGTCCTGATGATGCTCCTGGCGTTGTTCGGCGTCCCTGTAGGCGTCGCGGTAGCCCTGGTCGCGGGATTGGGCATGATCGCCACGACGGGTGTCCCATATTCTCTCGTCACGTTCCAGTCCGTGCCCTACGCGGCGCTCACGGACTACGCCTTCATCGTCGTGCCGATGTTCATCCTGATGGGCAACATTGCCTGGCGCTCCGGCATCATCGAGGAGATGTTCAACGTCGCTGCGATGTGGATGGCGCGTGCCCGAGGGGCCTTGTTCTACGCGGTCACCCTGGCATCAGCGGGTTTTTCAGCGGTGTCAGGCTCGACGGTTGCGAACGCGGCGGTCTTCACCCGGATCGTCCTCCCGGAGATGCTTCGCCTCGGCTACGACCGCAAGCTCACAACGGGATGCGTGGCAGCGGCGGGCACCTTCGCTGTCCTGATCCCACCTTCGCTAGCCTTTGTCCTTTACGCCATCATGACCGGAGAATCCGTGGGACGGCTTTTCATGGCGGGGGTTTTTCCCGGTCTTCTCACAGCAGCAGCCTACATGGCCGCGCTGCGACTGCTCATCTGGCATCGTCCTGAGCTTGCGCCGGAACCCATAGCTCGCGTTCCTCTCGGCAAGAGAGTAAAGGCTTTGCAGGGCCTATGGGGCATCCTCGCTCTGGTGGCGGTGGTGCTCGGCGGCATATACACCGGCATTGTCCCGCCCTCTGCGGCCGGGGCGGTCGGCGCCGTTGGCGCACTTCTCATTGCGCTGCTCAGGCGGCGGATGAGCTGGGCGGCCCTGTGGGATTGCGTTGCCAGGTCGGCCGTCACCACCGCTTCGCTTTTCTTCATCGTGATATCGGGGTTCCTCTTTTCCCGTTTTCTGATCAGCGCAGGTTTCGTGCCGCAGTTGACGGCTCTGGTCTCCGACGCAGAGATCGGCAAATGGGAATTCCTGGCGATCATGGTCGCCGTCTACATTGTGCTCGGTATGTTCATCGACGGCGCTTCAATGGCTGTCGTCACATTGCCATTTGTGTATCCGATCGCGCAAAGCCTCGGCATAGACGGCATCTGGTTCGGCGTGATCTTCGTCAAGCTCGTTGAAATTGGAGCGATAACTCCGCCGATTGGTATCAATCTCTTCGCGGTCATTTCAGCGAGCGATGGCACAGTTCAGATGAGCGACGTGATACGCGGCATATGGCCATTCATTGTCGTTGAAGCATGTGTCTTTGCGGTGATACTTGCCGTCCCCGCCTTATCGACCTGGCTGCCGGGAACCATGTTCTGATGCTGCATGAACTGCGAATCTACGAACTGCGCGTTGACGGGGTGGCGCCCTACCTGAAGCTCTTTGAGACGGTTGGCTTGCCGATCGTGCAACGCTACATGAAACTGGTCGGATACTGGCGCAATGTCAGTGGCAATCCCAATGGCGTCACGCATCTGTGGGCGCATGAGAGTTTTGCGACTCGGCAGGCTGCGCGAGAAGGGCTCGCGAACGACGCCGAATGGCGGGATCGTTATCTACCGCGCGCGCTGCCATTGATCGAGCGTCAGCACGTCACACTCCTCCAGGCTATGGATTTTTCGCCGATCCGCTGACCCTCGCCTCCGGGTGCGTTGGCCAATCGGATGGAATCAGTTGGAGCGAAGCATTTCGATAAGGTCGTCGATAAGCCCGTGTGGGTCAGACCGACCCTTGCCATCTTCGGAAAGATGGCCGCTGAGGGCCATGTTTATCGATCCGTGCATGAGGGCCATGAACATGGCAGCCGTTCGTTGATCATCCCCTGGCCTTATTTGGTCATTCTTACGAAGCGCCGCGATGGATTCGACAAACAGACGCAACGTTTCATTGGCGGCCTGAGCTAGGTCCTCGTCGTATCGCTCCCAGCGCCCGAAGATCAATCCGAACCGGTTGGGGTATTTCAGCCCCCAACGAACGTGATCGTGGGCCATCTGCTGGAAGGCGGACAATGGATCGTTGGACGCTGCCGAAACCGCGATCATCACAGCGGTTCTTGCACGCAGTTCCTGCGCGGCAACGGCCGCAAGCAACGCTTCCTTGTCCTGGAAATGCTTGTAAGGCGCGTTGTGTGACAGACCCGCAATCTGGGCGACACCACGCAAGGTCACGCCGTCCGGACCTGACAGGTCCAGCAACTCGGTCGCTGCCGCGAGGATGGAATCGCGTGTTGTCGCCATGCCAACGTGAGATCGCCTTCCCGTGACAATGTCAACCATGGGAAATCAGAGGGGCTACTGGCTGGCTGTTCTGGACGTATTGCCCACAGGCTGGATTCTCCAAAATCCCGCCTGTGGGCTGTTTGGATCATTCGCCAGTGACGGGTGAGGAGACTCCGTTGGTCGCCGGTGCGATCGAACCGTCTGCCGGCTCGGGATCGGCCCCCTCGCTCAGACCCAGCCAATCGCTGAGCCGGGCCAACCAACGGGGCGCCCACCAGTTGGTCGAGCCGAGAAGCTGCATCGCTGCGGGCACGACGACCGATCGAACGATCGTGGCATCGATGACGACCGAAAGCGTCATGCCGATGCCGAACGTGATGAGGAACAGCGATCCGGCCGTCAGGCCCATCGTGGCGAGAACCACGATCATCAGAATCGCTGCGCGGGTGATGATCGATCCCGTCTGCTGCAATCCCGTCGCGACAGCGCGCCTGTTGTCACCGGTAGCGAGGTAGGCTTCGCGGATTCGGCTGACCAGGAACATTTCGTAGTCGGTGACCAGCCCGAACGCGATCGTGACGATCAGTCCGGGCGTCCAAAGATCGGTGGTGCCGACGACCTGAAAGTCGAGCAGGCCGGCAAGGCCACCGAGCTGAAAGCCCCACACGACGATGCCCAGGGAGGCTGCCAGCGACAGGAAAGCACAAAGGACCGCCTTGATCGGTACGAGAACCGAGCGGAAGGCCAGAGCGATCAGGATCAGCGTCATGGCGGCTATGAAGCCAAGCGCTCCCGGCAATGCCGCAAGCGTGGCGGCGTTGTTGTCGAGGCTTATGGCGGGACCGCCATGCCCGCCGACGAGGACGGTGGTTCCGGATGGCGGCGGCGTCGCACGAATGTCGCGCACCAGCTGCAAGGGACCTGGGTCATCGGCTTCGCCGCGATAATCGACTTTTATCCACGTGAGCTCCGTATCGGCCAGGTGAACGCGTGCGGCAGCAGCGACCGGCAGTTCGGCCAGGGCTGCGAGATATGCCTGAAGATCAGATTCGCCCACGGGTCCCTGCAGGGCCAGATCGAGCGACATCCCTGCCGGCCCGTGCTGCGGGAACTCGACGCCTGTATAGTGAGCAACAGTCTGTCCCTGATTGTCGGCAGGCAAGTAGCGATGGTTCGTTAGTCCCGGCCGCAGCTCCAGTAGAGGCGCGGCGGCAACGAGCAGCGCCAGGAGGCCGAGCAGAAGCGACACGGCAGGTCGCCTGCTCACCACGCGGGCAAGCAACGCCCAGCCACCTTCGTCCGGGCCACGACCGGCGCGGCCGAATCGCGGTAGAGGAACACGCCCTGCATTCACCCGGTGTCCGAGGATGGCCAGCACAGCAGGAAGCACAACGACGCCTGCGACGATGTTGAACATGACTGCGCTGATGCCGCCCCAGGCGAAGGAATGCGATATCGGTTGCGGGAAGAGCAGCAAGCCGCTCAGACCGGTGATGACGGTCAGCCCGGAGATCGCAACGGTTCGACCGGCGGTGGCAGTGGTCGCAATCACTGCCGCTTCGACACCGCCGCCCCGCTCCAGTTCTTCGCGGAACCTGCTGACGACAAAGAGGCCGTAGTCCACTGCCAATCCCAGTCCGATCAGCATGACAATCTCAAGTGCGAAGATCGAGACATCGGTCACCGTGGTGAGCAGCCGCAGCATGACCAGCGATCCCAGGATCGCAAACATGCCCAGAGCGACCGGGATGGTCGCTGCCACGAACCCCCGATAGAACAGGATCAACAGGACCAGCAGGATCGGCAACGAGATCACCTGCGCCGTCGCCAGGTTTGCCGATGCTTCGCGCTGCAACTCGAATACGCTGGTCAGTCCGCCACCCAGATATGTCGCGATGCCGTCGCCGGCCTTGATGAGATCCTGGATCTCGCCATAAGCCTCCATGCGCGCCTCCTGGTCCTCTCCATGCAGCGTGATCACGGCGTAGGTTGCGTGGCGGTCAGGGCTGACGAGTTCGGCGCGTTGATCCGCCGTCAATCCCGGCGTCCAATAGCTGACGACGGACATGACCCGGGCCGCTGGCAAAGCATCCAGCACGTCCTGGACGGGAGTGGCGAACGCGGGGTCATCCACCGTTCGTCTGCCGGATTCGTCATCGAAAACCGCAACGACGTCCGGATCACCCGGCCGGTGCCCGAAGTGGCCTTCCAGCAGATCGTTGGCGCGGGTTACCTCCGCTGTTTCGGGAGCAAGGCCGCCGGTGGTCAAGAACCCGAACACACCGCTGCCCCAAGTGATCGCCAAGGCCACGAAGAGACCGGAGGCAAGCAATACGAGCCACCGATATCGATATGCGAATAGTCCCAAGCTTGAGAACATGGATGCTGTCCCTGGTTCATGAGGGGCGAGTCCATGCGCCTTCCATCTGCCTGACTCGCCCAAGTTGACAGTGTCAACCTAGGCGCAGTCGGTGTACAGTGTCAACCAGTATGGCAAGCTAGGCCAGAGGGGTGTGTTGCGCGCCGATACCGCTGGGCCCGAAACCACGGCCGACCGCTCCGTCACGGTCTGGAGCCCCAGCGATAATCGACGCCAATCGTCATTATAGCTGCCCTCGCGGACGGATTTCCAACATACGCAATTCCACGTTGGCCGGCGTGCTGAGCGCATAGGACACTGCGTCGGCCACGTCATCAGGCAGGATCGGTTGATATCCGCGGTTGCGGATCGAAGCCAGGACCTCGGGATCTTCCGTCGCATCCAGGATGCCTGTCCCTCCGACGAGCCCCGGACAGATCTCCGTGACGCGTATGCCGTGATGTGACAATTCGACCCGCAAACCTTGGGTTACGGCGGCCAAGGCATGTTTCGTTGCGGCGTAGACGGTGGTGTAGGGATAGACCGCTCGCGCAAGTGCAGAGGAGATGTTGATGATATGTCCCTCGCCACGCGCAGCCATTTTGCCGCCGATACGCCGACACAGGTCAATGGTGGCAAGAACATTGATATCAAACATTTGCGCATCATCGTCGGTCGAACCTTTGAGGAACGGTGTCTGGCGCTGCCAACCCGCAGCGTTGATCAGGGCACCGGCATCTTCTCCCGCTTCGGCGAGGCGGGCCCTCGATCGAGGATCGCGGAGGTCGCATTCGACAATAAGATGCTGATTGCCTGGAAGATTGTTCGCAATCTGAGCAAGCCGATCCGACGGCATGTCGGAAAGCACCAGCCTGTGCCCATCCTTAGCGAGACGCGAGGCGATCGCCCTTCCGATCCCGCCGGCGGCTCCCGTGATCAGGATCGGCATTTTTGTGTCTCCCATGCGAGCCTCCATCTTGAATATTATTGTCTTACAGTAGTAGAGTATTCCTGAAATCGATAGCAGGAGATTGCCGTGAAGTACAGAACCTTGGGCCGTTCAGGGCTGTTGGTTTCCGAGCTTTGCCTCGGTGCGATGACGTTTGGAGGCGGTGGGGTCTGGGATCAAATCGGCGCCGTTGACGGCCATGGAGCGAAGGAACTGTTGGCTGCGGCGCTCGACGCTGGTGTCAATCTGGTCGACACGGCCGATTACTATTCGCTCGGGCAATCGGAGACGATGTTGGGTGCGGCCTTGGCTGCGCTGAACGTTCCGCGCGATCGGGTGCTGATCGCGACGAAGGGCAGACTCAGAATGGGGGACGGTCCGAACGATGTCGGGTCATCCCGTCATCATCTGATCCAGGCGGCGGAAGCGAGCCTGAAGCGATTGGGGACGGATTACATCGACCTCTACCAGTTGCACGGCTTCGATCACGTTACGCCGATCGAAGAGTCGGTCCGGGCACTGGAAGACCTGATCAGGGCAGGGAAGGTGCGTTATATCGGCTTCTGCAACTTCCCTGCCTGGGAAGCGATGAAAGCAATGGCTGTCTGCGAACACCTCAGAACCAATCGCTTCATCTCCACGCAAGTGTACTACAATCCTGGCCTTCGCGACTTCGAACGGGAACTTCAGCCGTTTTGTCTGGATCAGGGGGTCGGCGCGCTTGTCTGGAGCCCGCTTGCCGGTGGACTGCTAACGGGAAAGTACCGCAAGAACGGCAGCGGCCGCCGAAATGCCTTCGACTTTCCTCCGGTGAACGGGCGCGTTCTTGATGAATTGCTCGCAGTTCTGGACATGATCGCGACAAGACGGGATGTGACCGTGGCTCAGGTTTCTTTGGCCTGGACTCTTGCCCGCGCAGGGATATCCAGCGTGATTCTGGGCGCACGATCGGTTTCTCAGTTGCAGGAAACATTAAGGGCGACTGAGCTGGTGCTCGACGAGACCGACATGGCGGCGATCGATGCTGCCACACCACTTCCCCCTGTTTATCCGGAATGGATGGTGGAAAGACAGAAGAACGACCGGCTCCCTGGCGCGACAGCCGGGTTGATACCGCTAAAAGCAGGAGAGAACGAATGACCACGACCGGACGCGACGAAGAAAAGGTTGTGGTCATCGGTGGCTCTTCAGGTATAGGCCGCGCAACCTCGCTCATGCTTGCGCAGAAAGGTGCGCACGTCACAATCGCTGGCCGGCGGCGGCAACCGCTGGAAGCGGTGGCCAGTAGGGCCGATCGAATCGAGGTTCGTGAGCTCGACCTGGCATCGGAAGCATCGCTCGACGTGTTCGCCCAGGAGCTTGGGTGCTTCGATGCTCTGGTGATTTCCGCAGGCGTCCGGGGAGTGGGCAAGCCATTCCTCGATGCGCCCTTTTCGGATATGGCAGCACAGATCGAGCTTCGGCTGACATACACCTTGCGCGCGGTCCATCGTCTGGCGCCGCTATTGTCTCCGGAAGGTTCGATCGTGCTCATTTCCGGCATTGCCGCGCGTCGCGCACTCGCCAACGCCGTAGCGTTGACGGTAACCAATGCCGGGCTCGAAGCGGCGGTTCTGGGACTTGCGAAGGAGCTGGCGCCCGTGCGGGTCAATGCAGTTTCACCAGGGCGGCTTGACACCGGCTATTGGGATGGGCTGCCGGAGAATCTGCGCCAGCGGATGCGGGAGGATGCTGCCGCCAAATTGCCAGTGCGGCGGATCGGTACTGCCGAAGACGTCGCGAGTGCCGTCTGCTTTCTGCTTGGTCACAGCTTCATCACAGGCACGGTGCTTGATTGTGACGGGGGGATGAAGCTTGCCTAGGGTCAGGACCTATTAATATGGCCGCAATGGTCGGCCTGATTTGTGCGGATACGCGGAGCAGGACCGCAGGAAGACTTCACGTCTTTCAAGGTCTTGCGACAAAGTAGCCCGTGCAAATCAGGCCGATCCGAAGGACGCTCGATAGACCGGCGAGCTGCCGTGTCAAAGCCCTTGACCGGGGGAAAGACCCCGCTCTGCGGGCTTTTCCTTGCATCTCTTGGTCTATCGAACGCCATTGTGGTCATATTAATAGGTCCTGACCCTAGCTAATCCTGCACCTGCGCCATGACCGTCTTCGCAGCCTCCTGGACGTGGCTGCGAGAAAGGGCAAAGGCATGCTCCGCGTCGCGCTTGGTTATCGCCGCCACGATCGCCTCTATTTCCTTGAGGCTTTCCGGGAGCCGGGTCGGAGACGACAGGGACAGTGTTCGCACCTGATTGATACGGGCATTGATGGTGCAAAACATACCAGGCAGAACATCGTTGTTCGACCCTGTCATCAGCAAATCATAGAAGTCGTTCTTCGCCTGCATGCGCGCCGCAAGATCGCCTCGCGAGTATGTGTCGCGGATGCGGTCCAACTTCTTGGACAACAATCCAATTTGCTCGTCAGTGGCATTTTGTGCGAAGGCGAAAGCGGCTGTCGCCTCCAGTGCCGCCCGCACCTCGTACAAGCTGCGGATCATGCTGCGATCGAGCTTCGTGACGACCGGACCCCGGTTGGGAACCGTGGTGACAAAGCCCTCGGCATCAAGCTGCCGCAAGGCTTCGCGGATGGGCGGCCTGCTCACGCCGAACATTTCGCACAGGTCACGCTCGACCAATCGCTGACCGGGCGCGAACTGGCCGGAGGAAATCGCCTGGCGCAACGCGTCGACAACCTGTTGGCGCACGGGAGCTGCGACAAATGACAGCTTCGTCGATTGCTCCATCACTGACCTCATGTAGTTCCGTATGATCGGCTTACACTCTGACTAAGCCGTTTGCTGTTCTTCCGCAACACCCGTGGGAAGGGCGCCTTCCTCGAGCATCACCGCATGGGCGACTTTGAACGCATCGAGCCCCGCCGGTATGCCGCAGTAGATGGTCACCTGCATGAGCACTTCTTTGATCTCGTCTGGCGTGAGCCCGTTCTTCAAAGCACCCCGTACATGAAGACGCACCTCCGCCATTCGATTGAGGGCGGTAATCATGGCGAGGTTGATGATGCTTCTCGTCTTGCGGTCGAGCCCCGGACGCGTCCAGATCCGCCCCCAGCACCACTCGGTGGTAAGCTCCTGAAACGCCATCATGAAATCATCGGCGGCTTCGAGGGACTTGTCCACATAGTCTGCCCCAAGCACCTCACGGCGAACCTTGAGACCCGCGCTGAAGAGTTCCGTCCTGGATTCACTGTCCGCTGCCATTGTGCTTCCTTCCGTATTCGTGAGCTACAGTAGTCTTGTATTACAATGTGAGCTATGGCAGAGAGAACGTCAAGGACTTCTGAGAGGAGATTGTCAATGAAGGCTGCTGGCTTGCCCATCCACGGGACATGCGATCCCGCCTTTTCCAGTGTGCGTGACGCATTCGCCGCGAACTTCGAAGAAGGAATGGAAGTCGGCGCTTGCTGCGCCGTTTTCGTAGAGGGGCGGAAGGTCGTAGATTTGTGGGGTGGCTATACAGATGAGACATCCAGTGTTGAGTGGAGCCGCGACACGATCGTTAACCTGATGTCCGTGGCCAAGGGGGTCGCCTCGCTCAGCATTCATCGATTGGTCTCGCAGGGGAAACTTGAGTTGGACGAGCCGATCGCGCGCTACTGGCCGGAGTTCGCGAAGAACGGCAAGGACCGCATCCTTGTGCGGCACGCGCTCGATCACCGGGCGGGGATTCCAATCATCGAGGATCCGCTTTGGTCAGGCGCCGTATATGATTGGGATGCGATGATCCGCGCGCTGGAAGCGCAGACCCCGATATTCCCTGTGGGCCAACAGCCTGCCTATCACACCGTGACGATGAGCTTCCTTCTTGGAGAGTTGGTGCGCCGAGTGACCGGCGATTCGCTTGGTTCCTATTTCAAGCGCGAGATCGCCGAACCGCTTGAACTGGATTATTGGTTGGGCTTGCCGGAAAGCGAACACTCCCGCTGTGCGCGCTTTATCCCCTGGACCGGCTACAACAACAGAACCGGCAACGGTGACGGTCCTCCTGAATTGCTCATCAAGGCATGGCAGCAGTTCGATCCCGCCAACGATGACGGCTATAATTCGGCACAGTTCAGATCGGCCCAGATCCCGGGGGTCAGCGGGCACGGAAACGCGAGGGCGATCGCCAAGCTCTATGCTGGTCTTGCCCTTGGCGGCACGCTGGATGGTCATCAGATCATTCCCCAGGACGCATTGATGCGGGCAACAGAACTGCAATGGGAGGATGAAGAGCCCGTGCTTACTCACGACTACCGGATGGGACTCGGTTTCACGCTGAATTCAAAGGACGCCTATATGGGTCCCAATGCAGAAGCCTTCGGACATGTTGGCGCCGGCGGTTCGACGGGTTTTGCCGATCCCGTGGCGCATGTGGGTTTTTCCTATGGGATGAACCGTATGTATCCCACGCGAGACAACGGTCCGCGCGCCCGCAGGCTGATTGAGGCAACTTACGCGTCTCTGGAGGGGTCGGCATGAGCAACGGCTGGGAGATATTTGCCATTCGGTATAGCCGGCTCCCGCGCAAGCGGCGGGAGAACATGATTTTCTGCCCGCCGGAGCGGCAGGACGAGGAGATGCCGATCGACTATTCCTTTTGGGTTTTGAGAAACGAGGCGGAGGTCTGGGTGGTCGATACCGGATATTCGACGGAACTCGCCGCCCAACTCGGTCGCACCTTTATCTGTGATCCGATCGAGACATTAAGAGAGATGGGCATTGCGCCGGAAGCGGTGAGGAACGTGATCCTGACCCATCTTCACTACGACCACGCGGGCAATCTCCACCGGTTCCCGAACGCCCGGTTCCTCCTGCATGCGGCGGAGCTTCCCTTCGCAACCGGCTGGTATGCGAAGGAGCCCACATTCGCGTTCGCCTTCAACAAGGTGCATGTGATGCAGGCGGTCGAGCTTGTGTATGATCGCCGGGTCGATTTTGTCGAAGGGGACACTGTCGTTGCCCCAGGTATCGAACTCTATCACATTCCCGGGCATAGCCCTGGGCATCTGTCCGTCCGAGTGCATACGACACGTGGATGGGTTTTGCTGGCGGTGGATGCAGCGCACTTCATCGACAATATGGTGGAGCGGCGACCCTATCCCATCTATCTCGACCTCCATGAGACCCTGATGGGCTATGATCGCCTTGCCGAGTTGTGCCCGAATCCGGAGCTTCTCATTGGCGGGCATGATTCCAGCGTCATCGAGCGCTATCCGTCGCTTCCAGGCTTCGAGGGAAAGGTTGCCGCCTTGCACCTTGCTCCTGGCCCCTGAAGCTGCGCGGAACTCCTGATGTTCCGGCTGCAAAGACAAGAGCTCTTGAGAGAAAGAGCCTTCATCGGTGGCGTCTGGATTGGCGATCCCGAGCGACCGGTCGCCAATCCGGCAACAGATGCTGTCGTGGGGCACGTCCCGCATCTGGATGGTCAGGCATCGCAGGCGGCAATACGCGCAGCCGTCGCTGCTTTCCGCGGCTGGGCAGGCCAGTCTGCCTTTGCGCGCGCGGACCTTTTGAAGCGCTGGTTCCAGCTGATCATGAAGCATCAGGAAGATCTGGCGAGTATCCTCACCGCCGAGCAGGGAAAGCCGCTGAGGAAAGCACGGGCTGAGATCGAATACGCGGCCCGCTATGTCGAGTACTACGGCGAGGAAGCGAAGCGCATCTATGGCGAAACGGTTCCCTCGCCGTTTCCCGACAGCCGAATCCTCGTCCTCCGCCAGCCTGTGGCGTTGTCGCGGCAATTACACCGTGGAATTTTCCGGCGGCCATGGTGACGCGCAAGCTCGCACCTGCCTTGGCGGCGGGCTGCACGACGATTCTGAAACCGGCACAGGAGACGCCGCTGACGGCTTTGGCCCTCGCATTCCTTGCCGAGGAAGCCGGTTTTCCCGAGGGTACAATCAACGTGGTCACTGGCGACGCGGCAGAAATTGGAGAGGCTCTCTGCGCCAGTGTGGACGTTCGCTGCTTGACATTTACGGGCTCGACACCGGTTGGCCGCCTGTTGATGGCTGCCTGCGCGGGAACCGCGCCGCGATCACGCTGGTGAGAATGGTCGGAACATTGAAGGCTTTTGCCAGCTTCGCCAGCGCGGTCGTGTTGTTGACCACCATGTGCGGATCGTGGCTGTTCAGGTTCGCGAGCTGGTAAGGCTGGTGATCGATCAGAACGAGGACCGAATCCTCGGGACGAAGAAGCGAATCGAGGCCGTTACGAGGGGTCGTCAAGACATCCTTTCTCTGCCGCCATGGGCGGCAATGGGGTCACGGGAGACATGCGCCAGCGGGTGACGTTGCCGGAACGCAATTTGCTGTTCCTTTTGGTGCTGGGGTAGTGCGATAGTCAGGCAAGCCGTGTCGCGGAACGGGGAACGCCAGAATGGACATCGAAGATCTGCAGACATTCGTCGCTGTGGCCGACACCGGGGGCGTATCGGCCGCCGCGCGCCGGCTCGGCGTCTCCAAGTCAATCGTCAGCCGGAGGCTTTTCCGGATTGAAGCGGAACTCGGTGTCCAGCTCCTTGCGCGAACGACCCGCGGCGCCGCGCTCACGGAAGCGGGAAGCACGTTCAGGGATCATGCGGCCCGCGCCAGCGCCGAGATCGACATCGCCAGGGAAACGATCCTTCCGAGCGGTGATCTTCGCGGCCGCCTGCGGGTTGCCATGCCGCTTACTTTCGGCCCCACCCACTTCGCCCCCGTGCTTGCTGAAATGGCGCGCCAGCACCCAAAGCTCCACATCCATACCTACTACAGTGATCGTTTCGTCGATCTTATCGCCGAAGGTTTCGATTGCGCGATCCGGGCTGGCTATCTTCAGGATTCCAACCTGATCGCGAAGCGCATCGGGCCGTTCCATGGCAAGCTTGTCGCAAGCCCGGACTATATCGCAGCGCACGGTTCACCTGAGACGCCAGACAACCTCGTCACCCATCAGGCCCTCATGCAAGGAACGGAAACCTGGCAATTCATGGATGGCGGCAAGGTTGTCACGGTTCAGCCGCAGGGCAGGTTCAAGGCCGACAACGCTATGGCACTTGCCGCGGCGGCGGCGGCAGGCCTCGGCATCGCCTGGCTCCCCGATTGCATCATACATGACTATGTGGCCTCCGGCGCGCTCGTTCCGATCATGACGCGCTATCCCGTACCGGCAGCAGGTGCGTATGTCGTCCGTCCGCCAGGTCAACATCCCGCCCGGAAAGTGCGGATCCTCACCGAGATGCTGACTGAGCATTTCAAACGGAACCCGGATCTTTGGGGTCTCGACCGCTAGGACGGATCGACATTTGGGA
>NZ_JANKOF010000003.1 GCF_024655565.1 Nitratireductor sp. ZSWI3 | reverse complement strand
GAACCCATAATCCCTTCCGGGACCCGGATCCGCAGGAACTCTGCCGCCCACGTTTCTCTTTCTTCAATATTCAATTGTCAAAGATCAGACTTCACAAGACGCAAAGTCGCGGCCCAACGCTAAACCCAGCACCGGGCCAATACGAGTGTCGCTCACGCGGCTCTCTTGATTTCGTCCAACTCTTGCGAAACTCAGAGGCGAACCTCTTGGTCGCCAGCAGCGTCGCCGCCGTCGTTGGTGAGGCGTATATAGTCGGGGGCGTCGCAAACTGTCAACATAGAATCTCGTTCTTTTGCGACTTATTTTTCACAGGAATACGCACGCCTTTGCCGGCAAGGATTTGCGGCGATTTCCCCTCGCCGCGCCTGCCGCAACGGCCCCGAAATCCCGCCCCCCGTCCCCTTCATCCATCGGCGATCATCGCATCGAGAGCCCGACGCTGCCGGTGCATCTCCAGGAAAATCCGATAGTCGCGCTCGAAGCGTTGCCGGACGGCGGGATCGGGGCGGCGCATCCGCCCGCCCTGATCCATGGCGGCGCAGGCGCTGGCGAGGTCGGGATAAAGGCCCGCCGCCGTTGCCGCCACCATGCCCGTCCCCAGCAGCATCGCATCGTCCGCCTCCGGCTCGACCACGGCGCAGCCCGTCGCGTCCGCATAGAGCTCCATCAGCAGAGGGTTCTTCACATGACCGCCGGTCACATGCAGCGTGTCGATCTCGAATCCCGCCTCGTTCAACGCATCCAGAATGTGGCGGATGCCGAAGGCGATGGCGACGGCCGTGCGCCAGTAGAGGCGGCAAAGACTGTCGAAGGAGGAATCGAGCGTCAGCCCCGAGATCACCCCCACGGCGTGGGGATCGGCAAGCGGTGAACGGTTGCCGTGGAAATCCGGCAGAACGTGCAGCCGCGCGCCGAGCTCATAGCCCTCCTTCGCCCGCAGCTGCGTGATTCGCTCGCAGATGCGCGCATGCATGGCCGAATCGGGATTGCCGCCGGCGCCGTGCCAGCGGATGATGTGGTCGAGCAGCGCTCCCGATACCGATTGCCCGCCCTCGCCCAGCCAGCAGCCGGGCAGAGCCGCGCCGAGATAGGGGCCCCAAAGGCCCGACACCGGGCGCGGCTGCAGGGAAAACGCCATGACGCAGCTCGACGTGCCGGCGATCAGGGCCATGTGACGGTCGATCCGGTCGAGGGAATCGGCGAATCCGCCGAGGACGCCCAGGGCGCCGCCATGCGCATCGATCAGCCCCGCGCCGACCCGGCAACGCTCGGTCAGGCCGAGGGCGGCGGCCGCTGCCGCCGTCAACGGCCCGATATCCCTGCCGATCGGGCTTGCCCGCTCCGGCAGGTGGCCCCGCTCGATCATGTCGGCAAGCCCTACCGCCTCGAAGAAGTCGCGTTGCCAGCCCGGCGTCTCATGCGCCAGATACGTCCATTTGCAGGTCAGCGTGCACTGCGAGCGCTCGAAGCTGCCCGACGCCTTCCAGGTCAGGAAATCCGCAAGATCGAAGAAATGACCGGCCGCGCTCCAGCTTTCCGGAAGATTGCGCTTCAACCACATCAGCTTCGGCGTCTGCATCTCCGGCGACATGACGCCGCCGATATAATCGAGCACGCGATGGCCGGTCGCGGTGCACTCGTCGGCCTCGGCGAGCGCACGGTGGTCGAGCCACACGATGGTGTCCCAACGTTTCTCACCGCCCGGCGAAACGCTCACCTGTCCGCCCGCAGGCTCGCGCACGACCAGCGAGCAGGTTGCATCGAAGCTGATGCCGGCGATCTCCTCGGGAAGGGCTCCGGCACGGTCGAGCGCTCCACGAACGGAAAGGCAGACGGCTTGCCAGATGTCTTCCGAATCATGCTCGGCAAAGTCCGGCGCGGGCCTGTTCATCAGGATCGGCCTCTCGGCACGCCCGAGAAGCCCGCCCGACAGATCGAGCACGCCAGCGCGGGCACTGCCCGTGCCCACATCCACCGCCACTACGAGATCGCGCATCAAACCTCTCTCCAGTGGTGCGATACCGACAGAGGTGCTCTCTGTGAGGATGGATCGCCCCACCACGTCAATGCTGTGTGGTCTCCTCCAGCCGGGCCAGATGCTCCGGCAGGGTCCGCATCCTGTCAAAGATCAGATCGGGTTCCAAGCGCCGCAGCACCGCCCGATGTGCCTCGGACCCGGCATGGGACGCGCCGGCGAAGCAGAGCACGCGCATGCCGGCGCGCCGGGCGGCCTCGAGGCCGGCCGGGCTGTCTTCCACGACGGCGCAGCGGCGCGGTTCGACGCCCATGGTCCGCGCCGCATGCAGGAAGAGGTCCGGCGCCGGCTTTCCGTTGGCGACCATGGTCGCGCTGAAGATGTGCGGCTCGAAACGCTCCAGAAGGCCGGCCACCCCGAGCGACAGGCGAATGCGCTCGGGCTGGCTCGAGGATGCCACGCAGCACGGCCGGGAGAGGCCATCGAGGGCTTCGCCGATTCCATCGACCGGTTGCAGCTCGGCGCGGAAGGCCGCATAGAGCTTCGTCCGCATCCGCTCCAGCTGGCCGGCGTCGAGATCCACGGCATAGTCGTTCTTGAGAAGGCTGGTGATCGTGCTCAGGCTGCGGCCGAGGAACAGCTCATAGGCCTTGTCCTCATCGATGGTGATGCCGCTTTCGGAAACGGTTTCCAGAAGGACGCGCATGGACAGGGGCTCGCTGTCGACCAGCACGCCGTCGCAATCGAAGATCACCAGGTCGATCGTCGAAGATCCCATCGTCCCATCCTGTCGACAAGCCTACCAGCAGGTGTAGCCGCCGTCGGCCAGCACCACAGAGCCGGTCATCAGGCTGGCGGCGTCGGAAGCGAGAAAATGCACGATCGAGGCGATCTCGTCCGGTTGGCCGACACGGCCCATCGGCGTCATGTCGAGCCAGGTCGCATACATTTCAGGGTTCTCCTTGATGCCGAACGATGTCAGCGGCGTCTCTATATATGTGGGCGCCACGGCGTTGACCCGCACGCCACGCCCCGCCCACTCGGCGGCAAGCGACTTGGTGAGCTGGTGCACGGCCGCCTTCGACGCGTTGTAGAAGGCCTGCGGCTGCGGCTTGTTGACGATCACGCCCGACATCGAGCCGATGTTGACGATCGCCCCGCTGCCCTGCGCCAGCATGGAACGGCCGAAAGCACGGCAGCACCAGAACAGGCCGTCGACATTGACGTTCATGTGCAAGCGCCAATGGTCGTCGCTGGTTTCCTCCGCCGGAACATCGCTCTTCGCCACGCCGGCATTGTTGACCAGGATGTCGACCCGGCCGTGCCGCCCGGCAATGGCCTTTGCCGCGCTGTCCACCTGCGCCGACCGGGTGACGTCCAGCGTCAGGCCTTCGGCCGCCAGCCCCAGCGCCTGCAGTTCGGCGACGCTTGCCTCGACCCGACCGGCGAGAAGATCGGCAACGACGATGTGGGCACCGGCCTCGCCGAGGGCCCGCGCACAGGCCGCGCCGATGCCCTGCCCTGCCCCCGTCACCACCGCCACGCGCCCGTCGAGCTTCAATTTTTCAAGATACATGTCAGGACACCTTCCTTGTTCAGCTCATCCAGTTGCCGCCGTCGACATTGTAGGTCTGGGCAACGATGTATTCGGCTTCGGCGGACGCCAGGAAAACGGCCATGCCGGTCAGGTCTTCCGCCGTTCCCATCCGCCCGTAGGGAACGGCCCCGGCGACCAGGCGCTTCTTTTCGCCGAGCGGCCGGCCCTCATATCTGGCGAACAGCGCATCGACGTGGTCCCAATGGGCGCCGTCCACCACGCCGGGCGCAATGGCGTTGACGTTGATGCCGTGTTTGATGAGGTCGAGACCGGCCGACTGGGTGAGGCTGATTACCGCCGCCTTGGTGGCGCAATAGACCGCTACCAGAGGCTCACCCCGCCGACCGGCCTGGCTGGCCATGTTGATGATCCTGCCGCCGCGGCCTTGCGCGATCATCTGCCGGGCGACTGCCTGCATCGTGAAGAGCGTTCCGGCCACATTGACCTGGAACAGCCGCTCGTAGCTCGCCCGCTCGATGTCCACGATCGGCGCCAGATCGAACAGGGCCGCGTTGTTGATCAGGATGTCGATGCCGCCGGCCCATTCCGCCGCCTTGGCGACCGCCGCGTCGATGGACTCCTGCCTGGTCACGTCGAGCTGCAGCGCGCGGGCGCCTGCGCCGATCTCGCGGGCGGCGTCCTCCGCCCGCTCGATATCGATGTCGCCGACGGCGACGGTGGCGCCCTCGCGCACATAGGCTTCGGCGAAAGCCCGACCGATGCCACGGGCAGCCCCCGTGATAAGCGCCGATTTGCCCTCGAGGCGCTTCATGAAAACGCCTCGCCCTTGTCGTCGAAGCGATGCACCCGTTCCCGGATCGGCGTCAGAAACACGGTCTCTCCGTGACGCAAGCCGATCTCGCCGTCGGCGCGTGCGGTCACTTGGCCGAGGCCGTCCACATCTACGTGCAGGAAGGTGTCGGAGCCGAGGTGCTCGGCGACGCCGACCTTGCCCTTCCAGTACCCATCGCCCGTGGAGAGCTCCAGATGCTCCGGCCTTACGCCGATGGTCGCCGCTCCCAGCTTCTCCGCCTCGGGGCCTTGCACGAAATTCATGCGCGGCGAACCGATGAACCCTGCAACGAACAGGTTGCGCGGACTGCGATAGAGCTCGAGGGGAGAGCCGACCTGCTCGATCCGGCCGGCGTTCAGAACGACGATCTTGTCGGCCATCGTCATGGCTTCGATCTGGTCATGGGTGACGTAGATCATCGTGGTGTGCAGTTGATGATGCAATTCGCTGATCTCAAGCCGCATCGCCCCCCGCAGCGCCGCATCCAGATTGGAGAGCGGCTCGTCGAAGAGGAAGGCCTTTGGCTCGCGCACGATGGCCCGGCCGATGGCGACGCGCTGGCGCTGGCCGCCCGAAAGCTGCCCCGGGCGCCTGTCGAGATAATCGGTGAGATTGAGGATGCGGGCCGCATTGCGCACCTTCTCCTCGATCACGCTCTTGTCGGCGCCCGCCATCTTCAGCGGGAATGCGATGTTGTTGTAGACACTCATATGCGGGTAGAGCGCATAGGACTGGAACACCATCGACAGGCCGCGTTTGGCCGGTGCGCGCGCGGTCATGTCCTCGCCGTCGATGAGGATCCGGCCGCTGGTGGTGTCCTCGAGCCCGGCGATCAGCCTGAGCAGGGTCGACTTGCCGCAACCGGAGGGGCCGACGAAGACGACGAACTCGTTGTCGGCGATCTCCAGGTCGATCTCCGGAATGACGACCGTCGTGCCGAAGGCCTTGTGCACTTTTTCGAGTCGGATTTCTCCCATCGTGTTCGTTCCTATTTGACGGCGCCGAAGGTGAGCCCGCGCACGAGTTGGCGCTGCGAGAACCAGCCGAGCACGAGGATCGGCGCGATCGCGAGCGTGGAAGCGGCGGAAAGTTTTGCCCAGAACAGCCCCTCGGGGCTGGAGTAGGACGCGATGAAGGCGGTCAACGGAGCAGCCTTTGCGGCCGTCAGGTTGAGCGTCCAGAAGGCCTCGTTCCAGGCCAGGATGATGTTGAGCAGCAGTGTCGATGCGATGCCGGGAACGGCCATCGGCGTCAGCACGTAGACGATTTCCTTGGCGAGCGAGGCGCCGTCCATCCGTGCGGCTTCCAGGATGTCTCCGGGGATCTCGCGGAAATAGGTGTAGAGCATCCACACGATGATCGGCAGGTTCGACATGGTCAGCACCGCCGTCAGCCCGATCCTGGTGTCGAGCAGTCCCGTGTCCCTGAACAGGAGATAGATCGGCACCAGAACGCCGACCGCCGGCAGCATCTTGGTCGACAGCATCCAAAGGAGCACGTCCTTGGTGCGTTTTGTCGGCGCAAAGGCCATCGCCCAGGCGGCCGGGATGGCGATCAGAAGCCCCAGCAGAGTGGAGCCGACCGATATCACGACCGAGTTCATGAAGTGCTTGAAATAGTCGGACCGGCTGTTCACCTCCGCATAGTTCTCGGCGGTCCACTGAAAGAACAGGAATTGCGGCGGCGTGGCGATGGCCGTGCCTTCGGACTTGAAGCTGGTCAGCACGGTCCACAGGATCGGG
Organism: Nitratireductor sp. ZSWI3; assembly: GCF_024655565.1. Taxonomy (GTDB): domain Bacteria; phylum Pseudomonadota; class Alphaproteobacteria; order Rhizobiales; family Rhizobiaceae; genus Nitratireductor. The sequence continues at coordinate 112,387 of NZ_JANKOF010000003.1, read as the reverse complement.
AAGAAGATCAGCAGGCCGACAAGCCAGCCGACGAGTGTGAAGCCGAGCCTTGTGCGGGTCGGGATCGAGCGCGCCATGGTCTTCTCCTTAATCCAGGTTCTTGCCGATCAGGCGGACAAGGAAAATGGCGACGATGTTGGCAAGCACCACAGCGACGATGCCGCCGGCCGATGCCCCGCCCACGTCGAACTGCAGCAGCGCCTGCACATAGACGAGATAGGTCACGGTGGTTGTCTGCACGCCCGGCCCGCCATTGGTGGTGACGAGGATTTCGGCAAAGACGGACAGGAGGAAGATGGTCTCGATGAGCACCACCACGGTGATGGCACGCGCCATGTGCGGCAGGACGATATAGATGAAGCGCGACAGCGCGCCGGCACCGTCCATCTCGGCCGCCTCCTTTTGCTCGCTGTCGAGCGACTGCAGCGCGGTCAGCAGGATCAAGGTCGCGAACGGCAGCCACTGCCACGAGACAATCATCACGATGGAGAACAGCGGCGCCTGCCCGAACCAGTCGACGGGCTGCAGGCCAAAGGTCCGCGCCAGCCAGGCGAACAGCCCGTTGACGGGGTGCATCAGCATGTTCTTCCAGACGAGCGCAGAGACCGTCGGCATGACGAAGAACGGCGCGATGACCATCAAACGGACGAGGCCCTGTCCAAAAAAAGGCTGGTCGAGGAGCAACGCCATCAGAATGCCCCCGCCGACACTGATGGCGAGCACACCCCCGACCAGAAGCAGGGTGTTCAACAGACCCGCGAAGAACGCCGGGTCGGTCAGGAAGAAACGGTAATTGAGGAAGCCAGCCCATTCCTCCATGCCGGGCATCAGCAGATTGTAGCGCAGCATGGAGAAATAAAGGGTCATGGCCAACGGCACGGCCATCCACAGAAGAAGCAGGACGACGGCCGGTGTCATCATCAGCCGAGCGCTTGCGCGGGTCTGCAACGTCGCCATGGATTCTGCTCCGATACCGTGGGGGTGGCTTTATTTGGAAGGACCGGAACCGCCCCACCGAAGAGGGAGAGAGACTGGCGCGGTTCCGGTCGTGGCGGTTTCCTACTTCGGATAACCGGCCTTCTGCATTTCGCGGGCGGTAAGCGCCTGCGCACCGGCGAGCGCCTGATCGACCGTCGTCTGCCCCGCAAGGGCTGCCGAAAACTGCTGGCCGACCGCCGTGCCGATGCCCTGAAATTCAGGGATTGCCACGAACTGAACGCCGACATAAGGCACGTCGTCGACCGTCGGATGGGTCGGATCGGCGGCCTGGATCGACTTGAGCGTCAGGTCGGCGAAGGGAGCCGCCTCCTGATAGGCCGGATTGGCATAAAGCGAAGTCCGCGTCCCGGGAGGCACGTTGGCCCAACCTTCCTTCTCGGCTACCAGCTCGGAGTATTCCTTGCTGGTCGCCCAGGCGATGAACTTCTTCGCCGCATCGGTCTTCTGCGAGCCGGCGGGAACGGCCAGAGACCATGCCCAGAGCCAGTTGCCGCGCTTGCCGAGCCCGTTGTCCGGAGCCAACGCAAAGCCCACCTTGTCGGCGACCTTGCTCTCGTCCGGATTGCTGACGAAGGACGCGGCGACGGTGGCGTCGATCCACATGCCGCATTTGCCGGTCTGGAACAGGGCCAGGTTCTCGTTGAAACCATTGGAGGAGGCTCCGGGCGGTCCCGCATCCTTCATCAGGTCGATGTAAAATTGAAGTGCCTCCTTCCACTGCGGCTGATCGAATTGGGGGTTCCAATCCATGTCGAACCAGCGCGCGCCGAAAGAGTTGGCCATCGCCGTCAGGAAGGCCATGTTCTCGCCCCAGCCGGCCTTGCCTCTCAGGCAGATGCCGTAGATCTCGTTGCCCTTGTCGGTGATCTTGCGTGCCGCCTCGCCGATGAAGTCCCATGTCGGCGCCTCAGGCATTTCGAGGCCGGCCTCATCGAACAGATCCTTCCGGTACATGACGAAAGAGCTCTCGCCGTAGAACGGGGCCGCATAAAGAGCACCGTCGATCGACAGGCCGGCCCGGATCGCCGGCAGGAGATCGTCAACGTCGTAGTCGGCGTCGAAATCCAGCGGCACCAGCCAGTCCTGCGCCGCCCAGATCGGCACTTCATATGTGCCGATGGTCATGATGTCGTATTGACCGCCCTTGGTGGCGATGTCCGTCGTAACGCGCTGGCGCAGGACGTTCTCCTCCAGCGTCACCCATTCAAGCGTGATGTCCGGGTTCTTCTCCGTAAAGGCCCCCGCAAGCTTCTGCATGCGGATCATGTCGCCATTGTTCACGGTCGCGATGGTCAGGGTTTCCGCGGTCGCCCCCGTCGTGCCGAACGCCGCGATCGCCATGGCCGAACACGTCGCCACGGCGCAAAGCCTCACTCTCATGGTCTCCTCCCAGATTGAGCAAATGCCATATGAATGAGCAAATACCCATTTGTACGCAAAGTCAAGCCCGGCGGGAACCGGCACGTCATTTCCCGAAGGGTGGGCGGTCAGGTCGCCTTGAGCAGCGCGGCGGCGGTGCGCTCGTCGGTGATCAGGCCGTTGACGATATGGCTCCTGATCGCCGCCGCAATGCTCGGGAGCTTGCGCGGCCCCATGGCCGCCGCGATCACCAGGGACGTCTTGCTGGACGGCAGCGGGGCGCTGGCCACCCGTTCGTTGGTGATGCCCTCAATGAGCGCGCCCTTCGCGTCGAACGACCAGCCGACGATCTCGCCCACCGCGCCCGCATTCTGCAGCGCGTCGAGCTCTTCCCGCGAGATGAACCCGTCCTGGAAGATCGGCGCATCGGGCCCGAGATCGCCGATGCCGACGAAGGTCACGTCCGCCTCCTTCGCCAATACCAGGGTGGAACGGATCATCGGCTGGTCATGCAGCAGCGCCCGCTCTTCCGGTGAGGAGACGATGACCGGCAAAGGCATCGGAAAGCTCCGCGCCTTGACGGTGTCGGCCATGGTGAAGATGACATTGTAATAGGCAGCCGATCCATCTGGGGCGATGTTGCCCGTCAGCGAGACGATCCGATGCTGCGGACATTCCATCGGCGGCAGCTGTTCGATCGCCGCCTTCAGCGTTCGGCCGGTGCCGATCGCCATGACCATCGGTTCGGGCGATTGCAGCCGTCGCTCGATCTCGGCCGCAGTGGCCTCGGCGACGCCGATCGTCGTGGAGGTGGAAGCCGGATCGCTGGGCACGACCTCGGCAAACCGCAAATCGTATCGCTGCTTCAGTTGGCGGGCGAGTTCCATGCAGCCCGCGATGGGATGATCGATGCGCACCCGCACCAGCCCTTCCGAAACGGCAAGGGAGACGAGCCTTTGCGCCGATTGCCGTGAAACCCCGAGCTTGGCCGCGATCTGGTCCTGCGTGTTGCCGGCAACATAGTAGAGCCATCCGGCACGCGCCGCCTCGTCCAAACGGTTTCCACGCACTGCCATTGCCCGATTGCCTCCTGCGAGTGGTCTGCCCCAAACGGTACCCGTCCGCCCGGAAATGGCGACAATATCCATTACCGAGCCGACAGGTCCACCGCATTCGGCTACGCCTTCTGAAACGGACTCGAACGCTTGCCGAGCCTCGCAAGGGACTCCCTGAATAGGTAAACAACCCGAGAATATAATGAAACATAACAGAACAATAAAATACGTTTAAAATGCAAATTTCTATGCGAAATAACGTTAAATCCTTAAAATCTCTGCCTTTCCAAAGCGAAAAATTGAAGAAATGCCTTATTGCGGTCCAATTATGCGACGTTTATCTATCCAAAGGTGTTGCCTTATACAGTAGACGTATGCAAACAGTTTTCCCGCCTCCTGCCGTTTTCCCGGCAAGGTGCAAGATCGCTCCGGCGGCGGCGGGCCGAGCGGGCTGAGAATATTTTTTGGAGAGTTAGATTGATTATGACGCGTTCCACTGCCGATTTCAGCATTTCGACGAACTCCGACGAGGAGTGCATGACGGTTTTGTCCAGGAGCGCCATGGAGAAGAGTTTACCGCTCCTGTCCACTGCGATCGGGCACAAGTTGCGCCGGGCGCAACTCCTGGTCTTCCAGGATTTTCACGAGACATTCGCTTCGCTGAAGCTGCGGCCGACGGAGTTCGCCGTCCTGGCTCTGATCGCCACGAGGCCCGGGCAGAAGCAGACGGAGATTGCCGAGCAACTGAGCATCAAGCGCGCCAACTTCGTCGCGCTGATGGATTGTCTCGAGAACAGGGGACTTGCCGAGCGGCGCAAGGGCGATATCGACCGGCGTTCCCACTCCCTGCACCTGACCGAGAAAGGAGAGCGCTTCGTGGAAAAGATGACCCAGCTTTGGCGCCATCACGAAGCCCGGATCGTTCGGCGGCTCGGCGGCGAAAGGAATAGCGAGCTTCTCATCGACCTGCTCGACACGTTGCTGGGAAGCGAAAGCAATATCGAAGCGCATCAGCCTGAAAAGCAGGCAGCGGCATCCTCTTAAAGACGTTGACGTAAACGTCATTCCATGGCTAGGTGCGTCGGGTTCACAAGGTGCGACGATCAGGGCGCCACGCGCTCTGGCACCCTGTGAAACCTTTGGCATTTTGCAGTCAGGCGAGATTACCTGACGTCCGTATGAATGCGGAAATGCGAAAAAATTCAGTGTTCCTTGTGCGTCCGGGAGGGCGCACGGCGCTCTAGTGGAGAGGACCAGTAGAAATGAAGGCTCTTGCGGAGAAGATCGGCGCGCGCGTTGCTGGATCAGGTTTTTCGAGTTCCGTGAAATTCGACTGCGGAGCCGACGGCGTCATCGTGATCGACGGCGCCAACGTCTCGACCAGCGACGGTCCGGCCGACTGCACGATCAGCCTGTCGAAGGACGACCTGGAGGCAATGGTGGCCGGCGACCTCGCCCCCACGGCCGCTTTCATGCAGGGCAAGCTCAGGGTCGACGGCGACATGTCGGTCGCCATGCAGCTCAGCCAGATTCTCTGACACACGGCGCACGAAGAGAGTTACACGGTATGGGACAGGGCGTCTTCAAAGGCCCCCTGCCCCCTGTTCCGACGACAATTGAAAGTCAGGCGGCGAAGCGTCGACGCACGATGCGGCTGACGCCTTCGCGTCTTCCAGTCGGGACCAGGCAGCCTTCGGCGCCATCGAGGACGTTTTCCGCCAACTCAAGCGCCAGGAAGCGCTCTTTCTCGTAGGGACCCGGCATCGAAAGCCTGCCAGTCCTGGCCGCCGAGAAACCGAAGCGCGCGTAGTAGGGCGCATCCCCCACCAGCAGGACGGCACGGTGCTCCAGCCGCGCGGCTTCCGCGATCGCATGACGCATCAGAGCGGAGCCGACACCGCGACCGCCCGCACAGGCTTCCACCGCGAGCGGCCCGAGCAGGAGGGCCGACAAGCCGCCCTCGCCGATGGATACGTTCCACAGCCGCACCGTACCGATCAGATGCCCGTGGGCATCGCGCGCGACAAAGGCGAGCCCTTCGGCGGGCACGCGTCCACGCCGCAGCTTTTCCGAAGATTTGCGCCTGCGCTTGTGCCCCATGACCCGGTCAAGCAGGGCTTCGCGCTCGACAGCGTCGCCGGCGGTTTCGGGTGCGATGGAAAAAGCGGTCTCGGGAAGACCGGAAAATACGGCATCACTCATCTTGCCAATCCTTCAAACCAGCGATGCGATCCCGCGCAGGCGAGCCCGCGCGGCACGGCTTCGGCGGCGGGGCGCCCCGCTCAGATCACGTAGGATCGGAGCGGTTCGAACCCGTTGAAGGCGACCGAGGCATAGGTGGTGGTGTAGGCGCCGGTCCCCTCGATCAGCACCTCGTCACCGATGGTCAGCGACAGAGGCAGGGGATAGGGCGTCTTCTCGTACATCACGTCGGCCGAATCGCAGGTCGGGCCTGCCAGCACGCAGGGCGCGGTCTCGCTGCCGTCGTGGCGTGTGACCAGCGGATAGCGGATCGCTTCGTCCATCGTCTCGGCGAGGCCGCCGAACTTGCCGATGTCGAGATAAACCCAGCGCACATTGTCGTTGTCCGCCTTGGTCGAAATCAGCACCACTTCGGACTTGATCACGCCGGCATTGCCCACCATGCCGCGGCCCGGCTCGATGATCGTCTCGGGAATACGGTTGCCGAAATGCTTGCGCAGCGCGGAGAAAATCGCCTGGCCATACTGCTGCGCCGCCGGGACGTCGCGCAGGTACCGCGTCGGAAAGCCACCGCCCATATTGACCATCTTGAGCACGATGCCTTCATCGGCGAGCGTCGCGAACACACGGCGTGCGTCGGCAAGCGCCCGGTCCCAGGCATCCAGATCCGTCTGCTGCGAGCCGACATGGAAGGAAACGCCATAGGCGTCGAGGCCTAGCGCACGGGCGCGGCGCAAAACGTCGACGGCCATTGCAGGCACGCAGCCGAACTTGCGCGACAGCGGCCATTCGGCGCCCGCACCATCCGTCAGGACGCGGCAGAACACGCGCGAGCCGGGGGCGGCACGGGCGATCTTCTCCACCTCTTCCACGCTGTCCACCGCAAAGAGCCGGATGCCGAGATCGAAGGCCCGGGCAATGTCACGCTCTTTCTTGATGGTGTTGCCATAGGAGATGCGGTCCGCGGTGGCGCCGGCATTCAGCGCCATCTCGATCTCCGCAACCGAAGCCGTGTCGAAGGACGAGCCGAGCTGCGCCAGCAGGCGCAGGATCTCCGGCGCCGGGTTGGCCTTCACGGCATAGTATATCTTGGAGTCCGGCAGGGCCTTTTCGAAGGCACGGTAGTTGTCGCGAACGACATCGAGATCGACGACGAGGCAGGGGCCGTCCGGACGTCGGGTGGCGAGGAAATCGAGGATGCGCTGTGTGGCCATAACGTCTCTCCATCGGCGGCGTTCTGCGCCGCATGCTGAAGCTCAACTCTGCGATCGAAAACCGATCGACCGCGGTGGACAAAGGACGCGTCATGCGCAGCGTTGGACCGGCAGGTGGAGGCACCGGAACCAGGCGTGTCAGGACGCGCGACGTTGCGTTCCCGCCTTGCGGCGAATACGCGCTTTGTCTGCCTCAGCTTTGGTATGGGAGACCCCATCCGCACTGCCGGCAATGAAGGTGTGCCTCTTCAGTAACCCCGGTTTTTGGACAACCGGGAGACACCAGAAAGGCCCGCACCGTCGTTGCTTCAAGATGTCCTCGGTCTAGCGGTTGGCCGTAAGACCGACTGGAGTGGTTAAGTCCAGGTACCGTACCGGTTTCCTCGCCATATTCGAGGTCCGGCGGACACCCACAGGCACGTGCGACTTTGGGCAGCGCGGATATAGTCGCCCTGCGTGTCACAATCAATGATTTTTTCTCGCGCGCTTGAAAAAAGCGATCCGAACGCCGACTTTTGCCCCAAGACAGCAGAGGAACGGCGGATGACAGGCACGCGCGACACGTTGAACGCATTCCTCGACTACACGGACGCCCCGGTTCCCAACGCCGCTTCGGGCCCCCTTGCCGGGCTAACGCTGGGCGTCAAGGACATTTACGACGTCGAGGGGTATCCGACCGGTGGCGGAAACCCGGATCGCGCAAAGATCCATTCCCGCGCAACGGGCACGGCCTCTGCCATCCAGGCGCTGCTCGATGCCGGCGCCCGCTTCGTCGGCAAGACCCAGACCGACGAGCTCACCTTCTCGATGATCGGCATCAACGCGCATTATCCCGCGCCGGTCAACAGCGCCGCTCCGCAGCGCGTGACCGGCGGCTCCTCGTCCGGTTCGGCAGCCGCGGTCGCCGGCGGCCTCGTCGACATCGCCGCCGGCTCGGACACCAACGGCTCGATCCGCGCACCGGCTTCCTTCTGCGGCCTTCTCGGCCTGCGCACGACCCACGGGCGCATTCCGCTGGATCACACGATGCCGCTTGCTCCCTCCTTCGATACGTTCGGCTGGTTCGCACGCAGCGCCGCGACCTATGAAAAGGTCGCCGAAGTGCTTCTCGGCGAAGACGGGCACGCCAGGCGCCTCACCAGGCCGGTGCGAATCGCCGAGCTGGAAGCGCTGCTCTACGGCGATGAAGAACGAAGCGTCTATGCCAACATGCTGGGCACGGTGATCCGGCATTTCGATCGTCAGGCGACCTTCCTTGCGCTGCCCGGGACGCCTGACGAACTGTTCGACTGCTTCAAGAAGATCCAGGCCTTCGAGGCCTGGCAGGTGCACGGCCCGTTCATCACCAGCGACCGGCCCGCCCTTGGGCCGGGTGTGAAGGAACGCTTCGACTACGCGCGCGGGATCAGCGAGGAGACCGTGCAGGCCGCACGGAGCCGGCGCCAGGATTTCCAGGACGATTTTTCCTCCCTGTTCGACGACGACATGGTGCTGATCCTTCCGACGCAACCCACCGCGGCGCCGCTGAAGAGCGCCACCCAGCCCGAGTTGGACAGCTACCGCAACATGGCGTTGACCCTCACCTCTTTCGCCGGCCTGCTCGGCTGGCCGCAAATCACCATTCCCCTCGGGCGGGTGCACGACGCCCCGTTCGGCATCTCGCTGCTGGGCCCGGCCGGCAGCGACCGGCAGCTCATCGGGCTCGCCGCTGAAATCCTGTCCGGCACCTGAAGGAAGCGCAGTTTGGATACTCTCAGCCGTATGCGTGCGTTCGTCGACGTGGTGGAAGCGGAAGGCTTTTCCGCCGCCGCCCGCAAGGTCGGCAAGTCAAAGGCGCTGCTGTCGAAATATGTGCGCGAGCTGGAAGACGAGCTGGGGGCTCTCCTTCTGAACCGCACCACGAGACAGCTCTCCCTGACCGAAGCCGGCCACACCTATTTCGGCCGCGCCATCGAGCTTCTGCGTGACATGGACGATCTGACGGATGTCGTCCGCCAGTCTTCGGGCGATGTCCGGGGCCGCATCAAGCTGTCCGCCCCGCGCACCTATGCCGACGCGCCGATCGGCCAGTCCCTGATCGATTTTGCCAAGTCCAATCCCGACATCACCCTCGACATCAATCTCGATGACCGCTTCGTCGATCTCGTGGAGGAGGGCTTCGATCTTGCGATCCGCATCACGAAGCTCAGCGATTCGTCTTTGATCGCCAGACGCCTTGCGCCCTTCCGCGTTGTCTTGTGCGCCTCGCCCGAGCTGCTCGCGATCCACGGCGAGCCGTCCAGCCCGCACGATCTGACCCACCTGCCCTGCATCGTCGACACCAACGGCCGCTATCGCCAGAACTGGCCCTTCCTGGACGGGGACGGCGAAACCGTAAACGTGCCGGTTACAGGGCGCATCGAGGTCAACAGCCCGCTGACCGCGCGCGCCGCTGCCCTGTCCGGTCTTGGCTTCGCGATCCTGCCGGACTTCATCGCCGATCCGGAGATTTCGGCCGGCCGGCTCGTCCCCATTCTGGAGAAAAACAACCCGGAGGGTGCCGGCATCTATGCCGTCTATCCGCACCGGCGCTACCTGCCGGCCAAGGTCCGGGTCTTCGTCGACTATCTGGCGCGCTGGCTGAAGGAAAATTATCCCACGACTTGACGTGCCCGCGTCCAAATTCCGCCGGGTTCATGATAAAGACAGCACAGATCATTCCACCCTGGGGCGAAGGCATGCCGAGCAGAAAACTGATCATCCCGGGAGCCGCCGCGGTTCTTGCAGCCTTTGCTGGCCCCGCATTGTCGCATCCGCATGTTTTCGCCGAGGCTCGGCTCGACGTCACCGTCGACGAGAGCGGCAACGTGGCGACGCTGCATCATGTCTGGCGTTTCGACGACCTCTTCTCCAGCACCGTTCTTGTCGAATTCGACAAGAACAAGGACATGAAACTCGACGCCGACGAGCTCAACGACGTGTCGGAGACCGTCTACGCGTCGCTGGCGGACTACGGCTATTTTCAGATCGTCACGCACAACGGCAAAGACGTCGCCATGCAGGCCCCGGAGCGCCTGATCGCCGACTTCGTCGACAACCAGCTCATCATTCTCTTCGAATCGAAGCCGGAAAAGCCCTTGCCACTCGAAGGCACGGTGGATTTCGGCGTCTACGACCCGACCTTCTATACGGCGATCGACTTCACCGAGGATGAATATCTGGCCGTCAAGGCGATGCCTGCCAGCTGCAAGCGCAGCGTCGTCCGGCCGGATGCGGACGAGGCGATCGCGCAGAACCAGGATATGCTCACCGATGCCTTCTTCAACGATCCGACGGGCAACGACATGAGCAAGATCTTCGCCACCCGGCTGGAACTCAACTGCGGCAAGGACAGTTGACCGATGCAGATATCCCATCGCCGCCTTCCCCTCGCCGTCGCGGTGGTCTTCCTCACGGCGATGGTCGCAGGCAGCGCGCTGGCGCAAAGCTCGCTCGGAATTGGAGCCGCCGAGCCGGCGATCACCCCGACCGGTCCCTTTGCCGGCGCTCTCCAATGGATCAACCTCCAGCAGCAGCACTTCTATCGCGCCCTGACCGGCGCCCTGAAGGCCATGCGCGACGATGGCAGCAATGTCTGGATGCTGGTCGGGCTGTCCTTCGCCTACGGCGTGTTCCACGCCGCCGGCCCCGGGCACGGCAAGGCGGTGATCTCGTCCTACATGCTGGCCAATGAGGTGGCGCTCCGGCGCGGCGTCATCCTCTCCTTCGCCTCGGCGCTGCTTCAGGGGCTGACCGCAATCGCTCTGATGGGCCTGGTCTTCCTTGCCTTGCGCGGCACGTCCATTTCGATGACCAAGGCAACGTGGTTCCTCGAAACCGTCAGCTTCGGCCTGATCGCCCTTTTCGGTGCCTGGCTCCTGTGGCGCAAGCTCAGTCCGATGCTTCGCCGTCCTTCCCCCGAGGTTCACCCCATGCACAGCCTGTCGGCGGCACATGTCGGCAAACACGCTTCCCATGATCATCACGAGCATGACGGCGAGCATCGGCATGACCATCATGCTTGCGGGCACGGTCATCATCACCACCACCATCATGATCATGATCACGGCCCTGCGGAAATCTGCCCCACCTGCGGCCACGCCCACGCGCCGGATCCCTCCATGCTGACGGCCGAGCGGCTCGACTGGAAAACCGCCGCCTCCGCCGTGGCTGCCGTCGGCATCCGGCCCTGTTCGGGCGCACTGATCGTGCTCACCTTTGCGTTCCTCAACAGCCTCTGGCTCGGCGGCATCTTCTCCGTCCTGGCCATGTCGATCGGAACCGCGATCACCGTCTCGATCCTCGCCACCCTGGCGGTGACAGCCAAGAACTGGGCTGTCGCGCTCTCCGGCGGCAACCACCTGGGCACCAGGATATCGAACGCCATCGAGATCGGCGGCGCGCTGCTCGTCATGCTGCTCGGCCTCACCCTGCTCGCGGCAAGCCTCTCGGCCTGAGCGGCTCAGTCGCGCCTGTTCTGCGCGCGGGCGCGCAGCCAGAACACAAGGAAAAAAGCCGCAACGAAGCCCACGGCAACGACGCCCGCCGCAACCGTCGAGTAGTCGCCAAGGGCCAGCATGATGCGCGGCATCATAAAGGCTGCGATGCCGAAGCCGATCAGGATGATGGCCGCTGCGATGGCCGACTTGCGATTGTCCGTCAACTGGTCCTACCCGTTTGCGAGGCCGCCGTTCCCGACACATCCGCCGGAAAGCACGATGCGCGGATTCACGAGTTTGCGGCGTCCTTTGCCCGTCCGAACGGACGCGCGGCGCCTGTGAACTCCTCGAGCCGCCTTTTCTGATTGCCATCGTTATCGAAATTGGCCGGATCAAGCCATGCGTCAAACGCACTTTTCAACGCCGGCCATTCGCCGTCGAGCATGGAGAACCAGGCAGTGTCCCGGTTCTCGCCTTTGACCACCATGTGCTGACGGAACACCCCTTCGAACGTGAAGCCGAACCGCAGGGCCGCCCGCCTGGAAGGCCCGTTGCGATTGTTGCATTTCCATTCGAACCGGCGATAACCGAGATCGTCGAAGACATGGCGCGCGAAGAGATAAAGCGCCTCGGTCGCCCGGACCGTCCGCGAGAACCCCGGCCCCCAATAGATGTTGCCGGCTTCGATGGAGCCATTGGCCGGATCGATCCGCATCAGCGCCTGGCGGCCGCCGATCATGCTGCTCTGCTGGTCTATGACCGTGTAGAAGAGCGGGTCCGTGCTGGTTTCCGCCTTTTCCAGCCACGCCTGCAAATCGGCACGGTCATGAGGCGGATATTCGGCAAGCCAGCGAAAACGCTCGTCGGCATCGGCCACGCTGGAGGCGGCGAAAAGCCCGTCGCCGTGGGCGGCCGCACTGAGCGGTTCCAGCCTCACCGTGCGCCCTTCCAGCCTGTGCCGGGCGGGACGCGGCCGCGCGCTCCAGTTGGCAAGGTCGGTATCCATGTGCAAGCCCCCCTTTGGTGGTGGGCCGAGAATGCACGAAACGCGCAGCCCACAAAGGCCCAGCAAAGCCCGCACACCTGCGCCAGCTCAATCGTCGAGCCTTGCTCGGTGCCTGACACAGTGCGGGGCGACCCTTGAGCGATCGCCCCGTTTCGAACCGTGCTTGGGAGGAGGAAAGCCGATCCGACGCATGAAGCCTATTCCCGAATTCGTTAACGTTTACTTAACGAACCCGATCAAATACGCGTTATCTTGTCACGATTTCCGGCCCCATCAGGCTGTAGGGAAGCCAGGTCGACAGGATCGGCACGTAGGTGACGATGATCAGGAACAGGAAAAGCACCAGCACGAAAGGCGCCGCGGCGCGGACCACCTTGATCAGGCTCATCCCCGTGATACCGCTGGTAACAAAGAGATTGAGGCCGATCGGCGGGGTAATCATGCCGATCTCCATGTTCACCACCATGATGATGCCGAGATGGATCGGGTCGACCCCGAGTTCCATGGCGATCGGGAACACCACCGGCGCCACGATCAGCAGCAGCCCGGAGGGCTCCATGAACTGCCCGCCGAGCAGCAGGAGGAGGTTCACCGCAATCAGGAAGGTAAACCAGGTAAATCCTGCATCGACCATCACGCTGGTGATCGCCTGCGGAATCCGCTCCGCCGTCAGCACATGGGCGAACAGCAGCGCATTGACGATGATGAACATCAGCATCACGGTCGTGCGTGCGGCGTCGACCGTCGTCTTGCGCGTGTCCTCGTTGAAGAAGGCGGGCAGGAAATTGCGCCCCATCAACGCCAGGTTACGCCGCCAGATCGGCAAGCCTGCAACGAGCAGCCCCGGAAGGCCGGCGAGCCCCTTCTCGCCGCCGCGCCAAATCCCATAGGCGATCATCACGGCGAGCGACAGGGCAAGCCCGCTGAGGCTCCTCCCCCGAAGCGTGACGCCTTCCCAATCGGCCGTGAGGAAGAAGGTCATGATCATCCAGACGAAAAAGAAGGCGATCGCATAGACGCTGGCGGAAAAACCCACCCGGGCGCGCTTCGTGTCGCCCTCATTCACCCATCGCACGCCCTTCATCGGCCCCATGTCGCGGTAGACGAACAGCGCCACGGCGAAGGCATAGACGGCAGCCACGGCCGCCGCCTCGGTCGGCGTGAAGACGCCTCCATAGATGCCGCCGAGGATGATAATGATCAGGAAGAGGCCCCAGCCGGCCTGCTTGCCGCCCTCCAGGATCTCGCCAAAGCCCTTCCACTCCTCGGAGGGCAGGTTCCGGATTCTTGCCATCGCATAGATGGCGATCATCAGCATAAGCCCGGCGACTATCCCCGGCACCACGCCGGCCAGGAACATCCGGCCGACCGAAACGTCGGTTGCCGCCGAATAGACCACCATGACGATGGATGGCGGGATGAGAATGCCGAGCGTTCCCGCATTGGCGATGATGCCGGCGGCGAATTCCTTGCTGTATCCCACCTGGCGCATGCCGGCGATGGCGATGGTGCCGATCGCGACGACGGTTGCCGGAGAGGAGCCTGAAAGTGCCGCGAACATCATGCAGGCAAGCACCGAGGCCATGGCCAGGCCACCCTTGAAGTGACCGACCGAAGCGATAGCGAAGCGGATGATGCGCCGGGCGACGCCGCCCGTCGACATGAATGCCGAGGCGAGCACGAAGAAGGGGATGGCGAGCAGCGTGTAGTTTTGTGCCGCGGTGAACAGTTGCAGGGCCACCGACGAAACCGAATCGTTCGAGAAGAAGGCGATGATCAGCAGGGAGGAAAGGCCGAGCGAGACCGCCACCGGGACGCCGAGGAACAGGAGCAGCAGGACGAGAATAAACAGGATCACCGATTCCATCGTCCGCTATCCCTTCAGAATGTCTTTGTTTTCGGCGACGAGATCCTCGGCCTCATGGCTGGCGATGATCATCTCGCGGCGGCCCGTGGCGATCGCCACGACGCCCTGAAGAGCCCGGAACGCGAGCAGCGCGAGGCCGACCGGCAGCATCAGATAGGCCACCCAGCGCTGCACGCGGTCCTGCAGTCCGAAGGTTTGCTGCATCCATGATGGATAGCGTAAATCGTCGAGCCCCGTGCCTCGGTCGAACATGAAGGTCCAGTAGCCGATGGCGCCCGTCTGGCGCCAGTTGGTCGAGACCGGCGCGCCGAAAAAGCTCAGCCAGGCCGCATAGAGAAGGATGAAGGCGTAAAGGAAGACGCAGATCGCCCCGAAGACGGCGGCCGCGCGGAAAAGGGCCGACGGCATCAGCCGCACGAGGGCATCGACGCCCAGGTGGATGCCCTGCTTGACCCCGTAGCCCATGCCGAACAGGATCAGCCAGGCGAACAGGATCCGCGTCAGCTCCAGCGCACCGCCCCATCCGCTGTTGAAACCGTAGCGCGCGATGACCTGGGTGAACGAGATGAAGGTGATCGCCGCCAGAAGCACGGCCAGGACATTTTCCTCGAACCGTCCGACGGCTTCCGGAAAGCGTCGTTCGAGTGCGAACAGGAGGATTACGAGGGCGACAAGCCCCAGCACAGGCCAAAGCAGGACCATGAACGTCTCCTTGGGGAGGTCTATTCCGGCGCGATTCCCGCCCACGCGGCGGGTGCTCGTGCCGGGCGTGGCGGCGGCTGCCGCCACGCAGTGGCATTATCAGACCACAGGCACTTGATCCGGTGGGACGATTGTTCCTGACAGATGAGCACCACCTGTCAGGATCGCACCATTAGGAGCCGCTCGCCGCAGCCGAATCGATGAGTTCCTTGCCGATATCACCCTCGAACTTGGTCCACACCGGCTTCATGGCTTCGACCCACGTCGCCCGCTGTTCGGGCGTCAGCTCGCGAATCGTGCCGCCGGCATCGATGATGTTCTGCCGGCAGGCCGCTTCCTGGTTCGCCACCTCATTATTGGCGGCCATCGTGACCTCCTCGGCGATCTTCAGGAACTGGTCGCGTACGGCGGGATCGAGACCCTCCAGCCACTCGGTCGAGGTGACGAGGAGATAGGCGAGCAGTTGGTGGTTGGTCTCCGTGATGCCATCCTGCACCTCGAAGAACTTCTGTGTGTAGATGTTGCACCAGCTGTTTTCCTGGCCATCGACCACGCCGGTCTGCAGGGCGCCGTAGACTTCCTTGAAGGCCAGCTTCTGCGCCGAGGCGCCCATCGCCTCGATCATCGCCACGGCGACGTCGGAGGTCTGGACGCGGAACTTCAGGCCCGATGCGTCCTGTGGCTCGAGGAGCGGCTTGTTGGCGGAAAACTGCTTCAGGCCGGAAGACCAGAAGCCAAGGCCCGTATAGCCTTCGCTTTCGGTGGCCGTGAGAAGTTCCTTGCCGTCGTCAGATGTCGTGAACTTGTTGACGGCGTCGAGCGAGGGAAACAGGAACGGAAGGTCGAAAAGGCGATATTTGAGCGTGTAGGCCTCGAACTTGGCCAGCGAGGGAGCCGCCAGTTGAACGTCGCCCAGAAGCAGGGCTTCCATCACCTTGTCGTCGTCGTAGAGCGTGGAGTTCGGATAGACCTCCATGCAGGCCGTGCCGTTCATCTCCTCGTTGACGCGCTGTGCGAGAAGTTGTGCCGCGTCACCCTTCGGGTGTCCCTTGTCAGCGACGACATGGCTGAATTTGATGACCATTTCGCCGCTGTCGCACTGGGCTTGGGCTTGCGTCGCCAAAGCCGTGAGAGCGAGTGCCGATAAGGCGCCAATCAGAAGTTTCATGAGCATTCCTCCGCTTGATCTTGAAGTCTATCCCCCGATAGACCGTTCGGCGGCTTTCGGCCACCAGCTGCTTTCATTTTGACGAACGGCGGAGCATCAGCCCCGCGTCCCTCCACAGCTTTTGCAGCATCCTGTGACACTGATGAAGCGAAATCAAGCAGCACCGGCGCTGCTGCCTTATGCTTTAGTCGGAGTAGTCCCGTTCATCGGCGATGACCTTGCCGTCCCTGGGCAGGGATCCGCCTTCCGCAAGGCGCACATGTCCGCCGACTTTGGTGATCTCGCGCAGGCTGGCTTCGATCGCTCCGGTGTCGGGCATCGCCCCCTCGAACGTCTCCACGTGAAGCACCATTGCATCGCTCGCGCCCTCGCGCGTCACGACAAGCCGGGCGCGTTCGATCTCCGCATGCTGCCTGAGCAGCTCGGCAATCTGCTTGGGATCGATGAACATGCCCTTCACCTTGGTGCGCTGATCGGCGCGGCCCATCCATCCTGCGATGCGCATGTTGGTGCGCCCGCAGGGGCTGCGGCCGGGCAGCACGGCCGAAAGATCCCCCGTTCCCAACCGCACCAGCGGATAGGCCGGGTTGAGGCTCGTGACCACCAGCTCTCCCACCTCGCCTTCCGGCACCGGATCGTCCGTTCCCGGACGGACGATCTCCACGATCAGGTTTTCGTTGACCACCATGCCGGGCAACGGGGTCCCGTCGGCTTCGGCCGCCTCATACGCGATGACGCCAAACTCTGCCGTCGCATAGCACTGCAGCACGCGGATGCCGCGCATCCTGTATTCCTCGCGCAGCGACGGGAAGAGAGCCCCGCCGGACACGAGCCCGATACGGAAGGAGGACAGGTCCTTGCCGTCCCGATCGGCACGGTCGAGCATGACCTTGAGGAAATCGGGTGTGCCCGCATAAACGTCCGGTCTGAACGCCGCTGCCGCGTCCACCTGCATGTCGGTGTTTCCGGTGCCTGCCGGAAACACGGTGCAGCCGAGCGCCCGCGCACCCGTGTCGAGAACGAAACCGCCCGGCGTCATGTGATAGGCGAAGGCATTGTGCACCCGCGCGCCCGGCCGCACGCCGGCCGCAAAGAAGGCGCGCGCCGCCTGCCAGGGATCAGCGCCGCCCCCCTGAACCTCCCAGATGGGACCGGGCGACATGAACACGCGCGCCCCCTCCAGGGCATCCGGATTCACAAAGCCGCCGAATGGCGGCCGAGCCAACTGGCGCTCCAGCAATTCGGGCTTTCGCAGCACCGGCAGCGCCGCCAGCGACTTCCTGTCGGTGACCGCCGAGAGGTCGATGCCCGCCAGCCATTCGGCGAGCCCCTCCGCTTTCCTCACGGCTTCGCTCAGGAAATGCGGCAAGCGCGCGAACAGGTCCGTTTCGCGCTCCGCCGGATCGCGAATTTCAAGCGCATCGAAGTGCGGTGCCATTGCTCCTCCCAGAGTTTTTGACTTTATCGCAGTAACCGCACCCATCGAGCAAGGTTGACGAGCGAAATGAGCGCGGCAGCGAGATAGGTGAAGGCCGCCGCTCTCAGGACCGAGCGGACCGCCGGCAGATCCGCCGCCGACACATAGGCCCCGTGCTGCAGGATCGGCAGCGCCTTGGAAAAGCTTGCATCGAATTCCACCGGCAGCGTGACGAGGGTGACCACGACGCGTACGGACAGGAGCGCGATGCCGATCAGGACCAGCGCGATCATGGCCGCGGGCGTGCGGGCGATCAGGGCAAGAACGGGCGCCGCGACGAAAAACAGGCCGGCGGCACGATCCGTCGTCGCGGCGAGCCTTGCCAATTGCTGCCACACGGCAAGCAGTCTTTCGCTCCGGGCATCCTGCAGCGCATGGGAAACCTCGTGGGCGGCAACGGCCACTGCGGTCAGCGACCGCCCCGACAGGTTCTTGTCGGAAAGCCGGACAGCCTTGCCGACCGGATCGTAATGGTCGCCCCGCTCGGTGAGCTCGACGGCAACGTGCTGCAGGGAAAAGCGGTCGAGCAGATGGCGCGCGAGTTCGCCACCGGTCCCCGGGATATCGGCACGGTCGAGCGCATGCTTGTCGAAGGTGCGCCGCACCCAGAGTTGCGGCAGCACGACGACCGCCAGCAGCGATATGGCCGCCAGGGCGATCAGCACGAGATGCGCCCGGCCGGCATCGCGAAGGCCTCAGGAGACGCCGGCGCTTCGCGTCAGGACGAAGTTCGTACCGTTGGCAAGCGTGCAGTTCATCTGGTTGGATGCGGCCAGCAGGCACGTCGCGTTGGTGTTCTGCCTGCTCTTCAGGGAATAGAAGGACAGGTCGATCGTGCGAGCGTCGCGATGGGTGTACGACCCCTCGGTCAGCGTCTCGCCGGTCTGCACGGAGCGGGAGCTGAAACGCCCGCCCTGAAGCGTCGACACGGCAACGCCGTCCGTGCCCATCCACTGCCCCTCGACGCCCGTCTGCCGCGCCATGCGCGACCCGCCGCCTGCAAAGTCGGATTGGCAACCGGCCAGCGCCAGTGCGGCCACCAGACCGCCAAGCGTGAGAACATTGCGTGCCTTCATCTGTCGACCTCCTATCGCTCGCCGGACCGTGGCCGGCTGCGCACCGCGTCCTGAAGCCCATCCGAGCACGCGATGTGCCCGGACCACAACACTTTTTTCAATTGCCCGATTTCGAGACCATTGCAAGCACCGCGCGCCGCCAGCAGCTCAGCGCACGAGAATGTTGCGGAACTGCCACGGGTCCGTTTCGTCGATATCCTCGGGGAAAAGCCCGGGGCGCTCCTCGAGCGGCGTCCAGTCCGTATAGTAGCCCTTCACCGGTCCGAGATAGGGCATCTGGACCTCCAGGCAGCGCCAATAATCGACCTCGTCAGCCTCGACGATGCCCGCTTCCGGGTTCTCCAGCGCCCATACCATGCCTGCCAGGACCGCCGACGTCACCTGCAGGCCCGTCGCATTCTGATAGGGAGCGAGCTTGCGCGCCTCCTCCAGGGAAAGCTGCGATCCATACCAGTAGGCGTTCTTTTCGTGCCCATAGATGAGGACGCCGAGTTCGTCGATGCCGTCGACCAGTTCGTTCTCGTCGAGCACATGGTGTTCCGGCTGCGCCTTGCCGCCGGAGCCGAACATCTCGTGCAGCGACAGGATGGCGTCGTTGCAGGGATGGTAGGCATAGTGGCAGGTCGGGCGATAGGTGACCTTCCCTTTCTTGTCGCGCACGGTGAAATAATCGGCGATCGAAATCGATTCATTGTGCGTGACTAGGAAGCCATATTGCGGGCCGGGCGTCGGACACCAGGTGCGCACCCGCGTGTTGGCGCCGGGCTGCTCCAGGAAAATCGCTGCCTTGCAGCCCTTCTTCTGCTTGCGGGCGTTCTTCGGCATCCAGGTCTCGTGCGTGCCCCAGCCCAGTTCGGCCGGCTGCAGCCCCTCGGAGATGAATCCCTCGACGGACCACGTGTTCCAGAACACGTTCATCGGCTTGGGCTTTTTGGCCCGCTGGGTGTCGCGTTCGGCGATGTGGATTCCCTTCACGCCGCACTTCTTCATCAGCTTCGCCCAGCCTTCCCGGTCCCCGGCGCCGGGCTCGTCGAACTCCAGCCCGAGATCTTTCGCCAGGTTGACCAGGCCCTGCTTGACGAACCATGAGACCATGCCCGGATTGGCTCCGCAGGTGGAAACGGCGGTCGTCCCGCCGGGATTCTTCGCCTTTTCCTGGCGAACCGTCTCGCGCAGCGCGTAATTGGTGCGGGCGGCGTTGTCGGCCGTCTGGTCGAAGTAGAAGCCGAGCCAGGGTTCCACGACCGTGTCGATGTAGAGCACCCCGAGCTTGCGGCAGAGCTTCATGATGTCGAGAGAGGACGTGTCGACGGAGAGATTGACGCAGAAACCCTGGCCTTCGCCCTCGGTCAGAAGCGGCTTCAGGATGTCCTTGTAATTGTCCTTCGTGACATGGCGCTGAATGAACCTGATGCCCCGCTCATCGAGGAGCTTGCGGTCGGTGTCGACGGGATCGATCACAACCATCCGCTTCTTGTCGAACTTAAAGTGACGTTCGATCAAAGGTAAGGTTCCGCGACCGATCGAGCCGAAGCCGATCATCACGATGGGACCGGTGATCTCACCGTGAACGGGCCAGTCTTTTGCAGCCATCATGCGCCTCTCACAAACTATATTTTCAAAGCCTCAAAACACAGAACGTTGTCACAATAAAGCGTAAACCCTTGATCGAGGTCCGGAAGCCTTTGTCATTGCTTAAGCGCTTCGAGCCCGGGCACGGCTTTCGAAACGGCGCATTCGGTGATCTCGTACCGGGCAATGCCATGCACGGCGAAGGGGTCTTCCCGAAGGCACGCTTCAAGCGCCGCACGATCGCCTTTCGCCAGGATGATGCCGCCCGTGCGCGGCACCTTGCGGCCCGACGCCAGGAACAGACCCGCTTCGTAATGTTTCTCCAGCCACGCCATATGGGCCGGAACATGCATCTCGACGTCCTCGATGGGAGCCATATAGTTCAAGGAAACGATGAACACCCGTCTCTCTCCTGTTGTTGAGCAATCGTTTCAAGCCCCGCCCGCACCGGCGGCGAAGCGCGCCTTCAAAAGCGCCTCCTCATACTCGCCCTCTGCGGTGGAATCGAAGACCACGCCGCCACCGACATTGTAGACGGCCTCGCCGTCCGGAAAGAGCGACACCGTTCGTATCGCCACGTTGAAACGCATGCTGCCGTCGGGCGCCGCCCAGCCGATCGCCCCGCAATAAGCCTCGCGCGGTTCTTCCTCGAGTTCATGCAGGATCTGCATGGCGCGGATCTTGGGGGCACCGGTCACCGAACCGCACGGAAAGAGGGCTTCGAAGATCTGGCTGAGCCCGACCCCTTGCGCCAGCTTCGCCCGCACGCGGCTTACCATCTGATGCACGGTCGGATAGGTCTCCACATGGAAGAGCTGCGGCACATCGAGCGTGCCCACCTCGCAGACGCGTGAAATGTCGTTGCGCAGGAGATCGACGATCATGCGGTTCTCGGCCTGGTTCTTCGGGTCGTTGTGCAGGAACGCCTTGATTTCGGCATCCTCTTCGGGGGTTTCCCCCCGCGGTGCCGTCCCCTTCATCGGCAGGGTCTCGATCCAGCCGTCGCGCGAGACCTGGAAGAACAGTTCGGGCGACCGCGACACGATCACCGGCCAGCCGAGACCGACGAGCGCGCCATGCCGCACGGGCTGCCGCGCGGTCAGCGCATCGAACAGCGCCCTGGGCGTGCCGCGCCAGCCGGCATGGATCGGAAAGGTGAGATTGGCCTGATAGCAGTCGCCGGCACGCAGATGATCCCGCAACCGGTCGAAGCGGATGCGATAGTCCGCTAGGCTCCACACCGGGCGTGTGTCGAACAGCGCGCCCTCGCTCGTCCCGCATACCGTCGCCGGGCGCTCCTCCGGCGGATCGAACACGCCCAGGCACAGAAGCGGTGCGCGCCGGCCCGCCGGTAACAGGTGCACGAGCTTGCGCTCCAGCAGGTAGCCCGCTTCGTAGGAAAGATAACCGGCGATCCACGCCCCCCGCCGACGCGCCTCCGCCGCCTCATCGAGGGCGGAACGAAACGATGCCGCGTCTTCGGCCACCAGCAGCGCGCGAGGGCGGGAGAACAGCATCTCCCGCCCCTCCGCATCGTCGCGGAACAGAACGAAAGGCTCGTCCGCCGGGCTCACGGATGCCTTCTCGATACCGGCAAGTCAGCCGCCCAGCGCTTCGAGCTCATCGATCAGCCCTTCGATGACCGACAGTCCCTTGCCCCAGAAATCCGGGTCCGACGCGTCCAGTCCGAACGGTTTCAGAAGTTCGGAATGATGCTTCGTGCCGCCGGCCTCGAGCATGGCGAAATATTTGTCCTGGAAGCCGTCCGGCGCCTGCCGGTAGACGGCAAAAAGCGAGTTCACCAGGCAATCGCCGAAGGCATAGGCATAGACATAGAACGGCGAATGGATGAAGTGCGGGATATAGGCCCAGAAGGTCTCGTATCCCTCGCGCAGTTGCACTGCCGGCCCGAGGCACTCGGCCTGCACCTCCAGCCACAGGGCGCCGATCTGGTCCGAGGTGAGTTCGCCGTCGCTGCGCCGCTTGGCGTGCACCTTCCGCTCGAATTCGTAGAAGGCGATCTGGCGGACGACCGTGTTCAGCATGTCCTCGACCTTCTGGGCGATCATCGCCTTGCGCTCGCGCGGCTCCGCCGTCCGCTCGAGCAGCGACTGAAATGTGAGCATTTCGCCGAACACGGACGCCGTTTCGGCGAGCGTCAACGGTGTCGGCGCCATCAGCGCCCCCTGCCGTGCGGCCAGCACCTGATGGATGCCGTGGCCCATTTCGTGCGCCAGCGTCATCACGTCGCGCGGTTTGCCGAGATAGTTGAGCAGCAGGTAGGGATGCACCGAAGGCACGGTCGGATGCGCGAAAGCGCCCGGCGACTTGCCGGAGCGCACCGGCGCGTCGATCCAGTTGCGGTCGAAGAAGCGGCCGGCGATCTCCGCCATCTGCGGCGCGAAGGCGCCATAGGCGTCGAGCACCGTCTTCTTCGCTTCGTTCCAGCCGATCACCGCCTGCGGCGTCTCCGGCAGCGGCGCGTTGCGGTCCCAGTGGCTGAGCTTTTCCAGCCCCAGCCACCGTGCCTTCATCGCGTAGTACCGGTGCGACAGGCGCGGATAGGCGTCGCGAACCGCCTGCGCCAGCGCATCCACCACCGGACGCTCGACCCGGTTTGCCAGGTGACGGGAGTCGGCGATGTCGTCGAAGCCCCGCCAGCGGTCGGAGATTTCCTTGTCCTTGGCGAGCGTGTTGGTGATCAGGGTGAAGATCCGCAAGTTCTTGCGGAACGTCTCGGCCAGCGCCTCGGCGGCGCGGCGGCGCTTCTCGCCGTCGGCATCCTGCAGGAGGTTGAGCGTCTGCTCGATCGCCAGTTCCTTGCCGTCCACCACAAAGCGCAGGCTCGTCATCGTCTCGTCGAAGAGTCGGTTCCAGGCCCCGCGTCCGGTCACGGATTTCTCGTGGAACAGCTGCTCGATGCGGTCCTCGAGCTGGAACGGCTTTTCGCGCCGGATGTCCAGCACCCACGGCTCGTAGCGGGCGAACGCCTTGTCCGCGGCGAGCGCCGCATCGATCGTCGCATCGTCGATCTTGTTCAATTCGAGCGTGAAGAAGATCAGATGCGCGCTGGCGTCCGTCAGCTTCTCCTGCACATCGCCGTATAGCTTGGCGCGCCGCGGATCCGAGGTGTCGCCGGCATAGAGCAGCCCCGCATAGGAAACGATGCGGCCCATCAGTTCTTCCAGCGCCTCGTAGGCTTCGACCGCCTCTCCGAGGCGCCCGGCCTCGCCCTTGGCCACCTCCCCGGCAAGCTTGCCCTTCCAGGCCGCCTCGAACCGCACGGCTTCGTCGGCGGCACGATCAAGATCCCGCTTCAGTTCGGGCGCATCCAGCGCCGGATAAAGGTCGCTCAGATCCCATTCGGGCAGAGCGCCCAGCCCCATGGTCGCTGTTTCTGCGGCGACTGCCGCCTCGGTTGCCGCAACGGGTGTGGCGAATACTGGAAATTGGGCCATGAAGGTCCTCATCAAAGCTGTCCTGTCCGATCCGGATCGGAAAGGTTTCGTTCACCGGAATCCTTGAGCCCTTGTTTAGAAGCCTATGCCATTTTGATCCACCCTGATCGAGGAAGGCGCGCGCGATATCATCACGCCATTGCACAAATGCGACATGTCTGAAGCCGTTCTCATAGTCGATGACGACCCGATCCAGCGCCGCCTCCTGCAAGGAGCCGTCGAGAAGCTCGGCCACGCCGCGCTGGCGGCGGAGAACGGCAGTGTCGCCCTGGACCTGCTCGGCCGCGCCGAGCCGCACCCCCGGGCAATGATCCTCGACCTGATGATGCCTGGGATGGACGGCATCGAGGTTCTGCACCGGATGCGCGACCGGGGGCACGCGATCCCGGTCATCGTGCAGACCTCCAAGGGCAGCATCGACACCGCGGTGGAAGCGATGCGCGCCGGTGCGTTCGACTTCATCGTCAAGCCGGTCGCGCCGGCGCGTCTCGGCACGGCAATCGGCAACGCGCTGAAGGTGGCGGCACTGGAAAGCCGCGAACGCAACGCCAAACGCCCCGCATCGGACTATTCCTTCAACGCGCTGGCGACCAACAGCGCAGCAATGCGGCGCGTCATAGAGCTGGGCCGCAAAGCCGCCGCCACCGACATCCCGATCCTGATCGAAGGCGAATCCGGTGTCGGCAAGGAACTCATCGCGCGCGCCATCCAGGCCGCCGGTGAACGCAGGCGCAAACCGTTCATCACCGTCAACTGCGGCGCCATCCCCGACACGCTCGTCGAAAGCATCCTGTTCGGCCACGAGAAGGGGGCGTTCACGGGGGCCACCGAAAAGCACACCGGCAAGTTTGTCGAAGCCGACACCGGCACCCTCTTCCTCGACGAGATCGGCGACCTGCCGCTCAGCGTCCAGGTCAAGCTCCTGCGTGCGGTCCAGCAGGGCGAGGTCGATCCCGTCGGCGGACGGGGCACCCGCAGGGTCGACATCCGGCTGATCTCCGCGACGAATCACGATCTCATCAGCCGCGTCAAGGAAGGCCGATTCCGCGAGGATCTCTTCTACCGCCTGAACGTCTTTCCGATCATGGTTCCGCCGCTGCGGGACCGCAAGGAGGACATCCCCCTGCTTGTGCAAGGCTTTATCGCCCGCTTCGCCCCCGAGCATCAGAACCGCATCACCGGCATCCGTGCCGACGCTCTTCAGCTCCTCGCCGATTACGACTGGCCCGGCAACATACGCCAGTTGGAGAACGCGGTGTTGCGCGCGGTCGTCTTGTGCGACCGGGGCATGCTCGGCAAGGAGGATTTCCCGCAGATCCGCGCCCAGGTGGAAGGCATCGATCCGGACACGGGAGCCGCCGGGGCCGACCGCGCCGCGCCTGCATCCGGGGCCTTTTCGTCCCCGATTTCAGAGCGTGTCGATCCGGCTGAGGCGTCCGCTTTGCCCAAGGGCCTGTTGCGCGCCATCGACGAGAACGACAACATCCGGCCGCTCGAAGCGATCGAGGGCGAGCTCATCAGGCTCGCGATCGAGCATTATGAGGGGCAGATGAGCGAGGTCGCCCGCCGCCTCGGCATCGGCCGTTCGACCCTTTATCGCAAGCTCAAGGAGATGGGGATCGAGCCGGCCGAAAAGATGCGGGCGGTCGCGGCAAGATCAAGCAAGGGTCCGTTCTAGCCTTCCTGCGGCCCGGTCCTTGCCACATTCTGCCGGATGGCCGACCAGGCCCCCTTTCCATTCCCCTTGTCCACAAGTCCGTGCGAATCATGCGCCCGGGCGTTAAGCAATGATTCACCATGGAACGGTTCGTTGCCTTTTGCCACGTTCTCGCCATCCTCTTCGCGCATTCCTCCTTTAATAAGATCGGGTTAACCATTAGACTGGATATTCAGAAGGTGGGACGAAATTTCCGGGCCTAGGCTCGGGGGACACATCACCAAGCCTGCAAGGCCACGGATCTTGAGACAAAACGACGCTAACGTTTTTGGATGGCGCTTGCCGTCACTCGTACGGGTGAGGCTGCTCGCCGGTTTGATGCTCGCGATGGGCGCCCTTGCCGCTGCCACGCCGGCCGCCCATGCCGAAACGCGCACCCTGAAGCTGTATTTCATACACACCAAGGAGCGCGCCGAGATCACCTACAAGCGCAACGGCCGCTATATCCAGAGCGGCCTCAAGGAGGTCAACCGCTTCCTGCGCGATTGGCGGCGCAACGAGCCGACCAACATGAGCCCGCAGCTTCTCGATCTTCTCTGGGAAGTCTACCGGGCCAGTGGCGGACGTGACTACATCCACGTTGTCTCCGCCTACCGCTCGCCGCAGACCAATTCGATGTTGCGCAGCCGTTCCAATGGCGTTGCCAAGAAGAGCCAGCACATGCTCGGCAAGGCGATCGACTTTTACATTCCCGGCGTCAACTTGGCGAAGCTGCGTGCCACCGCGCTGAAGTTCCAGGCCGGCGGCGTCGGCTATTATCCGCGTTCGGGCTCCCCCTTCGTTCACCTCGATGTCGGCAGTGTGCGCCACTGGCCGCGCATGAGCCGTAAGGAACTCGTTGCGCTGTTCCCGGACGGCAAGACACTCCACGTCCCCACCGACGGCAAGCCTCTGCCCGGCTACCAGCAGGCGCTGGCCGCCTACGAATCGCGCAAGCGCAGCGGCAGCACGGTCCAGGTCGCCCGCGACACCGGCAACGGCCGGAAGGGTGGCGGTCTCCTCGCCGCGCTGTTTGGTGGCGGGGCCGACGAGGAAGAGGATAATGCGGACGTGAGCGTTGCCTCGGCCCGGCAGCCTTCTCGCCAGGCTCCCGCGCCGGCCGCAGCCGTTCCAGCCGCACAGCCTGCTGCTGAACCGCCGGCTCCTGTCGAAACGCCGGCGACGATCCTCGCCGCCCTTCCCGAGCGCAGCCTGCCCCTGCCCCGTTCGGCGCCGCGGCCCGACGCCGCGGTCGGACAGCCGCTGCCCTTCGAGGTCAAGCCGGTCGAGGATGCGCCCGTCGTCGAGCAGACGCCGCCCGCGGATGCCGGCACCGCCCTTCTGGTTGCTGCGAATGTACCGCTTCCGACGCATCGTCCCGACTACACCCCGCCTCAGGCGACGCCCGACAGCGCCACGCGTGATGCGCTGATCCAGATGGCCTCGGCGACGACCGATGCGCCCGACGCCATCGCCAGCGTTCTGGCCGATGCGGAAAAAGATCTGCAGCAGCCGATCACCACTGCGGCCTATCTGCCGGTACCCTCGCAGCGCCCGCAACGCGCTGCCGCCGCCAACGACTTCACGCTGGCTTCCCTGCCGCAGCCGGCCCCCGCCCCGCAACCGGCCTCCGCCCCGCAGCCGCCCGCTGCCCCGCTGCCCTCGGCGGACGAGGCAGTCGCCAACGCACCGGCGGTCACCTCGCCGCCTGCACAGCGTGGACAGCCGGTTTCGGCGTCTCCGCGGCTGGCGCTGCTGACGAGTGGCGATGCATCGACGGCCGCCCGAACGGCCAAGCGTGTCCACACGACCAGCAAATCGGCCAAGCCGGGGCCCAAGGACGTTTCGCCCGAGGCCCAGCCGGTTGTCGTGGCGGCGGATGCGAGCCGCGCCAGCCGCGCGCTCAGCCGTCAATCGATGCTGACCGAAGCCGCTCACGTGACCCACCCGCCGGCGTTCGACAGCGAGTTCGTCCGCTCGCCCAACGCCGTGTACACGACCGGTTTCCAGCAGAACATCGCGGTGGCCGACGCAACGCGCTTCACAGGCAAGGCGGTGAACTTCATCTCGATGGCGAAGTTCCGGACGAATTGATCTCCCCAAAACTTGGGGGAGATCAAATTAATTTTTCACCGTGACCGTCAAATGGCGGTCACGTATTTTGTGCATTCATAATTTATACAATTAAAAGCTCAATCTTACTTTCAATCAAAAATCGAACAATATACTCAGACCAAAGTTACATTGAAAAATATGGATAAAAGCAATGAATTACTTTATTAAATCCATAGCATTAGCTGCAATTATCGCACTTGGAGTATTCATAGGAATATATGTATCGAACGCAAACAGGTTTTTTGCCACCCAGTGCTATATGCAGGTCGTCACGGACTCGGAAGATCTGGGCTCAGGCCATGGGGATTGGCGTTATCAATACCAAGCCACTTGCTACACCGACCAAGGGCGTGAAATGGAAACGACCTTCCTGGCACCCAAAATCTTGAAGCAGAAGGCATATCTGCGCTTGTACATAAAAGGCGGTGCTGTGACGGCGTGGGAAGAAGTCGGCTTCAACCGCATTCCTCCGAAAGCCGCAGCCCGATTGCTGGCACCACACACGGGGGAATAGCTCTGGCGCGTGGATATGCTCCCGTTGCGCTAGCAATTATCTGAGAGACCGCGCCTCCCGTGCCAATTCCTCGATCGCCGCCCAGTTTCCGGCGGCGATCTCCTTTTCCGGCGCCACCCACGACCCGCCGACGCAGATGACGTTCGGCAGGGACAGATAGTCCCTTACATTCTTCAGCGAAATCCCGCCGGTCGGGCAGAAGCGGATGGTCGCCAGCGGCGAAGACAAGGCCTTCAGGAACGGCGCGCCTCCCGCCTGTTCGGCGGGAAAGAATTTCAAGAGACGATACCCTTCCTCGCGGGCCGCCATCACCTCGCTGGGGGTGGCAGCCCCCGGCAGGAAGGGCACCTCGGACATCGAGGCCACGTCGAGCAGCTCCTGCGTGATGCCGGGGCTGACGATGAAGCGAGCCCCGGCCGCAACGGCCTGCGAGAAATCCTTGGATGTGAGGATGGTGCCGGCGCCGACGATTGCATCCGGCACCTCTTCGGATACGAGGCGAATGGCGTCGATGGCATCGGGCGTGCGCAGGGTGATCTCGATGGCCGGCAGCCCCCCGCGCACCAGCGCCTGCGCCAGCGGCACGGCATCGGCAAGCCGGTCGATCTTCAACACGGGAATGACCGGCTGCCCCTCCAGGATCCCCAGCAGCGCCTCGTCCTTCTTGTGCATGGCAGCTTTCGTCTGCATGGTGATCTCCTCGGGCTCGCCGCAAATGAAATGGTTGAAGAAATGAATTCCGCCGCCCTTGAACACCTTTCATTCGCCCGACGCAAGGCCTCGCCAGTGGTCTGACCGAAACAGATGGTACCCATCCGTTTCGACAAGTCAGCCCACAAGCGATTGATCTGGTGGGGCGTTTTTCCCAACAGATGAGTACCATCTGTTGGGATCGCACCGCTAGGCGCCGCGCCGTAAAAGGCCGAGGAGCCAGCGTCCCGCCTTCGACAGGAACGATCCCAAAGGCATGGCCTTGCGCAGCGCCGCCCATGTGGCCGTATCAACGACGCCGTCCGCTTTCAGACCCTGGTCCTGCTGGAACCGCGCCAGGGCCTCGCGCGTCAGCCGCCCGAAGACGCCATCGGCCGCCACCGGATAGCCGAGCGCGGACAGCAGGATCTGCAGATCGCTCACCGCGGGCCCGCGCGCGCCTTCGGCTAACCGTCCATGCGCCTGGCCATCGTCCGCCGCCGCATAACGACGGTAGGCCCGCGCCAGCTTCCGGTCATATTGGCTCGCGGCGAATCCCGGGCCGTTGTAGCCACGCGCGAAGGCTTGCCAGTCGTGCCGGGCGAGCGCCTTCTGCAAGCCCGCCTGGCGGACATAGGCGAGCATCAGCCTGACCTGCCCGGCGAGCCCGCTCCTCGCCTCGGCCACCAACCCGTCGACATCGGCAAAACCCAACCGGCTCCAATGGACGCCCATGACCTGCCCCACCCCCCACGACACCGATTCATACGCGGCTCGGCGGTCGATCGCGGCAGCCCGCCGCAGCAACGCCCAGCGCTCCGCCTGGCTCCTCGGGTTGAGAACCGCACCGGCCCGCGGGTCGGCCAGCCCGGTCCGGCGGGCCTCTGCCCGGCGCTCGCCCGACAGCCGCCGGTCGAAGTAATGGCCTTCGAAGCGGATCAGCGGCTCTGTGCGGCCGTCGATCACGGCATGCGCGTGCCCGCCGCTCTCGATCTCGGCGACGGCCAGCACCGCCGCCGGCTCGAATCCCTCGGCCCGCGCCATGGCGCTGATCGTCTCGATTGCCTCCGGCGCAAACATCGTCATTCCTCATAAATGTTATCCTGCATTATTGTCGCGCCGCTTTTCCGGGCGGGGAGAAACGCCGCCGGATAACGCCCGGCGCCACCTACAGCGCCGTGCGTCTATTTGGACGCATGGCGCTGTAAGTCTTAGAAACTGCGCATCGTGCTTTCCGAAAATTGATTCCGATTTTTGGAAAGCACGATGCGCTAATTCTTCCCCGTCGAGCGGCGCTGCCCATGTTCCGGTTGCAAGCTACCTTCCTGCGGCTTAGGAGACGGGAATGATTTCCCTTCCGCCCGAACCGGCCATCCGTGTCGCCGCACTCTATCGCTTCGCGCCGCTCGCCGACCATGCGGCGCTGCGTGCGCCGCTTGCCGCCTTCTGCTGCGAGCGCGGCATTCGCGGCACGCTCCTCCTGGCCGCGGAAGGCATCAACGGCACGGTCGCAGGCAAGCCTGAGGCGATCGAGGCGCTGATCGGGCATCTGCGCTCCATCCCCGCGCTCGCGGATCTGGATGTGAAATACAGCGGCGCCGCCGAGATGCCCTTTCATCGGATGAAGGTGCGTCTGAAGCGGGAGATCGTCACCATGGGCGTGCCGGAGATCGACCCGGCGCGGCATGCGGGAACCTATGTGGAGCCGACGGACTGGAACGCTCTGATCTCCGATCCCGGGACGGTGGTCATCGATACCCGCAACCAGTACGAGATCGCCATCGGCACCTTTGCCGGCGCCGAGGATCCGCATACGGAGACCTTCCGCGATTTCCCCGCCTGGGCCGAAAGAAATCTCGACCGCCTGCAGGGCCGCAAGGTCGCCATGTTCTGCACCGGCGGCATTCGCTGCGAAAAGGCCACCGCCTTCATGAAGCTCAAGGGGGTGGACGAGGTCTATCACCTGAAAGGCGGCATCCTCAAATATCTGGAGGAGGTGCCGGCATCGGAGAGCCTGTGGCAGGGAGAGTGCTTCGTCTTCGACGAGCGCGTTTCCGTTCGTCATGGGCTGACGTTCGGCGAGGCAAGCCTCTGCCGCGCCTGCCGCCATCCTCTGACGGCCGAGGAACGCCGGTCCCCGCTCTTCCAGGAAGGGGTGTCGTGCCCGCACTGCGCCGGGGAGCGCAGCGAGGGGGACCGCGCCCGCTACGCCGAGCGTCAGCGCCAGGTGGAGCTTGCCAGGAAACGCGGCACGCCCTTCCCCATCGGCACGCCGACCGCGCGGTAGCGCATCGTTCTTTCCAGCAACTTGCAGCACCGACAGGCGCACACCCTGTCATTGCAATGACAACATCACCTTCCTACCTTTGCGCAGACGGCCGGAAAGCCGGATGGCGAACACGAGGAGACGCGGATGATCGATCCCAAGAAGCTGCTTGACGACTTGCTGGGCTCGCAGGTGCCCGGAACGCAGGGCACGGTGCGCGAGAAGGCCGGCCAGGCCGCACAGCTTGCCAGGGACAATCCGCTGGCGACCGGCGCCATCGCCGCTGTCCTCCTCGGCACCAGCACGGGCCGCTCCGTCACCGGCAGCGCCCTCAAGCTCGGCGGCCTCGCCGCGGTGGCCGGTCTCGCCTATAAGGCCTACCAGAACTACCAGGCCGGCAAGGAGCCGCAGCAGGCGGCCAGGGAAGGAGAGCTTCTGCCGCCGCCGCGGGACACGAGCTTCGATCCCGCGCAGGCGCCGCAGGGGGAAAGCGAGTTCGCCCTGATGCTGGTGCGCGCCATGATTGCCGCCGCCCGCGCCGATGGTCACATCGACGATGCCGAGCGCGGCAAGATCGCCGACAGGCTGAAACTCGCCGGCATCGGCGATGAGACCGAGGCGTTCCTCATCCGCGAACTGGAAGCGCCGGTCGATCTCGATGCGTTGATCGCCGCCGCCCAGACCGACGCTCAGAAGATCGAGCTCTACACGGCCTCGCGGCTGACGATCGAGCCGAAGACGCGCGCCGAGCGCGGTTATCTCGACATGCTCGCAGGGCGCCTGCGCCTGCCGGATTCGCTGATCGACCACATCGAGGCGACGGTCTCGGAAGCGACCGCCTGACGGGCTTGCCTTGACCTCTCCGCGCCGCCCCTCATACTATTGCTTCGGGCGGCGCGTGATGGCCGCCTCTGGCCCAAGGTTCGGGCAGCATCCGGGGCGCGGATGCTGGCCCTCGACCACCATACAGTCCCGTTGACCGAAGCGCGGCCCGCCGCGCGTCAGACCTTGGTGGTTTCATGTTCAAACGTGCCCTGGCGACCCTTCTCCTCCTCACCGCCTTCAGCCCCCTCGCTTCGGCCGCCGAAAAACTGACCGTTTTCGCCGCGGCCAGCATGAAGGATGCGATGGACCGCGCCGTCGTCGAATACGCAGCCGCCGGCGGCGGCCAGGTGACCGTCTCCTTCGCCTCGAGTTCGGTGCTGGCGCGCCAGATCGAGGCCGGGGCGCCGGCCGACCTCTTCATCTCCGCCAACACGGACTGGATGAATTATCTGGTCGAACGCGATCTGATCCGCGTGGAAAGCGAACGCATCATCGCCGGCAACAGCCTCGTCATCGCATCGGCACGGGGCGCGGAAGCCGTTGCGGATCCCGCGCCCCTGCTTGAAAAACGCTTTGCCATGGGCGATCCGAGCTACGTTCCGGCCGGCAAATACGCAAAGACCGCTCTCGAAACGCTCGGTCTGTGGCAGAAGGTCGAAGGCAACGCCGTCTTCGGTGAGAACGTCCGAGTGGCGCTCGAACTGGCCGGCCGTGGCGAGGTGAGGGCGGCCATCGTCTACGGTTCGGACCAGAAGGCCGCTGGCGACCTCGCTCGCGTCTACACCTTCCCCGCCGACAGCCATGCACCGATCGTTTATCCGGCAGCGGCCATCAGGAATGGCGCGCCTGGCGCCGAGGATTTCCTCGACTTCCTGACGAGCGGGGCGGGACAGGAAATCTTCGCCGAGCTCGGCTTTTCGCGCGCCCCAGACTAAGATTCGATGATGAGCGAAGCCGAGATATCCATAATTCTCCTGTCCGCGAAGGTGGCGTTCGTCGCCATAGCGTGCGCGCTGTTGCCGGCCTTCGCCATCGCCTGGCTCCTGGCGCGCAAGCGTTTTGCCGGCAGGGGACTGCTGCAGGCCCTCGTGACCCTGCCGCTCGTCTTACCTCCGGTCGCGACCGGCTACGGGCTGTTGATTCTGTTCGGCACGAAGGGGCCGCTCGGACGGTTTTTCGACAGCCTGTTCGGCCTCGAGTTCGCGTTCCGCTGGACAGGCGCGGCGCTGGCTGCCGGCGTGATGGCATTCCCGTTGCTGGTCAGGCCGATCCGCCTGTCGCTCGAAGCCATCGATCAGGGCTATGCCGAGGCTGCCCGCACGCTCGGTGCATCGCGCCTGGTCGTCTTTCTGACCGTCACCCTTCCTTTGGCCCTGCCCGGCATCATCGCCGGAGCCGTCCTCGGTTTCGCCAAGGCACTCGGCGAGTTCGGCGCGACCATCACATTCGTCTCCAACATTCCCGGACAAACGCAAACGCTCTCGCTCGCCATTTATGCCTTGCTGCAGACACCGTCGGGCGATGCGGCCGCGATGCGCCTCATCCTGCTGGCCATCGCCCTGGCTCTGCTTGCCATCATCGCCTCGGAGCTCCTTGCCCGCAAACTCACCCGAGACCGCCCGTGACCGCATTCGACATCGACATCAAGGGCCGGGCGGGCAGCTTCGCCATCGACGCAGCTTTTCGTGCCGAACTCGGCGTCACGGCGATTTTCGGAGCCTCGGGCGCCGGCAAGTCGACCCTCTTGAAGATGATCGCCGGCACCGCCCGTCCATCATCGGGGCGCATCGTCGTGGCCGGCAAGACGCTCTACGATTCGGTTTCCGGCATCGACCTTCCGCCGGAAAGGCGCGGCATCGGTTTCGTGTTTCAGGATGCCAGGCTCTTCCCGCATCTTTCCGTGCGGAAGAACCTGACCTATGCCCGATGGGCGGGGCGTCGCCCGGCTTCCCGGCCTTTCGGCGAGGTCGTCTCGCTGCTCGGCCTCGAAAACCGTCTGGACAGCGACCCTGCCACGCTTTCGGGCGGCGAGAGGCAGCGTGTCGCGATCGGCCGCGCGCTGCTCGCCGATCCGTCGCTCCTGCTGATGGACGAGCCGCTGTCCTCCCTGGACAAGGCCCGGCGCCGCGAGATCCTCCCCTATCTCGAGGCGATCCGCACGGAGACCGGCATCCCGGTCCTTTATGTCAGTCACGAGACCGCCGAGATCGCCCGATTGGCCGACACGGTCGTGGTCCTCGAGGACGGACGGGTGATCGACAGCGGACCGGCCGCGACGGTCCTGGCGCGGCTCAGCCTGGCCACGGGCGGTGATACAGAGGAGGCGGCGACGCTGATAGAGGGGCGCGTCACAGCGGTCGATCCCGCCTACCAGACGGCAACCGTCGCTCTCGATGGCGGGTCCATCGAGCTGACGGGCACCGGCTTCAACGCAGGCACGATCGTCCGCCTGAGGGTGCGGGCAACCGATGTCGCAATCGCCACCCAACCGCATGACGGGCTGTCGATTCGCAACCAGCTCTCCTGCCGCATCGACGAGCTGCGCCGCGAGGGCGCCCATGCGATGGTGGTGCTGGACCTGGGCGGGCAGCGTCTGATCGCGCGCATCACCGCCAAATCGGCGGATGCGCTCGAACTCGCTCCGGGCGGCCGGGCAATCGCCCTGCTCAAGGCCGTCTCGGTCGAGATGGCGCGCGTCGAGCAATCGACGCGGCGACCGCTCTGATCCGTGCGTCAGGCACGTTCCATGCTCACGCCGAGCGCGGGATTGCCGCGCAGCGTCTGATAGACCACGCAGTATCGCTCGGTCAGCTTCAAGAGCTGGTCGAGCTGCTCCTGGGATGCATCCGTGTCGAACCTGAAGATCAGGCGGATTTCGGCAAATCCCACGGGAGCGCTCTTGTCGACGCCCAGCGTGCCGCGAAAATCGAGATCGCCTTCGGCAGCGACCGTTCCCCGGCGGAGCGGAATCTCCAGCGCCGTGGCGACCGCCTTCAACGTCACGCCGGCACAGGCGACCAAGGCTTCGAGGAGCATGTCTCCCGAGCAAAGCTCCAGCCCCGTGCCGCCGGTCGCCGGGTGCAGGCCGGCTATCGCCAGCGCACGGCCCGTTTCCACCTTGCAGGCGATGTTCTGGTCATCGAGCGAGCCCTGCGCCTTGAGGGTGATGAAGGCGGCTTCGGGCTGGTTCCGGTATCGCTCCTTGAGCGGTGCCTGTACGGCACGCAGCGCGGCGACGTCCATTGCGGCAACTCCCCTTTCCACGACGGCACCAGCATACCGGAAATCCGCTTCGATAGCGTCTCATTTCATCGGGGCATCGGCGCAGCCCATCATGCCGCTTTGCGGGGACCAGGTCGCAGCATCCGCACAAGCACATCGGACTTGACGACGAAATGCTGCCAAAGGGCGCCGGCCGCGTGCAGGGCGACGGCGATGACGATGACGGGTTTGGCCAGTTCATGCACCTCGCCCATCGAGCTCACGCCCAGGAACCAGGCCAACGCCCCCGTAACCGGCATACCGAAGATGACGGCGTAGAGGATGACATGCACCGTGGCGGCGAGAAGCTTCTGGACACGGCTTTCGTCTGCGGGCGCCGGCGGAACCCCCTGGATGAAGCGGATCAACAGCCGTATGACCGCGAGCCCGAGAATGGCAAATCCCACATAGATGTGGATGTTGGCGTTGAAGACATCCGCTGCATCGGCCGTTTCCCCGCGGCGCAAGGCGCGATAGGCCGGTACGATCTCCTCGCCGAAGACGACCTGGAAGATCACCAATGCTGCGATCACCCAATGAAGAACAATCTGCACGGCTGAATAGCCGGCCGGCGACACCTTTGCTGCCATCGTATATCTCCAGGGCAAGAACCAGCCCAGCGATAACAGGTCGCCTGTCCAGAGCATTGATATAGAACAATTCACCGGAGCGGCGGCTCATGATTGCGAACACTTCCAAGTTTCGCTTGCATCGCGTCGGACCGGGTGGAAACATGCCTTTCGAGCGTCCTTGAACGGACGTCACAATGCGGCGCTAGAAACCGCAGGAGATTCTTTTGGGAGTAATGACGATGCAAAGACGCCTCGCCCTCGCCTCGCTCACCGTGTCCGTTTTGGCACTCAGTGCCAACGCCGCCCTCGCGGACTACACGCTGAACATCCTGCACATCAACGACTGGCACAGCCGCATTGAACCCATCAACAAATACGATTCCACATGCGCGCCGGAGGATGATGCCGAAGGCAAGTGCTTCGGAGGCGCCGCGCGCCTGGTGACCGCGGTGGCCGAGGCACGCAAGGCGCTGGACGGCCAGAATGTCCTTTTCCTCAACGCGGGCGACAATTTTCAGGGATCGCTGTTCTATACCACTTACAAAGGCGCCGTTGAGGCCGAGTTCCTCAACCTGATGAAGACCGACGCGATGGTCGTCGGCAACCATGAGTTCGACGACGGCGAGGACGGGCTTGCGACGTTTCTCGGCGAGGTCGAGTTCCCGGTGCTCGGCTCCAACGTGAAGGCCAAGGAGGCCTCCAAGCTCGGTGACCGGGTCAAGGAATATGTGATCCTCGAGGTCGGCGGAGAAAAGATCGCGCTGGTCGGTGCCGTCGCCAACGACACGGCGGAGCTTTCCTCGCCGGGCGAGCATGTCTCCATCATCGAGGACGTGGCCGGCATCACCGAGGCCGTCAAGGCCGCCACCGCCGAAGGAGCCAACAAGGTGATCGCCCTCACCCATGTCGGCTATCCCCGTGACCTGGCGGCGATCGCCAAGATCCCTGGCGTCGACGTGGTCGTCGGCGGCCACACCAACACGCTGCTGTCGAACACGATCGACGGAGCCGAGGGCCCCTACCCGACCATGGTGGACAATCCCGACGGCTATAAGGTTCCGGTGGTCCAGGCCGCC
The DNA here is from genome assembly GCF_024655565.1 of Nitratireductor sp. ZSWI3. Lineage (GTDB taxonomy): Bacteria > Pseudomonadota > Alphaproteobacteria > Rhizobiales > Rhizobiaceae > Nitratireductor. The sequence continues at coordinate 75,760 of NZ_JANKOF010000003.1, read as the reverse complement.
TCCTACTCCAAATATCTCGGCGATCTGAAAGTGGTCTTCAACGATGACGGCGTGGTTACCGAAGCCTCGGGCGACGTGAAGCTCATCGATGCGTCCGTCGCCCAGGACGAGGCGGTTGTTGCGCGGGTCAAGGAACTTGGCGGCCCGATCGAGGAGTTGAAGAACAAGGTCGTCGCCGAGACCTCCGCGCCGATCGACGGCAGCCGCGAGACCTGCCGCGCCGGCGAATGCGAGATGGGCAATCTCGTCACCGACGCCATGCTCGAGCGCACCAGCGACCAGGGCGTCCAGTTTGCCATCACCAATGGCGGCGGCCTGCGCGCTTCCATCGATCAGGGTGAGGTGACGATGGGCGAGGTGCTCGCCGTGCTCCCGTTCCAGAACACGCTGGCCACGTTCCAGATCAAGGGTGCCGATGTCGTGGCGTCGCTGGAAAGTGGCGTCAGCCAGATCGAGGAGGGCGCCGGCCGCTTCCCGCAGGTCGCCGGCCTGCGCTATTCGTTCGATCCGTCCGTTGCGCCGAACGAGGGGCGCATCAAATCCGTCGAGGTGAAGGACGGCGACGATTGGAAGCCCATCGACGAGGCTGCGACCTATACGGTGGCGACCAACAATTTCATGCGCAACGGCGGCGACGGCTACAAGCTCTTCTCCGAAAACGCCGAGAACGCCTATGATTACGGCCCCGGGCTCGAACAGGTGCTTGCGGACTACATGGTCGCGCACGCTCCGTACAAACCCTTCACGGAAGGGCGGATCACCGAGGTAGCGGCGACGGTCGCCAGCGGCGAAACCATGGAAAAGAGCGAAGCCCCGGGCGAAGCCGCTGCCGGCGCCGAGAAGACGGAAGAAGCCATGGAAGGCGAAAAGCCGATGGCTGCGGGCGGTGAAACCACCCACTCGATCGCTGCCGGGGACACGATGTGGGACATTGCCGAGACCTATTACGGCGACCCCACCAAATGGCGCAGGATCGCCGAAGCCAACCCGGGGATCAAACCCAGGCGGTTGGAGATCGGCTCCTCGCTCGCCCTGCCGCCGGCAAACTGAAACCGGTTGTACCGCATGCAAAAGCCTCGCCCGCACCGGGCGGGGCTTTTTTCGTGCCTGCGGCCAAGGGTTCCATTGAAAACGGTTTTGTCTTCGCTAGCTTCCCGGGAACGATCGGAGTCAAAGAATGAACCTCCCAACAAAAATCGATCCCGCCGCGGCAAAAGCGGTCGGCCGGCTACCTGTGGACCATCCGCCCGTGCACCGCGGCAAGGTGGGCGTCCTCCTCGTCAATCTCGGGACGCCGGAAGGTACCGACTACACCTCCATGCGGCGTTATCTCAGGGAGTTCCTCTCCGACCGGCGGGTCATCGAATGGCCGAGAGCGATCTGGTTTCCGGTGCTCTACGGCATCGTTCTCAACACCAGGCCCAAGAAATCGGGCGCGGCCTACGCGCAGATATGGAACCACGAACGAAACGAGTCGCCCCTGCGCACCTTCACGAGGTCGCAGGCTCAGAAGCTCGCCGCAGCGCTCGCCGAGCATGAGCATGTGGTCGTCGACTGGGCCATGCGGTACGGCCAGCCGTCCATCGAGACGGTGACGAAGAGCCTGATGGAACGCGGCTGCGAGCGTATCGTGATGTTCCCGCTCTATCCGCAATATTCCGCAACGACGACGGCGACGGTCAACGACAGTTTTTTCGAAGCGCTGATGGCAATGCGCTTTCAGCCGGCAATCCGCACCGTGCCGTCGTATCAGGACGAACCCGTCTACATCGAAGCGCTGGCCAGATCGATCGAGAACCACCTTGCCGGCCTGTCTTTCGAACCGGAGGTGGTGATCGCCTCCTATCACGGCATCCCGCAGAGCTATTTCCGGCGCGGCGACCCCTATCATTGCCATTGCCAGAAGACCTCGCGGCTGCTGCGCGAAAGGCTCGGCTGGAGCGCGGAGAAGCTGATCACCTGCTTCCAGTCCCGCTTCGGCCCTGAGGAATGGCTCCAGCCCTACACGGACAAGACCGTCGAAAAGCTCGCCCGGGAAGGCGTGAAATCGATCGCCGTCTTCAACCCCGGCTTCGTTTCCGATTGCCTGGAGACACTGGAGGAAATCGCCGGGGAAGCCGGCGAGATCTTCCGCCACGCGGGTGGCGAGAACTTCACGCACATCCCCTGCCTCAACGATTCCGATGAGGGCATGGCGGTCATCGAGACCCTGGCTCGGCGCGAGCTGTCCGGCTGGATCTGAAGATCCCGCACATCTACAGCGCCGCGCGTCCATTAGAGCGAGATGAGGAAAACCGCTTCACACTTTTCCTCATCCCGCTCCGGGCAACCTGCCGTTGTGGACTGTTCCGGTCCGCACATGGGCAATGGTCCAACTTGCGCTTAGAGTATTGAAAATGATCGAATCGCCCGTTGCTTTGCGGGCCTGATGGTCTGACTGAAACAGGTAGTGCCCACTTGTTTGGGTCAGACCACAAACTATTGATCCGGTGGGTCTTTCAGGATCGCACTACTAGGAGAGCACAATGTCCTTTTCCGGCTTCGACATCATCATTCCCGTCCTGGCGATACTCGTCCTGCTTCTGCTCTTCGCAGGCATCAAGACGGTTCCGCAGGGGTTCAACTACACGGTGGAGCGCTTTGGCCGCTACACGCGCACGCTGAGCCCCGGCCTCAATCTGATCGTTCCGTTCATCGATCGCATCGGCGCGAAGATGAACATGATGGAACAGGTGCTCGATGTTCCGACCCAGGAGGTCATCACGCGCGACAACGCCATTGTCGCCGTAGACGGCGTCGCCTTCTATCAGGTGTTGACCGCCGCCCAGGCGGCCTATCAGGTGTCTGGCCTTGAAAACGCCATCCTCAACCTGACCATGACGAACATCCGTTCGGTCATGGGCTCGATGGATCTCGACGAGCTTCTTTCGAACCGCGATGCGATCAACGAGAAGCTGTTGCGGATCGTCGACGACGCGGCCAATCCGTGGGGCATCAAGATGACCCGTGTCGAGATCAAGGACATCAACCCGCCGGCCAATCTGGTCGAGAGCATGGCCCGGCAGATGATGGCCGAACGGGAAAAGCGCGCGCAGATCCTGGAAGCCGAAGGCCTGAAGCAGGCGGAGATCCTCAAGGCGGAAGGCCGTCGCGAGGCAGCGTTCCGGGATGCCGAGGCACGTGAACGCGCCGCCGAGGCCGAGGCGCGTGCGACGCAGGTGGTTTCCGAGGCGATCGCCGCCGGCGACGTGCAGGCGGTCAACTACTTCGTCGCGCAGAAATACACCGAGGCCCTCGCCACCATCGGTTCCTCCGCGAACAACAAGGTGGTGCTGATGCCCGTGGAAGCCTCTTCCCTCATCGGTTCTCTCGGCGGCATCGGCGCGATCGCCCGCGAGGTCTTTGGCGACGGCGGCAACCTTCCCGCCCCGAGGCCCCGCGCCTCTTCGGCCCGTCCGCCCAGAACCGGTCCGGATCAGGGATAACGCCATGCTGCAGCATGTGATCTCCGAGCTCGGTCCCTGGAACTGGATGCTGCTCGGTTTCGTATTGCTCGCTGCGGAGATCCTGCTGCCGGGCGTCTTTCTGCTGTGGATCGGCATCGCGGCGATCCTGACCGGCGCCCTTTCGCTGCAATTGTGGGATGCGGCGTTCTGGAGCTGGCAGGTTCAGGTTCTGGTGTTTCTGGCGCTCTCGCTGATCTCCGCCTATCTGGGCAAGCGGCTCATGGATTCGCGCCGCAACGAAGAGACCGACCAGCCGCTCCTGAACCGCCGGGCGGAACAGCTCGTCGGCCGCACTGCACGATTGGAAACGGCGATCGACAACGGCTTCGGCCGGATAAGGCTCGACGACACGCTGTGGCGCGTCAGCGGACCGGATCTGCCGGTCGGAACACAGGTGCGGATCGTGGCCGTCCGCAACGGCACGCTGGAGGTCGAGACCGTTTGAACGTCGGCGGCGATCGAAACGAGCTCAGGCAGCGCCGATGCGCAGCAGGTCGTGCAGGTGCACGACCCCGCATGGTTTACCCTCCTCGACCACCATCAGCGCGGTGATCGCCGAGGAATTGACGATCTGCAGGGCGTGCTCGGCCAAGGTGTCGGGCGCGATCGTCTTCGGGTTGCGCGTCATGACCTGATCGACGGTCATCGACAGGAGTTCGCTGTCGATATGGCGGCGCAGGTCGCCATCCGTGATGATGCCGATCAGCCCCCCTTCGGCATCCGTTATGCCGACGCAGCCCAGCCCCTTCCGGGTCATCACCAGGATCGCCTCGCGCATCAGCGTCCCGCTTGCCGCGATCGGCAGTTCCTCGCCCTGGTGCATGATGTTGCGCACATGGGTGAGCTTGGCGCCGAGCTGGCCGCCCGGATGAAACGTGCGGAAATGATCGGCGGTGAAGCCGCGCTCTTCCAGCAGCGCCACGGCGAGCGCATCGCCGATGACGAGTTGCAGGACCGTCGAGGTCGTGGGAGCAAGCCCGTGCGGGCAGGCTTCCGGCGCTCGCGGCAGGCCGAGCACGATGGTCGCCTCCTTGGCGAGCGCAGACGCCTTGCCCGCAGTGATCGCGATGATCGGAATCGCGAACCGCCGCGCATAAGCGACAATTCCCTGCAGCTCCGTCGTCTCGCCCGACCAGGACATGGCGATGATCACATCGTCCTTGGCGATCATGCCCAAATCGCCATGGTTGGCTTCGGCGGGATGCACGAAAAAGGCCGGCGTTCCGGTCGAGGCAAGCGTGGCGGCAATCTTGGAGCCGATATGGCCGCTCTTTCCGACGCCGGTCACGATGACCCGCCCCCTGATCGCCGCAACGGTCTGCACGGCCTCGGCAAAGGGCCCGGCGAGCCCGTTGTCGAGCGCTTCGGCAAGCGCTTCGAGGCCGGCCCGTTCCGTCTCCAGAGTGCGGACGGCCGATGCGATAACACTGCGTCGGTCGGTGGTCATGGTCGTGTCCTTAAGCATGGCACTGCCCATACCGTTTCCCCATCCGGCTGTCCATTGGTGTTTGACAGTCGAAGGAAGCGTGCATGGCGGACCTCAACCTTCCGTTAACCGCAGTCCTTTACCGTTTGCTAAGCATAATGTCGCGGCCGCGTCTGAGATTGTCCGGAAATCCATGTCCCGTACCGGTGAAGCACTGATCATCCACTCACACGGGCTGTGGTTCTCGGCAGCTCTGGGGACCTGCTTCGTCTTCGCCATCGTTTCCGCCGCATCCCAGGAGCTCGGCGCCGAGCTTCGGGGACCGGTGCTGGAAGCGGAAATCTATCAGGTTCTGCGGCCCGACACCCAGGCGCGAAATGCCGAACGCGCCAACCAGGCACGGACGACGGCGGGCATTCCGGTCCCGACCTATCGGCCTGCAACGCCAAGCATCACCGCCGATCGCGACGATACGGACGAAAACGGAGGAATCGGAGCCGGCACCGCCGCCAATGCCGGGGCCGCGCCGCTTGCGTCACCGCGCCCGCCATCGACCGCGGTGGAACGCGAGCGCCGCAGGCGCAGCTCCGGCAATCCGCCGCCCGCGGAAGAACCGGCCGTCGAGGAACCGCCCCTTGAGGGGGAGGCCGAGACCGACACGCTCGCCACCGGCACGGTCCGCGCCACATCCGCCGACGCGGAGGAACGCAGGGCCATGGCACGCGCCGAGGCGTTGAACCCTCGCGCAACCGCGATCGAGGCGAGAGAGCGGATCGCCGACGAGACCCCCTACGCTCCCCGCGGCATGCGCCTCGGCACCTTCACGGTGGTTCCGACCCTGGAACAGGGCGTCACATGGACATCCAATGCCGATTCGAGCCCCGGCGGCGGCGAGGCGGTCATCTCGGAATCCACTCTGCGGCTCAGGGCCGATTCGGACTGGTCGCGCCACGCCGCGACGCTGGAAGCCTTCGGCACCTATCGCAAGTCGCTTTCCGGCGACGACCTTTCCGAGCTTCAAGGAGGTGTCGACGGTAGGCTGCGGCTCGACCTGGCGTCGGATTACACGGCGCTTGCAACCCTCGGCTACAATGTCCGGCCGGAATCCGCGTCTTCGCCGGTGATCATCGCCAATGTCGAAGATCGCCCCTTGAGACACACGATCGACGGCAGCCTGGGTCTTGCCAAGGATGTCGGGAAGCTGCGGCTCGGCATCACCGGAATGGTGACGCGCGAACAGTATGGTGATGCCACTCTGGTCGGCGGGACGAAGCTTTCGCAGGAAGAGCGAAACGCGACCCTCGCCACCTTGCGCCTGCGCACCGGCTACCAGATCTCGCCGGCGCTGACCCCTTTTGTCGAAGGAGAGATCGGCCGTCGCTTCTATGACATGAAACAGGACAGTGCCGGGTATGAGAGATCCGCCACGCGCCTCGGCGCACGCGTCGGCATGATGATCGACATCGAGGAAAAACTGTCCGGCGAGGCTTCCGTCGGCTGGATCAGCGAAGACCTCGACGACAGCCGTCTCGACACGGTTTCCGGGCTTGCCCTTGCCGCCAATCTCAACTGGTCGCCGCAACGCGGCACGACCGTCGGCCTCGACGGATCGACCACGATCGAAGGCACGACCGATGCGGGCGAGAGCGGCTCGGTTCTCTATGCGGGAACCCTGCGCCTGGAGAGGCAGATCCGCGCCAACCTGATCGCCGAAGCCGCAGCTGGAGCTTCGTGGCGCGACTACACGGGCGGCGGGCACGATCGGACGCTCTCCGGCCAAGTGGGGATGACCTGGTGGCTGAACCGCACGCTTGGCCTGACGAGCCGCGCCCGATACGAGCAGCGTACGAGCAGCCTGCCCGGACGTGACTACGATGCCACAAGCCTTTTCGTCGGCGTGAAGATGCAGCAATAGAGCATTTGGTAGTCAGGTGAAATCAACTGACGTCCGCATGAATGCCGAAAATAAAGAGACAGAGCGCCAGGCTCTGTCGACGGTGGTGGTCACTTGCCGCCGGCTTGCTCCATCATCCGCATGACATGGTCCCGCAGGTCCGGCCGCGCCAGCGCAAAGGCGAGGTTGGCCTCCACGAATCCCTCCGGAGAACCGCAGTCGAAGGTCTGACCGGTAAAGTGATGACCGTGGAAGGGCTGCTCCTGCATGAGCTTGAGCATCGCGTCCGTGAGCTGGATCTCGCCTCCGGCCCCCCGCTCGTGGCGTCCGAGCAGGGAGAAGATCTCCGGCTGCAGGATGTAACGCCCGCTGATGTAGAAGTTCGAAGGAGCCTCCGCCGGCTTCGGCTTCTCGACCATGGCGTTGATCCTGAACCCGCCCGCCACGGCCTCGCCCCGCCCGACGATGCCGTATTTGTGCGTCTGTGAGGGATCGCACTCCTCGACCGACAGGATGTTGCCGTCCGTCTGGTTGAACAGCTCCACCATCTGCTTCAGGCAGCCCGGCTCCGATTGCATGATCATATCCGGCAGCAGCAGGGCGAAGGGCTCGTCTCCGACGAGCTCGCGTGCGCACCAGACGGCGTGACCGAGGCCCAACGGCTCCTGCTGCCGGGTGAAGCTGGTCTGTCCCGGTTCCGGCTGCAACTGGCGAAGGCGCTCGAGCACGTCATTCTTGCCGCGCCGCGCCAGCGTGTCGTAAAGTTCGACCTGAATGTCGAAATGGTCTTCGATAACCGTCTTGTTGCGCCCCGTGACGAAGATGAAATGCTCGATCCCCGCCTCGCGCGCCTCGTCCACGACGTATTGGATCACCGGCCTGTCGACGACGGTCAGCATCTCCTTCGGCACGGCCTTGGTGGCCGGCAGAAAGCGGGTCCCCAAGCCGGCGACGGGAAAAACAGCCTTGCGAAGCTTCGTCATGAATGCCCCCCTTAAAGGATTGAAAGACAGGCCTTGGTGCGGGTCTCGGGATTACGACCTAACAACGCCTGATTGATGTTTCCTGAATGAATGCGCAGATTTCGAGGCGGTTCCGGTGAACGTTAGATTGGTGTGCAGATATCATGGTAAACGTTTTTCTAACCGCCTCGTGCAATGGATAGGCTAAACTGCTTTCAACGGAGGTTCCGATGTCATCGCGCTCACTTGCGGGAAACCTGTCTCTGGCCGCCATTGCTCTAGCCGCATTCGCCTTGATGGCAATGCCCGGGCCAGCCCGTGCAGACGCCGGCTTTCAGCGCTGGATTGCCCAGTTCCGCGCCGTCGCGATGCAGAACGGAATCTCGGGCTCGACCTATGATCGCGCCTTTCGCGGCGTGACGGCACCCGATCCGGAAGTGCTCGAGAAGGCGCGCTACCAGCCCGAGTTCCGCGCCGAGGCGTGGGAGTATTTCGACAATCGCGTGCAACAGAACACGATCGAAACCGGGCGCCGGTTGGCGCGCCAGTGGAAGCCCTGGCTCGACCGGATTGAACGCCAGTTCGGTGTCAGCCGCCACATCCTGCTGGCGATCTGGTCGATCGAATCGAATTACGGTGAAGTGCTGAAGAACGACCGCGTCATGCGCAGCCTGCCGCGCTCTCTCGCGACGCTCGCCTATGCCGACAGCCGGCGCGCAAAATTCGCCCGTCAGCAGCTCATCGCCGCGTTGAAGATCCTGCAGACCGGCGACATCGATGTCGGCCACCTGACCAGTTCCTGGGCAGGTGCGATGGGGCACACCCAGTTCATTCCCACCAGCTATCAGGCCTATGCCGTCGACATGGACGGCGACGGCCGGCGCGACATCTGGAATTCGGTGCCCGATGCCCTGGCCACCGCCGCCAACCTGCTGCGCAAGAACGGCTGGCGCGGCGGCGAAACCTGGGGCTATGAGGTGGCGGCTCTTCCCGGCGGACGCAAGTTCCCCGGTGGCAAGATGGCGCTCTCGCGCTGGGCGTCCATCGGCGTCGTCCGCGCCAACGGCAAGGCCTTTCCCCGTCCGTCGGACAGCGCCGAGCTGAAGGTGCCGGATGGCCGCGCCGGTCCGGCGTTCCTTGTGACGCGCAATTTCGACGTGATCAAGCGCTACAACAATTCCGACAAATACGCCCTCGCCGTCGGCCTCCTGGCCGACGAGATCGCCGGATATGGCGGCCTGGTGCGCGATTGGAACCGCCCTTTCGAGCGGCTCACCTATTCGGAGACCGAGGAGTTGCAGAAGCGGCTCGGCGCGCTCGGCTATTATGACGGACCGATCGACGGCAAGATCGGCAGCGGCTCACGCGACGCGATCAGGGCCTTTCAGGCGCGCAGCGGCATGCAGCAGGACGGTCATCCCGGCAAGGACGTGCTGCGCCGCCTGCGCGGCCAGTAGCCCGACAATCCCGGACCCGCCATAGATGCCTGGAGAGCGGACAAAACCTGGAGGATCAAGAAAGCGGTGGTGCCTGCTCGCAGCCGTTGCGCTATCGGCAACGCTGGCGGGCATCGCCGGTCCTTCCGGTGACGTTCATGCACAGGAGTATCGGCGGCAGCAGCGCGGGCTGCTCGATTTTCTTTTCGGCGGATTGCGCAACAGACAGATCGAGCCGCAGCAGCGGCGGTACATCGACCCCGTGGAACGAGCGCCTGCGCCGAGCCGCAGAACCAGCCGACCGGCGGTCACCGCCGTGCCCCGCCAGCCGCCTCCGCCGCCGGCAGTCGAAAAACTGGAGAACGCGCGCAGCGTGCTCGTCGTCGGCGACTTCCTTGCCGGCGGGCTCGCCGAGGGCCTGGAAGCAGCATACGCCCAATCTCCCGGCGTCAGGATCGTCAATGCGAGCAACGGGTCGTCCGGATTCGTTCGCGAAGACTACTACAACTGGAACGCGGAAATCGTCCCCCTGATCGAGGAGGCCGAGCCGGCGGTCGTCGTGGTCATGATCGGTTCGAACGACCGCCAGCAGATGGTCGTCGACGGTCACCGCGAAGCACCACGATCCGACGCCTGGCTGGCGGAATACGACGCCCGCGTCGAACGCTTCGCCAAGGTCTTCCAGGACCGGGGAATCCCCATCATCTGGAGCGGGTTGCCGGCCTTCAAGTCGCCCAGCATGACCTCCGACATGCTGGCCTTCAACGACATATACAAATCCACCGTCGAAGCCGCAGAAGGCGCTTTCGTGGACATCTGGGATGGATTCGTGGACGAGAACGGCGCCTTCGTCTTCACCGGTCCCGACATGAATGGCCAGGCGGTGCGGCTGCGCGGCAGCGACGGCATCAACCTGACCCGCGCCGGCAAGCGGAAGATCGCGTTCTATGTCGAAAAGCCGCTCAACAAGCTGCTCGGGCAGGCTGTCCTGCCCGATATCGGGGAGATCGGCATACAGGGGCTTCCCGATCCCAGCCTCGGCCCTTCCGACCCCAAGGCAGTGGACCGCACCGTGCCGATATCCTTGACGGATCCCGTTCTGGACGGCGGCACGGAATTGCTCGGGGCCGTCGTGAAGCCGATCGGCAGGTTGACGCAGGATGCAGCCCCCGAAGGCCGGGCGGCGTCGGACCGCGAACGATCCGGCCGCGCCGACGATTTCTCGCTGCAACCCGAGGAAGCGGGCCGGCCGGAATCCACAAATCCGGCCGCGCCCTGATCCTCGTGCCGGCTCAGCGCGGCAGGACGGTGCTCCCCATCAGGAACTCGTCGATCGCACGGGCTGCCTGCCGCCCCTCGCGAATGGCCCAGACCACCAGCGACTGGCCACGCCGGGCATCGCCTGCGGCGAACATGCGGTCGACGCTGGTGCGATAGTCGCGGTCGTCGGCGACCACGTTGACGGAACTGCGCCGGTCCGTGTGGGTCTTCAGGCGCTCGCCGAACTCGCTCAGCACCCCCTCCTCCAGCGGGCCGGCAAAGCCGATGGCGATGAAGGCCAGGTCCGCCTTGATGACGAACTCCGTGCCCGCCACCGGCTTGCGCTTCTCATCCACCTGACAGCACTTCACGCCGGTCAGGACGCCGTCCTCGCCGATGAACTCGAGCGTCGCCACCTGGAACTCGCGCTCCGCGCCCTCGGCCTGCGAGGAGGATGTGCGCATCTTGGTCGCCCAGTAGGGCCATACGGCGAGCTTGTCTTCCTTTTCCGGCGGACGCGGGCGGATGTCGAGCTGCGTCACGCGCACGGCTCCCTGCCGGAAGGCCGTACCGACACAGTCGGATGCCGTGTCGCCGCCGCCGACCACCACCACGTGCTTGCCACCGGCAAGGATCGGCTCCGCCGCCCAGGCCACGGACTGGATGTCCTCGCCGCCCACGCGGCGGTTCTGCTGCACAAGATAGGGCATGGCATCATGCACGCCCTCGAGATCCGCACCGGGAATGCCGGCCGGGCGCGGGCGCTCCGAGCCGCCGCAATAAAGCACCGCGTCATACTCGGCAAGCAACTCTTCCACTGACTTGTCGTGTCCCACATTGACGCCGCAGTGGAACGTTACCCCCTCACCCTGCATCTGCTCGATGCGCCGGTCGATGTAATGCTTCTCGATCTTGAAGTCGGGAATGCCATAGCGCATCAGACCGCCCGGGCGGCTTTCGCGCTCATAGACATGCACCTGGTGTCCGGCGCGGCCAAGCTGCTGCGCCGCAGCCATGCCGGCCGGTCCCGAACCGATGATCGCGACCTTCTTGCCGGTCTTCTTTTCCGGCGGATAGGGCCGCACGTAGCCGGCCTCGTAGGCCTTGTCGGCAATGGCCTGCTCGACCGTCTTGATCGCCACCGGAATGTCTTCCAGGTTCAGCGTGCAGGCTTCCTCGCACGGCGCAGGGCAGATCCGCCCCGTCCATTCGGGGAAATTGTTGGTCGAATGCAGGTTGCGGATCGCCGTCTCCCAGTCGCCGTTGTAGACGAGGTCGTTCCAATCCGGAATCTGGTTGTGCACCGGGCACCCTGTCGGCCCGTGGCAATAGGGGATGCCGCAATCCATGCATCGGGCGGCCTGTTTCTCGACTTCCTTGTCCGACATCGGCAGCGTGAATTCGCGAAAGTGGCGAATGCGGTCGGACGCCGGCTGGTACTTGTGCACCTGCCGGTCGATTTCGAGAAAGCCTGTAACCTTACCCATCGAGTAGACCCCGTTATTCTAGTGAAGCGCAGGAAGTCCGAGAACTTCCTCGCATCGTGCAATCCAGCGGGTGAGCGCCTTGCGCCCGTCGAAGCCGAAGCCGCCCTCGGGGGCGAGCCGCGTGTAGCCGAGCAGCGCGATGTCGGCGATCGTCAGGGACGGACCGACGAAGAAGTCGCGCTGCTCGAGCGCCGTGTTCATGAAGTCGAGAGCGGCTTCCGCCTTCTCGACCTTGTCCGGAGCCCGCGTTTCGACCGGTTCCCTGCGGTAGACCACATGGAACCGCGCCCCGGCGACATTGGGTTCGTGGAAATTCTGTTCCCAGAACATCCACTGGTCGATTTCGGCCTGCGCGAAGGCATCGTCCGGCAGAAGCGCGCTCCCACGCGCCAGATAGCGCATGATCGCACCCGACTGGGCAATCGCCCGGCCGTCGGCAAGGCGCACCACCGGCACCTGGCCGAAGGGCGACATGGCAAGGAACGCCGGCGTGCGGCTTTCCCCGGCCATGATGTCGACCTCGTGCCAGCGATACGGCAGGCCGAGGAAGTCGGCCGTATATTTCACCTTCAGGCAATTGCCTGAATTCAGATCTCCAAACACATCCACTTGAGCGTCTCCCAAGCCCGGCGCCTATTCCGCCGCAAGACCCAGTTTCATGCGCTCCATCTCTTCCAGGGCGCGACGATATTCGACCGGCATCACCTTGCGGAATTTCGGACGATAGTCGGCCCAGTTGTCGAGGATCGTGCGCGCACGTTCCGAGCCCGTGTAGTGGAGATGGTTCGAGATGAGTTGCGCCAGGCGCTCCTCGTCGTGGCGGGTCATATCGCCGGAAACGTCCACCCGGCCCTTGTGCATCAGGTCGCCGCCGTGATGGTGCAGCTTCTCGAGGATATCGTCCTCCTCGGGAACTGGCTCCAGCTCGACCATGGCCATGTTGCAGCGCTCGGCGAAATCGCCCGCCTCGTCCAGCACATAGGCGACACCGCCCGACATGCCGGCCGCGAAGTTGCGGCCAGTCTGCCCGAGCACGACCACCACGCCGCCCGTCATGTACTCGCAGCCGTGGTCGCCCACGCCCTCGACGACGGTCACGGCGCCCGAGTTGCGGACGGCGAAACGCTCGCCCGCCACCCCGCGGAAGTAGCACTCGCCCTCGGTCGCACCGTAAAGCACGGTGTTGCCGACGATGATCGAGTTCTCGGCAACGATCTGCGACTTCTCGTTCGGACGGATCACGATGCGTCCGCCCGAAAGGCCCTTGCCGACATAGTCGTTGGCATCGCCGATCAGCTCGAACGACACGCCGCGCGCCAGGAACGCGCCGAAGGACTGGCCCGCCGTACCCGTGAGGCGCACGGCGATGGTGTCTTCCTTCAGGCCCTTCTGGCCGTAGCGCTTGGCCACCGCGCCCGAAAGCATCGCGCCCGCCGAGCGGTCGGTGTTGCAGATCTCGACGTCGAGCGACACCGGTTCGCGGTTTTCGAGCGCCGGCTGGGCGCCCGCGATCAGCTTGCGGTCGAGCACATCGTCGATCGGGTGGTTCTGTCGCTCGGTCCAGCGGATCGCCTTGCGCGGCGCATCCGGCTTGTAGAACATCTTCGTGAAATCGAGCCCGCGCGACTTCCAGTGCGAGATCAGCGCGCTCTTCTCCAGAAGGTCCGACTGGCCGATGACGTCGTCGAGCCTGGTGTATCCCATCTCGGCGAGATACTGGCGCACTTCTTCGGCGACGTAAAAGAAGTAGTTGATGACGTGCTCCGGCGTGCCCTTGAAGCGCTTGCGCAGAACCGGGTCCTGCGTGGCCACGCCCACCGGGCAGGTGTTCAGGTGGCACTTGCGCATCATGATGCAGCCGGCCGCGATCAGCGGCGCGGTCGAGAAGCCGAACTCGTCGGCGCCCAGAAGCGCGCCCACGATCACGTCGCGGCCGGTCCTGAGGCCGCCGTCGACCTGCAGGGCGACGCGCGAGCGCAGGCCGTTTAGCACCAGCGTCTGGTGCGTTTCGGCAAGGCCCATCTCCCAGGGGCTGCCCGCATGCTTGATGGAGGTCAGCGGCGAAGCGCCCGTGCCGCCGTCATAGCCGGCGATCGTGATGTGATCGGCACGCGCCTTGGCGACGCCCGCCGCCACCGTCCCGACCCCCACTTCCGACACCAGCTTCACCGAGACGTCGGCGTCCGGATTGACATTCTTCAGGTCGAAGATCAGCTGCGCCAGATCCTCGATCGAATAGATGTCGTGGTGCGGCGGCGGCGAGATCAGGCCGACACCCTGCGTGGAATGGCGCACCTTGGCGATGGTGGCGTCCACCTTATGGCCGGGAAGCTGACCGCCTTCGCCGGGCTTGGCGCCCTGCGCCACCTTGATCTGCATCACGTCGGAATTGACGAGATACTCCGCGGTCACGCCGAAGCGGCCGCTGGCGACCTGCTTGATCGCCGAACGTTCGGGGTTCGCCGAGCCGTCGGGCAGCGGCAGATAGCGGTCGGATTCCTCGCCGCCCTCGCCGGTGTTCGACTTGCCGCCCAGAGCGTTCATGGCGCGGGCCAGCGTGGTGTGCGCCTCGCGGCTGATCGAGCCGAAGGACATGGCGCCCGTCGAGAAGCGCTTGACGATCTCCGCCGCCGGCTCGACCGCTTCCAGCGACACGGGCTGACGCTTCGTGTCCTTCGCGGTCTTGATCGAGAAGAGGCCGCGGATCGACTTCGCGTCCACCGCCTGCCCGTCGATCATCCTGGTGAAGTCGCGATAGGATTCCCAGGATTTGCCGCGCACCGCATGCTGCAGCGTGGCGACCGCATCCGGCGACCAGATGTGCTCTTCGCCGCGCATGCGGAAATTGTATTCGCCGCCCACTTCCAGCGCGTTGCGCAGCAGCGGATCGTCGCTGAAGGCCGAGGTGTGGCGTGCCACCGTCTCGGCCGCGATCTCTTCCAGCCCGACGCCTTCGATCGTCGTCGCCGTGCCGGTGAAATACTGCGCGATGAAATCGCTCTTCAGGCCCACCGCGTCGAAGATCTGCGCCCCGCAATAGGACTGGTAGGTGGAGATGCCCATCTTCGACATCACCTTGAGGATGCCCTTGCCGATGGCCTTGATGTAGCGCTTCACCACTTCCTGCGCGTCGACCTCCGGCGGGAAGGCCTTGTCGCGATGCATGGCGAGCAGCGTGTCGAAGGCGACATAGGGGTTGATCGCCTCGGCACCGAAACCGGCCAGGCAGCAGAAATGATGCACCTCGCGCGGCTCGCCCGATTCGACCACGAGGCCGACCGCGGTCCTCAGCCCCTTGCGGATCAGGTGATGATGCACCGCCGCCGTGGCGAGCAGCATCGGGATCGCGATGCGGTCCGGCCCGATCTGGCGATCCGACAGGATGATGATGTTGTAGCCGCCCGCGACCGCCGCCTCGGCACGCTCGCACACGCGTTCCAGCGCCCCGCGCATGCCCTCGGCGCCCTCGCCCGAAGCATAGGTGACGTCAATGGTCTTGGTGTCGAAGCGATCTTCCGTGTGGCCGATGGAGCGGATCTTCTCGAGATCGCCATTGGTCAGGATCGGCTGGCGTACCTCCATCCGCTTGCGGCGCGAGTTGCCGACCAGATCGAAGATGTTCGGACGCGGGCCGATGAAGGAGACGAGGCTCATCACCAGCTCCTCGCGGATCGGGTCGATCGGCGGGTTGGTGACCTGCGCGAAGTTCTGCTTGAAATAGGTGTAGAGCAGCTTCGCCTTGTCGGACATGGCCGAGATCGGCGTGTCCGTGCCCATGGAGCCGATGCCCTCCTGGCCGGTCGTGGCCATGGGCGCCATCAGCATCTTCGTGTCTTCCTGGGTGTAGCCGAAAGCCTGCTGAAGATCGAGCAGCGCCACATCGCGGCGCAGCGCGCGCGGCTCCACCGGCTTCAGGTCTTCCAGGATGAGCTGCGTGTTGTCGAGCCACTTGCGGAAGGGGTGCTTCTCGGCCACCTGCGCCTTCACCTCCTCGTCGGAGATGATGCGCCCCTCCGCGAAGTCGATCAGCAGCATGCGGCCGGGCTGCAGGCGCCATTTGGTGACGATCCGCTCTTCGGGAACGGTCAGCGCGCCGGCCTCCGAAGCCATGATCACGCGGTCGTCGTCGGTCACCACGTAGCGCGCCGGCCTGAGGCCGTTGCGGTCGAGCGTCGCGCCGATCTGCCGGCCGTCGGTGAAGGCCACCGCCGCCGGGCCGTCCCAGGGCTCCATCAGGGCCGCGTGGTACTCGTAAAAGGCCTGCCGCTCGGGGCTCATCAGCCGGTTGCCGGCCCAGGCCTCCGGAATGAGCATCATCATCGCGTGCACGAGCGGGTAGCCGCCCTGATGCAGGAACTCCAGCGCATTGTCGAAGCAGGCCGTGTCCGACTGCCCCTCATAGGAGATCGGCCACAGCTTGGAGATGTCGTTGCCGAACAGCTCCGAATCCACCGAGGCCTGGCGCGCCGCCATCCAGTTGACGTTGCCGCGCACAGTGTTGATCTCGCCATTGTGCGCGACCATGCGGTAGGGATGCGCCAGCTCCCAGGAAGGGAAGGTGTTGGTGGAGAAGCGCTGGTGCACGAGCGCCACCGCCGATTCCACGCGCGGATCCTTCAGATCCTTGTAATAGGCGCCGAGCTGGTAGGCGAGGAACATGCCCTTGTAGACGATGGTCCGCGAGGACATGGAAACGGTGTAGAAGCCGTTGCCCTTGCCGCCGGTCTCCTCGTAGATCCTGCCCGAGATCACCTTGCGCAGGATGTAGAGACGGCGCTCGAAATCCTCCTCGTCGGCAACGCCCGGGCCGCGCCCGATGAAGACCTGCCGGTGGACCGGCTCGGAGGCCGCGATGTCGGGGGCCTTGGAGAGGCAGGAATTGTCGACCGGGACGTCGCGGAAGCCGATCACCTCCTGGCCTTCGGCGCGCACCACCTCGGCGATCACCTCGTCGATATGGGCGCGCAGCGCGCTGTCGCGCGGCATGAAGAACTGGCCGACACCGTAATGCCCCTGCGCGGGAAGCTCCACGCCGCGCGCGGTCCACTCCTCGCGGAACAACCGGTCGGGGATCTGCATCAGCATGCCGGCGCCATCGCCGACAAGCGGGTCGGCGCCCACCGCGCCGCGATGGGTCAGGTTCTCGAGCATGGCGAGGCCGTCCTGCACGATGCCGTGCGAACGCTTGCCCTTCATATGGGCGACGAAGCCCACGCCGCAGGAATCGCGCTCGTTGCGCGGATCGTAGAGACCCTGCGCCGGCGGCAGGCCCGTGGCGGTATTTTTCGTGCGTTTGACGGCCGCCGTTCCTGCCTGCCCGGCGGGCTCGAACCCTGTCGACACAGATGGCGTCATTTCCGTCATCGCAACTTCCTCTATATGTTCTGCCCGGAGCAGGTCGCCCAGGGCGGTCGTTCAGTCTCCGGACGGCTGTCTTCGGCCATCCGGGGTGCAGGCACGGCATATCCTTTTTTGAAGCCGGAGGAACGCTTGACCGGTCCGCTCCGGCGCGCTTCTTTTTCTTGGGCGGCGCGTCCTTGACGGACACGATTGTTTTCCGGCCGTTACCGGTCCGCCGAACTCGCACCGCTCAGCCGCCACATTACCACGGCCAGACCGGCCGATTGTAACGCATATTCGGTCATCATTGCGCGAATAAATAAGACAGCACTGCTGTCCTATTTAGTCAAATGCCAGAAATCAGCCCGCGACACAAGACGAAAATGCAAATTTTATGCGTCCGATGCGTAAGAAAGTTTCGTCAAGGCTCCACCATGCGAAACTTTCGACCGCCGAAGCCCGACCATCCCAGACAGGTCTTGCAGCCGCCGCGCCTTGCTGATCAAAGTCACCCGCGGATTTTGGACTCGCAGAGCATCGCAGCAATGGATGAAAGCATGAATTTCGCCTCTGACAATTGGGCCGGCGCGCACACGAAGATCGCCGAAGCGCTTGTGAAAAACGCCGCCGGCTATGCTTCGGCCTATGGGAGCAGCGATCTCGACAAGCAGGTCGAGCAGACCTTCTGCGAGATCTTCGAACGCGATGTCGCCGTCTTCTTCGTCGGCACCGGCACGGCGGCCAATGCATTGTCCCTCACCTGGGCTTCCCGGCCGGGCGGTGTCGCCTTCTGCCATTCCGAAGCCCACGCGATCGAAGACGAGGGCGGCGCCCCCGAATATTTCACGGGCGGAGGGCGGCTGAAGGGCGTTGCAGGTGACCTCGGCCGCATCGCCCCCGATGCCCTCGATGCGGCCATCCGCCACTATCCGGCGGAATTCGTGCATGCGGGGCAGCCCATGGCGGCCTCCATCACCCAGGCGACGGAGATAGGCACGCTGTACTCCCTCGAGCAGATCGAGGCGATCGGCCGCATCTGCCGCGACCATGGCATCCCGCTTCACCTCGACGGCGCGCGCTTTGCCAACGCCCTGGTCGCGCTCGACGCGACACCGGCGGAAATGACCTGGAAGCGCGGCGTCGACATCGTCTCCTTCGGCGGAACGAAGAACGGGTGCTGGTGCGCCGAAGCCGTGATCGTGCTCGATCCTGCCAAGGCCGGCGGCATGCCGTTCCTGCGCAAGCGCGCGGCGCACCTCTTTTCCAAGTCCCGCTTTATCGCCGCGCAGTTTGAGGCTTATTTCGAGGATGACCTCTGGCTGCAGCTGGCCCGCCATTCGAATGCGATGGCGCAGATCCTCGCTGAGACGCTGGAGGCGTCCGATGCCGCCCGCCTCGCCTGGAGGCCGCAGGCAAACGAGGTCTTTGCGGTGATGAACGAGAAGACCGCGGCGGCTTTGCAGGCCGGCGGCGCACGCTTCCACGCCTGGAATCCGCCGCTCTCCTTCGCCGGTCAACTGGCGCAGGGCGAAGGGCTCTATCGTTTCGTTACCAGCTTCGCGACCGGCGCGGCCGAAATCGAGGCCTTTGCCGACAGGCTGTCCGCGCGGCGGTAACGCAACCTCTCACGGTCATGTGAACCTCCCTCGCGCGCGCTTGATTTCCAAGTGAGCGCGACCTCTGGGAGAACGACGGGGTCGGTGCAAGACCGGCGTCAACCTGACCTCGAGAGGAGAAATCCATGTCTACGAAAGCCACGCTGAGCCTCGCCTATCTGGCGGGCGCGGTTGCAACAGCGCTTGCCTCCAGCGCCGCCGCCGCACCCCTTTCCCAGGAACAGGTGGATGCAGCGATGAAGGCCGGCAAGGAAAAATGCTACGGCGTTTCCCTTGCAGGCCAGAACGACTGTGCTGCCGGCCCCGGCACCACCTGCGCTGGCACGTCCAAGGTCGACTATCAGGGCAATGCCTGGAAGTTCGTCGACGGCGGCACCTGCACGACGATGGACCTGCCGGACGGCCGCCAGGGCTCGCCCGAGCCTCTCGACCGCGATCTTCCGTCCTGACCTACCGAATGCCGGGAGACGCGATGATGAAACGCGATTTCACCAGAACCACCGTATCCAACGGCCGTTTCCCGGCGTTCGATCCCGTCGGTCGTGCCGGCGCGAGCTTCAAGCCGCAACACATCGAGGCGATCGCCGGGCAATCGGCCTCGATCGGTTTTCTCGAAGTGCATGCGGAAAACTACATGGGCGCCGGCGGCGCTCCCCATGCAGCCCTCGCGAGAATGCGCGATATCCTGCCGCTCTCGTTGCATGGCGTCTGCATGTCGATCGGGGGCCTTGCTCCGCTCGATCGCGAGCATCTCGCCCGTTTCGCCGGTCTCGTCGAACGCTACGAGCCATTCCTGGTTTCGGAGCACCTTGCGTGGTCGACCCATGACGACGTGTTCTACAACGACCTGCTGCCCCTGCCTTACACCGATGTGACGCTGAAGCGGGTGTGCGAGCACATCGACCAGGTCCAGGAGGCGATCCGCCGGCCGATGCTCTTGGAAAATCCCTCGACTTACGTGATCTTCCCCGAATCCACCTGGAAGGAGACCGATTTCCTGCGCGAGATCGTGTCGCGGACCGGGTGCGGGCTGCTGCTCGACGTCAACAACGTCTTCGTCTCCGCCACCAATCACGGCTTCAGCGCCACCGGGTATCTCGCTGATTTCCCCCTGGAACACATTGGCGAAATTCACCTTGCAGGCCACGACGAGCAAGAGGACGACGAGGGCGCACCGCTGCTCATAGACAGCCATGATCGCCCCGTGGCCGACCCGGTGTGGACGCTTTATGAGGAGGTCATCGCCAGATGCGGCCCCATAAACACGCTGGTCGAATGGGATGCGGATGTTCCCGACTGGCCGGTTCTACAGTCGGAAGCGGCCGCCGCCCAACGCATCCTCGATCGTTCCCTGTCCTCGGCAGCAAGCGAAAGATCCCATGCGCTTCACGGCTGACCGTCCCCGGCGGGCTCCTTCCCCAACCGCTTACGATGCGGCCTTCGGCCAGACGCTCCTCAGCCCGGATCGCCCGCAACCCTCCTGCGTCGCAGGCCCGGGCGGAAAAGCTGCAGTCAAGCGCTTCAACGTCTATCGCAACAATGTGACCCACAGCCTGGTGACGGCCCTGACCGAGATCTATCCCATCGTCACGCAAATCCTGGGCGAACAGAATTTCCGCATGATTGCCCGGGATTTCGTCCGCGCGCATCCTCCGACATCGAAGCTCGTCCTCGAATACGGACGCGGCTTTGCCGAGCACCTCGCCGATTTCGACCCGATCCGGCATCTGCGCTATCTGCCGGACGTCGCCAGGCTTGAACGGGCGTGGCTCGACGCCTACCACGCCGCCGACCGGGCGCCGCTGGACCCGGCCGAATTCGCGGCACTGCCGCCCCAGGCGCTGGCCGAAATCCGGCTGTCGCCACACCCGGCGATGCACGTCATCGAATCGGACTACGCAATCCACACGATCTTTACTGCTCACCGATCCGGCCCGATGCCCAGGAGGATCGACGCCGGCATTCCCGAGGCCGTCTTGATAAGTCGTCCCCTGCTGCGGGTCGAGATTCGCAAGCTCGCCCGCGGGCAACCGGTCTTCTTCAAGGCCCTGCGAAAAGGAGCGCCGCTCCGCCAGGCCGCCTCGCTGGCGATGGAACAGGATCCCTCCTTCGATCTCGTCGAAGCCATCGGCCTCACCATCGAAAGCGGTGCCTTCAGCGGAAGCGGTTTTCCGCCCCCGAACTAGCAAAAAGGACTGATGCCGTGATTCGTTCTGCAACTACCGTCGCCTCGGCCCATCACCGCGTCTTCGCGACGATCGAGCGGCTGCTCGACGGCTGGTTCCTGGGGCTCGCCGCCCGCTTCGCCTTTTTGGCGGTTCTCTATTTCTACTTCCTCAATTCGTTCCGCACCAAGGTGGGAGCCGGCCTGTCCGGATTCTTCGAGGTTTCCGACGGCGCTTACTACCAGATCGTCCTGCCGGCGGTCGAAGCTGCGGGAGGCGATGTTGCTGCGCTGGCGTTCTTTCCCTGGCGGCTGATCGTCTGGCTCGGCACCTATTCCGAGTTCGTCCTGCCGCTGCTCATCGTCGTCGGCCTTTTCACGCGCCTCGCCGCGCTCGGCATGATCGGCTTCGTCCTGGTCCAGTCCTATGTGGACATCAACATCCACAAGGTCGGTGCGGAAACCGCAGGCGCCTGGTTCGACCGCTTCTCCGACAGCCTGATCTGGGATCAGCGCACGCTCTGGGTGTTCCTGCTGCTGTATCTCGTGGTCAGGGGTGCCGGCCGGATCTCCATCGACGCCTTGCTGGCGCGCCGCATGCGGCTTGCCTGACCACAAAGAAAAAGCGGCGCCCTTTTTGAGGGCGCCGCCGCGACTTCTCCTATTGTCGGAGAGTTACTCGGCCTTGGCTTCGATCTTCTTCGCGCCCTTCACCGATGCGATCGGGATGCGGCGCGGCTTCATCTCCTCGGGGATGTTGCGCTTGAGGTCGATGTGCAGAAGACCGTTCTCGAGGTTGGCGCCCGTCACCTCGACATGGTCGGCGAGCTGGAAACGGCGCTCGAAGCTGCGCGCGGCGATGCCGCGATAGAGCAGCTCACCTTCGCCTTTCTCTTCGGCGGTCTTCTCGCCCTTGATCGTCAGCACATTGCGGTGCGCCTCGATCGCGATGTCATCGTTGCCGAAGCCGGCGACGGCCATCGAGATGCGGTAGGCGTCTTCGCCGGTGCGCTCGATGTTGTAGGGCGGATAGGTCTGGCCGCCATCGGGCTGAGCCAGGGAATCAAGCATCGTGAAAAGCCGGTCGAAACCGACAGTCGAACGATACAGAGGCGAAAAATCAACATGACGCATGGGTCTGTTCTCCTGTTGAGCAACATTGCGTTTGGCCTTTCCTCGGAAACCCGCTCAAGGGCGTTTCCTGCGTGGCCAGCGACCCCGGATTGGCGGCCGCAAACATCATATGGGCCTTGCAAAACAGGCCTTCAAGACCGGCCGGACCAAGATGAACGCCGGATGAACGGCACCATCGGACAGCGTTCAGCTTCGCCCGGTTAGGCTCTTCTCAGTTGTTTGGCGGCGAAACGGCCTGCCTAACCCAACGCACCGGATGTAACGTCCCTTCCACCGGTGCGCTACGCCGGAAGCGGCTTCGTGCCGCTTCCGGCATTCGTCTGTCAGAGACCGCTCATTCTTGCCTATCGGCGCGTCCACCAGTATCACTCGGCACGTGCCGTCGTTGAACGCATCTGAGGCAGTCACCCCCGCATGGCCGACCTTCTCGTCGAGATTCCGGAGAACCCGATCCCGAAGGGCACAGACGCCGGCCTGATCGAGACGGCGGACGGCTGCCGTTTGCGCTATGCGCGCGTGCCGGCGCCCACCCCCTCCGGCAAAGGCACGGTCGTCATCCTGCCGGGGCGCAACGAGTTCATCGAGAAATATCTGGAAACGGCACAGGATCTTCTCCGGCGCGGTTACGGCTCGGCGATTCTCGACTGGCGCGGGCAAGGAGGCTCGGACAGGCTGCTGCGCGATCCGGATCGCGGCTACATCGAGAACTTCAGTGACTATGTTCGCGACCTCGACGCATTCTTCCAGTCCGTCGTGCTGCCGGACTGCCGCGGTCCCTATTACATCCTCGCCCATTCCACCGGTGCGCTGATCGCCCTGCTCGCCACCCCCAACCTGACCAATCGGGTGCGGAGGATGGTTCTGTGCGCACCGCTGCTCGGCCTCTACGCAAAGCCGGCCGCCGCCCGCTGGGTGGAACGGCTCGCCGGGTTTCTCTATGCGATCGGTCTGGGCAAGCTCTACATGCCCGGGCGCAGCCGGCGCGGAAAGACCCCGCTCTTTTCGGATGCCGCTCTCAGCACCGACGCGAAGCGTTTCGAGCGCAACCGGGCCGTCGTTCTGCAAAGGCCGGACCTGGCCATCAACGGCCCGACCGTCGCCTGGACGCGCGCCATGTTCAAGGCGATCGAAACGGTCACCGCTCCGGCCTTCATGGCTGAAATCCACATCCCAACGCTGTTCCTGGCGGCCGGCCGCGAACGCGTCGTCTCGACCCTTGCCATAGAGCGCTACGTTCGGCGCCTGCGCAGCGCCTCGTTGCTGACCATCGACGGCGGCCGCCATGAACTTCTGCAGGAGGCTGATTTTTATCGGGAGCAGGTGTTGGCTGCGTTCGAGGCCTTTGCCGACAATGACGGCCAGCCCTGGCTGTGAACTCTACCGCAGCAGCGCCATCGCCTGTTCGTGCAGTTGCGGCGTTGCTGCCGCAAGAATGTCGCCACCGCCTTCCGCGCGCCCGCCCGCCCAGGTCGTTATGATGCCGCCCGCCTGCTCGATGACGGGAATGAGGGCGACGATATCGTATGGCTGCAGCCCCGCCTCGATCACCAGGTCCACCTGACCGGCCGCCAGCATGGCATAGGCGTAGCAATCGGTGCCATAGCGCGCCAGGCACACGCCCGCCTCCACCCGGTCGTAGGCCGCGCGCCGCAGCGGATCGAACAGTGCCGGCGTGGTGGTGCAGAGCGTTGCATCCGAGAGGACGGTCGTGTCGCGCACCGAAAGACGCCGGTTGCCGCCCGGGCCCTCATAGTGGGTGCCCTCGCCGCAGGCATAGAACAGCTCGCCCGTGAAGGGCTGGGACATCAGGCCCGCCACTGCACGGCCCTCGACCGTCAGCCCCACCAGGGTTCCCCACAGGGGAAGGCCGGAGATGAAGGCGCGCGTGCCGTCGATCGGATCGATGATCCAGCGGTGGGCGCTCCCTTCCCGCTCGAGCCCGAACTCCTCGCCATGGATGCCATGATCCGGATAGGCCTCGGCAATCAGGGTCCTGATCACGCGTTCTGCTTCGCGGTCGGCTTCCGTTACCGGGTCGAACCCGCAGGCCAGCTTGTTGTCGATCAGAGCCGGGCGGCGAAACCGCGGCAGGGTTTCCGCAGCAGCCGCCTCGGCAATGCGGCGCATCAGGGCCGGCGTGATCGTCATCGATATCTCCTCAGGCAGCCGGCCGAAATCCGGCCGGTCCGGCAATCGGCCTCTTTTGCCACAGCCCTCCGGCTTTGCAATGGTGAATGACCGGTAAAGCGCTTGACAATTGTGCAGCGCAACATAAACTTTGATCGGGCAGTTGTTCTGCCTAATGCCCTTTTGGGCGTTTCCTCCCTAGACTTTAGACCGCGTCGCCAGGCGATGCGGTCTTTTTTTTTTGCAGCGCAACAAGTTCCGCGCGGTTATTCGGCGGCCAGCGGAACGTCAGCGAAATGCTGCCCCGCAATCACCATCAGCTCGCGGGCAAAATCGCTGAGATCGTCCATCAGGGCATGAAAACCCGCTGTCTTCTCCAGTGTGCGCTCGTTCATGTAGAGCCCGCGATTGACCTCGATCTGCACCGCATGCAGCCCCTGGGCCGGCCGGCCGTAATGTTCGGTGATGAACCCGCCGGCATAGGGCTTGTTGTGAATCACGCAATAGCCGCGCGCCGATAAGAGCCCGATGACGCATTCCGTCAGGGCAGGAGACGCCGAAACGCCGAAACGATCGCCGATGATGAAGTCCGGCCGCAGCGCGCCCTCGCCGGAGCGGATGCCGGCCGGCATGGAGTGGCAGTCGATCAGGATGCCGACGCCGAAGGCGCAGTGCGTATCGATCAGCAGGCGCTTCAGGCAGTCGTGATAGGGCATGTAGATCGCCTCGATGCGCGACCTCGCTTCCGAAAGGGGCAGGCGCCCCGAATAGATGTCCAGCCCCTCGCCGACCAGTTTCGGGACGGTGCCCAGCCCACCGGCCACGCGCGGCGAGCGGATGTTGGCGAACGGCGGCACCGGATCGCTGAACATGCGCGGATCGAGCTCCCACGGCTCGCGGTTCACGTCGAGATAGGCGCGTGGGAAATTGGCCGTGAGCAGGGGGGCTCCGCAGCCGACGACGCCGGAGAACAGCTCGTCGACATAACAGTCCTCGGACCGCCGGATCATGGACGCGTCGAGGCGGCTCATCGCCAGAAACCGGTGAGGATAGTGCCGCCCGCTGTGAGGCGAATTGAACACGAAAGGAACGGTTTGTGAGGTCGGTGTAAGCACCTCAAAGGCCGGAACCTGCTCGAAGTCCGCAACCGCATTCATCCGTGTCGGCGCCTCCAGCCTCATGACATCATTGTGAAGCCTGCCACCGGCGACAGCCCCTGTCCAGCCCGCATTCGGCTCTTGCATGGCGGGATTCACTTGATATTTACCACGTGAGAATCATATAGCTAAACACAGTGATGCGGTTTGCGGGACGGCCGCTCTTGCACAATTCGGACGACATGATGGCACGGATTCTCCTGGCGGAAGACGACAATGACATGCGGCGCTTTCTGGTGAAGGCGCTTGAGCGGGCGGGGTACGAAGTGGTCGACTTCGACAACGGTGCAGGCGCCTATGAGCGGTTGCGCGAGGAGCCTTTCTCTCTGCTTCTGACCGATATCGTCATGCCCGAGATGGACGGTATCGAACTGGCGCGCCGCGCGACCGAGATCGATCCCGACCTGAAGGTGATGTTCATCACCGGCTTCGCGGCCGTTGCGCTCAACCCCGATTCCAACGCACCACGCGATGCGAAGGTGCTTTCCAAGCCCTTTCACCTGCGCGATCTGGTGAACGAGGTGGAAAAGCTGCTGCAGGCTGCTTAGGCTTGAAGCGGGAGACCCGCGGCGGCCGTTTTCGCGTGCTCGCTGGGAAGCGAAAAATCGCTTCAATCCTCTATTGACGCCGACTGCGAATATGTGGTCTATGCCCGCGTCGGATGGGCGTGTAGCTCAGCGGGAGAGCACTACGTTGACATCGTAGGGGTCACAGGTTCAATCCCTGTCACGCCCACCATCCTTTCAAAACTTCGCGACAGGCTCCAGCCCGGAACGGGTGCGGGAGAGGCGTGCGGTCAGTGCCTGACCGTGCGGAAGCGCTCCTCCAGATAGGAGACGAGCCGCACCAGCGGCCACAGGACGATGAGATACATCACCGCGGCGGCGATCAGCGGTGTCGGGTTTGCCGTCAGCGCCTGCGCATCCGTCGCCTGCTTGAGCAGGTCCGGCATCGCCACGACGGAAGCCAGCGAGGTGTCCTTGGCGATCGCCACGGAATTGCTCGTGTGCGGGGGAATAGCGACCCGGAACGCCTGCGGCAGGATCACCTTGTAGATGATCGCCCAGAAGGGCATGCCCAACGCCTTGGCGGCTTCCGTCTGCCCGGGCGGGATCGACTGGATGCCGGCCCGGAAGACCTCGGCGGTGAAGGCCGAGAAAACCAGCCCCAGCGCCATCGTCGCCGAGGTGAAGGCGTTGAGCCTGATGCCGACGAAGGGCAGCGCGTAATAGATCAGCACCAGCACCACGAGAATCGGCAAGGCGCGAAAGATGTCGACGTGAAGCACCGCCAGGACCCGCACCGGCTTGGGCGCGTAAAGGCGGGCAAGGCAGATCAGCACGCCGGCGAGGCCACCCAGGATGATGGTGGTGAGCGCAAGCAGCACCGTGTTGCCCACACCCCTGAGAAGCATGGGAAAGATGCGCACGAGCACATCCGCGTTCAAGAACGTGTCGACGAATCCCGGCATCGCGATGCGATCCTCCCATTATCGCTTGCTGAAAACACGAAAGCCTCTGCCCGTCTCAACGATGGGCGCCTCCCTCCCCCGGCGTCCCTTGCGCGGCGACCGAGCGATAGACCATCAACGTGAACTGCACATGCGCGCGCATGAGGTTCAGCGCCGACGGCGTGTCCCTGGCAAGGGCTGCATTCATCAGTTGCGTGTGGTGATCGAGGGCGAGTGCCTGTCGCAACAGCTCTTGCGTCCGTGCGTCGTGGCCGCCCTCCCCGGTCGGCTTCCCCATGCCGGGATGAAACAGCAGCGCCTGGTGGTGGCGCCGCAACTGCTCGCTGACCTGTCGCTGAAACGACTTCAGCCAGGAGGAGCGGGCGGCCGCCAAAAGCGCCTGATGGAAGGCGTCGTGCGCCTCCATCCAGGCTGCAACGCCATTGCCCTCTCCGGCAGGGCAATCGCCTAGGATCTTTCTTGCAGGCTGCGCCTGCGACCCCCACCCTCGATCCCTCCCCTCAAGGGGGAGGGAAGTCAGGGGGTGCGCCCGATCGTCCCCCTCCCCCTTGAGGGGAGGGGTAAGGGGTGGGGGTACCGCGGCGGCGCCATAGGCGATTGCACGGCCCTCTCGAGTCAGCGCCCTCGCCGCGCCGGTGAGCTTGTGATGCGCGGCCACGATGCCGCTCTCCCAGGCGAGATCGCCACAGGCGATCGCATCTTCGAGCAGCGCCGTCTCGACCACGCTGCGTGCCTGTTCGAGATCCTCCAGTTCCGTCAGCGAAACCGGGGCGACCCGGTAGCCGCGGTTTGGTTGCAGAACCACCAGCCCCGTTGCCTCGAGGCGGGACAGCGCCTCGCGAAGCGGGGTGTAGCCGATGTCGTATCGCTTCGACAGAGCCATCAGGCGCAACGGCGCATCGGGCGCCAGAACGCCGCTCACGATGTCGCGCCTGAGAGCGGTCAAGGCGGCCTCGACCCTCCGCCCACCATCATCAGCCATTGTGCCGACCCATGATTTCATATAATCCATCACAATATATATAATTCTTCGGCACAATCCATCTTGATCAAATGAGCACGGAGGAAGAAATCAGGATATGCGGGACGAGACAAGTGCGCATGAGCGAGACCGGCAGGATCCGCTGCGGGAATTCCGCGCCCGGTTCCGTCTTCCTGAGGGCGTGATCTATCTCGACGGCAACAGTCTCGGCGCCATGCCTGCCGGCATCGGCGAGCGCATGCGCGAGGTGGTCGAGCACGAATGGGGCGATCATCTGGTGCGCGGCTGGAACGACGCCAACTGGATCGACCTGCCGGCGCGGGTCGCCGCGAAGATCGCTCGCCTTGTCGGTGCGCCGGAAAACACGGTGGCGGTCGGAGATTCGACGTCCGTCAACGCGTTCAAGATTCTGTCCGCCGCGCTTTCGCTGCGCCCGGAAAGGCGCGTCATCCTGTCCGACAGCAACAACTTCCCGACGGACCTCTACATCGCTGACGGTCTCGCCCGCCTGCTCGGCCAGGGCTACGAGCTGCGCACCGCGACGGCGGACGACATGCACGACGCCATCGACGAGACCGTCGCGGTCGCCCTCCTGACCGAGGTGGATTACCGCACCGGCTGGCGCTACGACATGGCCGAAACCACGAGACGGCTGCACGAACGGGGCGCGCTGGCGGTCTGGGACCTCTGCCACAGCGCCGGCGCGTTTCCGGTGCATCTTGAAGAGGCGAAGGCGGATTTCGCGATCGGCTGTGGTTACAAATACCTGAACGGCGGGCCCGGCGCCCCGGCATTCCTCTATGTGGCGCAAGCCCACCTGCCGCATGTGCGACCGGCATTGTCTGGCTGGATGGGCCACCAGGCCCCCTTTGCCTTCACGCCGGACTACACGCCGGCGGGCGGCATTGCCCGCATGATGGTCGGCACTCCGCCCATTCTCTCGCTCTCCTCGATCGATGCGGCGCTCGACGCCTTCGAGGGCGTCGACATGCAGCTCGTGCGTGCGAAGTCCCAATCCCTGTGCGATCTCTTCATTGCGGAAGTGGAGCGGCGCTGCCCCGGGCTGGAGCTCGTCACGCCGCGGGACCACCAGCGGCGCGGCAGCCAGGTCTCCTTCCGCCACCCGGAAGGGTATGCCATCATGCAGGCATTGATCCGTGAAAACGTGATCGGCGACTTCCGGGCCCCCGACATCCTGCGGTTCGGCATGACGCCGCTCTATCTGCGCCACGCCGATGTGGTGGATGCGGCAACGGTTCTTGAGCGGGTCATGCGGGAAAAGCTGTGGGACCGCCCGGAATTTCACAGACGTGCAAAGGTCACGTGAGCGCAAGCCTTCCCCCTGCGCCGGCGGTGCGTGACAGCCGGGCGGAGTCCCGTTTGTGCGTGCAAGACCTATGCGCCACATCCATTTGTGGCGCATGACCTTACGATAATTTAATACTAGAACAGATGAAAACCTCCAGCGAAGCTGGCATAAAGACGATCGCCTGATGCGCTCGGTTCACCGGCTGTCGGCACCGCCTTACACCAGTGATCCAACAAGCCGGAGCGTGCATGTCTTTATGGAAACAGGCGATCCTCTGCCTACTTCTCGCTGTCGCGGCAGCGCTCGCATGGCTTTGGTACTATCCGGGCTCCAACGCCTTTCTGGCCCGCATCGGCCTTGCCAGGCAGACCGTGGCAAGCACCGAAGGAGCGCCTGCCGAAGGACAGCGCCGCGGCCCGCGCGCCGGAGCGTCGGGCCCCGTCGTCACCGCTCCCATCAGCTTTTCGACGATAAACGACCGTCTCACGGCCATCGGCACCGGCCGCGCCCTGCGCTCGGTGGTGGTCAACCCGCTGACATCGGGAACCCTTCGCGAGATCGCCGTCACGTCGGGCATCGAGGTCAAGAAAGGCGATCTGATCGCCAAACTCGATTCCGAGTCTGAGGAAATCGCCGTCGACCGCGCCATCATCGCGCTCGACGATGCCAGGACCAAGCTCGACCGCATCATGGCCCTTCGCACCACCAACACAGTCACGGTGGCGCAGCAGAACGAGGCCGAACTGGCGCTGAGGAATGCCGAACTCGCCAGGCGCGAGGCCGAGCTGGCGCTGGAGCGCCGCTCCATCACCGCCCCGATCGACGGCACGGTCGGCATCCTGCCGATCTCGGCGGGAAGCTACGTTACCAGCAGCACGGAAATCGCGACGATCGACGACCGGTCGCGCATCCTGGTAGATTTCTGGATTCCCGAACGTTACGCGGACCTGGTCGAGATCGGATCGCCGCTGGCGGCAACCTCCGTGGCCAGGGCCTCGTCGCAGCACCAGGGCGAGATCACTGCCGTCGACAATCGGATCGACCCGGAAAGCCGCACCCTTCGGGTCGAGGGCCAGATCGAAAATCCCGACAACCGGCTGCGCGCCGGCATGGCTTTCAACATCTCCATGCGCTTTCCCGGCGAGACGTACCCGGCCATCGATCCGCTGGCCATCCAGTGGAGCTCGGACGGGCCCTATGTATGGGTCGTCGAAAACGGCACGGCGCGGCAAAAGCCGGTGCGCATCATCCAGCGCAATGCCGACAGCGTCCTCGTCGACGCCGAGTTCTCCGACGGCGACCTCGTGGTGACGCAAGGCATCCACAACGTCCGCGAGGGCGTTCCGGTGGAGGCGGCCGGCGCCCCCACATCCAGCGGTTCCCGCGTCGTGAGGGCCGAGGGGAGCGCTTCGTGAAGGACCGGATTCACAATGCGCAGAGCGGCCTGACGGCGATCTTCGTCCGCCGTCCGATCCTTGCCTTTGTCTTCAACACGCTGATCGCGGTTGCGGGCCTTGCCGCGCTGTTCGGCATCGAGGTGCGCGAGTTGCCGGATGTCGACCGGCCGGTGATCACCGTCTCCACGGACTTTTCCGGCGCCTCCGCGGAAACCATGGACCGGGAGGTCACGGCCATCATCGAAGGCGCGGTGGCCCGCGTATCGGGTGTGGCGGCGATCTCCTCGAATTCCTCCTATGGCCGCAGCCGGGTGACCGTCGAGTTCAGCGACAGCGTCGATCTCGACGCGGCCGCCTCGGATCTGCGCGACGCCGTGAGCCGCATCCAGAACAGCCTTCCAGAGGACGCCGACGTTCCGCGGATCGTGAAGGCCGACAGCAACGCGCAACCGGTCATAAGGCTGGCCCTGACCTCGGACCGGATGTCCATTCAGGACATGACCGTTCTCGTCGAAGACGAGATCGTAGATGCCTTCGCTTCCGTCCCGGGCGTGGCCGACGTCCAGGTCTATGGCGACCGAGCCAAGATCTTCCGTGTCGACATCGACCAGACCAAGCTCGCAGGCTTGGGCCTGACCGTGGCCGACGTGTCGAAAGCCCTGTCTTCGGTCGCCTTCGACACGCCTGCCGGATCGCTGACCAGCAGCACGCAGGATCTGACGGTGCGGGCGACGGCCGCCGTCACCACTCCCGAGGAATTCGAGGCGATCTACCTCAAGAACCACGTGCGCCTCAGCGACGTGGCGACGGTGACGCTCGGTCCGGATATCGGCGAAAGCCAGCTGCGCGCCAACGGCCGCAACGGCATCGGGCTGGGCATCGTCCGCCAGGCGCAATCGAACACGCTCGACATCTCGTCGGGCGTGCGGAAAGCGGTCGAGGAAGTCCGTGATATCCTGCCGGAGGGAATGGACATCGAGGTCACCAGCGACGATGCGACCTTCATCAACGGCGCCATCCACGAGGTGGAGATCGCGCTGGGCATCTCCGTGACCGTGGTTCTGCTCGTCATCTATCTGTTCCTGCGCGACATCCGCGCCACGATCATTCCAGGCCTTGCCATCCCCGTCGCGCTGATCGGCACGCTGGCCGCGATCTACCTGACCGGCTTCTCGATCAACATCCTGACGCTTCTTGCACTGGTGCTGGCCACCGGCCTTGTCGTGGACGACGCGATCGTCGTGCTCGAGAACATCGTGCGCCGCCGCAACGAGGGCATGGGGGGGCGCGCCGCCGCCGTGCTCGGCACGCAGGAGGTGTTCTTCGCCGTCATCGCCACCACGGCGACGCTGGTCGCCGTTTTCGTGCCGATCTCCTTCCTGCCCGGCCAGGCCGGCGGCTTGTTCAAGGAGTTCGGCTTCGTCCTTGCCATTTCCGTCTTCCTGTCATCTCTGGTGGCTCTGTCGCTTTGCCCCATGCTGGCGTCGCGCATGCTGTCGGCCCGTTCGGGAACCGAGGAACATCACTCGAGCGGCGTGCTCGGGCGCATCGGCGGAGCGTTCGAAGTCATCTACCGCCGAATGCTGCACGCCTGCCTCGACGCTCCCCTTGTCGTCATTCTGGTATCGGCCTTGTTCGCCGGAGCCGCCTATGGGCTGTTCGGCACGATCAAGTCCGAGGTGACACCGACGGAGGACCGCTCGATCGCCTTCATGCGCATCTCGGCCCCGCAAGGTGTCAGCCTCGACTATTTCGCCGAGCAGATGCGCCGGATCGAGACGCTCATCCAGCCCATGCGCGAAAGCGGCGAGGTGCTCAGCACCTTCTCCCTCGCCGGACAGGGCGGCTCGAGCAACAGCGGCTTTCTCGTCCTGCGCCTTGCCCCATGGGAAAACCGTGCGCGCACCCAACAGGAAATCGTCGCCGAATTGTCCCAGCGCACCAGTTCCGTGCCCGGTGTCCGCGCCTTCGTCTTCCAGCCGAACAGCCTCGGCATCCGCGGTTCGGGCAGCGGGCTGCAATTCGCGGTGGCCGGCAGCAATTACACCACGCTCAACGACATCGCCGCCAGGATCGTCGCCGAAATGGAAAAGGACGGGCACTTCCGCCAGGCCCGCCTTTCCAACGACACGACGCAGCCGCAGCTCTCCATCGCCATCAATCGTGAACGTGCCTTCGACCTCGGCATCGAGATCGACGGGCTCGGCAACACCATCCAGGCCATGCTGGATGGACGCAAGATCGGCTCCGTCTTCATCGATGACCGAAGCGTCGACGTGAAGCTGGTCTCCACCACCAATCCGGTCAACGACCCGACCGACATGGAGAACATCTTCATCAAGGCCGGCGACGGCCGCTTCGTGCCGCTTTCGGCGATCGCCACGCTGAAGGAGGAGGCGGTGCCGCCTTCGCTGACCCGCGAAGGCCAGTTGCGATCCGTCAGCATCAGCGCCGCGCTGGCGCCCGGCGTCGCCCTGAGCGAAGCCTATGCGCGCGCGCAGGAGATCGCAGCGCCCATCCTGAAACCCGGCACCCGCATCATTCCGCTTGCCGAAACCGCGACGCTGGGAGAGACCTCCGGTTCCATGCGCACCATTTTCGGCTTTGCTGTGGTGATCATCCTGCTGGTTCTGGCGGCACAGTTCGAGAGCTTCGTCAGTGCCCTGATCATCATGGCAACGGTGCCGCTCGGCCTTGCCTGCGCGGTCTTCGCCATGCTGGCGACCGGCACCAGCCTCAACGTCTACAGCCAGATCGGCCTCGTCCTCCTGGTCGGCATCATGGCCAAGAACGGCATCCTGATCGTCGAGTTCGCCAATCAGTTGCGCGACCGCGGGCTGGGCGTGCGCGAGGCGATCGAGCAGGCTTCCCTGATCCGCCTGCGCCCGGTGGCGATGACGATGATCTGCACCGTGGTGGGCGGCATACCGCTCGTTCTGGCAAGCGGGGCCGGCGCCGAGGCACGCATCGCGCTAGGCTGGATCATCGTCGGCGGTCTCGGCCTCGCCGCGCTGTCGACCCTGTTCCTGACCCCCGTCGCCTATCTGCTGCTCGGCCGCTTCATGACGCCCAAGGCGGAAGAGGAGGCCCGGCTGGAGCGTGAGCTCGATCATGCTGCGGGAATTGACGCGCCGTCCGGCCGCTCCTGATTGCCGCACGTCCGACCCGCGCCGTGCAATGCGTGACAATGCGCGCACAAAACGGTATCTGTGCCCGGCGCGCAGGCGCGCCGGCGTTCTCGGCCCGTCCTTGCGCAATTCGCATTGCAGCATTGGAGTTCGCGTTGAGCGCCGGTACCATCAGCATCGAGAAGGCCCAAGAGCTTGTGGGCCAGGAAGTCGGCCTGTCCAACTGGCGTGTCGTCTCCCAGGAGATGATCGATCAGTTCGCCGCCGCGACCGACGACCATCAGTTCATTCACACGGATCCTGAACGCGCCGCGCGCGAGACCCCCTACGGCAGCACGATCGCGCACGGCTTCCTCTCGCTCTCCCTTCTGTCGACCATGGTCTTCGAGGCGGTCCCGCTGCTCGAGGGTTCGAGCATGGGCGTCAATTTCGGCTTCGAGCGCATCCGTTTCCTGGCACCGGTGCGGTGCGGCGCGCGGATTCGTGCGCGTTTCGTGCTCGCCAATCTGAACGTGCGCCCCTCGGGCATCGTCGAAGTCAATTATGACGTGACGGTCGAGATCGAGAATTCGTTAAAGCCCGCGCTCACAGCCCATTGGCTGACGCTGGCCATGCCGGACCGCTCCAAGGAGGGCTGAGGGCCGGTGCGCAGAGTGGAAGGACCTACAGCGTCCTTTATGCATCCAAAAGGATGCATGGCACCCTAAACGATGCCGCAAGCGCGGACGAGCTTCAAAAGCCGGGGCAAGGAAGGTGTGGTGTTCATCGCGCACCACGTCTCACGCGTTTCTCCGCCGTAGCTTTCCTTGTGCTTGGCGAGCGATTGCGTGGGGTAGATGAAGCGCTGCGCGAGCGGATTCGTGTAGATGAAGCGGAAGGCCCTGCGGGTCAGCCAATCCTTGTTGAATTCCTTGTCCTCGATCCGATGAAACGGCATCAGGCCGAAATAGACCCGCGGCACGCCCTCGGACTGAAAGGTCTCGACCGCATGCCGCACGAGGAAATAAGCCGCCAGAGGATCGACGTCCGGCAGCCAGCGGCGCGTCGCCGAGAGATAGCCGATCAGCTTGCCGTTTTCATAAAGAGGATCGAAAAACGCCAGCGCGACCGGCTTCCCGGCAGAATCGAGAATGAAGAATTTGCGCACGCCCTTCTCGTCGGTCAGTTGGATCGGGCGGACGAGAAAGGAAAGCTCCCGCCGCTTCGTCGTGCGTGTCTTCCGCCAGCCGACAGAAACCGCCTCCACCTGCTCGGGATCGAGAGTCGCGAGCGGTATCTCGGCGACCGAGTGACCGGTGCGCGTGAAGCGGTTGACGGCCGTGCGGAAGCTGCGCCGCTTGGGGCCATCGAAACTGAAATCGGCAAGATCGATGAAGTTCTCGATGCCCAGTGCGTTGACGAAGAACCCCCGCGACGTCAGCAACTGCGCCATTGGCCGCGAGACCTGCCAGAAGGTGACGTCCTTCTTCTGCGCCACAAATTCATCGAGCAATGACGGCCAGCGCTCTTGCGGCGCCAGCGGATCGGCAAGCGCAAAGGCGGTCTTGCCGACTTTCCGATAGGCGATGAAGCCGCGTTCGTCGCCGAACCGGTACATGCGCGGCTGGAACGCCACGGAATAGGCCAGAACGAAATTCCCGTGGTTCTGGAGAAGCGCCTCGCGGACTGATGCGGGAATGACACCGCCTTCAGCAAAAGGCGCTTTGGTAGGCACGCGCATTGGATGGGTCACGATAGTGAATCACGCTTTACACCCCCACCGGAGGAGGGATGCCACGCGCCGCGGCGACTGGCAAGATGCGTTGACAATAAAGAAACAAAAGAGTTATTTAATTGGCTCTTGGGAGATTCGCCATGGTCACTGTCATTTCCGCCGAACACGAGGAAGCCCTGCCCGAAACGGCGGACGAGCGCGTCCTTTTCAGTCTCAAGACCAAGGGGGCGATGACGGCGCAGCGGCTCGCCCATCTGCTCGGAATATCGCCCGTCGCGGTGCGCAAGCAGCTTGCCCGGCTCGAAGCAGCGCAGCTCGTTCGCTATCAGGAGGAGGTTCGCGGCCCGGGGCGCCCAGAGCGCGTCTGGCGCCTGTCGGCCAAGGGGCACGCGCGGTTTCCCGACAGCCACTCCCAGCTCACTCTCGAACTGATTTCCTCGATCCGGCGCATCTTCGGCGAGGATGGGCTGAACCGGCTGATCGGCCAGCGCGAACAGACCATGGAAACGGTCTACGCGCAGGCGCTCGAGACCGAGCGGAGCCTCGAGGCTCGCGTCACCACCCTCGCCCGTCTGCGCGCGAAAGAGGGGTATATGGCCTCGGTCGAGAAACTGGATGACGGTGCCTTCCTGCTGATCGAGGATCATTGCCCCATCTGCGCGGCCGCACACGCCTGCCAGGGATTTTGCCGTTCCGAACTCAACATTTTCCGCACGGTTCTCGGGCCGCAGACACGCGTTACCCGCACGGATCACCTCCTCGCCGGCGCCCGGCGCTGCGCATATCGCATAGAGACCAACAGGCCGGCCTGACGGCGCACCGGCTTTCGCGGCCAAACGAGGCTCACATCATGACCGACACGAACACGCACGCCCCGCTCGGCAATGCCGGCTGGTCCGCCATAATCAGAACGGGCCAGCTCGGACAGTTCGCCCTCCTGTGCCTGGGCATCTGGCTGCATGCGGCCGATACTCTGCTCGTCGCCACGGCGATGCCGGCCGCGGTGGCGGAGATCGGCGGCGACCGCCTCGTGAGTTGGACGCTCTCGCTCTATCTGCTGGGCTCGATCCTGTCGGGAGCGGCAGCATCCCTGACGGCCGCGGCGACGGGCCTGAGGCGCGCCTTCGTGCTCGCCGCGCTCATCTACACCGCAGGCTGCGCGATCAGCGCGCTGGCGCCCGACATGATCGTCATGCTGGCCGGCAGGTTCGGCCAGGGCGTCGGCGGCGGTCTCCTCGTGGCGCTGACCTATGTGGCCATCCAGCGTCTGTTCCCCAAGGACATGTGGCCGCGGCTTATCGCATTGATGTCGGCGATCTGGGGCGCATCGGCCTTCTGCGGGCCTCCGATCGGCGGCTTCTTCGCCGATATCGGCCTGTGGCGCTGGGGCTTCTGGGTGTTCGCCTTCCAGGCCCTCCTGCTTTCGGTCATGGTGCCCGCCTTCATGCGCCCCGGCGAGCGCGTCACCGCCGCCGGTCAACGCTTCCCGGTGGTGCGGCTGGTCCTTTTGTCGGCGGCCGTTCTGTCCGTGGCGGCCGCGGGTATCTACGTCACGCCCGGGACCTCCCTCCCGCTGGTGATCGCCGGCGGCTTGTTCTTCTGTCTTTTCCTGCGGCGCGACGGCAGCCGCGCCGCGAACCGGATGTTCCCGGCCCGCGCCTTCGACCTCCGCACCCTCGTCGGCGCCGGCTTCCTCGCCAATCTCGCCCTGGGCACGGCGGCCATGTCCTTCACGGTCTACGGGCCGTTCCTGCTGAACCGGATCCACGGCATATCCGCGCTCACTGCCGGATACATCATCGCCGCCGAATCGGTCGCCTGGAGCACGACCGCGATCGTCTTTGCCGGCGTCGGGGCGGTCGGCGAACGGCTGGTGATGCGCAGCGGCGCCTTGCTGATCGTGCTGGCGATCGCCTTGATGGGGCCGGCCATGGCCGAGGGGCCGGTATGGGCGGTGTTGATGCTCTCCCTCGCTCAGGGCGCAGGGTTCGGCCTGCTGTGGGGCTTCCTCATCCGCCGGGTCGTTGCCGCCGCCCCGGAGGCCGAACGCGACAGCGCCTCCTCGGCCATGCCGACCACCCAGCAGATCGCCTTCGCGCTGGGTGCCGCTCTGGCGGGCATCGTCGCCAACATGGCCGGCTTTGCGGAAGATGGCGCAAAGCTGGAAACCATGCAGGAAGTCGCCTGGTGGTCCTTCGTCAGCTTCGTTCCGCTCGCCGCCTTCGGCGCGGCCGCGGCCTGGCGCGTGGCGCGATCCTGAAATCGATGGCGCTAACCCTTCTTCGGCTCGGCCTCGTGGTCTGACCGAAACAGATGGTACCATCTGTTTCGATAAGTCAGCCCACAAGCTGTTGATCTGTTGGGATCGCACCACTAGTTCCGCTTCGGCGCTCCGGCATGACTGGTTGAGGTCACCGAAACGGGGTCGCTGGCCGGAAACGTGCTCTCGAGTCCTTCCTCCAGTTCCTCGTCGTGCTCGTGATCGCTCTTCTGGTGCCTGGTGGCCTTCCTGGTCGCAAACTCGCCCGGGGCGCCCGTGCGGGTTATCTGGGTCGCCGAGACCGGGTCGCTGGCCGGAAACGTCTCTTCCAGCCCTTCCTCCAGAGCCTCTTCCTGCGCGTCGTAACGCTCCTTCTCGCGCGCAGTGCGCTTTTCGTCCTGGTCCTTGGGCGGCTTCGGGGAAGTTTTCGGGGGGTTCTTCGGGTCTGGCTGCATCGCGACAATCCTTTTTGCGAAAACGCGGCGCCCCCCACGGTGGTTCCGCCATGGGTTCGAGATCATGCGCGGCCGCTTTCCACGCCGAAACGAGCGCCGCCACTCAATGCAAGATGCCGGACCGCTGCACCGCAAGATGTCGGACCGCTGCACCTCGTCAGCTTTCGGGTGGCTTGCGCAAGCCCCGTCTGAAAGTTTTCGGCGACCCGCCATAGCGGGCGCAACGGACATCGAAAGGAACCGGACATGTTCTCATTGATCGGCAAGGTCGCCATCGTCTCAGGCGCGAGCTCGGGCATCGGTCGGGCTGCTGCGAAGCTGTTTGCCGCACAGGGCGCGAAACTGGTGATCACCGCGCGCCGCCGGATCGAGCTCGAAGCTCTGATCGGTGAAATCGAAACGGACGGAGGCGAGGCGATCGCTGTTGCCGGCGATGTTCGCGACGAGGCGCATCATGCGGCCTTGGTCGACCTTGCCGAACGCCGTTTCGGCGGTCTCGACATCGCCTTCAACAACGCCGGCGTGGTCGGCACGCTGGCCCCGCTCGCGCAGCTCACGGCGGAAGACTGGCACACGGTCATGGAAACCAATCTCACCGGCGCCTTCTTCGCCGCCAGACATCAGGTTCCCGCCCTGCAGAAAAGAGGTTCGGGATCGCTGATCTTCACATCCAGCTTCGTCGGCCACACCGCCGGCATTCCCGGCATGGCCGCCTATGCCGCGACCAAGGCAGGCCTGATCGGGCTGACACAGGCGCTGGCCGCCGAACTCGGCGCCGAGGGCATCCGCGTCAACGCTCTGCTGCCGGGCGGCACGGACACGCCGGCAGCAACCTTCAGGACACCGGAAGAACGTGCCTTCGTCGAAGGCTTCCACGCACTGAAACGCATCGCGCGCCCGCAGGAGATCGCCCAGGCAGCGCTCTATCTGGCCTCCGACGCATCGAGCTTCACCACCGGCACGGCCCTCCTCGCCGACGGCGGTGTCTCCATCAGCAAGACGTGAGGAAGGCACCGGCGCCCGGTTTTTCCGGGCCGCCGGAGCCCGAATTTATTCGCCTCAGCCTAGACAAAGACCGCCGGTTCTGGTATGAGCCGGCCCAATTCATGGCTGATCATGGCCAGGAAACCTTTGCCCATGGGTGAAGGAGAAGCAGATTTCAACGTTTTGAAGATCAACCTTCGACAGGAAGCCCACGTGCAGGTACTCGTCCGCGACAACAATGTTGACCAGGCGCTTCGCGCGCTCAAGAAGAAGATGCAGCGCGAAGGCATTTTTCGCGAGATGAAGATGCGCGGGCACTATGAGAAGCCGTCCGAGAAGCGCGCCCGCGAAAAGGCCGAAGCCGTGCGCCGTGCGCGCAAGCTGGCCCGCAAGCGCGCCCAGCGCGAAGGACTGGTCGGCGGCGGCCGCGTCGCAGCCCGCTGATAGCGCCTATCTTTCGACGATTTCTGTCTTTATCCAGCGCGGTGTGATCAAGGGATTGCGCCGCGTTTTTGGCGTATCCGATGATTTTCAGAACGGGGACAGCAATGGCTTGGTTTGGCATGCGGGGTGTGGCATTAGAAACGATGACTTCGATCCGAACCACACGCGCCTCCTCCTATAGGAACGGCCTCGCCGCACTCGCCCTCCTGGCGCTCGCCGCCTGCCAATCCAGCGGCCCAGCCACCGATATCACCCGGATAGACACGGCCCAGGGCTCGACCGAGAACATATCCTCCCTCAGCGCCGTGATTCAGCGGACGCCGAACGAGCCGGAAGCCTACAACATGCGCGGCAGCGCCTATGGCAGGGCCGGACGTTATGCCGAGGCCCTGAAGGATTTTGACAAGGCGATCGAGCTCAATCCGCGCTCGCACAACGCCTATGCGAACCGCGCGCTCATCTACCGTTACATGGGCCAGAACGACCGCGCGCTCGCCGACTATAACCAGGCGATCGCGCTCGACCCCAAATATGACACGGCCTATATCGGCCGAGCGGAGATCTACCGCCTTTCCGGTCGCAGCACCGAGGCTCTTGCCGATCTCGAACGCGCCATTCAGCTCGACACCACCGATCCGCGCGCCTATCACCGGCGCGGCCTGCTCTACCAGGCGAGCGGCCAGCACCAGTATGCGATCGAGGACTTCGCCACAGCCATCTCCCTGGCTCCCGACACCCCTTACGGCTACAACGGCCGCGGCCTTTCCTATCTCGCCCAGGGCGACGATGAAAACGCCTTCACCGACTTCAACACCGCCATCCGCCTCGACGACAAGATCGCCGAGAGCTGGGCCAACCAGGCGCTCGTCTACGAGAAACGCGGCGACAGCGCCAAGGCCGCGAAATCCTATGCGCGGGCGCTTCAGCTCGACCCGGATTACGGTCCCGCGCGCGACGGCCTGGCACGGACCCGGAGCTGATTTTTGCGTTTTCCGCGCGAACGCATCCGCCATCTGAACGGCTGATCCGGGCCGGCGTGCGCGGCGATCGTGATCATGCAAACCTGGAACCTTGCTGCTCCTGACGGGTTATCGGCCCGAACCGGACCCGAACCGGAAAGGAGTTCAGCAATGAAAAATGCGCTCATCCTCGCCTCCCTCCTGACTGCTTCGATGACCATTCCCGCTCTCCCCCAGGAGCGGGTCGAACTCGGCGTGTTGGATTGCGTGATCGAGGGCGGTGCCGGCGCGGTGGTCGCCTCCTCCAAGGAACTCGCCTGCACATTCGAGCCTGCCGATGAGAACCGCCCGCCGGAGAACTATGTCGGCGTCGTCAACAAGTTCGGCCTCGATATCGGCGTCACCGATCCGGCGGTCATGCAGTGGCTCGTCCTCGCCCCGACATTCGATCTCTATGCGCCCGGCGCTCTTGCCGGCGATTTCGTCGGCGCCAGCGCAGAGGTTTCCGCCGGTTTCGGAGCCGGGGCCAATGTCCTGGTCAGCAGGAAAAGTGACAGCCTGATGCTTCAGCCGGTCAGCGTGCAGGGCCAGACGGGCATCAACGTCGCCCTGGGCGTCAGCGAATTCAAGCTGCGTTCGACCGCTCCGTAAACACGGACCCGCCAGAAAAAGAGAGCCCGGCTGATGGCCGGGCTCTTGTCTTGGAACTCAGTGATCCATCGCCTTGACGATGTCTTCCGTCATCTTCTTGGCATCGCCCAGAAGCATCATCGTGCCGTCCTTGTAGAACAGCGTGTTGTCGATGCCGGCATAACCGGAACCGAGCGACCGCTTGACGAACAGGCAGGTGCGCGCCTTGTCCACCTCGAGGATCGGCATGCCGTAGATCGGCGACGACTTGTCGTCGCGGGCGGCGGGGTTGGTCACGTCATTGGCGCCGATGACATAGGCAACGTCGGCTTGCGCGAACTCGGAATTGATGTCCTCGAGCTCGAACACCTCATCGTAAGGCACCTGGGCTTCGGCCAGAAGGACGTTCATGTGTCCGGGCATGCGGCCCGCCACCGGGTGAATGGCATACTTCACCTCGACGCCGGCGGCCTTCAGCTTGTCGGCCATTTCGCGCAAGGCGTGCTGTGCCTGCGCGACGGCCATGCCGTAGCCCGGCACGATGATCACCTTCTGCGCGTTCTGCATCAGGTAGGCGGCATCGTCCGCCGAGCCCTGCTTGATCGTGCGCTCGATGCCGTCGTCGCTGCTCGCCGCCGTCTCGCCGCCGAAGCCGCCGAGGATGACGGAGATGAAGGAACGGTTCATGCCCTTGCACATGATGTAGGACAGGATCGCACCCGAGGAGCCGACCAGGGCGCCGGTGATGATCAGCGCCAGATTGCCGAGCGTGAAGCCAATGCCGGCCGCCGCCCACCCCGAATAGGAGTTGAGCATCGAGACCACGACGGGCATGTCCGCACCACCGATCGGCACGATGATCAGGACGCCGAGAACCAGCGAGGCGAGAACG
Source organism: Nitratireductor sp. ZSWI3 (assembly GCF_024655565.1). Classification (GTDB taxonomy): domain Bacteria; phylum Pseudomonadota; class Alphaproteobacteria; order Rhizobiales; family Rhizobiaceae; genus Nitratireductor. Next base: position 33,626 of record NZ_JANKOF010000003.1, on the reverse strand, counting down.
ATCAGCCAGAAGACGGTCGAGCTCTGCGTGGTCACCAGCGCGATGATCAGAACCACCAGCAAGGCCGCCAGCCCGGCGTTCACGAAGTGGCGCATGGGCAGCAGGATCGGCTTGCCGGACATGCGACCGTCGAGTTTCAGGAACGCGATGACCGAGCCGGTAAAGGTGATTGCGCCGATGGCGACACCGAGGGACATTTCAACCAGCGCCTGGGCGTGGATGTCTCCCACCGTGCCGATGCCGAAACTCTCCGGTGCATACATGGCGGCGGCCGCCACCATCACAGCGGCGAGACCGACCAGCGAGTGGAACGCGGCCACCAGTTGCGGCATGGCCGTCATGGCGATCCGCTTGGCAATCACCGCGCCGACGCCGCCGCCGATGACGATGCCGGCGAGGATGAGCACGAAGCCGCCGAAGTTCGGCGTCGCATAGACGAGCGTCGTGACGATGGCGATGCCCATGCCCACCATGCCGTAGAGATTGCCCTTGCGGCTGGTCGTCGGATGCGACAGGCCCCGCAGAGCCATGATGAAGAGGACGCCGGAAACGAGATAGAGGAAGGATGCAAGATTGGCGCTCACGTCACTTGTCCTTCTTCTTGTACATGGCGAGCATGCGGCTGGTGACGAGGAACCCGCCGAAGATATTCACCGAGGCCAGCACCAGGGCGATGAAACCGAAACCGGTGGCGAGCCCGGAGGCGGAGATGCCGACGGCCAGCAGCGCCCCGACGACGATCACCGAGGAAATCGCGTTCGTGACCGACATCAGCGGCGTGTGCAGCGCCGGGGTGACCGACCAGACCACGTAGTAGCCGACGAAGATCGCCAGCACGAAGATCGCCAGCCGGAACACGAAGGGATCGATCGCGCCGCCCGAGGCGCCATGCGCCAGCGCGCCGGCCGCATCGGCCACTTCGGCCGCCTGCATGCCTTCGATCGCGGCGCGCACGCTCGCCACGGCGCTGTCGAGCTGACCGAGCGCCTTTTCGAGAGCAGTTTGTTCCATCAGGCTTCTCCTCCCGATTTTGCTGCCGCAGGTTTCTTTGCGGCGCCCTTGGCGCCGGTCGCCTTGGCGGCCGGCTTCCTTGCCACGGCCGCACCGCCCGCCTTCGCGGCGGGCTTGCGTGCCGGCGCTTTCCCGGGAGCGGCCGCCTTTGCCGTATCGGCGAAATTGGCATGCACCACCTTGCCGCCATGGGTGAGCATGGTCGCCTTCACCAGCTCGTCGTCCATGTCGATGGCAAGCGCCTTCTTCTCCTTGTCGATCATGGTCTCGAGGAAGGTGTAGAGGTTCTTGGCGTAAAGCAGCGAGGCCGAAGCGGCGACGCGGCCCGGCACGTTGAGATGACCGATGATCTTCACGTCGTTGGCGGTGGTGACCACCTGGCCGGCGACCGCGCCCTCGACATTGCCGCCGCGCTCGACCGCCAGGTCGACGATGACGGAGCCCGGCTTCATCGCCTTCACCATGTCGGCGGTGACGAGGCGCGGCGCGGGCCGCCCGGGGATGAGCGCCGTGGTGATGACGATGTCCTGCTTGGCGATGTGGTCCGCGACGAGCTCGGCCTGCGCCTTCTTCTCGTCCTCGGTGAGTTCACGGGCATAACCGCCCTCGCCGGAGGCGTCCTTCAATGCGTCGGTCATGATGAATTTGGCGCCGAGCGACTGCACCTGTTCGCCGGCGGCGGCGCGCACATCCGTTGCCGTGACGACTGCGCCGAGGCGGCGCGCCGTCGCGATGGCCTGCAGGCCGGCAACGCCGGCCCCCATGACGAACACCTTCGCCGCCGGCACGGTGCCGGCCGCCGTCATCATCATCGGGAGCGCCCGGTCATACTCGGCGGCGGCATCGATCACCGCGCGATAGCCGGCGAGATTGGCCTGCGAGGACAGGACGTCCATCGACTGGGCGCGCGTGATGCGCGGCATGAATTCCATGGCGAAGGACGTGACGCCCGCATCGGCCATGGCGGCCACATCGGCTTCGTTGCCGTAAGGGTCCATGGTGGCGATGACCACCGCGCCCTTCTTATAGGATTTCAGCTCGGACGATGTGGGGCGGCGCAGTTTGAGGATCACGTCGGCTTTGGCGGCATCTGACGATTTGCCGATCCTGGCCCCGGCCTTTTCGAATTCCCCGTCGAGGATACGGGATCGCGAGCCGGCGCCCGCCTCGACCACCACATCCAGACCGAGGCCCGTCAGCCGTTTGACCGTGTCCGGGGACGCCGCTATGCGGCTTTCCGCAACGTCAACTTCCTTAGGCACAAATATGCTCTGCCCCACCGTAACATCCTTTCGGTTGGACCGTCCTCCCCTCGGGACCGCAAGGCGCGGCCCCGCGCATCAGCCTCGCTTGCTCAGCGCAGCAGCCAGGTGCCCAATGCCGTGATGAGGATGAAAAGGACGGTGCTGGAGAAAAAGCCCGCAGAGGTGAAAAAACCGAACGCCATCGCAACCAGGATCGCGATGACCACCAGGCTCGAATATTTGGAGATGGTCAGGAAAAGATTATACGTGCGCTCGTGCTCGGCGTAATCCATTTCCGCGCCCGTTTCGGCCGGACCGGCCGGCGTATTGTCTGCCATCAGAAAAACCCCATGGGAATACAAGTGGTCTTGGGGAATAGCGAAAAGATGGCGCAAGGGCAATGGCAGGAATGCCGCATTGGAGGCTGTCCAGGCGTTTCAATCGGTTTGCGGCTTCCGCAGCGTGCCGTCCGGCTCCGCCTGGCCTGCCCGCATCACGAAAGCCAGCGCTTGCGGCGCTTGTAATGCTTCACGTTGCGGAACGAGCGGCGCCCCTCGCCGCCGACGCCCAGGTAGAATTCCTTGACATCCTCGTTCTCGCGAAGGGCGCCGGCCTCGCCGTCGAGCACGATGCGGCCCGACTCGAGGATATAGCCGTATTTGGCGTAGCGCAGGGCGACATTGGTGTTCTGCTCGGCCAGCAGGAACGACACGCCCTGCTCGTCGTTGAGCTGCTTGACGATCTCGAAGATCTCCTCGACGAGTTGCGGAGCAAGTCCCATCGACGGTTCGTCGAGCAGGATCATCTTCGGCCGCGACATCAGAGCCCGGCCGATCGCCGTCATCTGCTGCTCGCCGCCGGAGGTGTAGCCGGCCTGCGAGTTGCGCCGTTCCTTGAGGCGCGGAAAATAGGTGTACACCAGGTCGAGATCCTCGCGGATCGCGGCCTGCCCGTCGCGCCTGGTGAACGCTCCGGTCAAGAGGTTGTCTTCGACGGACAGGTGGCCGAAACAATGCCGCCCCTCCATCACCTGGATGCAGCCACGGCGCACCAGCGCGTTCGGCGACAGGTTCTGAACCTCGGCTCCCTCGAAGAGGATCGACCCCTTCGTCACCTCGCCCCGCTCCGCATGAAGCAGGTTGGAGATCGCCTTCAATGTCGTGGTCTTGCCGGCACCGTTGGCGCCGAGCAGCGCGGTGATGCCGCCGCGCGGCACGGACAGCGAAACGCCCTTGAGCACCAGAATGACGTGATCGTAGATCACCTCGATGTTGTTGACCTCGAGAATGGTCTCTGCCGCGTCGATGGCCTGTGCCGGAGCTGTCGTCATGCTGCGCCTTCTTCCATTTTTGGACCCGCCGCCCCACGCCCGTGCGAGCGTGGGGCGACGCCTCGCATGTGCTACATCTTGCACTCTTCGTTGATCGGCCACGGAGCGTTGGCCGCGGCATATTCCTTCGCCTTTTCCATCTCCAGAGGTTCGATGTCGGCGCGATCGGGCATCAGGATATCCGACGCCTTCACGAATTTCGCGCCGTCCCATTCGAGCATCCAGCCGCCGCCGTGGCCAGTGTGGTCTGCACAGGAGGTGCTGAACGGCACCAGCATGCCTTCGGCTCCGAGTTCCTTCAGGCGGGCCTCGTCGAGCTTGATGTTCTCCAACCCCCAGCGCAGCTGGTCCGGATTGGGCGCGCGCACGTCAAAGTGCTCCTGCGCCGCCTTGATGCCCTCGACCAGGATGATCGAGATCATCAGCCCGCGCTGGTAGAACACGGAATCGAACTCGCCTTCGGCCTGGCTGATCTGCGACTTGCCGGCATCGACGACGTGCTTCTTGATGTCCTGCATCAGCGGCGTCTCCGAATTCGGGACGCTCCACGAGATCGAGCGGTAGCCTTTGCCGGCATCGCCCACCAGCTTCAGGTCGCCGTCATGGCCCGACCACCAGATGCCGAGGAACTGATTCATCGGATACTTCGTCTTGACGGCTTCGGTGACGGCGCCCGCATTCATCGCGCCCCAGCCCCACATGATCACGAAATCCGGTCGCTCGCGGCGGATCTGCAGCCACTGGGCCGACTGGTTCTGCATTTCCGTGAGACCGACCGGGATCGGCAGCAGCGTGAAGCCATGTTTCTCGGCGAGCGCCTCGAGCAGCGGAATGGGCTCCTTGCCATAGGGGTGATCGAGATGCAGGAGAGCGATCTTCTTGCCGTTGAGACTGTCGAGATTGCCGTCGGAGATGTGCTTCAGGATCATCGATGCGCCGTCCCAATAGGACGATGGCGGGTTGTAGGCCCACTGGAACACCTTGCCGTCGGACATCGGCGAGAAACCGTAGCCGGGCGCCAGAATCGGAATCTTGTCGACATTCGACTTCGGCAGCACCTGCAGGGTGATGCCGGTCGACCAGGGCTGTGTGACCACGGCCCTGGCCTTGGTCTTCTCGTAGCACTCGACGCCTTTCTCGGTGTTGTAGCCCGTCTCGCATTCGTCATACTGGAGCTTGACGCCGTTCAGGCCGCCGTCGCGCTCGTTGAGCAGCGTGATGTAGTCGCGCTGGCCGTTCATGAGCGGCGTGCCGGTGGCCGCGAAGGGCCCGGTCCTGTAGGCCAGGTTCGGGATGTAGATGCTATCGTCCTGCGCTGCGGCCGGCACGGCAATGCCGACGCCGAGCGCCAGCACCGACGACAGGACCACGGTCTTGAGCAATGTCTTCATGCTGTTTCCTCCACTTGTTCTGTCCTCCGGGTGGAAGGGCGAACCCGCCCTTTCCCGGGGGCATACCCCTTTGCTTCTCATCAGTGCGGGAATGGCCACAATATGAGCTTCTCCCTGATCATCGCCCAGAAGCGCGCCAGGCCGTGCGGCTCGACGATGAGAAAGGTGATGATGAGCGCACCGATGATCATGATGTTCAGATGCTCCACCGTCGCCGCGTCGAGAGGCAGGCCCAGGGCCCTCGGCACCGCGCTGATGATGACCGGCAGGGCGACGATCAGGATCGCCCCCAGGAAATTGCCCAGCACCGAGCCCAACCCGCCGATGATGGCGATGAACAGCACGCGGAACGAGAGGGGGATATCGAACAGGTTGGCCTCGGCGGCCCCCCTCCACAGGAACACGAACAGCGCCCCGGCGATGCCGACCACATAGGACGAGACGAAAAACGCCATCAGCTTCGTGCGCATCAGGTTGATGCCGACGAGTTCGGCGGCGATGTCCATGTCGCGCACCGCTTTCCACATGCGCCCGATGCGCCCACGCGTGATGTTGATCGCAAAGACGGTCATCACGCAGACGACCGACAGCACGAAATAATACTGCACGATCGCCGAGGCCCGCGGCCCGGCCACGGTGACGCCGAACAGATTGATGTTCGGCACCTGGATGGCGCCGGAGGCATTGTAATTGTAGAGCCACGACCATTTCTGGAACAGCCAGACCAGAAAGAACTGAGCGGCCAGCGTGGCGATCGCCAGGTAGAAGCCTTTGATCCTGAGCGAGGGCAGGCCGAAGATCACGCCGACGGTGGCGGAGAAGAAGCCCGAAAGGGCGATCGCCACGACGATGTTCATCTCCGGGAAGATCGAGATGAGCTTGTAGCAGGCATAGGCGCCGACCCCCATGAAGGCGCCGGTGCCCAGCGACAACTGCCCCGCATAGCCGGTGAGGATGTTGAGGCCGAGCGCGGCCAGGGAATAGATCAGCACCGGGATGAGCAGCGCGCGAAAGGTGAATTCGCTGGCCGTCAGCGGAAAGACCGCAAAGGCGAAAACCAGGATCACCGCGAGCAGGATGGCATCCTGGCGCACGGGGAACAGCGCATGGTCGGCCTGGTAGCTGGTCTTGAACTGGCCTGCAGTGCGGTAGAACACGGGCTATCTCCTCCAGCCGGATGCTGTGGTGGCGAGGTGGGTTACCCCCCTCTGGCCTGCCGGCCATCTCCCCCTCAAGGAGGGAGATTGGCCTTCATCGGGCACGCCATCCGTTCTGCAAGGCCGGCGGTTGAATGCCGTCCTCCATGTCAGCCGATCTCCCCCCTTGAGGGGGAGATGCCCGGCAGGGCAGAGGGGGGTGAGTCGCGCCGACCGGAAACCCATGGTTCATACCCGCTCGATGATTTTTTCGCCGAACAGCCCCTGCGGGCGGAAGAGAAGCACCAGCAGCGCCAGCACGTAGGCGAACCAGGCTTCGGTGTTGCCGCCCAGAAGCGGCTGCCCCCAATAGATCTCGAAGACCTTCTCGAGGATGCCGATGGCAAGCCCGCCGATGATCGCGCCCATGACGCTTTCGAGCCCGCCCAGCATCAGCACCGGCAATGCCTTGAAGGCGATGACCTCGAGAGCGAAGGACACGCCGGCGCGCGCGCCCCAGACGATGCCCGTGGCAAGCGCGATGACACCGGCGATGAACCAGACGATCACCCATATGGTGGACAGCGAGATGCCGACCGACAGCGCCGCCTGATGATCGTCGCCGAGCGCCCGGATGGCCCGGCCGATCTTCGATTTGTTGAGGAAGACGAGGAGCCCGATCACCAGGAACACCGCACCGACGACCGCCGTCAGATCCTTCTGCTCGATCGACACGAAGCCGCCGAAAGGCTCGAAGATGAAGCTGTCCGTCGGGATCATCAGTTCCCGGGTGATCATCACCTTGTTCTCGCCCCCGAAGATCAGCTCGCCGAAGCCGATCAGGAACATGGTGATGCCGATGGTGGCCATGAACAGGATGATGTCGGGCTGGTTCACCAGAGGCCTCAGCACCACGCGCTCGATCGCCATCGCCAGGGCGAGCATCACCAGCAGCGTGAGCGGCAAGGCGAACAGCGCCGGAACGCCCCTCTCGTGCAGGCCGACCAGCGTCAGCGCGGCGAAGACGACCATGATGCCCTGCGCGAAGTTGAAGATGCGCGAGGATTTGTAGATCAGGACGAAGCCCAGCGCGATCAGCGCGTAGAGGACGCCCCCGACGAGCCCCTCCCACAAGACCTGCAGCAGGAAGTCGGGCGCCGCCGCCATGTCGGCGAAGGGTTTCACCAGGATACCGTTGAGAAAGTCCATCTGCTTCCCGCTCCCTGCCGAGGTCTAGTGAGGCACGCCAAGATAGGCGTCGATCACGTCCTGGCTGTTCTTCACCTCATCGGGCGGCCCGTCGGCGATCTTCTTGCCGTAGTCGAGCACGACCACCCGGTCGGACAGATCCATCACCACGCCCATGTCGTGCTCGATCAGCGCGATGGTCGTTCCCCGCTGCTGATTCACGTCGATGATGAACCGGCTCATGTCCTCCTTTTCCTCGAGGTTCATGCCGGCCATCGGCTCGTCGAGAAGAAGGAGGCTCGGCTCCATGGCGAGCGCCCGGCCGAGCTCGACCCGCTTTTGCAGGCCGTAGGGCAGCTTGCCCACCGGCGTGCGCCGGATGTGCTGGATCTCCAGGAAATCGATGATCTCCTCCACCTTCTCGCGATGCTCGATTTCCTCGCGCAGCGCCGGGCCGTGCCACAGCATCTGCCAGCCGATGTTGCGCTTCATCATGACCGAGCGACCGGCCATGATGTTGTCGAGCGTCGACATGCCCTTGAACAGGGCGACGTTCTGGAAGGTGCGGGCGATCCCCTGCCCCACGGCCTCGTGCGGCTTCATCGAACGACGCTCCTTGCCGCGAAAGACGATCGTTCCCTGCTGGGGCGTGTAGAAGCCGTTGATGACGTTGAGCATCGAGGTCTTGCCGGCGCCGTTGGGGCCGATGATGGCGCGGATCTCCCCCTTCAGCACGTTCAGCGATATGTCGGTGATCGCCTTGACGCCGCCGAAGGAGAGCGAGACGTTGCGCACGTCGAGCAGCACGTCTCCCTTGGCGATGCCGTCTTCGGGCGCGACGAGCTGCGTGTGGTCCGGACGCGGGTTCATTCGGCTGCCTCCCGCATGATTTCGGCCGGAACGTCGTGCACCTTGGCATCGACGATCCTGACGGTGGCGCGGATGACGCCCTTGCGGCCGTCCTCATAGGTCACCTGCGTCTCGACGGACTTCTCCGACGAGCCGTCATACAGCGCTTCGATCAACTCGCCATACCGTTCGGCGATGAAGTTGCGGCGCACCTTCTGCGTCCGCGTCAGCTCGCCGTCGTCGGCGTCGAGCTCCTTGTGGAGGACCAGGAACCGCTTGATCTGCGAGGCGGCCATCAGCGGCTCGCGCGACAGCCGGCGGTTGGCCTCGTCGACATGCGCGGCGATGGTCTCGTAGACGCGCGGATGGTTCGCCAGCTCCTGATAGGAGGCATAGGCGATGTTGTTGCGTTCCGCCCAACTGCCGACCGCGGCGAGGTCGATGTTGATGAAGGCGGCGCAGAACTCGCGGCCATGGCCGAAGGCCACCGCCTCCTTGATGTCGGGGAAGAACTTGAGGGTGTTCTCGATGTATTTGGGGGCGAACAGCGCCCCGGACGAAAGCTTGCCCACATCCTTGGCGCGATCGATGATCTTGAGCTGCCCGTCCTTGTCGAAGAAGCCGGCATCGCCGGTGTGCACCCAGCCATCCTCGGTCTTCGTCTCGCGCGTCGCCTCCGCGTTCTTGTAGTAACCCACGAAGACGCCCGGCGAGCGGTACATCACCTCGCCGGTATCGGCGATCTTGATCTCCACTTCTGGCGAAGGCAGGCCCACCGTGTCGGGGCGGATCTTCCCGTCGGCCTGGGCGGTGATGTAGACGGTCGCCTCGGTCTGGCCGTAGAGCTGCTTGAGATTGAGGCCGAGAGACCGGTAGAAGCTGAACAGCTCCGGGCCGATCGCCTCGCCGGCCGTGTAGCCGACGCGCATGCGCGACAGTCCCATTCTGTTCTTCAGCGGGCCATAGACCGCGAACTCGCCGATCGCGTATTTCAGGCGGTCCCACGCCCCCACGGCATCGCCGTTCAGAAGGCGCTCGCCGACCTTCGAGGCATGGGCGAGGAAATGGTCGAACATCCACTTCTTCAGCCGCCCCGCATCCTCCATCCGCACCATGATCGAGGTCAGCAGGGTCTCAAACACGCGCGGCGGCGCGAAGAAATAGGTCGGCGCGATCTCGCGCCGATCCTCGTTGATGGTCTCGGCGCTCTCAGGACAGGCGACGCAGAAGCCCGCCGTGTAGGATTGCGCGTAGGAGAACAGGTGGTCGCCGACCCAGGCAAGCGGCAGATAGGCGATGATGGTCTCGTTCTCGTCGAGCTTGTCGAACGCGTTCCCGTTGATCGCCGAACGGACGAAATTGTCCTGCGAAAGCATGACGCCCTTGGGCCGCCCGGTGGTGCCGGAGGTGTAGAGGATGACCGAGAGGTCGTCTCCCCTGCCTTTCTCGATCTCGGCGAGCCATGCCGGGCCCGCATCCGCGTCTTCGGAAAAGCGCTTCAGGCCGGCTTCGCGCACGCTCTGATAGGCATGAAGATGTGTGTGATCGTAGTCCTTGAGGCCGCGCGGCTCGTCGTAGATCAGCTCGGTCAGCGCCGGCACGCGATCGGCGACGGACAGCACCTTGTCGACCTGCTCCTGGTCCTCGACCACGGCGAACTTCACCTCCGCGTGGTCGAGCACATAGGCCATCTCCTCGGCCACCGAATCGGCATAGACGGGCACCGGCACCGCGCCCAGGGACTGCACCGCGGCAAAGGACCAGTAGAGCCGCGGCCGGTTGGAGCCGATGACGGCGACCTTGTCGCCGCGCTTGAGGCCGATCGATTGCAGGCCGAGCGCCAGGGCCCGCACCTCGTCGAGCTGTTCGGCCCAGGTCCAGCTTTGCCAGATGCCGTAATCCTTGAAGCGCATGGCCGGGCGGTCGCGAAAGCGCTCAGCATTGAGCAACAGATATTTCGCAAACGTGTCCGTCGACGCTCTGCTTTGCGCCAAGCCGTTTCCTCCCGCTTTCGGCGGTTTACCACCGTTGTTTCCGATTCCTCCCGAACCGGACAGTCTTGATTGGGTGGAGGTTTTCATGAAAACCACGCGCAATCAACAGGCCGCTTGACAGACAGGCCGCTAGTTTGCCTTTATAATGCAGGTGGGTTGTGCTTGAGCATTTCTGGATGCCGGGCTGCGCAACAATTCACGGCTTTGTCCCAACCTCTCCAACCAAAGTATCAGACGATGGGGTGGCGCTGCTCTTCTTTGCCCGAGCCGGCGCATCACGAGCCGTAGCGGCTCAAGGCTTCCGCATCGACGATCGTGATCCGTCCGTGCGCAGCCTTCAGCAGCCCCTCTTCCTCAAGGTCGCGCAAGCTGCGGTTGACCACTTGCCGGGAGACGCCCGCAAGAAGTCCGAGCTCCTCCTGGCTGATCTCGATCTCGTTGCCTGCCGCCGGATAAAGGGCGCGATTGAAGAACCAGGACAGGTTCCGCGCCACCCGCGCCTTCGGATCCAGGATGCGGTCGTATTCGATGGTGGCGATGAACTGGCCCATGCGCTCGTTCAGCTGCCGGACCAGGAACCGGTTGAAACCGGTGCTGTTGTCGAACAGCCACATGAAGGCGCCGCGCGACAACATGGCAAGGCGCGTGTCGCGGATCGCCACGACATCGTATTTGCGGCGTTCGTTCTTGAGGACCGACCCCTCGCCGAACCAGCCACCATCCGTCACCCCGGCAAAGGTCATGGCCTTGCCGGCGGCAGAGATGGCGCTGATCTTGATCAGCCCCTCGATCACGCCGGTCCAGTGGTCGAGCCGGTCGCCGCGATGGCAGATGTAGCTACCCTTCGAGAAGAAGCGCTCGGTCAGGCCACGCCGTGCGCGGTCGAGCTCTTCTTCAGTGAGCTCAGCCGCCCAAACGACGGTTGCAACGATGTCCTTCTTGGCGCTCATCTCTCATCGATAGCCTGCCAACCCACGGGCGACAAGAAGGCCCACGCTCGGCTGGCGCTCTAAGCCGCACTGAGCAGATACTTGGCCGTCGGCAAGACCGTCAGCGACGCCGCTTCTCCGCTGGCCGGCCGCTCGAACAGCAGACGCTGCTCGGCCCGGTTCGAAAGGAAGAAGGGAAACCGCTCGACGATGGGTCCGAACTCCTTGGCGCAAACACCGCCGAACAGCATCAAGGGGACGCTGATCGGCGGGTAAACCCTCTCCGGGCTCATCTGCCGCGCGCCGAAGATCCGGCTGTAGAAGGCCGTGTGCTCCTGGCGGATGAGACAGGCGCAATAGGTCGAGCGGAAATACTCGTAGGCGACGATCACCAGCCGCAACGTGATGTAGGGAAGCGTCCGGTATTCACGCGCCAGCTCCGGGTCGGCCGCCAGCATGCTGGGGTTGATGCAGCTCTCCCCCCGCTCGATCAGCGGCGTCATTACATCGCCGAATCCCTTGGTGACCGGACCGAGCGGATTCTCCCGGTCGATCTGATGAAGCCGCACCGTGCTCACCAGCTGGCCGTCGATATAGACGCCAAAGTTGTAGCAGTTCGGAAGATCGTCCAGATCGTCCTTGGTGATCTGTCGCTCGGATTCGGGAACGAACCCATGCGCGCGGTAGGACCTGTAACGAAGATTGTAGATCGCCTCACGATCTTCACCGGTGTCGCAGCGTCGGTATTCGGTCCGTTCCAGAAGCGCCATGACGCTGTCTACGAAACCGGAAGCCTTCTTCTCTGCCCCACTCACGACCCCACGCGCGTCGGATTTCAGCCCGACCAGGCCAGTACTCGTGACCATTGCCGCATTGCCCCACGTCGATTTTATGCCTCTCTTCACAACAGCGTAGACCACCCGCTCTCGTTGTAAAGCTGAAATTAAGAGGTATCTTGTTTAGATTTTATTAACCTTAACAAAAGGTTTTCGGCGAGAACTCATCAAGGACAAAAGCGCTTCCACGCAACAGGTGGTTGCTTCACAGGCTGAGGCGATTGCGGCCCGCCCGGGCCTTGGTCACGACGGGCTGTTTCATTTCTGCCATCGTTTCGATGCCTGAGGCCGTCAGCGCCGGCCCGAACAGAAAGCCCTGGAGCAGGTCCGGCTTCACGAAGCTTTCGAGCAGCTTTAATTGGTCGAACCGTTCGACGCCCTCGACCGTCACCGCCAGCCCCAGCTTGCGCGACAGGTCGACGACGCCCTGCAAAAGGTAGAGCGAGCGCTGCCCTTCCTTGAGATTGGCGACGAAGCTGCCGTCGATCTTGACCTTGTCCAGCGGCAAGGTGTGCAGATAGCTCAACGAGGAATAGCCCGTACCGAAGTCGTCGAGCGCAATGCGCACGCCCAGTCCCTTGAGCGTGCGGATATAGGCGATCGTCGCCTCTGTGTCGTTGAGAAGCGCCGTCTCGGTCACCTCGATCTCCAGACGATTAGGCGAGATGTCCGCCGCCTGGAGGGCGGAGCGGACCTTGTTCACCACATCGCTGGAGCGGAAGTCCTTTGCGGAGAGATTGACCGAAACGCCGATCTGCTCCGGCCATTTCGCGCACTCCTTGCACGCCGCGTCCAGGACGACGGAGCTGATCTCTGAGATCAGGCCCATCTCCTCCGCCAGGGGAATGAAGACCGACGGCGAGACGAGGCCGAGTTCGGGATGGTCCCAGCGGCAAAGCGCCTCGCAGCTGGCGATCCGCATCGTCCGGGCGTCGACGATCGGCTGGTAGACGACCCGCAGATTGCGCGCCTCGATGGCGCTCCTGAGATCGGCTTTCATGATCTGCCGGTTGCGGAAGGCGACATCCATCTCCGTCTCGAACAGGCGCCACCCGTTCTTTCCGAGTTCCTTCGCCTTGTAGAGCGCGAGATCGGCCTTGACGATCATCGAATCGACATCGCCGTCCCGCACCGACACGACGACCGCGCCACCGCTCGCCTGCAGGCGCATAGCGTGGCCGGCCACATCCACCTCGCCCCGCAGCGCGCCGAAGATCTCGTCGAACTGCGCGCTGAAGGCGGCCTCGCTGTCGACCTGATTGAAGAAAATCATGAACTCGTCGCCGCCGAAGCGGCTGATCCGCACATTGTCGCTGCCGAACGCCGACAGGCGCTCCGCCATGGCATAGATGAGGCCGTCGCCGACGGGATGGCCGAGCGTGTCGTTGACGCTCTTGAAATCGTCCAGATCGAGCACGGCCAGGCCGCACAGGCGATCCTGATCGCCCGCCGCCATCGCCTCGGTGACCTTTTCATGAAAATAGGCCCGGTTGGGCAGGCTCGTCAGGCTGTCGTAGCGGGCCATGAAGCGGATCTTCTCCTCCGCCTCGACGCGGCTCGTCACCTCCTCGAAGGTCAGGACGCCCACCTCGTCGTGCCCCTCGCGGGCCGCGAATTCGAAATGACGCCCGTTCGTCATGCTCAGGAGCACCTTGCGGTCGCGCCCCTCGCGCAGGGCCTTCGAAAGATGCTCTTCCGCATAGGCATAGTCGCGCTGGGAAAGCAGCCCACTTGCCACGCCCCGCATCAGCAGCGATTTCAACGTGCGCCCGAGCATCTGCTCGGAAGACCGGAAGCCCAGCATTTCGGCGGCCTGTGCATTGCTGACGACGACGCGCTCTTCGTTGTTCAGCATCAGGAGCCCGTGCGGCATGGTGTTCAGCGCCCGGTCGAAGCGCTGCGCCAGACGCGTCGAGCGCTTCTCCTCGCTGATCGCCGTGAAGAGCACGGTGCGCACCAGCTCCGCCATCTTCATGACGACGAGCATGAACGGCGCGATGAACATGCCGAGAATGAAATGATAGATGTCGCCCTTCATCATCAGCGCGAGGGCGATCGGGAAGACGATGGTCAGGGTGAGCACCGAGACCATCTTGCGCGAGCCGTAATTGCGGCCCGCGATGGTGATCGTTCCGCACAGAATGGCCGAGACGGCAGCGAGTTCGGCGAAGCTGTCGTTGCCCCAGAAGATCGACACGAAGCCGAAGGCGCCGACAACCACCCCGTGCATGCTGCCCCACCACAGGTAGCGTCGTTCCCAGGCGAGAGCGGAGGCGTAATCGGAAATCAGGGCGTGATCGACACGGGTGATCTTGAAGTAGCGCCAGATGCCGGCCACCAGCATCAGCGGCCCCAGAAGCAATTGCGCGACCTGGCCGGTCTTGTAATAGAGAAGGACGGCGATCAGCGCATAGCAAAGCGCCCCGAGAGGCAGCACTCCGACGTCCTGAAACAAGGACCGGATGTACCCCACATAGACGTCTTCAGGAATGCTGTTCTTGCTGTTTTTCACCGCACGAGCCCGATTGACGTGCTCAGCAATGGCATAACAGCACTTAAGAAAGCTTTATATTATAGACCTTTCGCCCGGCCTGCTGGTAACCGGCTATTCATTCCGCCGCCTTCAGCAGGGTTCCCTGATCGTCGCCGTCCTCGAGCCGGCGGACCAGCCGTTGCCGTTCCTCCGCCGCCTTGCGCGCGTTGGCTTCCTTGACGTGGCCGAAACCGCGGATCAGCGCCGGCACCGAAGCCAGCGCTGCGGCAGCTTCTGCACGGGCCGGCGAAAGAATCGCTTCGATACGGTCGAGATCGCCTTCATATTCGGCCAGAAGCCGGCGTTCCATCCGGCGCTCGGCGCTGCGCCCGAAAATGTCGAACACCGTGCCGCGCAGCCCCTTCAGCCGGGCGAGCATGCCGAAAACCGTCATCATCCACGGGCCGAAATTGGATTTTTTGGGTTTGCCGTCGGCATCGCGCCGCCCGAGCACGGGGGGAGCGAGATGGAACTCCAGATGGTCATAGCTCTCGAATTCGGCGGCGAGCTGGCGCTTGAAGGCCCCGTCCGTAAAGAGGCGGGCAACCTCGTACTCGTCCTTGATCGCCATCAGCTTGAAGAGGTTGCGGGCAGCAGCCTCCGTCACCGCCGTCGAGCCGGGAACGGCCCTTTCCTCCGCTGCCCGCAGCCGCGCGATACGCTGGCGATAGCGCTCGGCATAGGCCTCGTTCTGATAAGCAGCCAGAAACACCGCGCGCTTGTGGATGATCTCGTCGAGCGTCTGCGACAGAGGCGCCCGCACGTTGCCGTTGGACGACTTGGCGACCAGATGCCGGACGAATTCGGGTTCGTGGGCGGCCCGGCGTCCCCAGCGGAAGGCGGTGACGTTCATGGAAACGGCCTGGCCGTTGAGGGCGATCGCCTTTTCGATCGCCTCGCTCGAAACCGGCAGGCCCCCGAACTGATAGGCCATGCCCAGCATGAACATGTTGGCGCCAACCGAATTGCCGAACAGGACGGTTGCCGCATGGGTCGCGTCGAAGAAATGCGCCTTCTTCTCGCCGACGGCCTGGCGAACCGCCTTCTTGAGGCGTTCGACCGGAAGCGAGAAGTCGGCCGACCGGGCGAAATCGCCGGGCATCACCTCGGCCGTGTTGGCCATGAACAGCGTATGCCCCTCGCGCGCGGCCGCAAGAACCTTCTTCGCCCCCGAGACGACGAGGTCGCAGCCGAGGATGAGATCGGCCTCGCCGGCGGCGACGCGGATGGCGTGGATTTCCTCCGGCGTCTCGGCGATCCGCAGATGCGTGAAGACGGCTCCCCCCTTCTGGGCAAGCCCTGCCATGTCGATGATGCCGGCGCCCTTGCCTTCCAGATGCGCCGCCATGCCGACGATCGCGCCGATGGTGACGACACCCGTGCCGCCGATTCCATCGACCACGGCCGACCAGCCATGCTTCATCTTGAAAAGCTTCGGCTCGGGCACACCCTCGAGCGGGTCATTGGCGCCGGTCACCCCTTGCGCCTTCTTCAGCTTGCCCCCGTGAACGGTCACGAAGGACGGGCAGAATCCGTTGACGCAGGAAAAGTCCTTGTTGCAGCTCGACTGGTCGATGCGCCGCTTGCGGCCGAACTCGGTCTCCTGGGGCTGCACGGAGACGCAATTCGACTTCACCCCGCAATCGCCGCAGCCCTCGCACACCAGTTCGTTGATGAAGACGCGCTTGTCCGGGTCGGGGAAGGTGCCGCGCTTGCGCCGGCGCCGCTTCTCGGCCGCGCAGGTCTGATCGTAGATGAGAACCGACACGCCACTGATCTCGCGCAGCTCGCGCTGCACCCGGTCGAGGTCGTCCCGGTGATTGATGGTCGCTCCGCTCGGGAAGGTGACGACGCCGGCGTATTTTTCCGGCTCGTCGCTGACCACCGCGATGCGCGACACCCCTTCGGCGCGCACCTGGTCGGCGATCATGTCGACGGTCAGGCCACCTTCCAGGGGCTGGCCGCCGGTCATCGCCACCGCATCGTTGAAAAGGATCTTGTAGGTGATGTTGATGCCGGAAGCGATGGCAAAGCGAATGGCCATGATGCCGGAGTGGTCATACGTGCCGTCGCCGAGGTTCTGGAAGAAGTGCTGGCGCTTGGAGAAAGGCGCCTGGCCGACGAACTGCGCGCCCTCGCCGCCCATCGCGGTAAAGCCGACATTCGAGCGGTCCATCCAGGTCGCCATGAAATGACACCCGATGCCGCCGCCGGCGATCGAGCCTTCCGGCACCCGCGTCGAGGTGTTGTGCGGGCAGCCGGAGCAGAAATACGGGGTGCGCGAGGCGACGTCCTGCGTGTCGGCGAGCATCGCCTGGGACTGGCGCAGCCGCGTCACATGGGCGGCGATTTCTTCCGAGGGCCCGATGACGCGCAGGATCCGCTCGCCGATGGCGATGGCGATCTCGTTGGGATCGAGCGCCGCCGTCGGCGCGAACAGCCTCGCCCCCTTCTCGTCGACCTTGCCGATGATCTCCGGCTGATTGGCGGTGCCGTAGAGATTTTCCCTTAACTGAACTTCGATCAGTGAGCGCTTCTCCTCGACGACGATGACCATGTCGAGGCCGCGCGCGAAATCGCGCATGTGCTCCACGTCGAAAGGCCACGGGCAGGCGACCTTGAACAGGCGGATGCCGAGATCAGCGGCACGCGCCTCGTCGATGCCCAAATCGTCCAGCGCCTGGCGCGTGTCGAGATAGCTCTTGCCGAGCGTGACGATGCCGATCCTGGCGTTCGAGCCGCCCGAATAGACGATGCGGTTGAGCTTGTTCTCGTGAACGAAAGCCGCCGCTGCCGCCCGCTTGAAGTCATAGAGCCGGGATTCCTGGCCCAGCATGTTGATCTCGTTGCGGATGTTGAGCCCGCCGGGCGGCATGTCGAAATCCGGCCGCACGATGTTCAACCGGTCGAGCGACACGTCGACGGCGGCCGTCGATTCGATGTTGTCCTTGACGCATTTGATCGCGGCCCAGGTGCCGGCAAAGCGCGACAGCGCGTAGCCGTAGAGACCATAATCGATCAGTTCCTGAACGCCCGCCGGGTTCAGGATCGGGATCATCGCGTCGACGAAGGCGAATTCGCTGGCATTCGCCACCGTGGATGATTCCGCCGTGTGGTCGTCGCCCATCAGGGCGAGGACGCCGCCGTTTCTCGACGATCCCGCCTGATTGGCATGGCGAAAGACGTCGCCGCAGCGGTCGACACCGGGTCCCTTGCCGTACCATACGGCGAAAACGCCGTCATATCTGCCGTCGCCCAGAAGCTCGGTCTGCTGAGACCCCCAGCATGCCGTGGCGGCCAGTTCCTCGTTCAGGCCAGGCTGGAAAATGATGTTGGAGCCTTCCAGCGACTTCTTTGCTTTCCAGAGTTGCTGGTCAAGCCCGCCAAGCGGCGAGCCGCGATATCCCGAGACGAAACCGGCCGTGTTGAGGCCGGAACGGCGATCCCGCTCGCGCTGCATCAGAAGCATGCGCACGACGGCCTGCGCCCCGGAAACGAAGATGCGTTCCTTCGTCAGGTCATACTTGTCGTCAAGCGAGACGTCGTGAAGCGTCATCTATCGTATCCTCCTCAACGGCCAGCGACTTGAGCGCTTCCGTCAGGGTAGTTTTCTATCGCCCTCCGATCCCGTCAAACGAAATCAGGGGCCTCGGATCAAAGAGCAAGTCCGCCGCTTTTCACACGCTTTCGGCGACATTTTGTTAGCCGGAGAGGCGAACCTGCGAACGATTCTGACCCGAGTATATCTCCCTTCGGCGACGGGTGTGGGCAGACGCGTTGCTCATCCACCATTCATCTAGGCTACTCGGGCAAAAAAGCGACTTTTCGCGCCCCATCGCTTTTGCCCTTCGCATAAAGCTGCTAATCAGACGCGCCCGGAAACGGGCAAGGTGGGCAAGCTCGGGACACAACGGGCACCCGCCAAAGAGGGGAAACGCAAGAGGGCAAAGAATGACTGAGAAACATGCGCCGCGCATCGCGCGCGCCGACGGTGAGGGATTCTGAGCCGTGCGCGCAATCGCTTTGATCGTCCGTCTCATCAGCGGGTTGAACCTTCTGATCGGCAACATCTTCTCATGGCTGTCGCTGGCCATCGTCCTGGTGTGTTTCACCGTCGTCGTGCAGCGTTACGTCTTCTCGATCAGCTTCGTATGGATGCAGGATCTGTATGTGTGGCTGAACGGGGCGATGTTCACCGCGGTCGCCGGTTTTGCGCTGCTGCGCAACGACCATGTGCGTGTCGACATCTTCTATCGGCCGGCGAGCACGCGCCGCAAGGCGCTCGTCGATCTGATCGGCGTCATCCTCTTCCTGTTACCCTTTTCCTGGATCGTCTATTATTACGGATGGCCCTTCGTCAGGCGCTCCTGGCGGATTTATGAGGCGTCGGCCAATGTCGGCGGCATGCCGGGCCTGTTCGTGCTGAAGACCTTCATTCTGGCATTTGCCCTGCTGATCGCCCTGCAGGGCATATCGATGGCGCTGCGCTCGATCCTCGTCCTCGCCGGCAGGGAAGACCTGTTGCCGGCGAAGCTGCGTTACCAGGAACAAACCGAAGAGTTGCCGGAGGCGAGCGTCTGATGGATCCGATCCTCATTGGCGAGCTCCTTGCCGGGCTCATGTTCTTCGGCATCATCGGCTTCCTGCTGCTGGGTTTTCCCGTCGCCTTCACCCTGGCCGGCGTATCGCTCATGTTCGGCGTGGTCGGCATGGCGTTCGGCGTGTTCGATCCCTCCAACTTCGGCAGTCTCGCCAACCGCTACATCGGCTACATGACCAACGAGGTGCTGGTCGCGGTCCCGCTGTTCATCTTCATGGGTGTGATGCTGGAACGCTCGAAGATCGCCGAACAGCTCCTGCTCACCATGGGCAAGCTGTTCGGCAATCTGCGCGGCGGGCTCGGCATGTCGGTCATCGTTGTCGGCGCGCTGCTGGCCGCCTCCACCGGCGTCGTCGGCGCCACCGTCGTGACGATGGGCCTGATTTCGCTCCCGGCCATGCTGCGCGCCAATTACGACCCGCGTCTTGCGACCGGCGTCATTTGCGCTTCCGGCACGCTGGGGCAGATCATCCCGCCGTCGACGGTCCTCATCTTCATGGGCGACATGCTGTCGGGCATCAACGCGCAGGTGCAGATGTCGAAGGGAAACTTCGCGCCTGTTCCCGTGTCGGTGGGCGATCTTTTCGCCGGCGCCCTGCTGCCGGGCGTCCTGCTGGTCGGGCTTTATTTGAGCTGGACCATCCTCAAGGCGATCTTCGATCCGGCCTCCAGCCCGGCAACGCCGGTCGCTCCCGAGCAGAAGCAGCACCTCCTCCGAGAGGTGCTGGTCGCGCTGGTGCCGCCTTTGCTCCTCATCATGGCCGTGCTGGGCTCCATCCTCGGCGGCATCGCCACGCCCACGGAGGCCGCGTCCGTCGGCGCGGTCGGCGCGATGGTGCTTGCCGGCATCCGCTGGCGCCTGTCCTTTTCCGTGCTGCGCGAGACCGCCATCGCAACCGCCAGCATCACCTGCATGGTGTTCATCATCCTGTTCGGCGCTTCGGTCTTCTCCATCGTGTTCCGTCTGATGGGCGGCGACAATCTGGTTCACGAGTTCCTCGCCAACCTGCCGGGCGGCACTTTGGCCGCCGTCGCGCTGGTCATGTTCATCATGTTCCTGCTGGGCTTCATCCTCGACACGTTCGAAATCATCTTCATCGTGATCCCGATCACCGCGCCGATCCTTCTGGCGCTCGATGTCGACCCGGTGTGGCTGGGCGTTCTCGTCGGCGTGAACCTGCAGACGAGCTTCCTCACCCCGCCCTTCGGCTTCGCCCTGTTCTACCTGCGCGGCGTCGCCCCTTCGACCGTGTCCACCTCGATGATCTACCGGGGCGTCCTGCCCTTCGTGCTGCTGCAGGTCCTGGCCATCGCGATCATGTTCATGTTCCCGCAGATCGCCACCTGGCTGCCGAGAGCGATCTACTGACCGCCTGAAACGAAGAAAGCCCGGCGATGCCGGGCTTTCTTCTTGCTTTGCGTTTGTGCTGGACGAAGAAGCGTCAGATCGAGAAGTACTTCTTGCGCGCTTCCACGAAGGCGCCGTCGGTGCCTTCGGTGCGTGTCCGCACGATGTTGAGCGCCTCGATGAAGCTCTCGGTCGCCTTCTTGGTCAATGCATCGCCGGAATCGCGCAGCTCGCCGAGGATCTCCGCAGCTGCCTTGGCGCCGGCTTCGATGATGTCGTCCGGGAACTGACGGACGATGACGCCGTGATCGTCCACCAGCGTCTTCAAGGCGCGCGGGTCGTTGGCATAGAAGTCCGACGCCACCTGATCATACTCCGCCTGGCAGACATCCTTGACGATGGCCTGCAGATCCGAGGGCAGTTCCTGGTACTTCGACTTGTTGACCACGAGCTCGGTGGCGAGGCCAGGCTCGACAAAGCTCGGGAAATAATAGTTCTTGGCGACCTGATAGAAGCCGAGCGCCAGATCGTTGTAGGGTCCGACGAACTCGGCCGCGTCGAGCGTGCCCGACTGAAGCGCCTGGAAGATTTCGCCGGCAGCCATGTTGGTGACCGTGGCGCCGAGCTTCTCCCACACGCGGCCGCCGAGGCCGGGGGTGCGGAAGCGAAGGCCCTTGACCGAATCCAGACCCGTCAGCTCGTTGCGGAACCAGCCGCCGGCCTGCGTGCCCGTATCGCCGGACAGGAAACCCTGCACGCCGAACTGATCGTAGATCTCGTCCCAGATTTCCTGGCCGCCCATATAGCGCACCCAGGCCGCCATCTCGCGCGAGGTCATGCCGAAGGGCACGCCCGTGAAGAAGGACAGGCCGGCGCTCTTGTTCTGCCAGTAGTAGGCGGCGCCGTGGCTCATTTCGGCCGAACCGTCGATGACGGCGTCGAGCGACTGGAGCGGCGGAACCAGCTCGCCCGCGGCGTAGACCTGAATGGTCAGCCGCCCGCCGGACGCAGCGGTGATGCGGTCGGCCAGGCGCTGCGCGCCGACGCCGAGACCGGGAAAGTTTTTCGGCCAGGTGGTGACCATGCGCCAGGTCTGATTGCCCTGCGCAATGGCCGGCGTCGCAAGCGCGGCAGCACCAGCGCCGGCAAGACCGGCTTTCTTGATAAACGATCGGCGATCCATGAAATACCTCCCGAGACAATCGCAATCGAAAAAAATGGCCGCAAGACGGCCACGTGACTGACCTGCAGGGACTGGTCCGAACCACCCCCGCGATCCGAGCGCGTATCAATACACGCGGTCGCGCAGGTGTCCAGACTGCCATGGATGCTTTTGAGACCCCGGTGAATGGCCGAATCCCGGCCATTCAAGCCGGTGCGCGCACTAGCCTGCGACTTTGGTAGAATGCGCCCAGGCGGCTTTTGCGCAAACGGCCGCTTGCGCCAGACCCGCGATTCCGACTGATGCTGGCCGCAAAACGGAGCGCACGCCGGCGTCGAGACGTTGGAAAACCATTGGAAATGATTACATTGCCTCGCAACGGGCCATTTGAAAGCAAGCAGAAAGACATGCAACAACCTCTCGTCGCCGTCTCGACGGACGCCAAGGATTTCGAGAACTACACCTGGCATGCCGCTCCCCAGCAATATCTTGAAGCGGCCCTGTCGGGGGCCGGCGTGTTGCCCCTTCTGGTGCCGTCACTCGGCGACAGGCTGGATCTGGACAGCCTGCTCGCCTCGGTCGACGGTGTCCTCCTGACCGGCTCCAAGTCGAACGTCCATCCGGATCTTTATGGCGGCGACGCCAGCGAGAAGAACGGTCCCTACGATACCGCCCGCGATGCCACGACCCTGCCCCTGATACGCGCAGCCATCGACAAGGGCGTGCCGTTGCTGGCGATCTGCCGCGGCATTCAGGAGCTGAACGTCGCGCTGGGCGGCACGCTGGCGACCGAGATCCAGGAAGGCGACGGCAAATTCGACCATCGTGCTCCGGAGAGCGACAGCCAGGATCAGCGCTTCGCCATCCGCCATCCGGTGCGCATCAAGCCATCCGGCTGTTTTGCGTCGATTTTCGGGACCGACGACATCCAGGTGAACTCCGTGCACCGCCAGGGCATCGCGACCGTCTCCCCTCGCCTGCAGATCGAAGCAATTGCCGATGACGGCACGATCGAGGCCGTCTCGGTCGCGGGCGCCCCGGCATTCGCCGTCGGCGTCCAGTGGCATCCTGAATATTGGGCGGCGACCGACCCCGATTCGGCCCGCATCTTTCGCGCTTTTGGCGATGCCGTGCGGGCCCACGCGGCAAAGCGGCGGGGAGTGCCCGTCGCGGCGGAATAAGCCGCCGCGGACTGCCGTGATCAGCCGCGCACGTGCTCGGTCTCGGCGACCGGCGTGATCGGCTTTCTGGTGGTAAACCACGACAGAAGGTTGTCGACCACGAGGTCCGCCATCGCTTGGCGTGTCGCCACGGACGCCGAGCCGACATGCGGCAGAAGGGAGGCATTCTCCAGCGCGATCAATGCTTCGGGGACATGCGGCTCGTGCGCGAACACGTCGAGACCGGCGGCAAATATCGTTCCGTCGGCCAGGGCCTTGATCAGCGCCTCCTCATCGACCGTGCTGCCACGGCCGATGTTGACGAACACGCCCTCAGGCCCCAGCGCTTGCAGCACCTGTGCGTTGACTGCCTTTTCCGTTGCAGCGCCCCCCGGCGCGACCGAGATCAGCGTGTCGACTGCCGTCGCCAGCGAAAGCAGGTCGCCATGATAGGTGTAAGGCACTCCTTCCACGGGACGGCGGTTGTAGTAAGCAATCGGCAGGCCGAAGCCGGCGAGACGGCGGGCGATAGCCTGGCCGATGCGCCCCATGCCGAAAATGCCGACGCTGCGGCCGCGCAGGGAGCCGCGTGAGAAACGATAGGCGCCTTCGCGTTCCCAGCGTCCCTCGCGAAGCCAGGCCTCGGCGCGCGGCAATTCGCGCACCGTGTTGAGCAGAAGCCCGATCGCCGTATCCGCCACCTCGTCCGTCAGCACGTCCGGCGTGTTGGTGACCATGACACCCTTGCGCCCCGCATGGGCGGCATCCACTGCGTCGTAGCCGACGCCGAAATTGGCGATGATCTCGAGATTGGGCAGCGCATCGATGAAAGCCGCGTCGATGCGCGTCATGCCCGCGAGCCCCCTCACCGCACTCGCGATCTCGTTGCTCAGGAGCGCGGGATCCGCCGTGTCCAGCCACTGCAGCCTGAAATTTTCTTCGATGCGCCTTGCCGCATGAGGATGCAGCCTGCCTGGAACCAGAATGGTGATCTCACTCGTCTCAGCCAAGACCGGGTCTCCCTTCTTCAGGTGGAATGATGGATGTCCTGCCTCTCGGCGCCCCGGCGGTCAATGCCGCTCGACGGGTTTGCCCGTCGACTGGCGGACATGCAGTTCGGGCTTGATGAGCTCCTGCGCCGGATTGACCTCTGCGCCGTTCAGGCGGTCGAGAAGGACGCGGGCGGCGCGGCGGCCGACCTCCCGCTGCCCGTTCCACACGGTGGTCAGGGCCGGCGTGGCGATCGCCGCCTCCTCGAGATCGTCATAACCGGTCACGGAAATGTCGACACCCGGCACCAGACCGGCACGGGCGATGCCGTTCATCAGACCGATGGCAACGAGATCGTTCCAGCACACGGCGGCCGTCGGCTTGTCCTTGAGCGCCAGGAACGCGCCGGCCACTTCAAAGCCCGCCTGCTTCGTCCGCGGCCCGGCAAAGCGCCATTGCGGCTTGATCTCCAACCCCGCCTTGGTCATCGCATCGGCGTAGCCCTGGTACCGGTCGCGGCCGGTCGAGGTCTGGTCGGTGCCGCCGATCATCGCGATGCGGCTGTGCCCCAGCGAGATGAGGTGATTGGTTGCAAGCGCCGTGCCGTAGGCATCGTCGCCGCGGAAGACCGGGACGCGCGCGCCTTCCACCGATCGGGCGATGAGCACCACCGGCAGACCGTTTTCTTCCACCAGCCGGATATCTTGGGCAGGGGTTCCGATGGCCGGCGACATGATGAGCCCGTCGGCGCCGAGCTGGAGCAGGGTGTCGATGAAGGTCCGCTGCTTTTCGAGCTGATCGTAATGGTTGGACAGCAGGAAGGTCTGTCGCGAGCGATCGAGCTCGCTCTCGATGGAGCGCAGGATCTCGGCGAAGAACGGATTCATGATGTCGTGCACCACGACGCCGACAATGCCGGAGCGCGAGGTGCGCAGGCTGGCGGCCCGCCGATTGTAGATATAGCCGATCTCCCGCGCATGCTCCTTGATGCGCTGGCGCGTGGTGTCCGCCACCAGCGGGCTGTCGCGCAGGGCAAGAGAGACCGTTGCCGTCGAGACCCCAAGCGCTTCGGCTATGGTCGATAGCTTGATTTTCTGGGCCAGACCCGAACTCCCCTGCTCACCGGATTTGCCGCACGGCGCAATGTCCGATATCCGGCAAAACCGCATCGCGCGTCAAGCCGTCGGACCACCCGGCCGACAATGCGCGATGGGTTTGGATTGCCTGGACAGGCGCAATGCGGTGCTGCAATGCCAGAACGAGGTCAGGGGAAAACGGGGTCGGTGGGCACGGGTGCGCCCCGGCAACGGCTCGCCACACTCAGGATGTCACGCCTCTTCTTCGACGCTTTCGTCCTCTTCCTCGACGAAGGGAATGCCCGAAAGATTCGCTTCTACCTTGCTCAGGAGACGGGTCAACGCCTTGTGTTCCTTCTTGTCGAAGCCTCTCAGCGCCTGCTTCTCCGTCTTGCGGACCGATTTCTCGATCGAGCGGATTGCCTGCTCGCCATTGTTGGTCAGAAAGATGAAGGCGCGCCGGCCGTCATCCTCCGAGAAACGCTTTTCCAGAAAGCCCTGACTCGTCAGCCGGTTGATGGTTTTCGTGACGGTCGGAGGACGGACACCCAGAAGCGCCGCCAGCTGGCTGGGCGTTTGTCCGTTCTCGACAGCAAGCGCCAACATGATCTTGTCTTGGCCAGCATACAATCCATGCGCCAAAAGCCGCTCGGCCAGAGCGGTGCGTGAAAGCCTGGCCGCCGACTGTAATAAACCAATCGTCGCGCCCCTTACAGCTTTGGCCATACAAAACTCCCCTTTAGACATCCTCAGCCATTAGATAGAACGTCCCCTATGAATCAAAATAGCCACGCCGCGCGGCTTTGCAACCTAAGATTGACCTTGCGTAAGCGAGGGGTTACGCGATACGCTCCCACGATTGTGTTCCAGACCGCGTCCGGCGGCGATGCGGGCTCCTGGATCAAGGCACCATAAGACATGTCTTTCTCGTCAAACCGCATCTCCGTCCTGCCCCTGGGCGCGACCGAACAGCACGGACCTCATTTGCCGGCTGATACGGATTGGATCATCGCCGAAGGCTTGGCGCTGAGAGCGAAACGCAGCCTTCCTTTAGGTCTCGACGTCCATTTCCTGCCGGTTGAAAAAGCCGGCTATTCAATTGAGCATTCCGATTTCGCCGCAACGCGGACCCTGGGCTTTGCGGAGGCGATCGAACGCTGGATCGACATCGGCAAAAGCCAGTATGAGGCCGGCGTACGAAAGGTTGTCCTTTTCAACGCTCACGGTGGCAATTCACCGTTGATGACTATTGTGACAACCGAATTACGATCCCGCTATCCGATGCTCGCGGTCGCCACGAGCTGGACGCGATTCGGCTATCCGCCGGACCTCGTGAGCGAAGAAGAACGGGCGCTCGGCATCCATGGCGGCTTCATCGAGACCTCGGTCATGCTGGCCCTGCGGCCGGACCTCGTGAGCATGGACGAGGCGCGCGACTTCGGCTCGGCACAGGCTCGGTTCCGGCGCGACTTCAAGCACCTGCGCGCCTATGGGCCGCATGCCTTCGGCTGGATGATGCGGGACCTTGCGCCCGAGGGAGTGGTCGGCAATGCGGCGGCGGCGACCGCCGACGCCGGCGAGCGCATCATCGACCACGCGGTGACAGGCTTCATCGAGCTGCTCACCGACATCGACCGGTTCGACCTCGCACATTTCACGCGTTGATGCCAAGGAAGACATAAGCCTCGTGCAATCGCACTTCGCACCCCTTATATGATGGCGACCGAACCAAGCTTTTTTTGCGAGAAATCATGTCCGACGTGCAGACTGAGACGCTTGCCGAGATCGTCACGCAGATTCCGGTGACCGTGCTGACCGGCTATCTCGGCTCAGGCAAGACAACGCTTCTGAACCGCATCCTGTCCGAAGACCACGGCAAGCGCTATGCCGTGATCGTCAACGAATTCGGCGAGATCGGCATCGACAACGATCTGATCGTCGAATCGGACGAGGAAATCTACGAGATGAACAATGGCTGCGTCTGCTGCACGGTGCGCGGCGATCTGGTGCGCGTCGTCGAGGGTTTGATGCGCCGGCCCGGCCGCTTCGATGCGATCATCGTCGAGACCACCGGCCTGGCGGATCCCGCCCCCGTGGCCCAGACCTTCTTCATGGATGACGATGTCCGCGCCAAGACGAAGCTGGATGCCGTGGTCGCCCTGGTCGACGCCAAGCACCTACCGCTGCGGCTGAAGGATTCGAACGAAGCCGAGGACCAGATCGCCTTTGCCGACGTGGTGATCGTCAACAAGACGGATCTGGTGACCCCGGACGAGCTGGCCACGGTGGAAGCCACGATCCGCGCCATCAATCCGTCGGCCCGGCTCCTGCGTGCCGAGCGTGCCGGCGTTCCGCTGTCGGACGTCCTGGACCGCGGCGCCTTCGACCTGAGCCGCGTGCTCGACAACGATCCGCATTTCCTCGACCAGGACGACCACGACCATGTCTGCGGTCCCGACTGCGACCACGATCATCACGACCATCATGGTCATCACCACCACCATCATCACGGTGAAGCCTCGCCGATCCATGATGTAGGGGTGAAGTCCGTTTCGTTGCGAGGCGGCGAGATGGACCCCAAGAAATTCCTCCCCTGGATCGAAAAAACGACGCAGATGGACGGGCCGAACATCCTCCGTCTGAAAGGCATCGTCGCGTTTGCGGACGATCCCGACCGTTTCGTGGTGCAGGGCGTGCATATGATCATCGAGGGCGATCATCAGCGGCCCTGGAAGGACGACGAAAGGCGCGAAACGCGGCTCGTCTTCATCGGCCGCGAGCTGGACGCCGAACGCCTGCAGCGCACGTTCGAAGCCTGCCAGGCCTGACCCGCATGCCCACGGTTGCGCCGCTTGATCTCGACGGCCACGCGATCGCCGTCGCCTGGCTGAACGACATTCCGCATTTCGCCCTCGCCGACGGGGTGGTTCACAGGCTCGACCACGGCCATAAATGGGTGGAAGCCCATGATGGCCTGCTTGCCGCCTGCCCGTCCCTCGACGCGACCTCGCTGATCACCGGCGGCGAGGACGGCAAGGTGGCGGCGGTCGGCCCGGGCGGCGAGGTCAAGGAGATCGCCCGCCTCGAGCGCAAATGGATCACCAGCGTCGCCGCCGGCCCGCAGGGGGCCGTCGGCTTCGCCTCGGGCCGTGTCGCCTATGTCCGGTTCGCCGATGGGCGGCAGCGCGAGTTGGAGCATCCCCGCTCCGTCGAGGCCTTGGCCTTTGCCCCCAAGGGAATGAGGCTCGCCGTTGCGCGCTATAATGGCGCGACGCTGCATTTTCCCGCAACGGAAGGCAAGCCGGCCGAGCTCGAATGGGCCGGCGCGCACACCGGGATCACCTTCTCTCCGGACGGGAAATTCCTGGTCACGACGATGCAGGAAAACGCCCTGCATGGATGGAAGCTGGCCGACGGCAAGCATATGCGCATGGCCGGATATCCGGCAAAGGTGAAGAGCTTTTCCTGGAGCGTGAAAGGGCGCTGGCTGGCCACATCCGGAGCGCCGGCGGCGATCGTCTGGCCGTTCCAGGCCAAGGACGGGCCGATGGGCAAGGCACCCCTCGAACTGGGCACGCGCGGCGACACGATGGTCACGCAGGTCTCCTGCCACCCGGCAGAGGAGATCACCGCCATAGGCTATGCCGACGGCATGATCCTCGTCGCCCGGTTCGCCGACCAGAAGGAGGTCCTTCTACGCCGCCCCGGCAAGGGAGCGATCACCGCCATGGCCTGGGATGAGGGCGGCCGCCGTCTGGCCTTCGGCAGCGAGAGCGGCGAAAGCGGCGTGGTCGACATCGCCGGCTGAACGCGCCGCACCAGCAGTCTGACCCAAACGGATGGTACCCGTTTGTCAGGATCGCACCACCAGAACGGCGCGCAGATCGTTGACGTTCGTGCCCGTCGGTCCGGGAACGAAAAGATCTCCCAGCACATCGAAGGCGCCCCATGCGTCGTGGGCGGCGAGCAGGGCCTTCGGGTCGTGCCCGGCCGCCCGCAGGCGCCGGATGCTCGTGTGATCCGCAAAGGCGCCGGCATTGTCCTGCGAACCGTCGATGCCGTCGGTGTCGGCGGCAAAGGCCGAGATGCCGTCAGCGCCGTCGATGCCGAGCGCCAACGCCAGCAGAAACTCCGTGTTGCGGCCGCCCCGTCCGCCCTTGCGACGGATGGTGACGGTGGTTTCCCCACCGGACAGGATCACGACGGGTTTTTTGAAAGGCTGGTCGCGGATCGCGACCTCGCGGGCGATGGCGGCATGGACGCTGCCCACCTCGCGCGCCTCGCCCTCGATGGCGTCGGACAGGATCACTGCCGGCACGCCCTGCCGTTCCGCGGCCACTGCCGCCGCCGCCAGGGACCGGGCGGCCGACGCGATGAGATGGACCTCGTTTCCCGCAAAACGGGCATCGTCGGGCTTCGGCGCTTCCGCCTCCGCCGAGGCGAGATGCTGCAAGACGCGATCCGGCAGCGACAATCCATAGCTGCGAACGACATCGAGCGCGTCCTGCCGCGTCGCCGCATCCGGTACGGTGGGACCGGAGGAGACGAGCGCCGGATCGTCGCCCGGAATATCGGAAACGATCAGAGAAACCACTCGCGCCGGGTGGGCGGCGGCGGCCAGCCGGCCGCCCTTGATCGACGAAATGTGCTTGCGCACCGTGTTCATGGCCGAGATCGGAGCGCCCGAGGCGAGCAGCGCCTCGTTGACGGCGATCTCATCCTCGAGCGTCAGGCGCCCTGCCGGCGCCGGCAACAGCGCCGACCCGCCACCGCAGACCAGCGCGATGACGAGATCGTCGGCCGTCAATCCTTCGACGAGTTCGAGCAGCCGTCTCGACCCGGCAAGACCTGCCTGATCGGGCACGGGATGCGCGGCCTCGATGACCTCGATCTGCCGCGTCGGCGCGCCGTATCCGTAGCGGGTGACCACCGCCCCGGTCAGAGGACCGTCCCACGCGGCCTCGAGCGCCTGCGCCATCTGGGCAGCTCCCTTGCCCGCTCCCACGACGATGGTGCGGCCCTTGGACCTTGGTGGCAGGAAATCGCGGATCGATTCGGCTGGATCGGCGGCCGCAACGGCGGCATTGAACAAGCTCTTGAAGAATGCCTGCGCGTCGAAACTGCTGTCCACCCGTTTCCCCCTTTGCCTACAAGCTGCTCTTCACCGCCTCCCCCGCCACATAGGTTTCCACGATGGCGCGGTCGTCGGCCAGCGTCTGTAGCACAAAAAGTTCTTCGGCGAGACTCTGCACCCGCTCCATGCGCAGGGCCATCACCGGCGTCGCCCGCGCGTCGAGAACCACGAGGTCCGCATCGGAGCCGACCTCCAGCGTGCCGACGCGTTCGGCCAGCGACAGCGCCTCGGCGTTGCCGCGCGTGATCTGCCAGAAGGAAGCGAGCGGATTGAGCTTCTCGCCGTTCAGCGCGATGACCTTGTACCCCTCGTCCATCGTCCGCAGCATCGAATAGCTCGTGCCGCCGCCGACATCCGTTGCCGAGGCGATGCGCAGCGGCTTGCCGCGCCGGCGATAGCGCTGATAGTCGAAAAGGCCCGACCCCAGGAACAGGTTCGAGGTCGGGCAGAAGACCGCGACCGATCGCGTATCGGAGAGCGCATCGGCCTCGCGCTCCGACAGGTGGATGCAATGTCCGAGCAGGGCCTTCGGCCCCAGCAGCCCATAATGCTCGTAGATGCCCGTATAGTCGGGCGCATCGGGATAGAGCTCCTGCGTGTAGGCGATCTCGGCATGGTTTTCGGATAGATGCGTCTGCATGTGCAGATCCGGAAACTCGCGCATCAGGGCGCCGGCCATCTCCATCTGCTCCGGCGACGAGGTGATCGCAAAGCGCGGCGTGACGGCGTAGTGCAGCCGCCCCTTTCCGTGCCACGCGGCGATCAGCGCCTTGGTGTCGTCATAAGAGGTCTGCGGCGTGTCCGTCAGCATCGGCGGCGCGTTGCGGTCCATCATCACCTTGCCGGCGACAACGCACATGTTGCGGCTGTCGGCCTCGGCGAAAAATGCCTCCGCGCTTTCCTTGTGCACCGAACAGTAGGCGGCGACCGTGGTCGTGCCGTGCCGCAGCATCTCGTTGAGGAACAGCCGCGCGATGCGCCGGCCGTGCTGCGTGTCGTGGAAGTTGGTCTCTTCCGGGAACGTGTAGTTGTTGAGCCAGTCGAGCAATTCGGCC
The DNA here is from genome assembly GCF_024655565.1 of Nitratireductor sp. ZSWI3. Lineage (GTDB taxonomy): Bacteria > Pseudomonadota > Alphaproteobacteria > Rhizobiales > Rhizobiaceae > Nitratireductor. The sequence goes on along the minus strand of NZ_JANKOF010000003.1, from coordinate 2,660 downwards.
CCGTAGCTCGCGATCACCTGCATCTGCGGGAAATGCGCATGCGCGTCGATGAAGCCCGGCACGATGAGATGCGGGCGATGGTCGACCACACCATGGTCCGAAGCGGCCTTTGCGGAGACTTCGGCGAAGCTGCCGCGGGCGATGATGATGCCGTCTTCCACCAGCACCGCGCCGTCTTCCTCATAGGAATAGGAGGCGTGGTCGTCGAGCCCCTGCGGCTCGGCGTGGAATGTCAGCAGGCGTCCACGGATCAGTGACTGGGCCATGCGCTAGCGTGCCTCCTCGAACCAGGTAACGATCAGACGGCGTTCGTCTTCCGTGATGCCGGAAACGTTTCCGGGCGGCATGGCATGACTGCGGCCCGCCTGCAGGTATATTTCGCGCGCGTGCTCGGCAATGGCGGCATCGGTGTCGAGCACGACATCCTTCGGGGCGAAGTGGATGCCCTCATAGCCGGGCTCGGCTGCATGGCACATGGAGCACCGCCCCATGACCGTATCACGCACGGCCGGAAAATGCGTGGACGCGACGAAGGCTTCGCCGGCAGCCGACAGCTTCTCCTCGCCCGTCAGCACCTTCGGCACGGTCGACAGCCACATGATGATGATGAACAGCACGCCCGCCGCTCCCCAGGTCCAGTGGGGGTTGCCCTTGCGCGCGTGCACCGTGTTGAAATAGTGCCGGATCAGGACGCCCATGATGAAGATGATCGATGCGATCACCCAGTTGAACTTGGTGCCGAACGCCAGCGGATAGTGGTTCGACAGCATCAGGAAGACGACCGGCAGCGTGAGGTAGTTGTTGTGCAGCGAGCGCTGCTTGGCCTGCATCCCAAGCTTGGGGTCGGGCGCCCGGCCGGCGATGAGGTCGGCCACGACGATCTTCTGGTTGGGGATGATGATCAGGAAGACGTTCGCGGTCATGATCGTCGCCGTGAAGGCGCCCAAGTGCAGGAAGGCCGCGCGCCCGGTGAAAAGCTGCGTGTAGCCCCAGCTCATGACGACGAGGATCGCGTAGAGCACCAGCATCAGGCCCGTATCGCTCTTGCCGAGCGGAGATTTGCAGAGCAGATCGTAGAGCACCCATCCAAGACCGATCGAGGCCACGGAGATCAGGATGGCGACCGGCGCCGAAACGTCGAGCACGTTGCGGTCGATCAGGAAGAGATCCGCCCCTGCATAATAAACCACCGCGAGCAGGGCGAAGCCTGAAAGCCAGGTGGCATAGGATTCCCACTTGAACCAGGTCAGGTGCTCCGGCATCGCCGCCGGCGCGACCAGATATTTCTGGATGTGGTAGAAGCCGCCGCCATGCACCTGCCACTCCTCCCCCGAGGCGCCTTCCGGCAGGCCGGGCCGCTTTGTCAGCCCCAGATCCAGAGCGATGAAATAGAACGACGACCCGATCCAGGCGATCGCCGTCACCACATGCAGCCAGCGCACGCCGGCAGCCAGCCAGTCCCACAGAACCGCAAAATCATTCATGCCCGCTTCCTCATCCTTGGAGCCCCAAGGTTACGGACTCCCGTATAAACAGAAAGAAGGGATAAGCACGATGACTTTCAAAATTTTCTGGAAAATAATGTGGGAGAAAACAGGAGCGCGTGCATGGCCTATCTGGACAACATCGCCGTCTTCGTCCGCGTCGTCGAGCTCGGCAATCTGTCGTCGGCCGGGCGCGACATGCGTCTTTCTCCCGCCGTCGCATCAAATCGGGTGAAAGAGCTGGAAAAGCATCTGGGCGTGCGCCTCTTCAACCGCACGACGCGGCAGTTGACCCCCACCGAGCAGGGCCGCGCCTTCTATGAGGGCGCCCGCAAGGTGCTGGAGGCGGTGGCCGAGGCGGAGGCATCGGTCGCGGCTCTTTCGGGGCAGCCGCGCGGCACCATCCGGGTCACCGCGCCGCTCGGCATCGGCAAGCGCCTGATCGCCAGCGGCATTCCCGAGTTCCGCGACAAATATCCCGAGATCGAGGTCCGCCTCCGCTTGTCCGATCACGAGGTCGACATGATGCGCGAGGGCATCGACGTCGCCTTCAAGCTCGGCATCCTGGAGAATTCGAGCTTCCGCATGCGCGGCATCATGGATTGCGAACGGGTGCTCGCCGCTTCGCCTGCCTATCTCGAACGGCGCGGCGAACCGGCAACGCCATTCGAGCTCATCGACAAGGAGCACGACTGCCTCATGCTGCGCTTTCCGGGCGCGCGCGAGCATTTCTGGATCCTGGAAACGCCGGAAGGGGCGCAGAAATTCGAGGTGCGGGGGCCCTTCGACTCCGACGACGGCGACGTCATCACCGGTTGGGCGCTGGCCGGGCGCGGCATCGTCAACAAGCCCAGATTCGAGATCGAGCCCTTCCTGCGCGACCAGCGGCTGAAGGTCATTCTGCCGCAGAACCCGCCCGTGCCCGTCAAGCTCGCCGCCCTCTATCCACACAAGAAGTTTCAGGACCCGAAGGTGCGCCTTCTGGTAGACTTCATGGCCAGCCGCTGCCAGCGCATGATCGGCGAGACTCTGGCCAGTCGCTGAGAAAGGTCGAAGATTACCGGCTGAGCGCCGTCATGATCTCCGCCGCCGCCAGCGCGGCGATCACGGCAGGACGCTTGTCGCGCACGCCCTCCCCGCCGATGGGGGTGACGAGCCGCGCGAACCGCGTCTCGT
>NZ_JANKOF010000002.1 GCF_024655565.1 Nitratireductor sp. ZSWI3 | reverse complement strand
GGCCGACATAGGCGCGCGATCGGCAGACTACCGAAGAGAAGGCCTTTGCGCCAGCTTGGTGCCGCGACGCCGCAAGAACGACGACAAGGAGCACTTTCCATGGTATCCTCAAGTATAAGGCAGGGGTTGCGGTTTTGCGTAACCTTGGATTTGAGGCGCCGTGAACCGTGGCCCACCGGACTTTGTCCAGGAGGAGTGGTCATGACGAGCTTTCACGTTATAGCCGGAGCCCAGAAAACCGTTGCGCATCCGCGGCTGCGGACCATCGATTTCGCAGATGTCCTCGGGGCGCTTCGAAGCGGGGTGGAGGATTTCTGGGACAAGCCGTCCCACTATGTTTTCCTGTGCCTGATCTATCCGATCGTCGGCGTGATCCTGATCACCTGGGCTTCCAGCGGCAACGCGCTGCAGCTCATCTTTCCGCTGATCGCCGGCTTCGCCTTGTTGGGGCCGTTTGCAGCAATCGGCCTTTATGAAATCAGCCGGCGCCGTGAACGGGGCATGGACACGTCCTGGAGGCATGCCTTCGACGTGCGCAAGTCAGCCGCCATTCCCTCGATGGTCGCCATCGGCATCATGCTGCTCGGCATCTTTCTCGTCTGGATATTCACCGCCCAGGGGCTCTACCGGTGGCTTTACGGCGACAGCGCGCCGGCGTCCCTGATCGGCTTCATCCAGGAAGTGCTGACGACGCAGCGCGGCTGGACGTTGCTGCTGGTCGGCAACCTGGTCGGTTTCATCTTCGCCCTGATCGTGCTCAGCACCACGTCCATCGCCTTCCCTCTGCTGCTCGACCGGGACGTGGGTGCTTATGCAGCCATCGAGACCTCGGTGCGCGTCATGCAGGCCAATCCGCTGCCGATGCTGCTTTGGGGCTTCATCGTCGCCGCTCTTCTGGTGATCGGTTCCCTGCCGCTGTTCGTCGGGCTGGCGGTGGTCATTCCGGTGCTCGGCCATGCCACCTGGCACCTTTATCGCAAGACGGTGATTTCACCGACCGGGAAGGAAAAAACGCCGGCGCAGAGTTGAGACGCCTGGCGCATCGGCTCGAAAATCCGAATCGATCTTCGGAAAACACGATGTGCAGATTCAAGGACGCTGCAGGGCGGCCGGAGGCACCTTCGCGCCGCCTCATCCTCCCCCGGAAAACGCGGTCATGCGGGTGATTGCGGTGTATTCGGATTCCACGGCCATGATCGCCGCGAAAACGAGCACCGCGATCGGCGGCAGCAGGATCGCATAGGCCAGCGCCAGCCGCTCCCACACCATATGCATGAAGACGGCGACGATGAGCCCCGCTTTCAGCATCATGAAAACGATGATCAGCCCCCAGCGCAGATATCCCTGAAAACCGACATAGTCGACCAGATAGGAACACGCGCTGAGCACGAACAGCCAGAACCAGACGATCAGATAGATGCGGATCGGGTGCTGCTGCCCCTCGGCATGCGCCGCCGTCGCGCTTTGCGAGAAGTGGCGATGTTCTTGTTCGGCGTGGGAAGTCATGACGGTTCCTCACCAAAGATAGAAGAATGCGAAAATGAACACCCAGACCAGATCGACGAAGTGCCAGTAGAGCCCCATGATCTCGACATGTTCGTAGTCGCCGCGCCGGCTCGTGAAGAAACCGCGCGCACCATCGTCATAGTCGCCGCGCCAGACCTTGCGCGCGACGATCAGAAGGAAGATGACGCCGAAGGTGACGTGGGTGCCGTGAAAGCCGGTGATCATGAAGAAGCTGGAGCCGAATTGCGCCGCTCCCCAGGGATTGCCCCATGGCCGCACGCCTTCGCTGATGAGCTTGGTCCACTCGAAGGCCTGCATGCCGACGAAGGTCGCGCCGAGGAGCGCCGTCACGAGAAGCAGGGCCACGGTGGCCCGCCGGTTTCGCCGATAGGCGAAGTTGACGGCGATCGCCATGCTGCCGCTCGACGAGATCAGCACGAACGTCATGATGGCGATGAGGATGAGCGGCACCTCGACGCCGCCGATATGCAGCGCGAAGACTTCGCTGGCATTCGGCCAGGGCACGGTGGTCGACATGCGGGCCGTCATGTAGGCGAGCAGGAAACAGCCGAAGATAAAGGTGTCGGACAGAAGGAAAATCCACATCATGGCTTTCCCCCAGGACGCGCTCTTGAAGGCGCGCTGGTCCGAGGCCCAGTCCGCGGCGACGCCGCGCAAACCCGCCGGCCGGGACTGTTCGGGTGCCGTGCCGTCCAGCGTTGTTTCAGCCATCATACCCTCCCTTCATGCCAGGAACTGCCGGCATATGGCGACGAGATCGCCGGCCCAGCCTGCCAGCAGGATGAACAGGCAGAGCCAGACGAACAGCAGGAAGTGCCAGTACATCGCGCACAGGTCGATGCCGAGACGCACGCGCGCGCTGCTATATGTTTCGCGCCAGGCCAGGGCCGAGACGCGGGCGAGCGCGATGAGCCCGCCGAGAATGTGCAGGCCGTGCATGCCGGTGATGAGGTAGAAAAAACCGTTCGCCGCGTTCACATCTATAAAATGGCCGGCCGCCGAAAGCGCCCGCCAGGCCGCGAGCTGGCCGATCAGGAACACGACGCTCGACAGTCCCGCGGCCGCCAGCCCCAATCGGGTGAGGTCCATGCGGTCTTCCCTTGCGGCACGGACCGCGCAGGAAAGGGCGATGCTGGCCAAGACGAGGACAACGGTGTTGAACCACAGCACGGGGGGCAATGGCGGCGCCTGCCAGTCGGCATATTCCATGCGCATGAAATAGGCGCTGGCAAAAAGCGCGAACAGGCTGCCGACGACGGCGAGAAAGATGCCGAGCGCGACCTTCGCCGCCGGCATCTCAGGAACATCGGTGGCCGGCAGGGCGGCGCCGGTTTCCAGCCAGGGCTTCGACATCAGTCGCTGGTGGGAGAGCCACCAGAACGAAAAGCCGATGACGACGACCAGGAAAACGAGAATGACGCTCATACCGCTCCCCTGTGCCGCGACCCGGGGTCGTTCTGGGCGATGAAATCCTCCGGCGCGCCAGGCACCGAATAGTCATAGGCCCAGCGATAGACGACCGGCCGCTCCGCGCCCCAATTGCCGTGCGGCGGCGGCGTGGTCGGCGTCTGCCATTCCAGGCTGGTGGCGCGCCATGGATTGCCGCCGGCTTCGCGGCCGTTGCGGAGGCTCCACACCAGATTGAACAGGAACACCATCTGGGCGAAGCCGACGGTCAACGCGGCGATGGTGATGAAGGCGTTCAGGCTGTGCACGGAATCGGTCGCGAAAGCCACATCGCCGAGTTCCGGATAACGGCGCGGCACACCCACCAACCCGACATAGTGCATCGGGAAGAAGATCGCGTAGGCGCCGACGAAGGTGACCCAGAAATGAAACTGGCCCATCGCCTCGTTGAGCATGCGACCGGTGATCTTGGGATACCAGTGATATATGGCTCCGAACACCACCAGGACCGGCGCCACGCCCATGACCATGTGGAAGTGGGCGACGACGAACATGGTGTCGGAGAGGGGCACGTCGACCACGACATTGCCGAGGAAAAGCCCCGTCAGGCCGCCATTGACGAAGGTGACGATGAAGGCGAGGGCGAACAGCATGGGCAAGGTCAGATGGATGTCGCCGCGCCACAGCGTCAGCACCCAGTTGTAGACCTTGATGGCTGTCGGGATGGCGATGATCAGCGTGGTCGTGGCGAAGAAGAAGCCGAACCAGGGATGCATGCCCGAGACATACATATGGTGCGCCCAGACAACGAAAGAAAGCGCCCCGATGATGACGATGGCCCACACCATCATTCGGTAGCCGAAGATATTCTTGCGCGCATGGGTGCTGATGAGATCGGAAACGATGCCGAAAGCCGGCAGCGCCACGATGTAGACCTCCGGATGTCCGAAGAACCAGAACAGATGCTGGAACAGGATCGGGCTGCCGCCGCCATAGCTCATCAGCTCTCCCATCTCGACCAGCGCCGGCATGAAGAACGATGTGCCGAGCAGCCGATCGAACAGCATCATCACGCAAGCGACGAAGAGCGCCGGAAAAGCCAGCAGCGCCATGACCGTCGCGGTGAAAATGCCCCACACGGTAAGCGGCATGCGCATCAGCGTCATGCCGCGCGTGCGTCCCTGGATGACGGTCACGACATAGTTCAGCCCGCCCATGGTGAACCCGATGATGAACAGGATCAGCGAGACGAGCATCAGGACGATGCCGGCGCCCTGCCCACCCGGCGTGCCGGACAGGATCACCTGCGGCGGATAGAGGGTCCAGCCGGCGCCGGTCGGCCCGCCCGGAGCGAAGAAGCTGGCCACAAGGACAAGCACGGCGAGCAGGTAGATCCAGTAGCTGAGCATGTTGACATAGGGGAACACCATATCGCGCGCACCGACCATGAGCGGGATCAGGTAGTTGCCGAAACCGCCGAGGAACAGCGCGGTGAGCAGATAGATCACCATGATCATGCCGTGCATGGTCATGAACTGGTAATAGGCCTCCGGCGTGATGAAATCGAACGTGCCGGGGAAGCCGAGTTGCAGCCGCATCAGCCAGGAAAGCACCAGCGCCACCAGGCCGATGGCCAGCGCCGTGCCGGAATACTGAATGGCGATGACCTTGGCGTCCTGCGAGAAGACATAGGTCGTCCACCATCCCCTCGGATGGTAAAGCTCGAGTTCGGGCGTCTCGGCCGGGGGGATCCCCTGTTCGGCATGAGGCGTGGCATCGACCATCGCGTCACCTCCTTGGGCACTGCCGATGACGTCTGGTCGACCAGCGGCGTCACCGGACATTCCTCTATGCGGCTGCCTCCCGTCTCACGGTTCGACAGCGTCCATGGCGCCGACCTTCGGTGGCGCGGAAAGCCGGGCGAATGTCGTTTGGCCGTCGAGCCAGGCCTGGTAATCCTCTTCCGTGTCCACCATCACGATACCGCGCATGTAGCCATGCCCCGTGCCGCAAAGCTCCGCACACAGCACTTCGAAGGTTCCCGTGCGTGTCGGGGTGAACCAGAAATAGGTAACGGTGCCCGGCACCATATCCATCTTGGCGCGGAACTCCGGCACATAGAAATCGTGCAGGACGTCGATCGAGCGCAGCAGCATTTTCACCGGCTTGTCGATCGGTAGATGCAGGTCGGCCGCCTCGATCACGACGTCGTCCTGGCCGTAGGGGTCGTCCGGGTCTATGCCCAGCGGGTTTTCATAGGTGACGAGCCGGTTGTCGGATTTGCCGAGCCGGCCATCCTCGCCGGGCAGTCGATAGTTCCATTGCCATTGCTGACCGACCACCTCGACCTCGGTGGCGTCGTCGGGAACGGTGATGAATTGCGACCAGACATAAAGTCCCGGCGCCAGCATCGCCGCCACCCCCACCGCCGTCACGGCGGTGAGCCAGGATTCCAGTTTCTTGTTCTCGGGATTGTAGTCGGCCTTGATGCCTTCCCTGTGCCGGAACCGAAACACGCAATAGGCCATGAAAAGGACTACGGCGGAAAACACCGCACCGGTGATCCAGAAGGTGATGATGAGGGTTTGGTCGATATAGCCCCAGTTCGAAGCGATGGGCGACCACCACCATGGGCTCAAGATATGGAACAATATCGAGCCCACAACCACAAGGACGAGTATAAGCGCTACCGCCATCCTCCGTACCTCCCGGCCTCTCGCGAAACCTTCGATCCGCTGAGAGGCCGGGCAATTATAACGCGAATTGGCCGACAAGCGCCAGTGCGGGGGGCTGTATCGGGTTCGCGGATCGCGGAGCGCTATCCGATGCGCCTCGGGAGAGGCTCGAGTTCTCCGCACGAGATCGGGAACGCGGGCTGGCTGCGCGCGCCGATTTCACCAGGTTCGTCGGGACATCGCGGTCGATGCGGCGATTTCTCGGCATGGCCGACCGCGGGCTCCTGAAGGACACGGGGAAGGCAATGACGCGCCATGACGGCACGGAAGCGGCCGGCGCCATCCGGCCCGCACGCGCTCGATCCCGACCCTCGCGAAACGGACACTCTTTCGATGCCGATGATCTGGGAAACGTCGAAGGCGGCCAGCCTGTGAAGAACGGCGCGCTCCGTGTCCGGGAGCCGTCGCGGATCGGCTGTCGGCCGGAGGGCTGGATCGGTGCGGCGATATATGTACAGATGTTTGCGGTCTTTGTCTGGGGCGGAAACGGATCTTCGCGCTTACCGCCGACTGGCGGGGGCGCGGACGACAGGTCTTGAGGAGGCAGGACGGATGAAAACGTGGGTCAAGGTGTTGCTCGGCGTTGCCGGGGTGATCGGGCTTTCTGTCGCCGGGGTCTTCTATCTCACTTCCGGGGTGACCAGGACGGGCGACGATTTTTTCGCCGCCGTCGCTTCCGGCGATGTGAAGCAGACCCACGGCGCATTGTCGAGCGCCTTTCGCGCGGCCACGAGCGAGGCCGAGCTCGCCGCGTACCTCACCGCCAACCGCATGGACAAGGTGGCCGAGACGAGCTGGAGCAGCCGTTCGGTCGCCGGCGGCAGGGGCAGTCTCGTCGGCACGCTCACCACGGTTGAAGGGGAGAGCATCCCGGTCGAGCTCGACTTGGTCAAGGAAGAGGATCAGTGGAAGATCTATGCCATTCGAATGACCGCCGGGCGGGCCGGCGCGGGCTACGGGGCCGGGGGTCTGCCGGGCGAGAGTGAGCAGGTGGCGCTGGTCGCCGAATCGATGGGAATTTTCTCCGATGCGGTCGCGGCGGGGGATATGAGCGGGCTCCACGACCACATCTCACGCCTGTGGGCCCGGCAGTTCGACGTTGCGGCGTTGGACGAGGCGTTCAAGACCTTTTACCGGTTCGGGCCCGGGCTGCAGGTCGTCAAGACCCTGGCACCGGTGTTCGAGGGCCCGGCGAAGCTCTCCGACGAGCGTATCATGGAGATCACGGGCTTCTATCCGACCAGCCCCCGTCGCGTTCATTTCACCGTCAAGTATATTTACGAGGGAACGGGATGGAAGCTGTTCGGCCTGTCGGCGGATGTGAAACAATGAGGGCCTGACCTACGGCGAGGAACTGGCGCGCGCGATCGAGGCCGGCGACCGTGCCGCCGTCGCCGCTCTGGTGAGGCTACGAACGGAGGACGATACCGTGTGGCTGTCGGGAATGACGCTCGGCTCGCCCGGCCTGGACCGCCCGCAGGGCCGCGAGACTGCAGCCAATCGAGGCGTTGAGGGCAAAATAGTCCCTCAATCGCGGGAGCCGTGTGAGCGAACTGCTCGGTTACGCGTTTATCGGCTCAGGCATCGGTGCCTTCGACGTGGCAATCGCCATGCGGTTCAGCACAAGCCACGCTCCGCCATCACGGCTGCCAGCGCGCATGGATTTCGATCGGCGTTCCGTTCGGGACCAGAGACCATATTTCCCGCATTTCGGCATTTGACACCGCGATGCAGCCGTCTGTCCAATCCAGAAGATGATGGATCGCTCCAAGTGCGCCCCAGCCATTGGGGAGGCCATGGATCATGATGTTCCCGCCCGGATGGTATCCCTGACGGCGAGCGGCCTCTTGGTCTGCGGCATTGGGGTAAGAAATATGCAGGCTCAAATGCGCCATCGAGTTCGGATTGCGCCAGTCGATGACATAAGCCCCTTCCGGGGTGCGCTCGTCCCCTTCGCGTTGCTTGTGACCGTCCTTCCAATTGCTTCCCATGGAAATGCGGTAGCGTCTCAGGATCCGATCGTCTCGAAAAAGATACATCGCCTTGTCGGCTTTCGACACCACGATATGATCGGCCAGAGAAGCAGCGGCAGCGGCCATTGGCGGTGTGCCTGAGCCCACGCGGGCAAGCAGTTTCGTGTAGCCGTACAGGCCAACAGCCAGTAAGGCGGTGATCCCAAGAACAAGAAGCACGGAACGTGGAGACATTTTCACTCGCGAAGTCGGTGGGCGGAGAGGGGAATCCCGATATTGAGCCGGAATATAAACGAGGAGCGGTGTATATCGCATGGTGGAGCCGCGGACATCTCAGAAACCCCGCTCGCTCCGCCCTCAGACAATGATGGTGGGAAAGCTCGCATAGCCTTCGTCGAGCGCCTTACGCAAAACGGCGGCATAATCATCGTAGTGCCGGTCGCCCTTCACGGTGCGGCCGAAGGATGGATTTTCGACGCCCGCCAACGGCACAAGCGCAAGAGGCGTCGACGCCGGGATCAACTGCGCGCCCTGTCCGACGCGCAAAGTCGTTAATATTCCGAACATCTCGCCGGCGATGCTTGGCCGCGACAGTATGGCGACACGATACTGCCCGGACATATTGGTGACGAGATAGACATGACCGGAAAGGTTCGGCACGGAAACGACGCCCTGCTGCGAGAAGGCGGCGTCGACACGCTCGCGCTCGTGGAAGCTGAGGCGCGCGGCGTCGGTATCCCAGCTGATTTCGATGCAGTAGGCAAAGATCGCCTGTGTCATCCCGAAGGAAGGCCGTAAGGTCAGATAGGCGCCCTCCAGCCATGAAACAGCGGCGCGGGAATAGGCGCCAAGCTCTTCTGCCGCGTGGCCGTTTCCATCGGCGAAGCTTGCAGCCGCCACGTCATTGTGCTCGCGCAGAACGACGCCCATTGCCTGTTCGAGCCGGATGATCGTGGCGAGCGTGAACGGGCGATGCCCGGACAGCGCCTTCTCGAGCGTCGACAGGCTGATGCATGCTTCGTCCGCAAGGCGTTGGCGCGATATGCGCCGCCGGGCGATTTCCTCGCGAATCCGTTCTGCGAGGCGGGCGTTCTGCTCGTCCGACAAATGGGCACTCCGACCGGACACAGGTTCCCCGCCTCTCTGGCTGCGTCATTTCCTTCACAATTCCACACATGTGCGCAGCCAGCAAGGCGCCCGGCGGCAAGACCCGGACGAAAGCTGACGAAGCTTACGCTGGCGGGGAAACAGCGCCCTCGGGGATAATTTTCAGACAGCCGGCAACGCCGGCCCGTCACCGGGCCCCAAAAGAGGAGCGCATCATGTCATCTCCGATCAGTCCCGCCACTCAGATCCGCCGCACCGGCCGGCGCGGCTTTCCGCGGCTTCGCGCAGCGCTTCTGCTGCCGATGCTCGCCTTTGCCTTGTTCCTGGCCCAGCTCGGGCAGGCGCGGGCGCAATCGGCCGCACGCGTCACCGTGAACGAGATGCAGTCCGGCAGCCTGCTTCTCGAAACCAACGAGGCCGGCCGCTATGTCGAGGCGCCGCGCCTCGCAACGGATGTGAGCATCGACGTCAACGGCCCGACGGCGCGCGCGCAAATCACGCAGGCCTTCGAGAATCCGACCGATGGCTGGGTCGAGGCGCTCTATGTGTTTCCGCTGCCGGAGGAAAGCGCCGTTCATTCGCTCAAGATGATCGTGGGAGATCGCGTAATCGTTGCCGATATCAAGGAGAAGCAAGCCGCGCGCGCCATCTACGAACAGGCCAAGAGGGAAGGGCGCAAGGCCGCGCTCGTCGAGCAGCAGCGCCCCAACGTCTTCACCAATTCCGTTGCCAATATCGGCCCGCATCAGAAGGTGGTCGTGCAGATCGAGTACCAGCAGGCGGTTCGCTTGGCGGACGGCCGCTTTTCGCTCCGCGTGCCCCTGGTCGTCGCGCCGCGCTACAATCCCGCCGACGCTTCGCCGATCGTCCAGACTGCCGACCTGAGGGATGGTTGGGGGCGAAGCAGCGACAACGTCACCACAAGTGCCGCCGCCGCGCCGATCGACACCCGGCTTGCCGCACCGGGCGACGGGAGCGTCAATCCCGTGACCCTCACGGTCGAACTCAAGGCAGGCTTTGCTCTTGGAACGGTGGCAAGCCTCTATCACGAGGTGAAGATCGACAGGCTCGGGGAGACGGAACGCCGTGTCGAGCTAGATGGTGAGGCAGGCGCGGAGCGCGATTTCGTGCTGGAATGGGCGGCATCGGAGAGCGCCACGCCCGATGTGGGGCTTTTCAGACAGCATGTCGGCAGGGATGACTATGTGCTGGCCTATGTAACCCCACCCGCCGTGGTGCCGACGCAGAACTCCAGCCGTGAGATCGTCTTCGTCATCGACAATTCCGGCTCCATGGGCGGCACGTCTATCGTGCAGGCAAAGGCGAGCCTCGATCATGCCCTGTCGCGCCTGCGGCACGGCGATCGCTTCAATGTCATCCGCTTCGACAACACGATGACGAAATTCTTTTCCGACTCCGTCGATGCGACGCGGGACAACGTCGCCGCCGCCCGCCGCTATGTTGCAAGCCTTGACGCATCCGGCGGCACTGAAATGCTGCCGCCGCTGCATGCCGCGCTCGACGACCGCCGTCAAACCGATGGGCTGCGGCAGATCGTGTTCCTGACGGATGGCGCGATCAGCAATGAGCAGCAACTGCTCGATGTCATCGCGGCGCGGCGCGGGCGCTCCCGCATCTTCATGGTCGGCATTGGCTCGGCGCCCAACACCCATCTCATGAATCGCGCTGCCGAGTTGGGCCGCGGCACGTTCACCCATATCGGAGCGGTGGAGGAGGTCGACGCACGCATGCGCGAGCTGTTTGAGAAACTCGAGAATCCAGCCGTTACCGATCTGAAGGCCACCTTCTCCGCGCGAAATGTCAGCATCACGCCCGCCTTGTTGCCCGATCTTTATCGCGGCGAGCCGCTGGTGATCGCCGCCCGCATGGGCGAGGCCACCGGAACCGTTACGATCGAGGGCGTGATCGGCAACCGTCCTTGGAAGGTCGAACTGCCGCTCGACAAGGCGGTGAGTGCAGAGGGCATCTCGAAGGTCTGGGCGCGCCGCAAGATCGCCGATGCGGAGGTGGAACTGACGCTCGGTGGGATATCCCGGGATGCGGCCGATGCCCGCATCCTGCGGCTCGCGCTGGAGCATCATCTGGTCACCCGCCTGACGAGTCTTGTCGCGGTGGACCGCACGCCCACGCGGCCCGCCAATGTGCCGCTCACGAGAGCCGACATACCGCTCCAGTTGCCTGCCGGATGGGATTACGAGAAGCTTTTCGGAATCCGCGCGCACCGCGATGCCGGCATCGATGAAGCTGCCGAAGCGCAGGAAGAGGCATGGGACGCGGTGATCCGACGCGAAAAGACGCAGCCCGCGTTGCAAGCCACCCCGGCGGCGCCCCTTCCGCTTCCGCAGACGGCGACGCCGGCGATGCTGCACACGCTCGCGGGGTTCTGCGTGATGCTGCTCGGGCTCGGCCTCTTCCTGCTTACCCGCGGCAGGGAGAGGGTCGGATGAGCGTCTGGCCGATGCCGGGCGATGGCGGGAGCGGGCAGCCGCGCTCCCTCACCATCCTGCTTGCGGCGCTTTTGATGGCAGGAGGCGTCTTCCTGACCGGCCATGGCGCCTGGATTCACGCCAAGGCCGTAGTGGCGCAGATCCTGCTCGAGCGCGCCTTTGCGCGGAGCGTTGCAACGGGCCTTCCCGCCAGGCCCTGGGGTTGGGCCGATACATGGCCCGTCGCGCGCATCGAGGCACCGGGTCTTGATAGCGCGGCGATCGCACTCAAAGGGGTGAGCGGGCAGGCGCTCGCCTTCGGTCCCGGCCATCTCGAAAACACACCGGAGGCGGGAGAGCCCGGAACGGCGGTTTACGCCGCACACCGCGACACCCATTTCGCATTTCTGAGGCATCTGAAGGAGAACGACATCATCCGCATCACGCGCCGCGACGGCCAGGTCGCCACCTTTCGCGTGACCCACATGGCGGTGGCGCGCTGGGACGAGGCACAGATCGACCCGCATGCCCCGGGCCGCCATCTCGTGCTTGCGACCTGCTACCCGTTCGATGCGGTGGCCCCCGGGCCGCTGCGCTACCTGGTCTATGCCGATCTCGCCGTTCATCCACGCTGATGATCTATTCCAGGGGCGGACTTGGGAGGTGCAACAGGAAGGAGATCGTCCCTGGCTGGCTTTCCGGCGTTGCCCCCGGAGGCATTGGTGAATGCCGACCAACTGATAAGCATCCGGGAGAAAATCCGCCGATCACCACTTGTTGGGACAGTGCTATGGACAGGCTCGCCTGCGATCTGCATAGCTGCATACAAGCAAATCGCGTGGATTGATCATGAACAACCGATCGACAAGTTTTGACGTGACGACCTATGTCCTGGCCTTCGTCGTGGGCGCTGGAACCATCTGGCTGTTCATGGTCCAGTTGGCGAGTGGGATGTTTGCGCCAGGGAATTCCGACTCGATAGGCGCCTTCACGATCTTGATGTTGCTCAGCCCTTTCGCCGGCCTGGCGGTGTTCCAGCTCATCTTCGGCCTGATCGCGCGCCGCTGGCGTGGGGTCTGGTTCTGGCTCTATGCGCCGATGATGGTCTATCTGATCATCGGCGTGTTCTTTTTCGCCGCCTTCGGCGGCTACGCGTCCGCGCTCGAGGCCGTCGCGCTGGTTTTGATTTGCACCTTTGCAGTGGGGCTGTTTGCGCTGCTGCGGGGCAGCCGGACAGGATGAGTGCGCGAATAAGAGCATCGTCTGCAGTGCGGGCCGCAGCCTGCGTGGCGATCGGTTGCATGTCCATATGGACCACCGGCGCGTTCGCCGACATTTTTGAAGCTGCCGCGACGTGCGAGGCCGATCAACTTCGAGCCGAGATCGCTTCGGGCGCCGATCCCAAGGCCGTTGACGAGGAGGGCAACACCGTCCTCCATTGGGCGGCACGCAATGGCGGCGATGCGTGCGTGGAGCTTCTGCTCGAACAGGAGCCCGATCTCGATGCCAGAAACGATGACGGCGAAACCCCGTTGATGAAGGCGGCGATCAGCAGCGCATCCGCAGAGGGCGCATTGCGATCGGTGCAGTTGCTGATCGATGCGGGCGCCGATGCCTCTGCCCCCAACAAGTTTGGATACTCTCCGCTTTTTGCGCTGGTGGTCTACGGTGGCGGAATGACGATGGTGCTGGATCCCGCGCTTTTGGAGCCGGATTCGAAGACGGGTATCCCGCCCCATAGGGATGCCGAATACGATGTGGCAAAACTGCTTCTGGAGCATGGGGCGGATCCGAACGAGATCGATGATCATGGTCAGTCATTGATGCAGTTCGCGGTGGAACGAAGAACACCCGCATTGATCGACTTGCTGGTTTCCCATGGAGGCGATCTGACCGTCAAAAAGCCACCGCACGATCGGTCGATGCTTCATACCGCTGCCCAGAACGATCGCGTGGTCAATATTCCTTACCTTCTGAAGCAGGGTCTTGCCATTGATGGAAAGGATGCCAACGGAGGAACGCCGCTCATGCTTGCCGCCGCTAACGGAAAGCTGGAAGCGACGAAAACGCTTCTCGACGCGGGCGCAGACACCGAAGCTCGCGATAAGAGGGGGTTCACGCCGCTCATCTTTGCTGCCAGCGAGCAACATCTGGACATTGTAAAGGCGTTGGTGGAAGCAGGCGCCAATCCCAATGCCCGCACCTCCGAAAGCGGTAACACGGCGTTGCAGTACGCCGCCCATTCGGGTTGGCTGGAGGGCGTAAAATTTCTGCTTATCAACGGAGCCGACCCGCTGATCACCAACATCCAGGGAACAACCGCGCGAGACTTCGCCTTGCGTCAAGGCCATACCGAAGTCGCAGATCTGCTTGCAAGCGGCCAGCCACGATAGCAGAAACGGCTATCCGACGGATTGAAGAAACAGAGCCGGCGCCCCGGTCGTCTCAGATACCAGCCGGTCTGGGCGCCAGTGTCAGCCGGTCGGCGGCCGCATCTTTCTTTGCCATTGCGAGCCGGCGCCAGTTGCATGATGCGTAACGGTGCGCTTGCCGGAGTGCCAGCCAGAGCCCTAGCTGCCTTGCCAGGCGGAATGGCCCTCGTGCCCGGAAGACGGTGCGGCGCGCCACGCGCGTTCTGCCGTCGCCGAGCGGCATCAGCGTAAACTCGTCCTCCAGCAACTCGACCCAATCGCGACACCAGACCGTCGATCCGATCATCCGGTAGACAAGCCTGCGCTCCTCGTCCAGAACGAGGATGCGCTGGTCGATCGTGCCTCGATCGGTGGTGCATTGGCGGGTATGATTGACCGCCGGCCGTCCTTCCAGCACGCGACAACTCACGGGCTTTGGAATGCCAAGGCGAAAGAGGAAAGGCCGCGTCTCGTCCATGCGGGCCTGCAGAAAATGCGGCCATATGTGGTCGGGCTGGCAGTCGAATGTCCAGTGCGAGCGGATTTCCATGGCGGTCTCCTGTTGTTCTTCATTTAGGTAATCGACTTATCGTTTGCTCGTCAACAATTAATTGATTGCCTAATCGACTTTGTGTATGCTCGACCCATGTCGATACAATTGATCTTCGAGGCGCTTGCCTCGCCCGTCCGCCGTAAGATCCTCGCCTATGTCGCGCATCACGAGTTGAATGCCGGCGAGATCGCTTCGCGTTTCGACATGTCGAAACCATCGATCTCTCAGCATCTGCAACTGCTCGAACATGCCGGGCTGGTGCAGAGCGAGAAGCGCGGAAAATATGTTTATTACCGCCAGGTCCCCGATACGCTGACCTCCACCCTCACAGGCTTTGTGCAGGAGGTTTGTCCGATTGGTGGCCCCATTCGCCGTGAAAGTGCGGCGCTCGCCAAGAAGGCTTCGACGTCGCGCCATCCAGCGAAATGAATATCACCTGCTCGAGATCGACCAAGCTTTGGGGCCGACCGCGGATCCGGTCGCTGTTGAGAAAGCCTGTCACAACAACCTGCGCCGTACCCGCCGGCCTGCCGTTCTCGAAGGGTACGTAGACGACCTTGTAGTCGTTGAAGGCGCTGCGGTTCCAGTTGCCGTGCGTGCCGAGAAGGCGCCGTTGGCATAGGGCTCGGGCATGGCTGAAACGTTGGAGAAGGCGAGACCGAGCGCGGCGACGCGACTGGAGAGTGCGTAATCGGGTGCAACGGCCTCAGGGCGCGGATCTCCCGGCGAGCGAAGAAATCGATCGCGCCGAAAATTGCCGCCAGCACGCCGAAGGTGATCCCCGCCAGCAGCAGCCAGGCGGAAAACTCCGCCCACATGAGCTGTGAAGTCTGCCAGTAGGCGATGTCGGTCGCGAGCGCCAGCGTGAAGCAGACAATGGGAAACGGCACGAGCATCGCATGGATCGGGTGTCCGGCGATCATCGCCGTGGAGGAAGGATGGACATGAGGCACCGGCGTCTCGCTGCGGCTATCGTGGAACGCTGTGAGATATACAATCTGCGGCGGGTTTTGTTCCGGCCGGCTTCATCGCCTCGGCGCCACTGCGACCTTTCCTGCCCGCTCCAATTCTCTTCCGATGCTCAGAAATGACCGCCTTGTCGCATCCTTCGCCGCTCCGACGGCATCTGGCCAAACCTGTCCCGGTAGGACTGGGCGAAATGCCCCCGCGACGACAGCCCCACCGCGGCGGCGGCCTCTGCAACGCTGCCCTTTGCCGCGAGGATGCGGTCGGCGGCATCCAGCCGCACCGTGCGCAGGATCTCGCGAAACGATGTGCCCTCGGCCAAGAGCCGGCGCCGCAATGTCGAGCCGGCCATCGCCAGCCTTTCCGCCGCTGCGCCGACCGTCCAGTCTTCCCCGGGTGCGGACGACAGAAGCCGCTTGAGCCGTACGGAGACGGATGCCCGGCCCAGCCATGCTCCGGCTGGGTCATGGGCGATCAAGGCGACGAGTTCGCTCAGGCGCGCATTGCGCACCGCCGGCGCTGCCGGTCCCTGGGCCAGCGCTTGCGCGGCATGCAGCAGGGAAGCCCGCAGCGGCTCGGTCATCGTCAGGCACATCGTGTCCGCGGTGCTGGCGCCGCCCTCGGGCGGCGTGATGTCGGCCAGCTCGATGACCAGTGAACGATACAGGCCATGCGATTCGCCGGGGACATTGTACACCGTCATCGCGGTATCGGCGGGAACGATGAATGCGGAACCGGCCCGGCAGATGGTGCCCCGGTCGCCCAACCAGATTTCCTTCCTGCCGTCCAGGACCACCCCGACCGCCGGCTGCGGCAATCTGACATCCGCCAGCCGCTCATGCGCAAAGGCGCAATAGGTGAACAACCCCGGCCCGGGGCCGTTCAACCCCGCCGAAGGTGCCGGCAGCATGGCGGCCAGCCTGTCCCTAAACCGCTGCGTTGATGTGAGGCCGTGATCATCCATGGCCAGGTTCTAACATGCCGGCGCCTGCAAATGCAGCGTGCAGATTGAGCGTTTCGGGATCAGATCGGCGCGTCTGCGGATCAGTCCCCGGGGGGCTCGATGGCATGCTGCCGCCGCATTTCATCAAGGGAGACCTCCATGCGCCTCGTTCTGCCGATCATTCTTGCCGCCGCGGCCAGCGCCGCACATGCACAGGAGCCATCACTGGCAAATCCCGAAAGCATCGCCTGTGGGCGGGAATACTGCTTCGTCTCCAACATCGGGGAAAAGCTCGATCCGGCTGCCAGGGATGGCGATGGTTTCATCATCCGGACCACCCTGACGGGGCAGCCCGTTGCGGGGCCCGCCATTCCGGCGGAAGGCAAATTGAACGCGCCGAAAGGATTGGCGCTGCTGGAGGGTGTCCTTTATGCAGCCGATCTCGATCGTGTCGTCGCGTTCGATCCCGAAACCGGTGAGACGCGAGGCGAATGGGCGGCGCCGGGCGGGGCGGTCGGGCTGAATGATATTGCCGTTCTCGGAGAGGCCCTGCTGGTAACGGACTTCACCGGCGGGCGGCTGCTGCAGCTGAAACCGGCGGAGGGCTTTACGATCCTCGCGACGGGCATGCCCGGTGCGAACGGGGTGATCGCCGTCCCGGGCAACCAGACCGCCTATATCGCCGCAAGCGGCGCGCAACTGGATGGAGGCTCTCTCTACAGGGTCGATCTGGACACCGGCGCGGTCGAGCCCCTGGGGCAGGAAACCGGCATCTTCGACGGTATAACCTGGGGGCCGGGGGGAAACCTGATCGTCACGGATTGGGTCGATGTCCATACGCCGACACCGGGACGCATCCTTGCGGTCGACCCGGTCAGCGGGACTGCGCGAGACATCGTCATGTCGGAGCCCATCATCGGCCCTGCGGATCTGACCGCGACGGCAGAAGGGCTGCTCGTCCCGTCCATCCCGGAGGGCCGGATTGTGCGCGTTCCCCTGGAATGATCCGTGAGGCTTTCAGGCAGGCTCGGGGCCTTGAGGATTGATCAGCCGGTTTGCGCGCAGCCGCTGTGCCGCCAGTTGAACGAAGGCGCTCACCTTGGCCGTCACTCGGCGGCCTTCGGGATGAACGATGTGTATGGGGAGCGGCTCTTCCTCCTGATCCGTCAATGCCGCGACGAGCTTGCCCTCGGCGATCAGCGGCGCGACCTGATAGGACAGTATCCGCGTCAGGCCCCAGCCCTGCACCGCCGCTTCGATGGCGGCGTCGTTGGTGCTGCAGAAGAGGCGCGGCGTAACGCGAACGATCGTCTTTTCCTTGGTGCCGAAACGCCACTCCGGCGACGCCCAGGCACTGGTCGCCGCGACGATCCTGTGTGCAGCGAGATCGGCGGGAGCGTGCGGCGTTCCATGGCGGCGGAAATAGTCCGGTGAGCCACAGACAATGCGTCGAACGGTGCCGACCCGCACCGCGCTCAGGCTGGACAACGGCAGATGGCCGATGCGGACGGCGACATCGATGCCTTCGTCGACCAGATTGGTGACGCGGTCGAGAAGCAACGCCCGCGCGGCGACGCCGGGATGGCGGTCGAGATATTCCATCAGCACCGGCAAGACATAGATGCGCCCGAAGAGCACCGATGCGGACACCGTCAGCGTCCCGGTCGGTCTGGAAAACGATCCCGCGGCGGCAGCCTCGGCCTCCTCGACCTCGGCCAGGATGCGGCGGCAATCCTCGATGTAGCGTTCTCCGGCTTCGGTCAGCGTCACCGATCGGGTCGTGCGTATGAAGAGCCGGGTGCCGATGATCTCTTCCAGCCCGGCGATCGCACGCGTGACCGCCGGCGGGCTGATGTGCAACTCCCGGCCGGCCCGGGCGAAGCTGCCCGTTTCCGCGACCTTGGCGAATATGCGCATTGCCTGAAAGCGATCCATTTTTATTCCAAAACCGGGAATGATCCATTTCTCAGAATGTCTATTCATCATTTTTTTGAAATAAACAATATGTGGCGCGGTCTAGCTCAATCGATGAAGAGGCCTTGCCATGAAACTCTATCACCACCCCCTGTCCGGTCATTCGCACCGCGCGCGGCTGTTCTGTTCGCTCGTCGGAATCGAGGTCGAACTGGTTGAACTCGATCTCGCCAAGGGGGCGCACAAATCGGCGGATTATCTGAAGCTGAACCGTTTCGGCCAGGTGCCGCTGCTCGACGACGATGGCGTTCTGGTTCCCGACTCCAACGCCATCATGGTCTATCTGGCGAAGAAGCTCGGCCTGACGGACTGGCTGCCCGAGGAACCTGCCGGAGCGGCCGCTGTGCAGCGCTGGCTGTCGGTCGCGGCGGGCCAGATCGCCTTTGGCCCGGCAGCGGCGCGCCTCATCACGGTCTTCGGGGCGAAGTTCGATGCGGAAGAAGTCATCACGCGCGCCCATTCCATCCTGAAAATCCTCGACGCCGAACTGCAGGAGCGCACTTGGGTGGTCGGAACGAACCCGACCATCGCCGATCTCGCGCTCTACAGCTACGTGGCCCGCGCGCCGGAAGGCAATGTCGATCTCACTGCCTACGGCAATGTCGCATCGTGGCTGAAGCGGATCGAGGCGCTGCCCGGTTTCGTGCCGTTCCACGAAACCCCTGTCGGCTTCGCCGCGCTTTAGCGGCAGGCGGCACCGAATCTGCCCCCTCGAGGACGTCCCGTCATGGCTCCTGATCAGGTCGAGAAGCCGGCTTCGCCGTTTCATGAAGGCGAACTGGAATTGCAGCGGCACATCGGCGCCGCCGAAAGGATGGATGCGGTCGGGCGCAGGGTCGTCCGCGACCACATGCCCGACCAGCACCGCGCGTTCTTCGCCCAATTGCCGTTCATTCTCATCGGCGCGGTGGACCCTGTGGGGGACGTCTGGGCAACGCTGGCGACGGGCGATCCCGGTTTCGTGGGGTCGCCCGATGCGAAGAGTCTTCGAGTGCGTGCGGCGCGCGAGGCGGCCGACCCCGCCGACACCGGCATGGAAGACGGCGCCAGCCTCGGTCTGCTCGGCATCGAGCTTCACACCCGCCGCCGCAACCGCATGAACGGTCGCCTTGCCAGAAGCGGGCCGGAAGGCTTTACGGTGAGGGTGGAGCACAGTTTCGGCAACTGCCCGAAATACATCCAGCTCCGCGATTTCCGCTTCGTGCCGGAGGTTGCCGGTCCGCCTCCCCAGGCGGTGGAGTCGCGACGGCTCGATCGGCGGGCGCGCGAGATCATCCTGGCCGCCGACACATTCTTCGTTGCGAGCTACGTCGATCTCGAGAACGGCGAGCGACAGGTCGATGTTTCCCATCGCGGCGGCAAGCCCGGCTTCGTTCGTATCGACGAGAACGGCTGCCTGAGCATCCCGGACTTCGCCGGAAACCATCACTTCAACACGCTGGGCAACATCCTGAAAAACGGCAAGGCAGGATTGCTGTTCATCGACTTTGAAACCGGAGACCTTCTGCAGCTTGCAGGCGATGCCCAGGTGGTTCTGGAGGGCCCGCAGACCGATGCCTTTCAGGGGAGCGAGCGTCTGTGGACCTTCCGGCCGCGCCGGATCGTCTACCGCGCCGCGGCGACCAGGCTCAGATGGAGCGGGCACGAGGATGGGCTGTCGCCATTCTCCCGCATGACCGGATCGTGGGCGCAGGCGGAAGCCCGGTTGAAGACAGCCGAATTCGCGGATCAGTGGCGGCCGTTCCGCATCGATCGCGTGGTGGAGGAGAGCTGCAGCGTCCGGTCGTTCCACCTCGCGCCGGCAGACGGGCACGGCGCGCCGATGCACAAGGCCGGTCAGCATCTGCGCCTGAGGCTGCCGTCCAAAAAAGGTCATGCGGCCGGCATCCTCACCTACACGATATCGACCGCGCCGTCGGATCCTCATTTGCGCATTAGCGTGAAGCGGCAGGGGCCGGCCTCGCGGGCGGTGCACGCTCTTCGGCCAGGCGATCTGGTCGAGGTGCGTGGCCCTTCGGGGCGGTTCACGATGGATGCAACCGCGCGCCGCCCGGTGGTGTTCCTGGCGGGCGGCATCGGGGTCACGCCCCTCCTGGCAATGGCGCGGCATCTTCTCTTCGAGGGCCGGCGCATCGAACGGCTGCGTCAAGCCTGGTTCTTCTACGCGGCGCATGACAGGCAGGACCGTGCCTTCAGCGACGAACTGGCGGAGATCGCCGCCGGCGCCGAAGGCTCCTTCCGGCTGATCAGGCTCCTGAGCTCGGCTGCCGGCGTAAAAAAGGAGCGCGACTTCGAGATCGAGGGACGTCTCGACGTCGAACTGCTCAAACGCATTCTTCCGTTCGACGATTACGACTTCTATCTGTGCGGACCGGCGAGCTTCATGCACGATCTCCACCAAGGCCTGCGCGGGCTGAACGTCGCGGAGACACGGATCCACGCGGAAGCTTTCGGTTCGGCTTCGCTCCTGAAGAGACAGGATGCCGGCGTGCAGGCGCCGGCCCGTGGCAGCGTGGCGGTCCGCTTCCGGCGATCGAATGTCGAAGCCGTCTGGCAACCGGGCGCCGGTACGCTGCTCGAGCTGGCGGAGGCTGCCGGGGTGTTTCCGGACACGAGCTGCCGGGCCGGCACTTGCGGCACCTGTCTCACCGGTCTCCTGTCGGGTGAGGCGACGCATCTGGAACCGCCGGGCGCGGAAACCACCGCCGGACAGATCCTGCTCTGTCGCGCCGTGCCGGAAGCCTCGCATCCGGACGGAGCGCCGCTCGTCCTCGATGCGTGAGGAGCGAGCCACCCTAGCTATCCACAAGGAATGAGACATGTCACAGCCAGTCACCAGTGAAAGCCGGCCGCCTTTCCCGCCGTTCACACGCGAAACGGTCATTCAGAAGGTCCGCATGGCGGAGGACGCCTGGAACACCCGCGACCCCGAGCGCATCGCGCTCGCCTACACGCCCGACAGCCACTGGCGGAACCGCGCCGAGTTTCCGGCTGGTCGGGCGCAGATCGTCGCATTCCTGACCCGCAAATGGGCGCGCGAGCTCGACTACCGCCTCATCAAGGAGCTGTGGGCTTTCGCAGAAAACCGGATCGCTGTGCGCTTCGCCTATGAATGGCACGACGATGCCGGCAACTGGTTCCGCTCCTACGGCAACGAGAACTGGGAGTTCGATCCGCAGGGATTGATGCAGGTGCGCTTTGCCAGCATCAATGACCTTCCCATCAAGGAGGCGGACCGGAAGTTCCACTGGCCGCAGGGCCCGCGGCCGGCCGACCATCCAGGTCTCTGCGAACTCGGGCTTTGAGGATCGCCAGCACTTGGCAGCGCGCCGGCGGCGTCAGCTTTTCGGCATCCCGGTTGGTCTCAGCTGCCGCTTCTGCGCGGCGATGCGGAAGGGTGCGTTGGCGGCGCCGTAGCCGCGATAGTTACCGCGGCGCTCGACCACCTCGAAGAAGAAGCCCTCGCCGTAATTGGTGCTGTAAAGCTGGAAATATTCGCCGGCTTCGTCCCGGTCATACAGGATGTTGTGCGACCGCAGCCGGCGAGACAGAGCCGCATCGATGCCGAACCGCGCCTCCAGGTCGTCATAGTAGTTCGGGGAGATCTCCAGCGGGCGGAAGCCGTGCTTCCGCATCGCCGCCGCGCTCGCAAAGATGTTCCGGCTAGCGAAGGCAAGGTGCTGTACGGACGAGCCGAAGCTTTCGGCGATGAAATGACCGGCCAGCGTTCTGCGGCTCTCGGCGCCGTTGAGGGTGAGCCTTAGCGCGCCGTTTTCGCTTTCTATGACCTGGCTGCGCACCAGCCCGCCGGGGTCGACCACGTCCACCATCGGCGATTTCCGGGTGCGGAAGATCGCCGTGTAAAACAGGATCCAGGTCAGCATCTCCTCATAATTCATCGTCTGTGCGATGTGGTCGATCGCGACGAGGCCCGCGTCGGCCACCTTGCGCTTGGGGAGCGGCGCGAAGTCGATGTCCCAGACGCGCGAAAGCTCGCTGCTTCTGTCGATGAAATAGATCACGCCGCCGCCGACACCGCGGATGGCGGGAATGGCCAGCTCGCCCGGCCCGCGCTTCTGCTCGAAGAGTTCGGCCCCGAGCGCGCGGGCACGCGCCACAGTCGCCTGCGCGTCGTCGACACGGATGCCGAACGCATAGGCGTTCGTGCCATGGACGAGATAGGAGGAATGGGCGAAGCCCTCGTGCTCCGTGTTGATGACGATGTTGATGCCGGACGCGGCAGGCCCCTGTCGCCAGAGCACCACATCCTTGTTGCGATGCTTTGCCTGCGGCGCAAAGCCCATGGTCGAAAGCAGCTGGCCCAGCTCGCCGGCTTCTTCGTCATTGGCAGCGAACTCGACAAATTCCACCCCCTCCACCGGGATCCGCTCGGGCATGTCGGGCACGTCGATCGCGATCGCCTCAGGGTCGGCGTGGCGGACCTGGTCCATCAGGTTCAGAAGCGCCCGCTTGCCATCCACCGCGATCGACCTGGGCGAGCCGCCGCGGAACTGGTCGTTGAAGATTTCAAGCGAGAGCGGCCCATCGTAGCCGGTGGCTGCCACCGCACGCATGAAATCGATCACCGGCAGGTCGCCCTGGCCCGGCATGTTGCGGTAGTGCCGGCTCCAGGAGAGCAGGTCCATCTCCATGTAGGGCGCGTCCGCGAGCTGCACGATGAAGATGCGGTCGCCGGGGATGGCGCGGATCGTCTCGACGTCGAGCTTGCGCGCCAGCGTGTGGAAGGAATCGAGAATAAGGCCGATGTTGGGGTGGTCGGCTCGTCTCACGATCTCCCACGCATCGCGATGATCGTTGATGTGGCGCCCCCAGGCGAGGGCCTCGTAGCCGACCCTCAAGCCCCGCTTCGCGGCGCGCTCGCCAAGTTCGTGGAAATCGGCGGCCGCACGGTCGATGCCGCCAAGGGCCGCCGGCGATACGTTGGAGCAGACGAGCATCAGGTCGGTGCCGAGCTCGGCCATCAGGTCGAACTTGCGCTCGGCCCGGTCGAAGGCACGTGAGCGTTGCGGCTCCGGCAGGCCCTCGAAATCGCGGAAAGGTTGGAAAAGCGTGATCTCCAGGCCGTGATCGCGGATCATGCGGCCCACTTCGGCGGGCGTGCCGTCGAAAGCCAGAAAATCGTTCTCGAAAATCTCCACACCGTCGAAACCGGCGGCCGCGATCGCCGCCAGCTTCTCGCGCAGGTCGCCGCTGATCGAAACGGTGGCGATCGACGTCTTCATGTCTCACCCTCCCGGACCATGCCGATCAACGCCTTCACGGCGAGCGCGTAGCCGCTCGGTCCCAGCCCGGCCAGCACAGCGGTGGCTGCTGTGGAGACGAGCGAGCGGTGATAGATCTCCTCGCGCCGGTGGATTTTCGAGATGTGGAACTCGACAATCGGACCGGGAAACATCTTCAGCGCGTCGAGCAGCGGGATGGACCTGAAGCTCAGGCCTGCCGGATTGATGAGAATGCCCGCACCTTCGTCGATCGCCTCGTGGATCCAGTCGACAAGCTGGTGCTCGGCATTCGACTGATGGAACCGCACCGGCCTGTCGCCCGCCGCCTCGCGGCACATCGCCTCGACTTCGGCAAGCGTCGTCGTGCCGTAGATTTCCGGCTCGCGTTTGCCGAGACGGTTAAGGTTCGGCCCGTTGAGGATGAAGATCGGCTTGCTGGTCATTGTCGTCTACCTTTCCGGCGGTCAGCCGCTGTATCCGAGCAGTCTCGGCAGCCACAGCACGAGATCGGGGAAGAAGGTGATGAGGCCGAGCGCGCCCACCATGGCCCACAGGAACGGAAGCACGTCGCGCACGATCTGGCGCAAGGGCACGTCGGCGATCCGCGTCATGACGAAGAGCAGCAGGCCGTAGGGCGGGGTGATGAGGCCGAGCATGATGTTGACGACGACCATGACGCCGAAATGGACCATGTCGATCCCGAGCGCTCGCGCCGTGGGGATGAGCACCGGCACCACGACCAGAAGGATGGTCGTGCCCTCCAGCAGGCAGCCGAGCAGCAGGAGAACGATGTTGACGATGATCAGGAAGCCGGTCGGGGAAAGGTCGCGGGCGGTCAGGAATGCGCTCAGCGCCTGCGGGATGTTCTCCACCGTGACGACGTAGTTGAAGACCAGCGCACCGGCGATCAGCATGCCGATGGATGCCGATGTGCGCGCGCTCGACAGCACCGACCGGTAGAACGCTCCGAAGCTCACGCTGCGATAGAGAATACTCGACACGAGAAGGGCGTAAGCCGCGGCGATGGCCGCCGCCTCCGTCGGCGTGGTGATGCCGGAATAGATGCCGCCGAGCAGGACGACGGGCATCATCAGCGTCGGCAGCGCCCGCCAGGTGATGCCCGGCAGGGCCCGCAGCGGCGTGGGAGGCTCGACGGGAAATCCCTTTCTGCGCGCATCGAACGACACGATGACCATTTGCGACAGGGCCATCAGCAGCCCCGGCACGACGCCGGCGAGGAACAGGTATCCGATCGATGCATCGGAAACGAGCGCGTAGATGATCATGGGGATCGAAGGCGGGATGATGGGCCCGATCACCGCTGTCGCCGCCGTAAGGGCTGCGGCATAGCTCGGCGGATATTTCCGATCCTTCGTCATCAGCAGTTGCATCATCTTGCCGGTTCCGGCGGCATCCGCGATCGCCGAGCCCGACATGCCCGCGAAGATGATCGACTGAAGGATGTTGACGTATGCCAGCCCACCACGAAACCGGCCGACCACCGCGTTGCAGAAAACCATGAGGCGGTCGGTCATCGAGCCGATGTTCATCAGCTCGGCGGCAAGGATGAACAGCGGCACGGCGAGGATGATGTAGTTGAAATACATGCCGTTCAGCAGCTGCTCGGCGACGGTTCCCATGTCCAGGCCGGCAAGCATCAGATAGAGAATGGAACCGGCGATCATGGCGTGGCCGATCGGCAGGCCCAAAAAGGCGAGCGCGGTTATGGCCACGAGCGACAGGGAGAATGGGCTGGCGACATTCATACGCCGGAGCCCGCCTTCGTCGGGTCGCCCCCATCGACATCCCGGCCGGTGAGCGCCTTCCAGGACAGCCAGATGTATCGGGCGATTACCGCCAGCACGAAGACGATGTAGATGGAGAAGACCCAGTCGAAGCGCAGCTTGAGATAGGAGCTTTTCTCCACCTTCATGAAAGTGACGTAGTCGACGACCGCCGGAAAGGAATATCCGTAGAGGAACAGCAGGACCACCGCCGAGAGCAGGAACATGATGCGGCGAAGCCGCGGCTCTGCCGAGATGTAAAGCAGGTCAAACCGGATCTCCTCCTCTTCACGCACGACAAAGGCGGCGCCGAAGAGAACGAGCCAGATCCAAAGCATGGAGCTGAGCTCGTTGGTCCATCCTACAGGCAGGTTGAGCACGTACCGGAACAGGACCTGCAGCAGGAATGCGAGAAACATGGCGCCGAGCATGAGCGCCAGAAGGTTTTCTCCCCGGCGGTAGAGCCAAAGACCGACCCTTGTTGTGGATGGCATGCGGTCCATTCCTGCTGAACGTGTGGTGCCTGCCCGCCGCCGGCGTGCCGGCGGCGGCGGGACACTCAAAGGGCGTTGATCTTCTCGACCATACCTTCCGGCCAGTCCTTGGCCAGGTCGGAGGCAAGGTATTTCTGCTGCACGTGCTCGCGGAAGGCCTCCCGGTCAGGCTCGTAGATCTTGACGCCCTTCTCCTTGAAGGAGTCGGCCAGCTCGGCCTCGCGCGTCAGATGCTTTTCCGTGGAGAAGTCGATGGCCTCGTCCGCCGCCGCCTGGAAGCGGGCCTGGGCGTCCGCATCCATTTCGTCCCAAACCTTCTTCGAAACGGTCAGCAGGTCGAAGCCGACGAGGTGCGAGGTCAGCACGATCTGCGACATGACCTCGTAGAACTTCATGTTCTCGACATTCGGTAGCGGATTATCCTGCCCGTCGATCGCGCCGGTCTGCAGGCCAGTGTAGACTTCGGCGTAAGCCATCGGCGTGGGGTTGGCGCCAAGCGCCTCGCCAAGGAATTGCCACGCGTCTCCCGGGGGCATGCGCAGCTTCACTCCGGCGAGATCGGCCGGGGTGCGGATTTCCTTTTCCGGCTTGAGGCCGACCTGGCGCACGCCGAAATAGGTCGGCCCCAGGATCTTCACGCCAAGCTGATCCTCGGCCATTTTCTTCAACTCGGCGCCGGACTCGCTGTTGAAGAAGGTCTTCACATGAGCCGCGTCCCGGAACAGATAGCCGGCGGTCACGATCGACCAGGCCGGGATCTGCTTGGAGATGTCCTGCGGCGCAATGTTGCCCATCTCGAGATTGCCGCGCTGCAGCGCGACGAGCTCGGTACCTTGCTTGAACAGATTGCCGCCGTAGTAGCCTTCAAAGGTGAAGTCGTCGGCGATCGCGTCGGCGAATTTCCGCATCATCTCCGCGCGGATATCCTGTTCCGAGAACACAGCGGAGAAACGGAGCTTCGGCTTGTCCTGCGCCAGTGCCGGAAAGGCGGCGGATGCGGCGAGAACGCCAGCTCCCATGATGAACCGGCGGCGACCGATGGTGATGTTCATGCTTTCCTCCCTTTTGCGATGATTGGCTCATGCCGCTGCCTCGAAATGCTTGGCCATGGCGGCTATGTCCGTCGTTCGTCCCGTGAAAAGCTCGAAGGCGCGGGCGGCCTGCCCGATCGCCATGCCCACCCCCGGAAGAACCTTGCACCCGAGGCGACGAGCATGGCGCAGAAGCTGCGTCTCTCTCGGAAAGTAGACGATCTCGGCCACCCAGTGGTGGGATGTCAGAAGATCTTCGGGAAAGGGCATGCCGGGATATTGCGCCATTCCGACAGGTGTCGCGTTGACCAGCCCATCGGCGGCGGCGACGGCTGCCTGAACGTCCGTTTCCGCACGGACCGAGCCACCGATGGCGACATTCAGGCGCTCTGCCAGGCGTTCAGCCCGTCCGGCTTCGGAATCGACCACCGCAAGCTCCTTCACGCCCAGCTTGACGAGGGCATAGGCAACAGCGGCCCCTGCGCCACCGGCCCCGAACTGAACCACGCGGTCGAGGGGAGCGCCCGCCATGCCCCGCCGGAAGCTTTCCATAAAGCCCCAGCAATCGGTGTTGTGACCGAAACGCCGCCCGTCGTTCAGCACCACCGTGTTGACCGCGCCGACCACCTGCGCTGCGTCCGACAGTTTGTCGAGAAGCGGCAGGATCTCCTGCTTGTAGGGGAACGTGACGTTGAACCCGGAAAACCCGAAATGTTCGGCGAAGCGGACGATCTGCGAGATCGAGGGGGCCGGATCGTCCATGAGATCGGCGTCTATCAGCCGGTAGACGTAAGCTATGCCCTGGGCACGTCCCTCCGCTTCGTGCATGGCGGGCGTGCGTGAAAGCTGTATCCCGCGGCCGATGAGGCCGACCAGCACGCTGCTGCGCGGCGGTAGCGTCATTTGCGCGGGTTCAGCGGTGACCGCAGCTGACTTCAAATCCGATCCTCCCTCATGGCTGCGCCATTCCTCCTCAAGCGCGCCAAGGATCGCAAATTTGTACTATCCAGTTAATTCAGTCAAGAGCTTTGAACGAACCGGTTAATTCGTATAAGAACCATCGGAGCAAGGAGAATGCGTGCATGGGCGAGTTGAACCTGGAACCACAGAAAACCATCAGCCGTGGTGGCTGGAAGCAGGACCCCGCCGGCGTGCAGTCGAACATCCTCGCGGTCGCGACGTCGGAATTCGCCGCCAACGGCCTGTCAGGCGCGCGCATGGACGAGATCGCAGCCAAGACGCGCACTTCGAAGCGCATGATCTATTACTATTTCGGCGACAAGGACGGGCTCTACCGCCGTGTGCTGGAGGAAGCCTATGGTAAAGTGCGCGAGGGCGAGCGCGACCTCGATCTCGAGCATCTGCCACCGGTGGAGGCGCTCAGGCGTCTTGTCGAGTTCACCTTCGATCACCACAACAGCAATCCCGACTTCATCCGCCTGGTGATGATCGAGAACATCCACCACGGTGCCTATATCAGTCAGTCGGACCTGATCGGCAGCCTCAACGCTGGCGCCGTTGAGAAGCTGCAGGCGATCTGCAGGCGCGGCAAGGAGGCGGGCGTTTTCCGCGAGGACGTCGATCCGCTCGAACTCCACTGGCAGATAAGCGCGCTCAGCTTCTTCAATGTATCCAACCGCGCGACCTTCTCCCTCATATTCGGAGACCGCCTTTACAGCGCCGGGGGGCAGGAGACCTTGCGCGAGCACGTGGTGAAAATGGTCCTGCGCTTTGCCGTCAACGCAGATCAGGCGCCCTGATTCGGGAAGGCCTGCTCAACATGCGCCACTGCGCGGTGAGCCTGAGGGGGCGCTGCGGCGAAGCTGCGCGGCTTCTTCGAGAAGCCAGTCCCGGAAGGCGACGAGGCGGCGGAGGAGGGCGCGTTCGGGCCGGTAGACGACGTGAGGGTACGAGGTCGTCGGGCGCATCGTTGCCATCGGCGCGCACGCTCCCTTGATCTGGACCAAGTGCATGCCAATGCTGTACGGCAGGTACCAAGTCTGTCTGGTCTCCTCACTTCCTGGAAAGTCAGGGAAACGCATTGCGACATCCGATTCAGCATCCTGCGC
The DNA here is from genome assembly GCF_024655565.1 of Nitratireductor sp. ZSWI3. GTDB lineage: Bacteria > Pseudomonadota > Alphaproteobacteria > Rhizobiales > Rhizobiaceae > Nitratireductor. Next base: position 102,845 of record NZ_JANKOF010000002.1, on the reverse strand, counting down.
GGCTGGTGCCGCTGGCTTTCCTGATCGCAATCCTCATCGGCACCGTGCTGCTGATGCTGCCGGCGTCTCGCAGCGGCCCGGACAGCGCGCCCTTCCTGACGGCGTTGTTCACCGCGACGTCTGCGGTCTGCGTCACCGGCCTCATCGTCCAGGACACACCGACCTATTGGTCGGCCTTCGGCCAGGGCGTCATTCTCGCGCTGTTCCAAGTGGGCGGGTTGGGAATCATGACGGGCGCCACGCTGCTCGGCCTTCTCGTCACCCGAAGGCTCAAGCTTTCAAGTCGCCTGGTCGCCCAGGCCGAGACCAAGAGCCTGTCGCTCGGCGACGTGACGGGAATACTCCGTCTCATCGTGATCGTGACGGTCACGGTCGAGCTGTTGACGGCGGCGGTGCTCGCCCTGCGGCTGCGCCTTGTCTACGACAATGCCTGGGGCGAGGCGGCATGGCATGGATTGTTTCAGGCGGTCTCGGCATTCAACAATGCCGGCTTTTCCACTTATTCCGACAGTCTTTCCGGCTTTGCCCTCGATCCGGCGATGCTGATCCCGATCATGGCGGCCGTGGTGATCGGAGGGCTGGGTTTTCCCGTGCTCTTCGAGCTTCGGCAAGGAATCCGGAAGCCTGCCCGCTGGTCGGTCCACACCAAGATCACGCTTCTCGGCACGGCCTTCCTGCTGGCCCTCGGCCTTGCTGCGACAGCCGCTTATGAATGGACCAACCCGGCGACCCTCGGTGCCTTCGACTGGCCGGGAAAGCTCATGAACGCCGCCAGCCATTCGGTGATGGCGAGGACCGCCGGCTTCAACAGCATCGATGTGGGGAGCATGCGCATCGAGACGCTCGCCGTGACCTATGCGCTGATGCTGATCGGCGGCGGCAGCGCGGGGACGGCCGGCGGCATCAAGGTCACCACCTTCTTTCTGCTCGGCTTCGTGGTGTGGGCCGAAATCCGCGGGCGGAACGACACGACGGCGTTCAACCGCCGCATCGGCACTCACGTCCAGCGCCAGGCATTGACCGTCGTGCTTCTGGCTGCCGGGATGGTCAGCGCCGGCGTGCTCATCCTTCTCAGCGTGACCAGCTTTCCCTTGCAGGACGTCGTCTTCGAGGTGGTCTCGGCCTTCGCCACCGTTGGCCTGTCCACAGGCATTACCGCAGACCTTCCCACCTCGGGGCAGTTGACGATCATCGTGCTGATGTTCGTCGGCCGCGTCGGCACCATCACGCTCGCCAGCGCGCTTGCCCTGCAAGAGCGCTATGTTCCCTATCGCTATCCAGAGGAGCGCCCGATCGTTGGCTAAGAACAAACCGCACAATGACAATGGCGTCGTCGTCATCGGTCTCGGCCGCTTCGGCAGCGCCGTCGCGCAATCTCTCGTCCGTCTGGGCCACGACGTTCTCGCCATCGACGAGAATGCGGAACTCGTTCAGAGCTGGGCCAGCCGTCTCACCCATGTCGTGGAGGCCGACAGCAGCAACAGCGATGCGCTGCGCCGCCTCGGCGTGCAGGATTATGCCCGCGCCGTGGTCGGCATCGGCAGCGATATCGAGGCGAGCGTGCTGACGGTGCTGGCGCTTTCCGAACTCGGGGTGCCGGATGTCTGGGCGAAGGCCGTGAACCCGCGCCACGGCCGCATCCTGGAGCGGACCGGCGCGCATCACGTCGTCTATCCGGAAGCCGCCATGGGCGAGCGCGTGGCGCATCTCGTCACCGGCAAAATGATCGATTTCATCGAATTCGACGACGGCTTCGCCATCGCCAAGACGCGGGCGCCGCGTGAGGCGGCTGGCAAGTCTCTGGAGGAATCCGGCGTCAGAACCAAATACGGCATCACCGTGGTGGGCGTGAAGCGGGCGCGGGCGGATTTCACCTACGCGACGCCCGAAACGGTGGTCGAGCATGGCGATCTTCTCATCGTCTCCGGGCCGACCGATCTCGTGGAAAAATTCGCGGCCGTGAGCTGACGGAGCGCCAGGCGCTTCAAGCAAAGATCCGGGGCAACGTCTCTTCGCAGGCGGCTCCGGCCATGCCGCGATATTCTTCAAAAGATTACCGTGAGCACAGCCGATGTTGGGGACAACAGTCGGGTCGATGAATTCTTGCCGGTACTGCAGGTTTGAAGGTTTTCAAGCCATTCGGGCAGGCCGATAGTGCATCTGTGCTAATGGCCAAAATCTCCTTCGCATGCTGAATGTGCGCCAACGAGCAATCGGGCATTCGGCTCGACGCTCGATGACGCTTTGTCGGTTTCAGCATTTGTTGTGGGAGCATTTCATTGATTCATAAAAGGAAATTTTTCGAGCTCAAGAGATGGCTCCGCAGCTCCACGGCTCTTGGCTGCACCGGATTGGGATTCGCGCTTTCGGCGATGGCTGCGGTCGGCCTTGGCGAAGCGCAAGCTCAGGTCGTCTGCGACACGCGGCTTGGAAGCAATCCAACCGTCACCGACTGCACGCTCGACCAGGGCTCGGTGACCTGGACGGATCAGCACGCCATCAATGGCGAGCTGACGGTCGGCACGGTGAACGGCGTGCCTGCCGAATTGTCGATCGTCGGCACGAAGGTCTATAGCGGTGCGGGCTTTATCGGCCTCGGCGGCAGCCGCGATATGCCCCGCACGGGCACGGTCAGGGTCTCCGGCCCGGGGGCGGAATGGCATCTCAGCGGGGATGCTCCCATCGCCTATGCCGGCGTGCTCGGCATTGGTGCCACCGGCATCGGCAATGGCAACGGCACCCTCATCGTCGAGAACGGCGGCAAGGTTTTCGCCGAGCGGGTCCGCATCAGCAATGCGGTCGGCTATGGCGGCGAATCCCGCATCGTCGTCTCGGGCGCGGGCTCCGTGCTGCAAGCCGACGAACTCCACGGCCTGAGCAGCAGTACGGCGATCGTCGATCCCATCGCCATCAGGGAAGGGGGGCTCATCTCCACCAATACCGTCTCCCTCGGCGGGCAGGGCAATTCGGTCGTGGTCAGCGGCGAGGGGTCCAGGTGGCTCAACACCGGCGCGATGACAAACCGCAACGGCTTTGCCATCGAGGCGGGAGGCAGGGTCGAAACGAAAACCCTGAAGCTCGGCGAGAACACGACCATCACCGGTGCGGGCTCCGTGCTGCATGTCGATGAGCGCGTCGATCTCGAAGGCGCTTTCAACACGGGCTACATCACGGTCTCCAACGGCGGCTTGTTGGAAACGCCGGTCCTGGCGATCTCCTCGCAAGGTGGCGTGCGTGTCGAGAGCGGCGGCACGGTGAGCGCCGACGCGGCCGGCGTTGGGCTCCTTGCCTATCTCTCGGTCGATGGCCAGGACAGCGTGTTCGATGTTTCCGGCAACTTCAACGCAAATGGACGGGTGGCGCTCAGCGACGGCGGGCATCTGGAGGTTGGCGGCCAGTTCAATCTCCGCAACGCGCTGATCATCGGCGGCGCGAAGGAGAGCGACGATGGCTGGCTGGTCATGGGAGACCCGAACGCCGCCGGCTCTCTCAATGCCGATGCGACGATCCTTCTCGATGATGCCGGCCTGTACTTCAATCACACCGATACCGGCCACGTCTTCGCCAACACGCTCTCGGGCGATGGCTTCATCGAAAGCTATTCCGGAGAGACGATCATCGATGGCGACCTGTCCGAGTTCTACACGACGCGAAGCAATAGTCGCGCCGTCGTCGTCGACGGCGCCGATGCGCGGCTTGTGCTCAAGAGCGACATGGACACGACGGATCTCGACGCGCGCGCGGACAGGGAGACCAAGACCACTTTCCAGGTCAAGAGCGGCACGCTGATCGTCGACGGCACCGTCGGCCGCATCTATGAGGTCGAAAGCTCCGGGGAAACGCTCGCCCGCTATTCGAACCGCATCGACGTCTGGGGAGCGGAATCGAATGCCGGCCGCGATCCGGCTCTTTTCGGCAAGCTCGGTGGATCGGGAACCGTCGGATCCGTCCTGCTCGAGCGGAATGCGCGCATTGCGCCGGGTGATAATTCGGCCGGCACATTGACCGTCATGGGATCGCTCGCGTTCCACGACAATTCGGTTTACGAGGTGGACGTCCTCGGCGATGGCACGAGCGATAAGATCGTCGTCAAGGACATCGGCTACGAATCCTCGCTCGATATCTTCGACAATGGCGGCAAGGTGACGATCGGCAGCGGCGTCAATGTCGAGGTCACGGCTCTCGATTCCAACACGAGCTACCAGAACGGCCAGACCTATACGATCCTGACCGCCGAGAAGGGGATTTCCGGTGAGTTCGCCGAGGCGATCTCGAAGTCGGCCTTCCTTGATGTCGATCTCGTCCACGGCACAAATGCAGTCGATCTGACGATCGCCGTGCTGGATCCGGGCGGGCCCGGCGATCCCGGTGGCCCCGGCGATCCTGGCGGACCCGGAGATCCCGGCGGACCCGGTGACCCGGGTGGTCCCGGAGACCCCGGTGGACCCGGAGACCCGGGTGGCCCCGGAGACCCTGGCGGACCCGGTGACCCGGGTGGTCCCGGAGACCCCGGTGGACCCGGTGACCCTGGCGGGCCTGGTGACCCCGGCGGACCCGGCACGGGCCTCTTCGACCGCGTTGCCGAAACCGACAACCAGCGCAATGTGGCTGTCGCGCTCAACACGCTGGAGCAGAGCGGCTCGTCGCTGCAGCTCTACAACAGGCTGCTGTTGTTGAGCGCCGAGGAAGCCCGGAATGCTTTCGAGCAGCTCTCCGGCGAGGTTCACGCCTCGGCCCAGACCGCGCTGATCCTGGGCAGCCAGCACGTTCGGGATGCCGCCAATGGCCGCATCCGGGCCGCCTTCGGCGACGTTGCCACCGCAAGCCTGCCGGTTCTTGCCTATGGCGAGGATGGGCCAAAGCTCGAAGGCGCGGCTGCACCGGGCGTGGTCGGCTGGGGGCAGGCTTTTGGCTCGTGGAGCGATATTGACGGCGACGCCAACGCGGCAGGACTGGATATCTCGACAGGCGGCTTCATAACGGGCATCGACGCCCCGCTCGGAAACTGGCGGGCAGGCCTTCTTGCCGGATACAGCCGCTCGACATTCGACGCCGATGCGCGTGCATCTTCAGGCGACAGCGACAATTACCACCTCGGCCTTTACGGCGGTTCGCAGTGGGGCGCCCTGTCGTTCCGCTCGGGGCTCACCTACACGTGGCACAAGCTCTCGACCAACCGCTCGGTGGCCTTTCCCGGCTTCAGCGAACGGCTGACCGCCGATTACGATGCCGGCACCTTCCAGGCCTATGGAGAACTCGGTTACCGGTTGGACAGCGCGGTCGCATCCTTCGAGCCCTTCGCCAATCTGGCCCATGTGAACCTGCGCACCGACGGTTTTGCGGAAAAGGGCGGGGCCGCCGCCCTCACCAGCACGGGCGAAACGCTCGACACGACCTTCACCACGCTGGGTCTGCGGGCGTCCTCCGATTTCATGCTCGGCGGAATCCAGGCGACCGCCAGCGGAACGGTGGGCTGGCGCCACGCGTTTGGTGATGTCGCGCCGTCCTCGCAATTCGCCTTCGCCGGCAGCGAGGCCTATGCGGTCACGGGGGTTCCCATCGCCGAAGACACGGTCGTGCTCCAGCTCGGCCTCGACATGAAGGTGACCGAGGCGGCCACGCTCGGCATAACCTACAATGGCGAGTTCGGGTCGGGCTCGGGCACCAACGGGCTCGACGCGAGACTGGGCATTCGCTTCTGATGATGCCCCGCAACATGTCTGTGGCAGTGGCGGCGATCTTTTTCGCCGCCACTGCCGCTTTGGCGCAAGCCGAAACCCAATCGTCCGATGCGCCATCCTCCCTGTCGGAAACCTACGACGACTGGACGGTTGCCTGCGTGGGGCAGGGCGAGAAGCGCCGCTGCGCATTCACCCAGCGGCAGATCCAGAAGGACGGGCAGCGGGTTCTGGCCATCGAGCTGACGCCTTCCGATGACGGCGGACTGAGAGGCTCGCTCGTGCTGCCTTTCGGTCTCGATCTCAAGAAGGGCGCGACCTTCAGCATCGACGATCTGCCGCCCGGAAAACCCTCTCATTTTCAAACCTGTCTGCCCGTCGGATGCATCCTCCCCCTGATCTTCACGGAGGAGACGACAAAGGCGCTGCGCGCGAGCGAAAGACTGAAGATCGGCACCTATGCCAGCGATGCTCAGAAGGAAGTGCCGTTTTCCGTTTCGCTGAAGGGTTTTGCGGCGGCGCTCGACCGCACGATCGTCCTGACGCAATAGCGAACGTTTCAGCCACGCGCGTCCATTCGGATGCGCAAAAGGCGCCGCTGTGACCTTTCGAACCTGTGCATCGGCTTGTGAAGATTATGCGTCGCGGCCGGCGCGGTCATGCCATAAAGGGGCGATCCAACAGAGGACACCCCATGAGCATAGCGGTGACCGCGGCGGGGAGAGAGACCCCCATAGTGTCTCTGATCGAACGACTGACCTTGCTGCTCACGGGCAGCACGAGCGAAGATTATGATGCCGAGCGGGGGCAGGCGGTCACACGTGTTGTCAATGGCCCGCTGACGCTGCTGTGCCTGATCGTGGCGCTGCTGCTCGGCGATCAGGACGCGACATTCACGATCCTGGTCATATCGGCCTATGCCGCAATCTACATTCCGGCGTCGTGGATCCTGCTCCTGAGGACGATCAAGCGACCGGGCTACAATTTCGGTCGCCGCGTCTTCGCGATGGTCAACGACTATCTGGCGATGACGTTCGTCCTGGCCATGGGGGGAGCCTACACGCTGCCGGTTTGGGCGCTCGTGCTTTGGGTGACGGTCGGGAACGGGCTTCGGTTCGGCTTGCGCTATCTGGTGGCGGCCACCGGTTGTGCGCTCGCCTCCCTCGTCGTGACATGGATGTTCAACGCGTACTGGCAAGCCAATCCGTTCATGGTGGTGACGCTCGCCATCACCGCGATTCTCGTGCCGGCCTACATCTTCGGCCTGCTGGCGCGGCTGCAGGCGGTGTACAACACGGCGCTGGAAGCCAATCTGGCCAAGTCCAGGTTTCTCGCCCAGGCGAGCCACGATCTGCGCCAGCCGATCCATGCGATCAGCTTGTACATCGCCTGCCTGCAAGATGCGGGCCTCGGCGCCGAAGAGCGCTCGATGGTGGAGAAGATCGACCGCTCGCTGCACAGCGTTTCGCGGCTGTTCCGTTCGTTGCTCGATATCTCCACGCTCGACAGCGGCAAGGTCCAACCCAGCGTGAAGCCCGTGGCGATCGGCAAGTTGCTCGAGGACATCGCGCAGCAGAATTCGCGGGCGGCCGAATGGGCCAAGGTGTCGCTGCGGGTCGTGCCCTGCGCGCACCATGTCCTCGCGGACGACGTGCTGCTGACGACGATGATCCAGAACATCCTGAGCAACGCCTTCAAATATGCTCCCGGCCGCAAGGTGCTGCTCGGTTGCCGCCGGCGAGGCGGCAAGCTGGCGATCACGGTTCACGACCAGGGCGAGGGCATTGCCGAGGTGCACCTGCCGCATGTCTTCGAGGAGTTCTACCAGATCCGCGAGAAGGGCGACCGCGACGTGGAGGGGGTCGGGCTGGGGCTGCCGATCGTGTTGAGGCTCGGCCGGCTCATGAATCTCACCGTGGGCATGCGATCGGTCCAGGGGCGCGGAACCACGGTGAGCATCGAAGGGCTGGAGATCGTGCCGGCGCCGGCGACCCCGGCGCCACGCAAGGACGTGCCGTTGCCGTCCGTCATGAACGGCTTGCGCGTGCTTCTGGTGGAAGACGATCAGGATGTGTTGCTGGCGACGGCGACGCTGCTCGAGAAGTGGGGCTGCACGGTGCGGGCCGAGACCGCGCCGCCGGCGACGGTGGACGGGTGCGATGTGCTGGTCACGGATTTCGACCTGGGCGGCAAGCGAACGGGCGCCGATTGCATCGCGCTGGTGCGCAAGCTGGCCCGGGAGGATGTGCCGGCAATCGTCATGACCGGTCACGACGAAACCCGGGTGCGGGCCGAGCTCGGTGATCCGTCGATCCCGATCCTGGCCAAGCCGGTGCATCCGGCCGAGATGCGGTCGGTGCTGAGCACGGTCGTTCTGGGCATGTCCGGCCGGCGCCAACCGAAGGATCAGGCGAGCCCGTAGGCGGCGGCTGTAGGTCCCGCTCAGTTTTTCAGGATCCAGAGCATTTTGCAGTGGGCTGACCACGTTTTCATGAAACGATGAACCGGTCTAGGTTCTGTACCCATAAATGGGATTCCATTTGAGACTGGCTCGTGATTCAAGCTCCTTGAGGAGGAGCTTTGGATGGCACGTTTCGATCTCACGGACCGGGAGTGGGCGCTGATAGCGCCGCTGCTTCCCAACAAGCCGCGCGGTGTTGCGCGCGCGGACGACCGGCGCGTCCTGAACGGGATTTTCTACATCCTGAGAACGGGCTCGCCCTGGCGCGACCTGCCCGAACGCTATGGCCCCTATACGACAGCCTATAATCGCTACAATCGATGGGCCAAGGCAGGCGTTTGGTTGCGGGTTTTCGAGGCTTTGGCGGCGGCCTCGCCACAATCGATGCAGTTGATCGACAGTTCCATCGTCCGCGCTCACCAGCATGCCGCCGGCGGTAAAAAGGGGGTCCGGATCACGCCATCGGCCGTTCTCGTGGAGGACTGACCAGCAAGATCCATGTCGTCGTCGACGAGAAGGGATTGCCAGTCCGCCTCGCGCTCACGGCAGGGCAGGCTTCCGACAAAGCCACCGCACCCGACCTGCTACGAGCCCTTCCGGCCGCCGCAATCGTCGTCGCCGACCGCGGTTATGACTGGCAGCACCTGATCGATCTGGTCAGCGAGCGCGGCGGAAAGGCACACATTCCGACCCAACGCGATCGCAGGGTCCAAAGGTCTGTCGATCCAAGCCTTTACCGCCAGCGCAACCTCGTCGAGCGCTTCTTCTGCAAGCTCAAACACTTTCGCAGGGTCGCCACACGCTACGACAAGCTCGCAAGAAACTTCCTCGCAGCCGTAGCTCTCGCATCAGCACGACTATGGATGCGTGCTTATGAGTCCACTACCTAGACGGACCGCCGGCCGTCCGCGTCGATGACCACTTCGCCATCGTCCTTGGTGAAGGGGCCGATATGCGGATTGGGCAGGATGTCCAGCACCGTCTCGGAAGGCCGGCACAGCTTCGTGCCCAGTGGCGTGACGACGATCGGTCGGTTGATCAGAAGCGGGTGTTCGAGCATGAAGTCGATGAGCTGGTCGTCCGACCATTTCGGATCGTCTAGCTCGAGCTCGTCATAGGGCGTGCCCTTTCGGCGCAGAAGGTCGCGGGGCGCAATGCCCATCGCGGCGATGAGCTCGAGGAGCTTTTCGCGCGACGGCGGCGTCTTCAGATACTCGATCACCTCCGGTTCCTCGCCGGACTGGCGGATCATCGCCAGCGTGTTGCGCGAGGTGCCGCAGGCCGGATTGTGGTAGATGGTTATCGTCACAGGATCCTCCCGCCGCGCTCATACCACCCCTTGCTGCGCTTTACGATCCACACCACCGAAAGCATGACCGGCACCTCTACGAGCACGCCCACCACGGTGGCGAGGGCGGCACCGGAATTCAAGCCGAACAGTGCGATCGCAGCCGCCACGGCAAGCTCGAAGAAGTTCGATGCGCCAATGAGCGCCGAAGGACCGGCCACGCAATGCTGCTCACCCGACAGGCGATTGAGAAGATAGGCGAGCCCGGAATTGAAATAGACCTGGATGAGGATCGGCACCGCGAGAAGGGCGATCACCAGAGGCTGGGCGATGATCTGCTCGCCCTGGAAGCCGAAGAGCAGCACCAATGTGGCCAACAGCGCCATCAGCGAAAGGGGTTGTACCTTGGTGAGGAACCGGTCGAGACCCGCCTGGCCGCCAGTCGCCAGCAGCCTCCTGCGCAGCATCTGCGCCACGATGACGGGCAGGACGATGTAGAGCACCACGGACAGAAACAGCGTCTGCCAGGGCACGGTGATCGCCGAAAGTCCGAGCAGCAGGCCGACGATGGGCGCGAAGGCGACGATCATGATCACGTCGTTGAGCGCTACCTGGGAGAGCGTGAAATTCGGCTCGCCGCGGGTGAGGTTCGACCAGACGAAGACCATGGCGGTGCAGGGCGCCGCCGCGAGGATGATGAGGCCGGCGATGTAGGAATCGATCTGGTCGGCCGGCAGGAGCGGGCGGAACAGCCAGCCGACGAACAGCCAGCCGAGCACGGCCATGGAGAATGGCTTGACCGCCCAGTTGATCAGCAGCGTGATGCTGATACCGCGCCAATAATTGCCGACCCGGGCCAGCGAGGCGAAGTCGACCTTGAGCAGCATCGGCACGATCATCAGCCAGATCAGCACGGCGACCGGAAAGTTGACCTGAGCCAGCTCGGCGGCGGCGATGATGCCGAACAGGCCGGGCAGCGCGTGGCCGAGCGCAATCCCGGCAACGATGCAGAGCGCCACCCAGACCGTGAGGTATTTTTCGAAAAAGCCGATGCCTGCGGGAGCGGCACTCCCGGCTTCGATGGCGTGATCGGTCATGGTTGTCCTTGCCTCGTCGGTTTCAGTCGGCCTTGGGCGCCGCGTTGCCGATCTCGTTCAAATGCCGTTGCAGCGCCAGCCGGTCGAGAGAGGCGAGCGGCAGGCTGGTGAAAATGGAGATCCGGTTGTGCAGCATCCGGTAGGCGTCGGAGAAGGCATAGTGCTTCTCCGCCTCGGTGCCTTCGGCGGCCGCTGGATCGGGGATGCCCCAATGCGCCGTCATCGGTTGGCCGGGCCAGATCGGGCAGGCTTCGGCGGCGGCGTTGTCGCAGACGGTGAAGACGAAGTCCATCTTCGGAGCGTCAGGCTTGGCGAACTCCTCCCAACTCTTCGAGCGTGCGAAGGCGGTGTCGTGGTTGAGGGTCTTGAGCAGTTGCAGCGCGTAAGGGTGAACTTTGCCCTTGGGTTGCGATCCGGCCGAATGGGCCTTGAACCTGCCGGCGCCCAGCCGGTTCAGAATTGCCTCGGCCAGGATCGACCGGGCCGAATTGCCGGTGCACAGGAAAAGAACGTTCAGCGGATTGTCGCTCATTGGAGGCCTCTAACACTCACAGGTCACAGCTTCGATCACGGGACGGCAGAGTTCCGGCGCGCCGTCGCAGCAATCCTCCATCAGATAGGCGAGAAGATCGCGAAACCCGGTCATGTCTGCAAAGTATCGGATGATGCGTCCCTCTCGCTCGGCTCGAACCAGTCCCGCATGGGTGAGGATCTTCAAATGGGTCGAGGTGGTGTTCTGCAGGGCGTCGAGGCGCGCGGCGATCTCGCCTGCGGGGATTCCTTCCGCTCCCGCCTTGACCAGAAGCCGAAAAATCTCGAGCCGGTTTTCCTGACCGAGCGCCGCCAGAGCGGCAAGGGCGATTTTCTTTTCCATATATCTGTGATTCTCGATTTATTGGTACATCTAGCACCGCAGGCCGTGCTCTGTAAAGTCACGACGCGAGAATGTGGAAAAGCGGGTGAGACGCCGTTGCGGCGGCTGAAACCGTGCCCGGCGGAGCGTGCAAGGCTCCGCCGGGTGTCATTCTACTCTGCGCTCGAGCCGGCCAGAAGGTCTTCCATGCGGATCGGGAATCGCCGGACGCGTGTGCCGGTCGCGTGCCAGACCGCATTGGCGATCGCCCCCACGGTACCGGTGATGCCGATCTCGCCGACGCCCTTCACACCGATCGCATTGACATGGGGGTCGTCCTCCGGGATCAGCAGCGCATCAAGTGCGGGAACGTCGGCGTTGACCGGCACGTGATATTCGGCAAGGTCGGCATTCAGGAAGCGGCCCGTCCGGCGATCGGTGATCGCTTCCTCGTGCAGCGCGAAGGAAATCCCCCAGATCATGCCGCCGAAATACTGGCTGCGAACGAGGCGGGGGTTGATGATCCGGCCGGCGGCGAAGGCCCCGACCAGACGCGTTGTCCGGATCTGACCGAGGTCGGGATCGATCTTCACCTCGGCGAAGACCGCGCCGTGCGAGTACATCGCATGGGTGGACGCAACCGCCGGATCGCGCGTCGATTTGGCCGTGCCGACCACTTCTGTGCGGCCGGCTCGGGCGAGGATCGCGGCATAGGTTTCGCCGCGCTGTTCGTCGTCACGGCGATGAAGCCGTCCGGCCTGCGCGACGACGCCGATGTTGCCGGCGCCGAAGAGCGGCGATTCCGGGTCGGCGGTGGCCAGTTCGGCAAGTTGTGCGATCGCGTTGCCGCCGGCGTTGTGCAGCGCCATACCGGCGCTTGCCGTGTGTGCCGAGCCGCCCGCGATGCCGCCGTCGGGAAGGGTCGATTCGCCGGAACGGAGCTCCACCTGATCGGGATCCAGACCGAGCGCTTCGGCGGCGATCTGGGCGAGCGCCGTCCAGGCCCCTTGTCCCATATCGACGCCGCCCGTCTCCACCAGAGCCGTGTCGTCGGCGCGCAGGGTGGCACGCGCCTCGGCGGGAAAATGCGGGCAGGGGAAGACGGCCGTCCCCATGCCCCAGCCGACCAGAAAGCCGTTCTCGTCGCGCATCGTGCGTGGCGCGAGCGGCCGCTCCGACCAGCCGAAGCGCTTGGCGCCCTCCACGTAGCATTCGCGCAGCGCCTTGGAAGAAAAGGGTTTTCCGGTGACGGGCTCCGTCTCGGCATAGTTGGCAAGCCTGAAATCGAGCGGATCCATCCCGCACGCCTCGGCTGCTTCATCCATGGCCACTTCGAGGGCCGCCGACCCGGAGGCTTCTCCGGGTGCGCGCATCGGCCCCGGCGTACCGATGTCGAGCCGAAGGCCTTCATGCTCGGCCAGGATGGCAGGGCTCGCGTAGAGCGGCAGGGAGGCGTTCGCCGCTGGCTCGATGAACTCGTCGAAGCTCGACGTGGCGCCTAGCGCGTGATGATGGAGGGCGGTGAGGCGCCCCTGCGCGTCGGTTCCCAGGCGCAGCTTCTGCCAGGTGCGGCCGCGATGCCCGACCGGACCGTACATCTGCGCCCGGGTCAGAGCGAGCTTGACGGGGTGGCCGAGCATGCGCGCGGCCAGTATGGCGAGGATCTGCGGTCCGTTGAGGATGGCCTTGGAGCCGAAGCCGCCACCGAGGAAGGGGGAGCGGATCACGACATTCTCGGCGGGTATGCCGAAATAGGCCGCATAGGAGGCACAGCTCAGCGCCAAAGCCTGGTTCGGCATGTCGATCGTCACGCGGTCGCCGTCCCATTGGGCGACGATCGCGTGGGGTTCCATCGCATTGTGGTATTGCGACGGCGTGACATATTCGGCCTCCGTTACCCGGGCGGCAACGGCGAGGCCGGCCTCGATATCGCCGTGAGCCGTACGCGCCGGTGCGCCCACGCCGATCGCTTGCGGATCGAAACGCGTGCCGTTGGACGGTCCGGTGCGTGCCGGCTCGGTCTCGTAACGCGGGTCGAGCAACGCCGCCCCTTCCGTCGCAGCCTCGAGGGATTGCGCGATCACCATCGCGATCGGCTGGTTGACGTAACGCACCGTGTCGTCCTGCAGCACCTCCACGCGGAAGCCGAAGGGGGGCATCTTCTCGTCCGGGTCATGCGCCAGCGGCGGGCGGTTTGCCGGCGTGAGGACCTCGACGACACCGGGGTGCGCCTTGGCCGCCTCGACGTTTAGCGACCGCACCCGCCCTCTGGCGATGCTGCTCGTGGCGACGACCGCATAGAGCGTGCCGTCGGGGTGGTTGTCCGCCGCATAGGTTGCGCGGCCGGTGACCTTCAGCAATCCGTCACGACGTGTCAGCGGCTGGCCGGCGTTCGAGCCATGCCGATGGTGGCGGGCAGTGGGGGAAGCGGTCTCATGCTGCATGGTCGGCTCCAGGAACTGTCGAAAAGGGCGAGGCCGGCAGCGCCGGCATGATCTCCGGCGTGCCGCCGCGTGCGAGGGCCAGGGCGCGCGCCACGATGCGGCGCGCCAGTTCGATCTTGAAGGCGTTGTCGCCCGAGGGGCGGGCCTCCGCGAGCGCCAGTTCGGATGCTCTGGCAAACGCCTCGGCGGTTGCGGCCGCGCCGATCAGCGAGGCCTCCGCCTCCCGCGCCCTCCAGGGTTTCGCCGCGACGCCGCCGAGCGCGATGCGGGCGCCGCGAATGGTATCGGCCTGCACGTCCAGCGCAGCCACCGCCGAGACGATGGCAAAGGCATAGGAGGTGCGCTCACGCAGTTTCAGATAGCGTGAGCGGGGCGCGAAGCGGGCGGCTTCGGCGGGAATGCGCAGCGCAACGATCAGCTCGCCCGGTGCCAATGCGGTTTCCTGTTCCGGCGTTGCGCCGGGCAGAGCGTGCAGGGCATCGACGGCGATCTCCCGGGTTCCGTGCTCGCCTTCTGTCTCCGCCACCGCGTCGAGCGCCGTCAGCGCCACGCAGAAATCGGAGGGGTGGGTGGCGATGCAGTGTTCGCTCCAGCCGAGCACGGCGTGCAGGCGGTTTTCCCCCTCGCGCGCGTCGCAGCCCGATCCCGGCGACCGGCGGTTGCAGGCGCTGGCCGGATCGTGGAAATAGGCACAGCGCGTGCGCTGCATCAGGTTGCCTCCGACGGTCGCCGCGTTGCGGAGCTGTGCCGAGGCGCCCGAAAGCAGCGCCTCGGCGACGGCCGGAAAGGTCCGCGCGAAACGGTCGTCATAGGCAAGGTCCGAATTGCGCACGAGGGCGCCGATCCGTACGCTGCCGTCGTGAAGCCAGTCGATGCGGTCGAGACCAGGCAGACGGGTGATGTCGATGATGCGCTCGGGCCTGAGCGTGCCGCCCTTCATGAGGTCGAGCAGATTCGTGCCGGCCGCGAGATAGGCCGAGCCCGGCGCGGATCCGGCCCGCACCGCCTCCGGCAGGGTGGCCGGTCGGATATAGTCGAAGGGGGTCATGCCGCGTCCCTCTTTTCGTCGTCTGAAAGGATCTTCTGTGCTTCCAGCACCGCTTCGGTGATGCCCTGGTAGGCGCCGCAGCGGCAGATGTTGCCGCTCATCAGCTCGCGGATGCGCTCGGGATCGTCGCCCGCACGGCCTTCGTTGATGAGGCCGACGGCGCTCATGATCTGGCCCGGCGTGCAATAGCCGCACTGGAAACCGTCATGCGCGATGAAGGTCGCCTGGACGGGATGCAGCGTTTCGCCGTCGGCAAGACCCTCGATGGTGGTGATCTGCGCTCCATCCATGCTGGCCGCCAGAGCCAGGCATGAGTTGATGCGCCGCCCGTCCACCAGGACGGTGCAGGCGCCGCACTGGCCCCGGTCGCAGCCTTTCTTGGTGCCGGTCAGGTGAAGCCGCTCGCGCAGCAGGTCGAGCAGCGTCACGCGCGGGTCGTCCAGCGCGACGTCGCGCGGCTGGCCATTGATCGTGAGTCTGATGGAGAGTGACATATGGTACCCCATTCAGTGATTGTGATGTATGGATCGGAACCGCCGGGGCGGTTGAGGAGAAAGGGCGCGGAGAGAAATCGACGCGAACGGTCCGTCGGCCCCGACCGGCAAAATGCGTTTGTGAGCATTTCCCGGTGACGAACTATTTATACGGAGGATGCCTCCGTTTATCAAGGGGCAAAGAGCGCTGTTGAAGAAAATGGGATCGAAAAGTGAAAAAGCCAGCCGTCGGCCGCGTGCGGATTCGATCCGCAACCGTGAGCGGCTGCTTGAGGCGGCGACCCAGATCTTCAGCGCCGGCGGCCCGCAGGCAAGCCTGGAAGCCGTTGCGCGCGAGGCCGGCGTCGGCATCGGCACGCTCTACCGGCATTTTCCGACGCGGGAGGCTCTGTTCGAGGCCGTCTATCGGCATGAGGTCGATCTTCTTGGCGATCTCGCCGAGCAGCTCGCGCAGGAGACCGACACAGTCGAGGCGCTGCGGAAATGGCTGCAGGCGAATGTCCGCCTCGTGGCGACCAAGAAGGGCATGATCGAGGCTCTGCAGCTCGTCGCGCACGGCTCGTCCGACCTCAAGGCCTATTCGTTCGAGCGCATGACAGGCGCAATCGGCCTGCTGCTCGATCGTGCCGTGGCGGCGGGCGAGATCCGCTCGGACATTTCGCCGGAAGACCTGCTGCGCACCCTGGTCGGCATTTTCTACTCGCAAGGCACGGTCGACTGGCAGCCGACCGCCCTGCGCCTCGTCGACGTCTTTGTCGACGGGTTGCGCAAGCGCTGAGGCTTGCGGGGTCCTTTTCCGGTCACCCTCAGTCCTGAGACCGGTTCACCGTTTCACGGAAACGGTGAACCGCTCCCCTTCTTATGTTCTCCGCATTTGTGCGGACGTCAGGTGATTCCACCTGACTGCAAAATGCTCCAGATCATAAACGCGATCGGATTCAAAAAGTCAGAGCGGGATGCGGGCGGAAAACCGCTTCTCCCTTTTCCTCATCCCGCTCTAGCGGCCGCCTCCAGCCCGGCTATGTCCAGCTTGACCATCTTGAGCATCGCTTCGGCGACCCTTTTCGCCTTGTCCCGGTCGGGGTCGTTCATGAGCTCGCCGAGCCGCTTTGGCGTGATCTGCCAGGACAGGCCCCAGCGGTCCTTCAGCCAGCCGCATTGCTCGATCGAGCCGCCTTCCTTCAAGGCGTCCCAGAGGCGATCTATGTCGGCCTGGGTCTCGCATTCCACCATGACCGAGAAACTGTGGTTGAATGGATCGAGCGGGCCGGCCTCGATGGCCATGTAGCGCTGGTCGCCCAGCGTGAAGGAGCCGATCCTGACGCTGCCTGCAGGGCCGCTCGGATTGTCGGCGGGCACGGCCGATACCCAGTGGACCGACGAGCCGGGGATCAAAGACGTGTAGAAGTCGATGGCAGCTTCCATGTCCTTCTCGAACCAG
Organism: Nitratireductor sp. ZSWI3; assembly: GCF_024655565.1. GTDB lineage: Bacteria > Pseudomonadota > Alphaproteobacteria > Rhizobiales > Rhizobiaceae > Nitratireductor. Next base: position 86,041 of record NZ_JANKOF010000002.1, on the reverse strand, counting down.
AGATGCTGGGTGACCTTCATCGTAACGTTCCTTCTTTCGACCTCACGCGGATTGCCGCCGCGCTTGATGTTCGCGGATTGGTGTGTGCTGCCTGAGGACGAACAAGGTCGGCGGTTCCCGACTCTCGGACGGAAAAAACCGCATGGCGGGCTTGGCGGGTTCAGGCCCGGTTCTGTACCGGCGGAGGCGGGGGTCTCCGACCTTGCGCCGACATCATGGTCGCGGGCGCCGGGTGGTCTTCACTCGTCCACCGCACGAGGGGCGGGCGCTCTTCCAGGTCGAAATGCCGGCGGCCCAGAAGTGCGTTGACGATCACCGCGCTGCGCCATGCCATCAGGCTCAATTGCGGCTCCGCGATGCCATGGGTGTAGCGACCGGCATTGAGCGCGAAGACGCGCCGGTCCGCCGGTCCGTCCCATTTCACGGAGAAATCGCGGTTCAGGCGGAAGAGGCCGTCTTCACCGAGCGCCAGCTTCGACTTCAAGGGCGCGATGAAATCCGGAAGCGCCTGGTTGTAGCCCGTTGCCAGAACGATGGTGTCGGCGCTCGCCATCTCGATGCTGCCGTCGAAGCCGTTGCGCATGACGAGGCGGGCTTCGTCGCCTTCCAGGACGAGGTCCAGCACCTCGCGATGCGGCAGAAGCCGGGCGTGCGGACCATCGCCGAGATGACGGAGCTCGTAGAGGCGGCGGTAGAGGCTGCGCAGCGTCGACATCGAGATGCCGTCGCCGGAGAGCTTCTGCCGCTCCACGGTGGCGCGCCGGCGCGGTTCCGTCAGGGCGTGGAAGCGCTCGACATAGGACGGAGTGAACTGCTCGTCGGCAAACGGGGAATCGTCGAGCGGCTGAAAGTTGGAACGCCGGCTGATCCACAGAACCTCGGTTCCCGCGGGAGCGGCGGACAGAAGGTGCAGCGCGATCTCTGCCCCGCTTTGCCCGCCGCCCACGATGGCGAAACGCCGTCCTTGCGAGCAGCCCAGCCGGCAGGCCGTCTCCGACGAATGAAACGCCCTGCTTCCGATCGCCGGCCGCGCCCAGTCCGGGACATGCGGTGTGAGCCCGACGCCGAGAGCAAGGTTGCGGGCGAGGCGCCTCTCCCCGTCATCGAATGCGAAGGTGAAGTGCCTGCCGTCGAAATCCACCTCCCGCACGTTGCAGCCGAAGTCGAGTGCGGGCAGGTTTTCCGCGACCCAGGCGAGATAGCTTGCGAATTCCCGGCGCGGCACCGCTTCGAAATCGGCATTCAGGAACTCGTAGAAGCGCTTGTGCGCGACGAGATAGGAGACGAACGACCACGGGCTGGTCGGGTTTGTTGCCGTGACGAGGTCCTTCAGGAACGAGGTTTGCAGCTCCACGCCGGGCAGCATCATGCCGGGATGCCAATCGAAACGGGGGGCGCGGTCGAAGAAGCGAATGTCGAGGCCGCTGATGGAGTCGAGCTGCGCGGCCAGGCTCAGGTTGAACGGGCCGATGCCTATTCCGGCGAGATCGTGAATGGTCGTCATCGTGTCGGAGCTCCTGACATGGCTGGGCGGGGTTCGGCCCCATGGGAGGCAAGGACCGTTTCCGCAAGGTGAAGGGGGTTGTCCAACGCGTTGCCGAGGGCCGGGGCCGGGCGCTCGTTGGCGTCGCCGTAGCCGATCGCCAGCCGCACCCGGTTGATGGCGATGCGCGGGATCTTCGGCTTGAAGAGATCGAAGAGGGCAAAACGCTGGGCAAGGTCCGGGTGATCGGCCTGGTAGCGGCGCAGGCACCCGGCAAGGGTCGCGTAGAAGACGCGTTCATCGAGGCCGTCGCCATCGGCCAGAGCCTCCGAGAGGAAGCGCAGCACGCTCGCGAAGTGGCCGGTCTGCAGATGCTGCAGGAGATGAGCCGGCGGACGGCGTTTCAGCACCTGCTGCGCCGCGTGGGGCAGCGACGTGAGCTCGGCGAAATCCTGATCGGCGAGATCGGCATCCCCCTGGAAATCCTTGATGGCAACGCCGGTCGGCGTGGAGCCTTCGAGGATCACGGTCACGTTCTGCCCGTGGGCGATGAAGCCGACGCCGTAGCGGCACATGAAGTGGTAGAGCGGCACCACCACCGCATCGAAGAGGCGCTCGAGCCAGGCGGCATGGTTGAGCCCGGAGCGGGCGATCAGGGCGCTGGCGACGGGCCGGCCGGCCGCATCGCGTTGGGCGAGCGCGCCCATCATCATGGGCCGATGCCCGTCGGGCAGGCCGAGCTCCGGGCTTTCGCGCCAGATCGCGCCGAGCATCTCGCAGAACTGATAGGGCGCATCGGGCACGCGCTCGTAATGGGGATGCGGATAGAAGGCGCCGGCCACCTCGCGGAGCACCCGGAGCCGGTGCAAAACCGGATCTTGCCTCGCCGTCTCGTCGAGCCAGCGGGAGAAGGCGGGGCCGATGCCCATGTATTTTCCGGGGACGCCGCGCCAGGCCGAGGTGTTGAGGATGGAGAGCGGCAGCTTGACGTGCAATGCTTCCGGGCGGCGCGCATTGGCAAGCGTGCGCAGCGATTGCTGGGGAATGAACGGGTCACCGAACACACCCATCGGGATCAGCCTTCCGGCGGCGACTTCGCCGGCATATTGCGCGGCGATCTGCGCTTGCCACTGCCAGGGATGGACGGGCAGGGCGAAATGGGTCGCGGAGGAGACGCCCGCCTGCGCAAGGGCCTTGCTGAAGCGGGCCTGTTCCTTCCCGTCGAGGGCGGCTTCCAGCAGCGTGTCCTCGCTCACCTGCGGATCCACAGACAGTGCGATGCTGGATCGGGCCGCGGCCAGCCAGAAGAGCCGGATCCCGCGACCGAATTCGGGAGCATGGTCTTCGAAATCGCGCAGCCCCCAGCCGAGGCGGCCCTTGTTGGCGGGCGCCTTCGGATGTCCGTCCAGCAGGCGTTGAAGCGCCGTGTCCGGCAGGGATGCCAGTTCGTCCGCCGAATAGCCGGCGCGCTCCGCCGTAATGCGGGCATCCGCCATCAGCGTGTTGTAGAGCTCCTTGGCATAGGTGCAGAACGTGGCCGGCGAGATGTCGAGCGCCTGGCGCGCATCGAGGAAGAAGCCGACCGCGTCGTCGACGCGCCTTTCGTCCGTTCCACGCGTAAGGCTCTCGGGGCGGATGGCGAGCTGGCCCCAGATGCGGCGCACCGCCTCGAAGCGATAGCAGATACCCGATTCGAGCCGAAGCTCCCATCGCGTCTGCGCCGCATCGAGCGCGACGGGCGAAAGCGCTTCCTCATAGGTGAGCTCGGAGATCGCCTTTGCGACGGCAGCGCGGTTGACCAGTGCCCATGTCGCGGCGTCGATCCGCTGCTCTTCCGGCATGGGGCCGAGCATCACAGCGGCACCTCGCGGAAAAAGCGTTCGCGTTCGCAGCAAACGAGCGCGGCGCGCTTGTGCGGGAAGTCGAACTCCTTGAGCTTTTCATAGGCCGCGTCGGCGGCGTAGCTCAGCATCTTCTGATGCGAGGCGCGGGGCTCGCCCATGATGCGCCGGGTGCGCGGATCGTCGAGGAAGAGATAGTGCGTGACCGAGCGGAACAGTGCCAGCGTCTTGGGCCGTCCGAGATGGCGCGGATTGCCGATCAGCCCGTGCCAGCCGCGGTCGAAATCCTCGTGCTCATAGTAGGGGCCGAGCCGGTCTTCCTTGGCCCAGTAGAACTCGAAATAGCCGGTGGGCTCACCGTCGAAGCTGGCGATGACGCCGAAAATATGCGGATCGGCCTCCTGCTCCGCAAGATAGGCATCAAGCTCTTCCTCGGTTTTGGCGAGCTCCCAGAAATAGGCGACGCGCCCCTGGTTCATCCAGTGGTGGAAGAGGGGGAGGTCGGAGCGCCGGTCGATTGGCCTCAACGAAACCGTCAGGCCGAGCTCTGCCAGCCATCGCTCATACATCAGGCCGTCGGGCCGGGGCGGGCGCAGCGGCGGCAGCCTGTCTTGCGGGCCGATCGCCGATCGCAGCAGGGGGTAGGTGACATGCGCTCGCTGGTGCCGCCACAGCAGCGGTAGCTGCCGGAAGGCCGAGCGCCGGACGATCGCCACCTCGCCGTCGCTCTCCGTGGCAAGGGCCGCAACCGGCGGAACCTGCTTTGCTGCCGGCAGGCCGATGCTCGTCACGCTAGGGAGCCGCAGGAACACGGCATCGACGAGCGCGGCGAGCAGATGGGCGCCATCGGCGCGCGCTGGTGAAAGCCGCACATCCGCAAGGGCGGCGCGATCGTCCCTCGCCTGGACAAGCCGTGCGGTTGCGATCGTCTCTCCGCCTCGTCCGGTCAGGGTCAGGATGCCGTCGCGCTCGAGCCGTGCGGCAAGGTGGCCGCCACTGGCCGGAAAATGCCGGGTGACGTCCCGCGCCTGCATCGGCTGAAGGGTGCCGGCGCGGGTGAAGTCGCGGTTTGCGGGCTGTGCGGTCATGGGGTAGCCTTTCGGGAGAGCGGGTTGGGGAGCTGGACGTAGCCGGCCAACGGATCGGTCACCTCGGTGTTCTCGTTGACGTTGCCGAGCGAGAGCATGAAGTTGCCCTTGGCCGCGAGGGTGGGCGAGGAAAGCAGGTAGTCGAGGCAGGTCCGATCCTCGACCCGCAAGGCAAGGCGCTCGAGGAAGGCGCGGAAGAGACCGGTCAACCGGTCTTCTTCGGCAAGGCGCGCCGCACCCAGCGCACCAACCACGGCGAAGGCGCCGTTGACGAAGAGATAGTAGCCGACGAGCCTGGCCGCTTCCTCGCGATCGAACACGTGGTCGGTCGCGGAGCCGACCTCCGGCAGATGCTTGCGCAGGCTTGGCAGGAACTCCTCGAGATAGCCGGTCCCCTGGCAATCCCTGAAATAAAGTCGCTCCGGCCAGCCGTCCTTGAGGCCAAGCACGAGGTTCTGCTGATGCGCGCCGAAGAGCAGACCGAAGCTTCCCTGGGCAATGAGGAAGGGCTCGACGGCGATCTTCAGGAAGCGCCCGAACCAATCCTCGGCCACTTTCTGCTCCGTTTCGCCGGAACGCTTTGCGATGCGGCGGACGAGGTCGGCGAGATGGCTGCCGCGCTCGTCGGGGTGCCGCTCGCACAGAGCCGCGAGCACCGCCGCCGGCGGCTGATCCGTGCCCTCGAAGGGGTTTTCACGGAAGACAACGGCGGTTTCCTGAACGATCCCCGCGCCCGGCGCGCGCAGGGCGAGCCACACGGGCTCGCCGAGGACCTCGAAGTCCGGACACCTCGCCTTCAGGGCCTTGCCGAGCGGGCCGGACAGCAGGCGGTGAATGGCAAGCCCGCGGGAGCATTCGCGCGCTTCCACGATACGGCGCGAATTGGTGAGGCGCAGGCTGAGCGAGAACTTCAGCATCCACGGCACCTGCGCCGAATAGACAGTCCTGAGCGAGCTTGTGGCACGCCAGACGGGGCCGCCGAGGCCAAGATCGACAAGGTGCGATTCCCGCATCAGCCGGTCGAAGAACGGGTCTTCCATCAGCCGCGCGGCCTGCCACGGATGCAGCGGCAGGAGCGCCTTGCCGGTCGCCGCAGCGCGCGCGACCAGTGACGTGTCGCCGCCGGTGAGCGCGGCGACGGCCTCCGTCGGTGAGATGGCGGTGGCACTCTCTCCGACGAGGAGTTGCGGCTCCACGGCCCACCAGCGCAGGTGGAAGCCGTTGCCGTATTCCGGTCCGTAGCGCCGCGAATCCTCGCCCGTGAATTCGTCGCGGCTGCGCGGCGAGGGATGCACAGCATGGCCGAAACGCAGCGCCTTCTCGGCCTCGATGAAAGTGGGATCACCCGCCGCAAAAGGACGCTCGTCACGGGATATCTCGGCGATCTTTGCGATGGCCTCGGCGCTGTCGAGCACGCGACGCAGAAAGGTCATCCGTGCGGCGGGCGAGGAACGATCGGCAAGCGTCTTCTCGCCGAGCAGCAATGTGACAAGCCCGGGCAAGGTGACCGGTCGCAGGTCGCCATGGCCGCGGTCGATCTGCATGGGAAAGGCAAAGGAATGATAGCCGGTCTTCGAAACATGGAGGATCGGCACGCGAACTTCCGCGTGGGAGGCAGGCAGCGAAAGCCGCAGCATGGCATTGTCCGTGCCGAGCGAAGCGCCCGCTTCCTCCGACAGGCTCCAGCCGCTCCACTCGCGGATCAAGGCGTTGAGGAAGCGGCTTGTCGCAGGGCTGTACATGTCTGTGCCTGAGTTTAGCATTTCTATTCCCTCTATTCCTCGATTTAAGTATAAATAAGTCTTTATGAAATAGATAATTGCATTTTGTGTCAGTTATATTTTATATATAGATAATTTTATCTGGTGTTGTGAAGGATGATGAGAATGGTGAACGCGCGACCGGTTCGATCGCTTGCGAGGCGGCTTGCTCCGGCGGTCTCGACGGTCGGGTTTGGCCAGTCCGCTTTTGCGGCGCTGGTGCCGCTGATCGCCACGCGAACCGGCCTTGGTACGGGAGAGATCGGTTTTGCCGTGGCGGCGGGTGCGCTCGCCTTCGTCTTCGGCGCACCGCTTATCGGCGGGCATGGCACAGGGTTCAGTCAAGGCTCGGTGCTGCGGGCTCTGGGATTGCTCCTGCTCGTCGGTCAGCTCGTGCTTGCCGGTCTGGTCTGGGCTCAACCGCTCGCTCCGCTTGCCGCCCTCTGGCTCCTTGCCGCCTCGCGGGTCGTTTACGGTCTGGGCGCATCGGGGGTGATGCCGACCGCCCAGGCCTGGGTCGCGCGCGAGGCCCACGATAGCGAGCGGCAGTCCTTGCTCGCCCTGCTCAGCGCCGGGCTGGGCAGCGGGCGCATCCTGGGCGCCACTGCTGCAATGACGGCGAGCCTCGCCGCTCCCCTTCCGTTCCTGCTTCTCGTGCTGAGCCCGATCACGCTCCTTCTCGCGCCCGGCGGCGGTGAGAGGCATCGGCAGACCGGCGGAAGCCGCCGCATGCGCCCGACGCGCGGCATGCTGCCCTTTCTCGCGGCCGGCTTCTGCCTCACCATGGGGTTCGGCCAGGTGCAGATGATCCTGGGTCCGTATCTTCAGGCAAGATTCGGCGTTGCGGCGGTTTCGGCGACCGCTGCAACGGGGCTGATCCTGGCCCTCGTCGCCATGGTCATGATCCTCGTGCAGGTCATGGCGGTTCCGCGCCTTCCCTTCGGCCGCAAATCGAACGTCGTCTTCGGCGCCGGCTTGCTGGCTTTCGGTGCCGGGATTGCCGCGGCAAGCGGCAACCTCGTCGCTTGTGCCGCGGGACTGGTGCTCGGCGGCATCGGCGTTGCACTCGCTTCGCCGGCTTATCTCGCCTGGCTCGTTTCCCGGCTTGAACCGGAAGAGCAGGGCGCGGGCGCCGGCTGGATGGCGAGCGCCCATGTGCTGGGGCAGGGGGCGGGGGCCCTGGCCGGCGGCTATGCCTTTGCGCTGTGGCCGCTGCTGCCCTTCATCGCCTGTGCCTGCCTGGCGAGCGCCACCGCGATCGCGATGCTGGCGATGAGGCAGTCCGCCGGTTAAGCCCGCTGCGGTCACGGCTGGCCTCCCGTCCCGGTGGGCAGGACAGCGCCCGGCAGTTCCCGCGTGCCGGCGCGCAGCACCAGAAGGGTTGCGAGCACCGCGACGCCCGAAAGCGCGGCGGAGAAAGCGAAGAGGGCACCGTAGCCGAAAGCGTCGGCCAACATGCCCGAGCTCATGGATCCGACCAGATAGACGATGAGCTGAGCGCAGGCCAGAATGGTGAAATCCGTTCCCGGCTGCTCGGACGAGGTCACGCTCATGAACAGGCTGTAGAGGGCGACGATTTCCATATAGCGGATCAGCGTCTGGAAAGCGGAGGCGCCGTAGAGCGGCCAGACCCCGACGACGGCACCCAGAGCGTGCAAGGCGAAGACCAGGAAGCAGACGGTTCTCAGGCCGCCGAGCAGTCCCAGCACGGCGCCGGCGCCCCAGCGTTTCAGCAGGAGCGCGGCGATGACGGAGCCCGCCAGCCCGGCCGTCGCCGCAGAAGCGCCCGACAGATAGCCGATCGCGTCGAGCGGGATGCCGGCGTCGACGAGATAGGACCCTTCCATGGCCTTCACCAGACCTTCGCTCGCCCTGTAGATGAGCGCGATCCAGAGGATCTGCCGCGCTTCGGGCCGGCGCAGGAACGCCATGATGGATGGCCGCGAGAGCGCCGTTCCGGCTTGCGTCGGCGCGGGGTCCGCCTCGCGCATGGCAAAGGCGGCGGCGAGCGGCAGCAGCGACAGGAGCGCGATGGTCACCAGCATGACGGTCCACCCGGCATGGCGATAGAGCACCAGGCCGAGCGTGCCGCCGACGATGACGCCGAAGGCCACCGCACCGCCCTGGATCGCGTTGCCGATCGGCCGGTCTTCGCGGTTCAGGTGTTTTGCCGCATAGCCGTCGGTGGCGATGTCCTGGGTTGAGAGCAGCAGCGAGGCGACGAAGCCGATGGCGAAAATCGCCCAGACATTGGCTGGTCCGGCGGCGATCAACGACAGGATCGATGCGATGATGCCGCATTGCGTGACGATCACCCAGCCGGCGCGATGCGCGCGGGCGAACGGCCGCACGCGGTCGACGACGGGCGCCCACAGGAACTTCAGGACCAGCGGCAGCAGGAGGATGGAGAAGAAGCCGATCGCCGTTCGCGACACATCCTGTTCACGCAGGATGGGCGGGATCGCCGCCGCGAAGAGATAGGTGGGTATGCCCTGGGCGACGTACAGGCCGGCGAGCACGCAGAAAAGCCGGTAACGGTCGGGGCCGATCGCGCGCCGGACGGCGGCGGCGGGCTCGTCTGTCATGACGTCCTCCCGGCCGGCAGATGGGTGGCAAGGAAGGTCTCGGCCTCCGCCCGGCTTCGCGTCACCAGCACGGGAAACGTCCAGAGACCGGAGAAGGTACGCTGCATCTCCGGCGTCGGGTTCTCGCGCAGGACCGCCACGGCGCGACACGTCGCGTTCATTTTCCCGCGCGTTGCCTTGAACCAGAGATTCTGGGCCCGGCGGTGCTCGTGGTCGAGGTCGAGCCTGCCGTCAAAGGCGACGAGGAGGGCGAAGGGGGCCGTTTCCCCGGCGATCTCCTCGAGCGCCTCGATGTAGCGTGCACCGTCGTTCCGTTCGGCCGGCTCTGCGACGACCAGGGAGAGGGTGGCTCCTTTGCGGCGCAGGTGAACGGCCATCACGATCCCCTAGAAGGTCTTCGTGTACGCGGCGAAGATCGTGCGCCCGAGGCCCGGCACGGGGGCGCCGCGTGTGGCGGTGGCGGTCGGGTTGATGTAGAATTCGTCGAAGACGTTGCGGACGGCGATGCTGAGTTCTCCGCCATCGGCGAATTCCTTCGACAGGGCGAGATTGACGAGCGTGCCGCCGTCGAGGTTCTCGCCTTCGACACGGTCTCGTCCGGAGAAATACTCGATCTCGCCACGTGCCTTCAGGCCGTTGCCGAAACTGGCACTGACATAGGCAAGGCCCTTCCAGGTCGACGGGATGCGGTTGTTGGGAAGATACTCGCCGTTGCCGATCGAGCCGTCGCGGTTGGCGTCGTACCTGCCTTCCTGATAGGCGAGCAGGCCGCCCACGGTGAAGATGTCGTTGACCTCGTAAGCGGCCGTCGCCTCCACGCCCCAGATGCGCTCCTTCTGCTGGCTGACACGGTTTGCCACCACATCGTAATTGACCCCGTCGTCTGAGGTGGAGAGATAGGCGCTGATGGTGCCGCGGAAGACGCCCCAGTCACCGCGCAATCCGGCCTCATAGGTGTTGACGAGCTGCGGCTCCGGAGCGATGTCGCTGTAGCTGATGGCGAAATCGGGAACACCCGAACAGCCATAGATGGCGGCGAGCGCTCCATAGGCATCGCAGATCTCGGCGAGGGAATTGACGCCGGCGCGGCGCGTGAAGGCGCCGATGTCGGTGAGGCTGTATCCTTGCGAGAAATTGCCGAACAGCTGCAGTTCGCTGGTAACGTCGAACACGGCACCGGCGTTGAAGCTGAAGGCGTTGTAATCGAACGAGCCGCCGGCGACGTTGACCGCCGGATAAAGATGGGCGAGCGAAGTTGCCGGATAGACGACGGCGGCCGGTCTCAGGAAATCGTCGACGGTGAGAAAGAACTGGTCGAAGCGCACGCCGCCCTGGACGCGAAACCGGTCGGTGACCGGCATTTCGAGCTGGGCGAAGGCGGAGAGCGTGTGCTGCGACATTGGCGCGATCGCATCGTCGCCGTTGGTCAGTTTTTGCCTGGTTTCGTCGTAACCGTAGTCGGCGCCCCAGGTCAGCGTGGCACCTTCGCGAACAAGGTCGATCGGCGTGTTGATCGTGAGATTGACGCCGGTGCGCCGTGTCTCCAGCGCCGACTGGTTGAACCAGGCCGTCGGGTTCAAGGGATCGCCGGAATAGTAGACCATCGAGTTGACGGAAGAGAGGGTGGTGAACGGCGAACGCTTGCTGATGTCGTTGTAGAACGCCTTGATCTCGAGATTGCCGAGAACGAAGTCGCTGTCGGTGTATTTGCCGGTGAGGTATTTCGAATCCTCCTCCAGCGGCTCACCGGTGTAGGCGGAAGAGAAATCGGGCCGCACCGGGTCGGCGGTGTAATCCGTGAACCAATCGGGCTTCTGCCGCGCATAGGTCCAGTCGAAACTCATCTCGAAGCGCTGCGAGCCGGTCTCGTAACCCACCGAACCGAACAGGTCGGCAGAGCCGGTCCGGTCGCCGCCGCCCTGGCCCAGCATGGCATCCGAGGCCATCTCGTTGCCATGCCCGTCATAGGTGCGCCGTGTGAGGTCTCCGGTGGCGGACAGGAAATAGTCGAAATTGTTCTGGCGTCCCTCGACGCTGAGGCTTGCCTCAGGGGCTGCGGACCGGCCGGGATTCGTCGTGGATACCGAAAGGCCGGTGCGCATCGTGACGGTCGGCTTGTCGCTCGTTCCGCGTTTGGTGATGAAGTTGATGGTGCCGCCCGTGGCGCCCGCGCCGTAAAGGCTCGATGCGCCGTTCACCACCTCGATTCGCTCAACCGTGTTGAGGTCGATCAGGGAAAGGATGCGCGATACGTCGCGCAGCGGCGTGTTGCGCGGCACGCCATCGACCATGATCAGCACGCTGCGGCCGCGAAAGGTCTCGGATGCGCCCGAGATCGTCTGGTTCGAGGGGGAATAGCCGGGAACGAGGCGTGAGATGAGATCGTTGGCGTCGGGCGACAGCTTCATCGCCTCGCGGACGTCTTCCTCTTCCAGCACCTGGACGGACTGGGCGACGCTGGCGATCGAGCGTTCGTCACGGCCGGCCGTCACCAGAAGGCGGTCGAGCAGCGTCGTCTCGCCGCTTCCCGAAGCCTGTTCCTGTGACCAGGCGGCGGTTGGAATTAAGCAGATCGGTAAGAGAAATGACCAAGCCCGGTTACGCATTGCACCCCCTCGCATCCCGTAAAACGATGTGGCTTGGCGCATACAGCCTGGCTGCGAGCGTGCTTAAGAAACATGAATAATAATGTCAAGTTTATAGTCGGGCGAGCACGCGTATTCCGTGCGTGGAACACGTACGGACACTGCGGAGACGAAGCCTCAGTTCAGGACGGCTGCAGGATCCCGGGCTCGCGATCGATGCCCGAACCCGCCAGGAGATTGGCGATCCAGTCCACGAACACGCGCAGCTTGTTGCTCAGGTGCCGGTTCGGCGGATAGACGACGAAGAGAGGCATAGGCTCCCGGCTCCATTCCGTCAGCACGGGCCGCAGGCTGCCGTCGGCAAAGGCGTCGCGGACCATGAAGAGCGGCGCCTGCACGATGCCGGCGCCCGCCTTCGCCGCCGTGATGTAGGTGACCGCCTCATTGGTCGAAACGATGTAGCGCCCGTGCACCTCGACCTCCGTCTCCTTGTTGCGGAAGTGGAAGGGCTGCTGCCGTCCGGTCTCCGCCTGGAAAAACCCCACGACGTGGTGGTCGCGTTCGAGATCCTTCGGGTGCCGCGGCTCGCCTAAGCGCTCCAGATAGAGCGGCGCGGCGCAGGTCACGAAGCTGATGGCGGAGACACGCCTGGCGATCAGCGACTGGTCGGCGATGTCGCCGGCGCGGATGGCGCAGTCGACGTTCTCGCCGAGGATGTCCACCGGCCGGTCGGAAATGCCGAGGTCGAGCTGGATGTCGGGATAGCTGTCGTGGAAAGCGCACAGCGCGGGGATCAGGACGAGGTTCGCGATGGCCCCCGACATCTCCACCCTCAGCTTTCCCTTGGGCAGGCGCTGCGAACTCGCCATGCTGCTGTCGAGCTCGTCTATCTCCGCCAGCAGGCGCACGGTCCTGTCGTAATAGAGGGCCCCGTCGGGCGTGACGAGCACGCGGCGCGTGGTCCGGTTGAGCAGTTTGGTGCGCAGATGCGCCTCAAGCCCCTGAATGAGCTTCGTAACGGTCGCCTTCGGTATGGCGAGCATATCCGAGGCGCGGGTGAAGCTGCCGGTCTCGACGACCCGGACAAAGGTGCGCATGGCGGTGAGCTGATCCACGGCGATCTCCATGGGGAATAATTATTCCTATGTAGAAATAGTGAAGTCATAAACAAGAGACTTTTTCCAGGGGAGAACGATCCCCATTTCCATGGAAATTCAGCGCGGCACGTCGGCTCCAGACAGAATGTTGTCAGGAGGGATGTGCAATGAAGCGCATCACAAGGGACAAGGCTGTCGGGCGAATGAGCGTGAGTTGGACAGAAGGCGTGATGGAGAGCGACACCTGCCAGGTGCCGGTGCGCGTCTATCGGCGCGCGGCGTTCGACAAGACGCCGCCGCTCGTGCTGCATCTGCACGGCGGCAGCTTTCTCGGCGGGTCGCCCGCCGAAGGCCACAACGTGTCGATCGAGCTTGCCGAAGCCGGCGCGGTGGTCGTGGCCGCCGATTATTCCAAAGCGACCGAGCATCCTTTCCCGAAAGCGCTCGAGCTTTCCTTCGGTCTCCTCGGGCGCCTGTGTGGCTTGCGCGCAAAACTCGCGGATCGGAATTCCGCCCTCTATGTCGCCGGCGAGGAAGCGGGCGGCAACCTTGCCGCAGGGCTGGCTCTGATGGCGCGCGATCAACATGTCGGCGGGTTGCGCGGGCAGATCCTTCTTTCTCCGATGCTCGATCCCTGCATGGCCACCGGTTCTTTCCGCGATGGCAGCGCCAGCTCCAAGGGCTGCCGCTGGGCCGAGGGGTGGAACCGCTATCTGGGCTTTGCCGCCAATGCCTGCCATCCCTATGCCGTGCCGGCCTATTGCGAGCGCCTTGCGAGCGCCGCCCCTGCGCTCGTCGTCACGGCCGAGGACGACCCGATGCGCGACGAGAGTCTGGATTACGCGCGGCGGCTGCGCCAGGCGGGCGTAAGCGTCAGCAAGCATGTGTTGCCCGGGCCGACCGGGTGGCCCGCTTCCTATTCTGGATCGAGGCAGACTCGACCCGGATGGGGGGAAGCCATCCGTGCCCTGTTCGTAAAATTTTTCAAGGAAACAGGAGCGTTCTCCCCTCAAGCGAAGCTCTCGACCTGATTCGGCCTGACTGGCCTCAAGGAGATTGATCATGACGAAAATTGCTGCGAGCCGGCTCCTGTGGGGCGCCGGACTAACACTTGTTGCTTCGATTTCGGCCGGCGTGCTGGCCATGAACACGTTTCACGTGCAGGACGCCAAAGCCGAATCCGCCGAAGCGGCGCCGCAGGCCATGCCCGTCTCGGTGGCGGTCGTGGAGCCGCGGGACGTCACGACGTGGCAGGAGTTCTCGGGACGGCTCGAGGCGGTCGACCGCGTGCAGATCCGCTCGCGCGTGGCCGGCGCAATCCAGGCCGTGCATTTCCGGGAGGGAGCTCTGGTTGAGGAGGGCGATCTTCTCGTCTCCATCGACCCGGCACCCTATGCGGCGGCGGTTGCGCAGGCGGAAGCCGTCGTCGCTGCCGCAAAAGCTCGCGTCGAACTCACCCGGCTCGAGCTCGAACGCGGCCGCAAGCTGGCGCAAAACCGCACCGTCTCGCAAAGCGATCTCGATCAGAGGCTCAGCGCCTATCACGAGGCGGAGGCGAGTCTCAGAGCGGCGGAAGCCGCGCTGCAGACGGCACAACTCGATCTCGGCTACACGCAGATCCGCGCGCCGATCTCGGGCCGCGTCGGCAAGCTCGAGATCACCGGGGGGAACCTCGTTGCGGCCGGCGCCGGCTCGCCGGTGTTGACGAGCCTCGTGTCGGTCGATCCGATCTATGCGAGCTTCAGCGTCGGCGAAGATTACGTGGCACGGGCGCTGACCGAGCTTCCGGCACGGTCTTCGGGCGCGCGCGATCTCAAGCAGATCCCGGTGGAGATCAGCGTGTCGCAGAGAGAGCCGATCCGGGGCGAGCTGCAGTTCATCGACAACGAGGTCGACACGGCAAGCGGCACCATTCGCGTTCGGGCCGTCTTCGACAATGCCGAGAGCCAGCTGATCCCCGGACAGTTCGCCCGCGTGCGTCTCGGCCAGGCGAACGCGCGTCCCGAACTGGTCATCAGCGATCGGGCCATCGGAACCGACCAGGACAAGAAGTTCGTGTTCGTGGTCGATGGCGAGAACAAGATCGCCTATCGCCAGGTGCGGCTCGGGCCGACCGCGGAGGGGCTGCGTGTCGTGGAGGACGGGCTCGATGCCGGTGAGCGCATCGTCGTGAACGGCCTGCAGAGGGTGCGCCCGGGCGTCCTGGTGGCGCCGCAGCCGGTGTCCATGGCGCCCTCCGGGCAGGCGGTCGCCGGCGCGGATGCGGCCTCGCAGTAAGCCGACGGGGCAACCCCAGTGGTCTGACCGAAACAGATGGTACCCATCTGTTGGGATCGCACCGCTAGGCACGTGATCTGATGGAATTTCGCGGGTGACCTTTTCGGTCATCCGCCGATGTCAATCCCGCTTCTGGAAGGGCGGTTGCAATGAATATTTCTCGCTTTTTTGTCGATCGTCCGGTTTTTGCCGGCGTCCTTTCGGTCCTCGTGCTGGTCGCCGGCCTTTTGGGCCTGCGCGCCTTGCCGATCTCGGAATATCCCGAGGTCGTGCCGCCTTCCATCGTCGTGCGGGCGCAATATCCGGGCGCCAATCCGAAGGTCATCGCGGAGACGGTCGCGACCCCGATCGAGGAAGCGATCAACGGCGTCGAGGACATGCTCTACATGTCGAGCCAGGGCACCACCGACGGCCTGATGACGCTGACCGTCACGTTCAAACTCGGCACCGATCCCGACCGGGCGCAGCAGCTGGTGCAAAACCGCGTTGCCCAGGCCGAGCCGAGACTTCCCGAGGAGGTGCGGCGGCTCGGCGTGACGACGGTCAAGAGCTCTCCCGATTTGACCATGGTCGTGCATCTCCTGTCGCCGAACGACCGCTATGACATCACCTACCTGCGCAATTACGCGGTGCTCAAGGTGAAGGACCAACTGGCGCGGATCGAAGGCGTCGGCCAGGTACAGGTCTTCGGGTCGGGCGACTATTCTATGCGCGTCTGGCTCGATCCGCAGAAGATCGCCGAGCGGGGCCTGTCGGCGAGCGAGGTGGTCGGCGCGATCCGCGAACAGAACATCCAGGCGGCGGCCGGCGTGGTGGGCGGCGCACCGAGCCTGCCGGGCATCGACCTGCAGCTTTCGGTCAACGCGCAGGGCCGGCTCAGAACGCCGGAGCAGTTCGGCGACATCATCGTCAAGACCGGCGAGGGCGGCGAGATCACGCGGCTGCGCGACATTGCCCGCGTCGAGCTCGGCTCGGCCGAATACGCTCTGCGCTCGCTGCTCGACAACAAGCAGGCCGTCGCCATCGGCATCTTCCAGGCACCGAACTCCAACGCCATCCAGATCTCGGACGACATCCAGCAGGTCATGGACGAATTGCAGCTCACCATGCCGGAGGGCGTGGAATACCGCATCGTCTACGACACGACGCAATTCGTCCGCGCCTCGATCGATGCGGTGGTGCACACGCTGCTGGAGGCGATCGCGCTCGTCGTGCTCGTCGTCATCGTCTTCCTGCAGACCTGGCGAGCCTCCATCATCCCGCTGGTGGCCGTCCCCGTCTCCATCGTCGGCACCTTCGCGGTCCTCTATGTCTTCGGTTTTTCGATCAACGCGCTGAGCCTGTTCGGACTGGTGCTGGCGATCGGCATCGTGGTCGACGACGCCATCGTCGTGGTGGAGAATGTGGAACGCAACATCGAGGAGGGGCTGTCGCCGCGCCAGGCCACCTACCGCGCCATGCGCGAGGTCTCCGGTCCGATCGTCGCCATCGCCCTCGTGCTGGTGGCCGTCTTCGTGCCGCTGGCGTTCATCTCCGGGCTCACGGGGCAGTTCTATCGTCAGTTCGCGTTGACGATCGCGATTTCGACCGTGATCTCCGCCTTCAACTCGCTGACGCTGTCGCCGGCGCTGGCAGCGCTCCTGCTGCGCGGGCACGATGCACCTAAGGATTGGCTCACCCGGTTGATCGACAGCCTGTTCGGCTGGTTCTTCCGCGGCTTCAATCGGGTCTTCGGCACGAGCTCGAATGCCTATAGCAGGGGCGTGCGCGGCATCCTTTCGCGCAAGACCCTCATCATGGGGCTCTATCTGGTGCTCGTCGGCGCGACGGTGTTCGTCTTCAACAAGGTTCCGGGCGGGTTCGTGCCGGCGCAGGACAAGCAGTACCTCGTCGGCTTCGCCCAGCTTCCGGACGGCGCGACGCTCGACCGGACCGAAGAGGTGATCCGGCGCATGGGCGACGTCGCCCTCGATCAGCCGGGCGTGGAGAGCGCGATCGCGTTCCCCGGCTTGTCGATCAACGGTTTCACCAACAGTTCGAATGCGGGCATCGTGTTCCTTTCGCTAAAGCCCTTCGAGGAGCGGACGACACCGGACCTTTCCGGCGGTGCCATCGCGATGCAGCTCAATCAGAAGTTTGCGGGCATCCAGGAGGCGTTCATCGCCATGTTCCCACCGCCACCGGTGCAGGGGCTCGGCACGATCGGCGGGTTCAAGCTGCAGATCGAGGACCGCAACGGTCTGGGCTATGAAGCGCTCGATGCGGCGACCAAAGCGTTTCTCGGAAAGGCGTATCAGACGCCGGAACTGGCTGGCCTCTTCTCCAGCTATCAGATCAACGTGCCGCAACTCTACGCCGATCTCGACCGCACCAAGGCGCACCAGCTCGGCGTGGCGGTGACCGACGTCTTCGAGACGCTGCAGATCTATCTCGGCTCGCTCTATGTCAACGACTTCAACCAGTTCGGCCGGACATACTCCGTTCGGGTCCAGGCTGACGCGCCGTTCCGCGGTCGTGCGGAGGACATCGGCAAATTGGAGGTGCGGTCGCAGTCGGGCGAGATGATTCCGCTCTCGGCCCTGTTGAATGTGCAGCAGAGCTCCGGGCCAGAGCGTGCCATGCGCTACAACGGCTTCCTGACGGCCGACATCAATGGCGGGCCGGCTCCGGGCTATTCGTCCGGCGAGGCGCAGGCCGCCGTCGAGCGTATCGCCGAGGAGACGCTGCCGCCCGGCATCGGCTTCGAGTGGACGGACCTTACCTACCAGCAGATCCTGGCCGGCAACTCGGGCGTGATCATCTTCCCGCTGGCGCTGCTCCTGGTGTTCCTGGTGCTGGCGGCACTCTATGAGAGCCTGGCGCTGCCGCTGGCGATCATCATGATCGTGCCGATGAGCATCCTGTCGGCCCTGACCGGCGTGTGGCTCACCCAGGGCGACAACAACATCTTCACCCAGATCGGATTGATCGTGCTCGTCGGACTGTCCGCCAAGAACGCGATCCTGATCGTCGAGTTTGCGCGCGAGCTCGAGTTTGCCGGGCTCTCCCCGAAGGATGCCGCGGTCGAGGCCGCGCGCCTCAGGCTGCGCCCCATCCTGATGACCTCCATGGCCTTCATCATGGGTGTGGTGCCGCTCGTCTACTCGACTGGCGCGGGGGCCGAGATGCGGATCGCCATGGGCATCGCCGTTTTCGCCGGCATGATCGGCGTCACCGCCTTCGGCATCTTCCTGACCCCCGTCTTCTACGTGCTTTTGCGGGCGCTCACGGGCAACCGGCCGCTGAAGCATACGGGGGAGGGCACGATCCCGGTCGTTCCCGCGAAGGAAGAGGAGGGGGCGGCCAATCAGCCGACCGTGCAACCGCTCCTGCGTGCGGAGTCAACCGACGCCGCATGAACGACCCAAAACAATGCGAGCGATCGTCCCGTCTTCATGAAAAGGCGGGACGATCTAGCGCATCTTTTTGTAGTACACCTTGCCGTCGGGGCTCTCGAGGCGCTGATATGAGGCGCTCGGCTTGGGCGGGGCGGTCCGTGCCGGGCGCGCGCCGGCCTTGGCTGCACTCGTTGCAGCCGGCAGGTTCTCGGCGACCTTCGCCGGCGCGGACGCCGGATCGGTGACCGGTTCGTCGGGCGGGCGGCTCGCGTAGCCTATCCCGTCGAGGCGACGCTCGGCAAAGGCCTGCAGGGAGCGTTCCTGGCGATCGATCCTGGTGGCGAGGTCGTAGAACTGACCCTGAAGATTGCGGTTGAGGAGATCGAACTGGCTCTGCAGGCCGTTGTTCACGCCGTCGAGCCGTGCCTGAAGGCGCTTTTCAAATGACGCGAGATCTTCCAGCCTGCCGTCGAGCGCGGTGAGCTCGCTCTTCGCCTTGTAGAGGTACACCGCCGCCATCACGTTGATCACCGTGATGGCGAATGCCGCCGCGACCAGGACCGAGGGGAAACCGCTTCTGCCGCCAGCGGCCAAGCTGCGGGTTTCGGCCGCGTCCCCGGTCAGGGAATCGATCTTCGTCATCATTGCACCACCACCCTCGTTCCGATGCCGACGCGATTGAAAAGGTCGACGGCATCCGTGTTGGTCAGGCGAAAGCAGCCCGAGGTCCCGTCAAAGCCGACGCCGTCCGGATCATTGGTGCCGTGAATGCGGTAGAGCGTGTCGCGGCTGCCTTCGTACAGATAAAGCGCCCGTGCGCCGAGCGGATTGTAGGGGCCGGCCGGAACGAACTCCGGCAGGCCCGGCTGGCGCCGGCGCATCTGTGCCGGCGGACGCCAGTCCGGCCATTCGCGCTTGGCGCCGATGCGCACCGTGCCTGTCCATCCGAACCCGTCGCGCCCGACGCTGATCATGTAGCGCAGGGCGCGGCCGTTGCCCTCTACGAGGTAGAGCGCCCGTTCGTCCTTGCGGATGACGATGGTTCCGCGCGCCTGGTTCGTCGGAAAGGAGACCTGCTGGCGGAAGCTCGGTCCCATGGCCGGCAGAGGCGGGCGTTTGTGCCCGCGGACCGCGACCGTCGTCTGCGCGCCGATCTCGCCCGCCGGCAGGATGATCAGAGCAAGGCCGATGATCAGCGCCGCCGGGAAGGCGTGCCGGCGCGCCTCAGCGTTCCCGGTCATCCAGGCACTCCTTGAAGAGTTTTGCGAAATCCTTGTTCAAGCGGGCGCGGGCGTGCACCTCCGTGGGCAGCAGGGCGCGGTTGAGGGCGTCGGTCAGAAGCTCGCGGTCATAGGGAACCGAGCGGATGCTCTTGTCCTTGAAGATCTTCTGCAGTTCGCGGTGCGAGAAGTGGTTTCCGAAAAGCTTGCGCTTGTGCTTGTTGGCGACCAGCGTGATGCCGTCGGCGCTGTTGTTGCGCAAGGCGCGGATCTTCAAATAGAGCCGCTTGGCCTGCCTGAGCGAGGCGATGTTCAGCTCGAAGACCAGGAAGATCCGGTCGCTGGCCGAAAGGACCGCGTTCGACCAGGGCGTTTCCACATGCGGCAGGTCGACCACCACATCCTCGAACCGGTAGGCGGCGAGATCGAGCAGCCGCAGCACGAAGTCGCTGCCCCTGGGCTCATAGGGAAGGGCGGGGCGCTCGAACGTGTAGAGCGTGAAGCCGGGATCGCGCGTCAGCTTGATGACGTCCATGAGCTCGACGTCGAGCCGATCCGGCTGGCCGATCACCCCGTCGAGATCGAATTCGTTGAACAGATTGAGATAAGCGCCGCAATTGGCGTTCTGGAAATCGAGATCGACGAGACAGGTGTCGGCGGCGCGCTGTTTGGATTTCCTGACGAGATGGTCGGTGGCGGCAAGCGCCATGGTGGTGGCTCCGGCGCCGCCGCCAGCTCCCACGCAGGTGATGATGCGGCAGCCATGCGACTGGTCTCCGCTGTCGTGGAAGGTCACCGCGCTGATGAGCTCCTTGGCGTCGACGGGCTTGCGCAGCCAGTCGGCTGCGTTGATGCGAACGAGATTGCGCATGCGCTCCGGAGGCAGTTCCGCCGAGACGGCGATGATCGGCACCTGCCCCCACGAGGCGCGCGCGGCCGCCAGCCGCCGGTCGTCGAGCATCACCCCGTCGGCGACATCGAGCACGATCAGCGTCGGCCGGTTGTCCTTTCCGGCCCCGTTGAGGAACTCCTCCACGCCGCCGGACTGGACGTCGTAGATTGCCAGCGCTTCGAGCCGTGCGGCGATCTCGCTGCGGAAACCGTCGTCCGACGAATAAAGGGCGACGCGTTTGCGCCGAGTCGGCTGAACCTTCTGGTGGATGGCGTTCATCAGAACGTGCTCTTCATATCTTCGCCCGTCACGGTGCTGAGCATGGAGGGCATGGCGATGTTGGTGAAGCCGAGCAGCCCGCCCAGAAAGAAGAACTGGAAGGTCATGCCCTTGAGCTTCACGGTGATGGTCGGCACGGCGCCGCCCGGCCGCGTCTGATACCCGAGGCCGCTGCCGGTGTAGCTGACCTCGACGTTGCCCGGCGTCAGGCGGGGGAAGACGTCGCACATGCCGCGCCGGACACCGGCGGCCGAGGTGCAGTCGCTGTCGTCCCCGTAAAAGATTCTGTTGAATTCCACCGGCTTGCAGTCGGTGCCGCCGGTACAGGCAAAGCCGTAGGCGAGCGAGGGATCTCCGGGAACGGGCGGGCTTGCATTGCCGGCGCTCGCCACGCCGTCGATCAGGGGATCGGAAATCGAGGCCATCCGCGCGCCCACCTGGACGGCGCTCGATGCCGCGTTCCATTGGTAATAGGCGTAGCCCAGATCGACGAACCCCAGGGTGAGCACCAGGAGCAGCACGATGCTGATGCTCATCTCGACCATCGCCGCGCCGTTTTCCTCGGTCTGCAAACGCCGGATCGGCGATCTCTCACCACCCCACATAGCGCTCCTCCTGTGAGGCGGTCAGGGTCACGGTGCCGAGACCGATATAGGCAAGCAGCGAGGCGTCCGCGGGCGGTACGGCAAAGCTCGTCGCCGCGCGCACGGTGTAGACGTAGTCGCCGTCGCTCCGATAGACCTGCACGTCGGAAACCACGGCATCGGTCTGCAGGTAGTCCTGATCGACCGTCACCACGGCGGTGGTCCAGCCGCTGACGCGTGCCGCACCGGTTCCGGAGACGTTGCCGAAGACGGCGATGTTGCGGGCGTTCGCCTCGCAATCGAGCGCCGGCTGGAACGTCTGATTGCAGCGTGCCGCATAGCGCGCCGCATCGCGCAGCCCGGCCTCGATCAGCAGCTTCTTGTAGAAAAGGTTGCCGAACTCGAAGACGCCTGCCGAGAGCGCGATCATCAACGGCGTGATCAGCGTCATCTCGACGAGGACGGAGCCGCGCTGGTCGCTGCAAAAACGTCTGGCAAGGGAGCGGGTCGGGTGCGGCATGGTCATCACCTGTAGAGCTGCACGTCTTCGCGCACGAAGTTGGTCATCGTGCCGCGGCCGTTGACGCCGTCGATGTCGACGATCTCCGCCATCACCACGTTGCCGGTCACCGCTTCGGTGAGGAAGAAGCTCGCAAAGCCGATCGCCGGCGGCGAGCCGGACTGACCCTGCAACTGGGTCTGCACGGCGGGGTCGGAGCAGTCGAGGACGGCGGCGTGGATCATCCGCCGCTTCGCATCGCCGACGGTGGCATGGCATGCGGGCGTGCCGATTTCGCCGCCGAGCGAAGCATCGCCCACCAGGTTGTGCGCGATCTCGTATTTGTAGAGCTCGTAGCGGCTCGGCGGGTTGCTGTTGGAATAGGCGTTTCCATCCTCGTCGGTGAAACCGGCCATGTCGGCCGCGCTGAACCCGTTGGCACTGAGATAGCCTTCGTAGTCCCACGAGCCGTTGCCGATCTGTCCCGAAAACGCGGTGTCGGGAGTGAGCGGGCGAAACCGGGACGGGTCGGTTGCAAGCTGCATGTCGCACGCATTGCTGCCCGGATTGCCGCCCTTCGGGGTGTACATGAAACCTTTGCGGATGTTCGGCGCCGGCGGCCAGCTCGCATTGGACTTCGAAGGGAAGGCGCCGGCGCCTTTGGCGTAGATGTCGAAGCGGGTGTTGAACGCGGCCTTCGCCTTCTCCGTCAGATTGCCCGTCTGGGTGTAGACCTGCCGCCGGCTGACGCATTCAGGGAGAGTGCCGCGCGCCAGGTCTTCGGCCAGCTTGTCCTCGCCATAGCCGTGGTCGTCCTTGGGCCGCAGGAAGCCGAAATTGCCTGGCCCCCACGACGTGCCGCCGACCACCAGCTTGATGCTCCGGCGGTAGAAATTGTCATCGGTGGCGACGGTGTGGAAATCCTGGCCCGGGAACGGGTTGCAGATGAAGAGCGGCGTCATCTCGCAGATGATGGCACCCGAATTGCCGGCAACGGCGACGGCGCCCACGTTGAAACTGTTGCTGCCGCCGAAGAAGGAGGCGGAGAAGACAGCGGAAAAGCCGACCGGACTGACGGTGACTTCGACGAACTGCGCCTCATGGGCGAAATTGACCTCGTCGGCGATCACCATGCTCGCCGGGATGGGATCGCTGTCGTTTGCCGGCAGGCTTCTCAGATAGCGTCGGGTGATGCCGGCGCTGGTCAGCGTCTGCTGCGTGCCGGCATTCGAGAAGCGGTAGGTGTTGTCGACCAGATTGGCGATCGCGCGATTGGCCCGGGTGATGGAATCGGATCGGCCGTCCAGTTCCGCCGCGGCGGCGATGGCGAAGGCGTCGGCGCCTTTCTGAAGGTCGTTCTTGAGGCCATTGGCGCGCGAGATGTCGACGACCAGCAATGCGAAGCCGATGATGACCGGCAGCATGATCGAGACGAGGATCAGCGCGACGCCGTCCTGGTCGTCCTTGAAGCGGCTGGCAAGATGGAGCATGTCTTTCATCATTCGGCCCCGTCTGTTTCGATCGCTGTCCTTCTTCGTTGCCTTCTGCCGTCCTCTGCGAGCGCTGCCGGAGAGGACGCAAGCTGTTGATCTGGTGGGGCGATTTTTCCTGGCAGATGGGCATCATCTGCCAGGATCGCACCACTAGTTGACGTTCCCGACGTTCACCGTGACGTTCGTTTGCGGCTGTGCGCCGGGCTTCTGGGAATCCTTGTACTTGCGCACCGCATCGGCTGCGCGGGTTCCATCCGTGCCGATCGCCAGGTCGTGGGACGCGGGATTGAACGGCTGGTCGGCGTGCAGCAGCCGGTTGTAGCCCTGGGCATTCCCGGCCTCGAGCGTGACGGTGTCATAGTGGTTCATGTAGTCGGCGCACCCAGACAGAAGGATGCCAAGGCAGGCCGGCAGGATGAAGCGGACAGTCCTATTTCTTGACATAGATCATCTGGTCCTTCGGAACGTCGAGCATATGGCCGTAGGGGCCGGTGACGCCTTCGCCGAGCTCGTAGGCGCGGATGACCTCCTTCGTCACCTCGAGCTGGCCGAGCAGGAAGAACTCCGGATCGTTGGCCGGCCGCTTGCGGTCGAGCGGCGTGGCGACCTGCTGGCCCGGGCCGGCCGGCCGCACGAGGCGCGGCGTGACGATGATCACGAGGTCCGTCTCGTTCTTGATGTAGCTCGAGGAGCGGAAGAGGGCGCCGAGCACCGGCACCTGGCCGAGCCAGGGAACCTGGCTCTGCAGCTTGCGGTTCGTCGACTGCAGGAGACCGGCGATGGCGAAGCTCTGGCCGTCGCGCAGTTCCACCACCGTCGAGGCCTTGCGCGTGACGAAGGCCGGGATTTCGATGTCGGCGGTGCGGATGGTGGTCGTCGGATCGACCTCGCTCACCTCGGGATTGAGGCGCAGGTTGATCTTGCTGTCGTCGAGCACGATGGGCGTGAAATTCAGCTTCACGCCGTATTCCTTGAACTCGATGGTGATTTCCCGTTCGTCACGGGCAACCGGGATCGGCACCTCGCCGCCGGCCAGGAAGCTGGCCGTCTCGCCCGACAGGGCCGTGAGATTGGGTTCGGCAAGGCGCCGCGCCAGACGCTTGTCCTCCAGCGCGCGGATGACCACGTCGACATTGACGCCGGCGTCGATGACATTGGCGATGAGCGTGGCGAAGGGTGCGTTGCCGGTCGCGAAGGTGCCGGCAACGGCGCCGATCTGCCCGAGGATGGACTGCGAGCCCGGCGTCGTTCCATTCGGATTGCCGCTGTCGGCCGCACGCCACGAAACCCCGAGCTCCCGCCCCGCGTTGCGCGCCACTTCCAGGACGCGCACCTCCAGCGTGACCTGCTGGCTGTCCTCGACGGTGACGGCGTTGATGATCGGCTCCGCCGTGTACTGGGCGGCGACTTCCAGGATGTGCGCCAGCGTCTGCCCGTCCTTGACGCGCCCGCCGAGCCGCACGCGGCCGTTCACCGAGCCGACCTGGATGCGCGCCTTCGGCGCAATCTGGCGGATCGCGATCGCCATGTCCTCGCGGTCGACGCCGACCTCGACCTCGATCACGCCCAGCGAGCGCCGCTGATCGGAGAAGAGATTGATCGAGGTGGTGCCCACCCCCTTGCCGATGATGTAGAGCGTCCGGTCGGTCATCGGCTGCGCATCGGCGATCTTGTTGTCGGCGATCACCATATCGCCGAGCACATCGTTGATCTGCACGGTCACCGATTGCGACATGGGAAGGAAGATCCGGTGAACCCTGGCGCTCGAAACGTCGATGCGCCGGTCCGCCGCACTGGCCGCCGTGGCCAATCCCATCGCCGCGACCATCACAAGCAGGGCAACTGCGCCCCCAGCCCTTGCGAAACCCTGAGTCCTTGCAAAAAACTGACCCATACCAACTCCCCCAAGTTGATTAGCCGACTCAATCTAGCACAGTCCTGAACGGCAGTGGTTAACGCCGGGGGACTTCGTAGACCTCGTGGTCCGTTCCGCGATAGACGTTGATGGAGGCGCGCCTGGGCTTTTGCGGCTTGATCACCGCCGGCACCGGGCGAACCGGCGGCTCGGCAACGGCCAGCTTCAGCGGCGGTTCGGGTTTTTCCTTCGGCGTGATGTCGGGCAGGCCGCCGGCCAGGTCGGCGAGCGTGACGCGATCGGTGTTTTCACCCTTGTTGGAGGCCACCTGGCGCAGGGCGAGCGAAAGCTGCCCGATGTCGGCGGCGAGCGTCAGCTTCTGCGCGTCCTTGGTGCTGACCTCCAGCGTCACGGATTTGACCACGGTCGGGTTGTTGCGGTTTTCGTCGGCCAACTGGTCGATGGCGAGCACCTTGATGCTCTGCAGCAGCACGTCGACGAAGGCCTGCTCGTCGCCGCCCGAATTGCGCAGCTTGCGCGTGAGGAGGATGTCGACCCGGTCGCCCGGCAGCACGAAGCCGGCTACGCCCAGCACGTCGTTGACGCGGATGGAGACCGCGCGCATGCCCTGGGTCAGCACGGCCGAGAGCGTGGCGCGCTGGCCGGGCCCGGTGATCTTGCTGTCGAGGATGGGCTCGTTGGCGCTGATCGCCGTCAGGGCCTGGCGTTCGCCCTTGTCATCCAGAAGCTCGGCCCGCGTGCGGAAGGCGCCCTGCGGCACGGCGTCGGCCGGCCACGGGATCTCGCGCAGCCGGTCGCTGCTCAGCGTTTCGCCGAAGCGAAGCGCGACGGCGGCCACGACGATGGTGTTCTGCGGCCCCGCCTCGGCCTTTGCGAACTGGCTGCGCTGGCTGCTCAGCCAGACATTGGCCAGCACCACGGCGACAACGCCGAAGACGACGGCCAGAAGAATCATGATGACTGAGTTTGCCCGCATTGCCCCGCCCTCATCTGGATATTCTTGCTTGATCTTGTCCAGGAAAGGTGTTCAGGCCCGGTCGCCGTGCGCTCCGGGCCTGAAGAATAGTCACGCGCCGAGTGCAGTCTGCAAGGCGCCCCAACGGCTGGTTATCCAGACCGCGATCGCTGCAATGGTTGCAATAACCGCCGCAGCGATAAGCCCGATCAGGATCGAATACTCGATCATGGCTGCGCCCTTTTCGCTGTCACGGAACGTCTGCGCTAAGTTTATGAGCTTTTTCATGTACTTGACTCCTGTTCGGACTCTCAACGCGACGGTTTTGTGAAGCATTGGCCCCCAATGTCCTCAACTGTCCCCGTCGGCTGCATCTTATTGCTCGGCTAAAAAACCTGTCAAAGAATTTAACGCAAACTTAACCCTGTCAGGCTGACGGAGGTAAATCTGATATCACATAACACATTGATTTATTTTTATTTTTCGTTCTTAACCATCATCACAATTGGTTACGGTAATCGTAGTCAAAATCCGCCAATTAGGGGAAATATACATAATTGATTATATTAATCGTCGCGATTTCGGCGATGGATACCCCAAAATCAGCAATGAAAATTAGAACGTATACCAAAAGTTTGGTAGTCAATACCTCTTTTGAGGTAAGCGCGATGCGGGTCCATGGTTCTGTTCGTGCTAAGTGGGATTTATCACATCTAATTGTAAAATATGAAAAAATATATCGCTGCGTGAGGCTTTTGCATCGGTGGTCGCGCAATTTTCTTTCGCCATTAACTTTGCGGTTAACAGTGTCTTGATAGTCTGACTAAAAAGTGGCTGACTATACCTGGGACGAGATAAACGCACACATCGAACAATGCTGCAGGCGGGTGGCCATGTGGGGCAGATTTTCGAGAGGCAACGGTGCGGATGCCGCGCATCCTGAACCGTCATCGATCACCGCAGTGATCGCCGAGCCGCAGCGGCAACCGGCGGTGGAGCCGCAGGCGCGTGCCGTCGCCGACCGTCATCTGTCGCTGAAGGTCGACCTGCACGGCCATTTGCTCGAGCGTTACAATCTGGCCGCGCTGGACACGGCCTCGCGCGATGAGGTGCTCGACGAGATCCGCCCGCTGGTGCGCGAGTTCGTGCGGTCGGCGAACCATCCCGTGAACGCGCGCGAACTGGACCGGCTGACGAGCGAGACGGCCGACGAGATGCTGGGGCTCGGGCCGATCGAGCCGCTGCTCAAGGACGAGACGATCTCCGACATCCTCATCAACACGCATCGCCACGTCTATGTGGAGCGCGGGGGCCAGCTCGAGGAAACGCCGATCCGCTTTCGCGACGAGGCGCATCTGTTGCGCATCGTGCACAAGATCGTCGCCGCCATCGGCCGCAGGGTGGACGAATCCCAGCCGATGGTCGATGCGCGCCTGGAGGACGGCTCGCGCGTCAACGTGGCCGTGCGGCCGGTCTCGGTCGACGGCCCGCTGGTGTCGATCCGCAAGTTTTCGCGCAATCCCTATTCGCTCGAACGGCTGATGGCCTTCGGCTCGATCCGTCCGCCGATGATCGAGTTCCTGCGCATCGCCGTCGAGACGCGGCAGTCGATCCTCATCTCGGGCGGCACCGGCAGCGGCAAGACCACGCTGCTCAACGCCCTGTCGAACCACATCTCGCCGCGGGAGCGCCTGATCACCATCGAGGACGCGGCGGAACTGCAACTGCAGCAGCCGCATGTCGGCCGGCTGGAGACGCGTCCGCCCAACGTGGAAGGCAAGGGCGAGGTGCGCCAGCGCGAACTCGTCAAGAACGCGCTGCGCATGCGGCCCGACCGCATCATCGTGGGGGAGGTGCGCGGCGAGGAAGCCTTCGACATGCTGCAGGCCATGAACACGGGCCATGAAGGCTCCATGACCACCATCCATGCCAATACGCCACGCGATGCGCTGTCGCGCCTCGAGCAGATGATCGGCATGGCGGGCATGCCGATGAGCCAGGAATCGATCCGCGGGCAGATCGCCTCGGCGCTCGACATCATCGTCCAGACGCAGCGCCTGTCGGACGGCGGTCGGCGCGTCATCTCCATTGCCGAGATCACCGGGATGGAGGGCAACGTCATCCAGCTGCAGGAGATCTATCACTTCGTGCGCAAGGACGTGACGGCCGAGGGCAAGATCGTCGGCGAGTTCCGCGCAACGGGCGTGCGGCCGCGCTTTGCCGAGGAAGCCGCCACCCAGGGCCTCTCCTTCTCCAGGGATGCCTTCAACCCGCAGGTGGTGTTGTGATGCTGACCGGGCAAACCCTCCTATACACCGTCTATGTGCTGGCCGCGGCCGCGGCCATTCTGGTGATCGAGGCGTTCTATCTTCAGTTCGCGCGCCGCCGCGCGCGAAACGGCACGATCAATCGGAGATTGCGGCGCCTTGCCGACGACACGCCGGCCGAACAGGCCCTGAAAGGTCTGTTGCGCGAGCGCGGGCTGAACGAGGCCGGCGACTTCGCTTCCGGTTTCATCGCGCTGAACCGGCTCTACACCCAGTCCGGGGTGACCGGAAGCCCGCTGGCGTTCATGTTGATGTTTGCCGCCGCCGCCATCCTGGTCGCCGTCCTGCTGCGCATCGTCGGCGTGTCATCGCCGCTGGCGGCCGCAGCGTTCGTGTTCGTCGCCGTGGTGCTGCCCTGGCTGTTCCTGAGGCGCGCACGCAAAAAACGCATCAAGAAGGTCGAGAACCAGCTTCCCGACGCCCTCGACATGATCGTGCGCTCCCTGCGGGCCGGCCATCCGACGACGGTTGCCGTCGGCCTGGTGGCGCGCGAGATGCCCGATCCGCTGGGCACCGAGTTCGGCATCGTCGCCGACGAGGTGAGTTTTGGACAGAGTCTTGAAAGGGCTGTCCGCAAGCTCGCCGAGCGCGTCGGCTTCGAGGGGCTTCACCTGCTTTCGGTGTCGCTCTCCATCCAGGCGAAGACCGGCGGCAACCTGACCGAGATTCTCGCCAACCTCTCCCGCGTGCTGCGCGAGCGTTCCAGGCTGCGGCTCAAGATTCGGGCGCTGGCGGCCGAGGGGCGCATGTCGGCGATCATAATCTCACTGTTTCCGCTGGTCATGTTCGCCATCCTGCTGGTGATCGCGCCGAGCTATTACGGCGATGTGTGGGACAATCCACTGATCAAGCCGGTGTTCGTGATCTTCGGCGTCTGGGCTCTGATCGGCGACTACATCATGTATCGCATGGTCAATTTCGACTACTGAGGGGCGCGGGATGGAACTGTCCGGCATTCTCGCAAACTCGGGTATCCTGGTCTCGACGGCGGTGTTCGTCGCGGCCATGGCGATGTTCCTGTTCGCCGCGCTGGTCCTGTCGCCGGCGATCCAGACCCGGCGCCGCGTGAGCCAGCAACTGCTCGGCGAGGGCATCCCCAGCCGTCGCTCGCTGGCCGCCCAGACGGAACTGTCGCGCATCGCCGCGCGGCGGCCCGTCGAAGCCTATTTCGAGGCGATGGAGAAGGAGCGCGGCGAGCCCGATGCTCTGGAGGCGCGCCTGTTTCGAGCCGGCTTTCACAGCCCGAGCGCGCCGGCGCTCTATGCGCTGTCGCGCATCGCCCTCGTCATCCTGGCCTTTCTCGGGGTCTACCTTTTTCTCTCGGCGTTGCTGCCGGCAGCCATTCCGAGCTTCATTCCCCTGGCCGTCGCGGCGTTCCTCGGGCTCGGCTGCATCGTGGTGCCGAGCATCGCGCTCGATCGCTTCGAGGCGCGGCAGAAGGAGAAATACCGGCGCGGCTTTCCCGATTTCATGGACATGATGGTGACCTGTGCGGATGCGGGAATGAGCCTGGAAGCCGCTGTCGACCGGGTCAGCAACGAACTTGCCGGGACGCACAAGGCGCTCGGCATCCAGCTTGCCATCATGACGCTGCAATTGCGGGCCGGAAAACCGCTGCGCGAGGGCCTGCGCGAGCTGGCCGAGCGCATCGGCATCGAGGAAGCGCGCTCGCTGGCGGTCCTGTTCCGCCAGTCGGAGGAGCTGGGCACCAGCCTCACGGAGGCGCTGCGCGTCTACAGCGACGAGATGCGGTCGCAGCGCATCCTGCGGGCGGAGGAAAGAGCCAACGTCCTGCCCGTCAAGATGGTGATCCCGCTCGGGCTCTGTGTCTTCCCGGTGGTGCTGATGATCGTGATGCTTCCCGTGATTATCCGGATGAGGGGTGTTTTCTTTTAGTGCGATGCGCAGATTCAAGGACTTGCAGCGTCCTTTGCGCGTCCGAATGGACCGACGGCGCTGTAGTGGTGCGATCCTGGCAGACGGTATCATCTGTCAGGAAAAATCACCCCGACAGATCAACAGCTTGTGGGCTGACGTGTTCAAACGGATGGGTACCATCTGCTTGGGTCAGACCACGAGTTCGTGCTAAGCTGGCTAAACGAGGATGCAGAAGCCGGGGGGCAGGGGGACAGATGAGATGCTTTCGAGTTGAGGGGCTTTGCTGGGTGCTTGTCGCTGTGGCCCTGGCGGGGTGCCAGTCGACGGCCTTGACCGACGACGGAGTGGTCCGCACGAACGAGCCGGAGACTTCCGAATTCACCTCCTTCGCAGACACGTTCAAGGGACTGAAGACGGTTTCGGCCGTCGACTATTACTCCTCGGATCAGGCGGTGGCGGCGGCGAAGAACCAGTTCCGGCAGGAGAACTACGGCAATGCCGGTGCGCTGTTCTACAAGGCGGTGCAACTGGCGCCGAACGATGGCGAGGCGTGGCTGGGGCTTGCCGCCTCCTGCGATCGCATCCGCCGCTTCGATCTTTCCGACGTGGCCTATCGACAGGCGCACCGTCTGGTCGGCTCGACGGCCGCATATTACAACAATGTCGGTTATTCCTATCTGCTGCGGGGCAACCTGCAGGAAGCGCGGCGAAATTTCCTGAAGGCCTACGAACTGGCGCCCAACGACCCGACGGTCGCGAACAACCTCCAGCTCCTCGCCTCGAGCGTCAAGACCCTGCAGCGTTGAGCATGCTGACCGCGGCCCTCGTCATCTTGCGGGTGCTCGTCGTCGCGGTTCTTTTGCGCATCGCGTGGAGCGACCTCAAATTGCAGAAGATCGCCAATCGCGACGTGCTGCTGCTCGCCGCCGGCGGGCTCGGCATTCTTTGCGTGTCGGCACTGCAGCGGGACGAATGGATGAGCCTGCTCGGACCCGTGGCGACATCGTTCGTGCTGTTCGTCGTGCTGCTCGTCTTCTGGCTGATCGGAACGCTCGGGGCGGGCGACGTGAAGCTGATGGCGGCGGTTCCGCTGGTCACGGGCAACGACCATCTTCTGCCCTTCGCGCTCTTCCTGCTGGTCTTCGTTCTGGCAACCGTTTTCCTCATCAGGAACCCGCTCCTCCTGCCGGAGAAGATGGTCGAGAAGTACATCGCGGTTCTCGATCGGAAGGGCATTGTGCCGTTCGGCGTGCCGATCTCGATGGCGCTCCTGTGCACCATCGTCCTGCAGGCGGTCCGGTAGGCCATGCGTCCTTCGGGACGCCCCGTCTTTTGCTTTTCCGTATGTACGCGCAGATGCCCGGCTCTCAGTCGGCGTCGCCGGTCACGGGCGTACGACGACCTGCGTGCCGACCGCCACCTGATTGTAGAGATGGATGACGTCTTCGTTGACCATGCGGATGCAGCCCGATGAGGTGGCTGTGCCGACGGTCCACGGCTGGTTGGTGCCGTGGATGCGGTAGAGCGTGCTGCCGATATAGAGCGCCCGCGCCCCGAGGGGGTTGTCGGGTCCGCCGGGAACGTGGGCGGGCAGGGCGCGCCCCTTGGCCTGTTCGCGTTGCCGCATCTCCGTCGGCGGCCGCCAGTCGGGCCATTCCCGCTTGTCGGTGATGCGATCGCGGCCGGACCAGCTGAACCCTTCCTTCCCGACCCCGACCGCATATTGCAGCGCCTTGCCGTCGCCGAGAACGTAGTAGAGGCGCCGATCGGAGGTGTCGATCAGAATCGTTCCTTTCGGATAGGGCTCGGTGAAGGCGACGGTTCTGCGCGGGATGGGGCTGTGCCTCGGCACGTCGCTCCCCGGTGCAGCCATCGCCGTGCCTGAGGGGCCGATCACCGCATGCTGCTCCGAATCGTAGACCCAGGTCCGTGGATCGTAGCGCCCTTCCGCCAGCGCCGGGGCGCCATTCAGCGCGATGAAGACCGAGAGCAGCAAGGCGAGGACGGCAAGCGTCCGCCAATCGCGGTGCGGGCGAGAGAGGGCGTTTGCCGCAGACCCGCCGTCGCAGGACGGTCCATTGCCTTTCACCATGGCGCGCAGTGTCCCTTCGCGATTTCGATCCCAAAATCTTGGGGCGATTCTAGGCAGCTCGTCCCCAGCCGTCTTTATCTCGCAACAATTGGAATTTAATGAAATAGAAAAATCCAATTGGACTTTATTTTTTACAGCCTGGATTGTAGGTTGCTGCTGGGTGTTGCGGATGAAGGTGCGGCTCTTGGTTGGACGGCGTGCATGAACTTTGAAATCGGCAATGCGCTGAGACGATCCTGGATGCCGGCCTGGATACCAGTTGGCGTCGTCGCGGGCTTGTCGCTGTGCGTGCTGCATGCACCCGCGCTCGCAGCGCAGCCGGAGTGGCCGTCCGGAACATACAAATACATCACGATCGATCAGCCGGTGGGCGATGCGCTGAAGGAATTCGGGCGCAACATCGGCATTCCCGTCGAGGTCAGCAAGCGGGTCGGCGGGCGGCTCGGCGCCGGGATGCCCATCGGAACCGCCCGCGAGTTCCTCGACTGGGTCTGCGATCGGTACGGGCTCGTCTGGTATTACGACGGCTCGATCCTGCACGTTGCGGCGGTCGACGAAATGCGCACCGAAATGGTCAAGCTCAGCGCCGGAGACACAAAGGACGTCCACCGGAAGCTGGATTCGCTCGGCATCGCGGATCCGCGTTATCCGGTCAGGGTCTCCGACGCGGAGAACGTGATGTCGGTCTCCGGTCCGCCGGCCTATGTTTCCGCCGTCAAGAGAAGCCTCGGAATCATGTCCGGTCCGGTCACCTCGCACATCGCCCGGGAGGTCGATGCGTCGTCCCGTGAAATCGTTCCCGTCCGGGTTTTCCGCGGCAAGCGTCTTGCCGCCGAGAACGTGCCGGCGGGCAAGAGTGAATAGGGAGAGAATCATGAAGCTCGACAATGTCACACTGTCATCGTTGACGGAGATGGACAAAGGACAGAAGGCGCAGAAGGGCGAGTTCGACGCACAGGTCGACGCCACTTTGGCACAGCTCAAGCCGGGCTCGGCCAACGCGCCGAACGCCCGGGAGCTGGAAGCAATGCAAGAGACGAGCAACGGCGAAGGCTGAGTTTCCCAAGCGGGCGTCGCCCGTCGAGGTTGAGGATCGATCATGGAAGCCACATCGATAGCCGCACCGGCAAATTCCGCCCTGCCGACCGAACTGCAGTCGGCTCAGGCGCAGCAGGCCACCGTCGAGCAGCAGCTTTTCGACTATCTGCTCGACAACAGCATGAGCAGTGCCGCCGTGCTCACCGACCCCTCTGCCCTTATCGGCTCGGCGATGGAATCGCTCGAAGGGCTGGCGACACAGGCCCAGA
The DNA here is from genome assembly GCF_024655565.1 of Nitratireductor sp. ZSWI3. Classification (GTDB taxonomy): domain Bacteria; phylum Pseudomonadota; class Alphaproteobacteria; order Rhizobiales; family Rhizobiaceae; genus Nitratireductor. The sequence continues at coordinate 52,546 of NZ_JANKOF010000002.1, read as the reverse complement.
AGGCGTTTGACGCCGCCAATGCCTCCTCGTTCGGCCGGCCCGAAACGGCGGCGGAGGCTGGGACGTCCGCTGCCGTGAACCTCGACGCGGCAAATGCCGGCGCCACGTCGCCGGAAAGCATGGCGCAGATGCTCGACAGGGCCATTTCCGTAATGTGGGCGACCGCCAATGTCTCCATCGCAACCAACAGCCTGTCGGCAGCGACCGGATCGGCCAGCACATTGCTCAAGCAGCAATAGCAACAGCACACTCGCTTTGAGATCGGGAACTTCATGCCGCAGCTTTCAGTGAAAAAGTGGGGTGCGGCCTGCCGTCTGGCCTTCGTGTTGCTCGGGCTGCTGGTGCTCCAGGCGTGCTCGGTGGAGCTTTATTCGGGCCTCAACCAGCGGCAGGCGAACGAGATCGTCGCCGCGCTCGTTCGCCAGGGCATTCCCGCTCAGCGGCAGGCAGAAGCCGACGGCAAGATGACCGTCGTGGTGGGCAAGGGCCACTTCGCCAACGCCATGGCGGTGCTGCAGGAAAACGGCCTGCCGAGAGAGGAGTTCGCAACGCTCGGGCAGGTGTTCAAGCGCGATGGCCTGGTCTCGTCTCCAGTCGAGGAGCGAGCCACGATGATCTTCGGCCTGAGCCAGGAACTGTCGCAGACCATTTCCGACATAGACGGCGTCCTGTCCGCCCGCGTCCACCTCGTGCTGCCCGAGAACGATCCGCTGCGCCGGCAACTGGTGCCCTCGTCCGCCTCCGTGTTCATTCGCCATCGCGCCTCCGTGCCGATGAGCGACTTCATTCCACAGGTGAAGATGCTCGTGGCGAACGGCGTCGCCGGGCTTGATTACGACAATGTTTCGGTGGTTCTGGTGCCGGTGGAAACCGCTGCCGCCGGGGCAACCGGCGAGGCCGGGTTCGTCAGCTTCCTCGGTCTTTGGCTGCATCCCGACAGCGTGGCGCGCGCCATGTGGATGTTCTACGGCCTTGGCGTGATCGTCCTCCTGCTCGGCGGCCGGCTGGCCTATTTGTACTGGCGGCAGCGCGAGCGCGTCTATGCGCTCGATGCTCCCGTTCCGGCGAAGAAACCATGACCGAAGAAGCGGCGGAGATCGATCAGCAGGAGCTGTTCCTGTGGCAGCCGTCCCGCTATGCCGACCCGGCGCGCCTGATCTCCTGCTTCGGCGGGGCGGTCGATCTTGAAACCGGCAAGAGGCTTCTTGCGACCAGACGGCTGGACAAGCGTCTGTCACGGCTTCTGACGGAGCGCTTTCACCTGCCTCCGCCGGCCCTACAGGACAATCGTTCCATCGACGAAGCAGATTGGCCCGTCGCCTGTGCGCCCGCCGATCGGCTGGCGGAGATCGCCATCAGGGCCGGGGCCGTCTATTGGGCGGCCACCCTGGCCCGCACCATCTCGGGCCGGGAGGCGACGGCGCTGCGCGAGCAGCTTGGCGCCGCGCTCTGTTCGCTGGCGGTGGCCAACAAGGATCTCGCGGGTCCACAGCAGCCGCTCGATCCTTTGGAGACGGTTCGGCAACGGGTCGAAGCCGATGGCTGGGTCTGTCTTGCTGCCTGGTGCGAGGCGGCCGGACCTGTCGTGGCAAGCCGGGTTCGGCTCAAGCTCCCGCCGCAAAATCCGCTCGAAGCGCCGGCAGCCCCCGCGTTTGCGGAGATCGGGCCATTGATCGTGCGCCGTGTCGCGGGCTGAGGTCGGATGACGAAGACAGGCGATAAATCCCGCAAGCTGCCCCTGCGGCCGACCGCGCGCCTCCTGAAGGCCGAGGAAGCAAAGGCCTGGCAGGATGGCTACGCTTTCCTGGCAGCGGCCGAGGAGGAGGCCCGCCAGATGCGCGAGGCGGCGCGGCGTGCCTATGCCGCGGAATATGCGAGAGGTTTCGGCGACGGGAAGGCAAAGGGCGAGGCCGAGGCGGCACGGCTGGTCGGCGAGACCGTCGGCAAGGTCGACCGATACCTTGCCGGACTTCGCGGCGAAATCGTAACGCTGGCGCTCGACGTGGTGGAGCAGGTTCTTGGCGCGTTCGACACGGCCGATCTCGTGGCCCGGGCGGCGGAGCGGGCGATCGCCGACATCCGGAGCGCAAAATACCTGCGCGTTACCGTCCATCCCGATGCCGTCGAGACGATGCGCAACAGGCTCGACGCGCTGGTGCAGCCATCCCGCTTCGGCTTCTCCATCGAGGTGAACGGCGATGCTGAGCTTGCCGCTGATGCCTGCATCATCGCCACCGACGCGGCGGTCATCGATGCGGGGATCGACGTGCAACTGAAGGCGATCGCGGAGTCCCTGGAAACCGGGGAGGCGGCGGTCCCATGAAGCAGTCTCCTGTCGATCAGAAGCTCGAGCGCCTCGTTCCCGATCTCAGCCAGAGACTGCGGCAGGAGGTCGTGCGGCGGCGGAAAGGCCGCGTGCGGCGGGTGGTCGGCGTTGTGGTCCACGCGACGGTGGAAGAGGTGCGGCTCGGGGAAATCTGCAATCTCGTCGATCCGAAAACCGGGCGATCGATGCGGGCCGAGGTGGTCGGCCTGGACGACGAGCAGGCGATATTGCTTCCCCTCGGCGATCTGAACGGCCTGTCCAGCCTCACCGAGGTCGTGCCGACCGGCGCCGCCTTGCAGGTCGAGGTGGGCTCCGGCCTGCTGGGGCGCGTGATCAACGCTTTCGGCGAGCCGCTGGACGGCCGGCCGGCCGGCCCCTCCGGCGGCGGCCAGCGTTATCCGGTTCATGCCGATCCGCCACCGCCGTTTGCGCGTGCCCTGGTCTCCCACCCGATGCAACTCGGCGTCCGGGCTCTCGACGGCCTGCTGACCTGCGCCCGCGGACAGAGGGTGGGCATCTTCGGCGAGCCGGGTGTCGGCAAATCCCAGCTTCTGTCGGACATCGTGCGGGGAACGGATGCCGACGTCGTCGTCGTCGCCCTGGTGGGCGAACGCGGCCGGGAGGTGCGCGAGTTCGTCGAGCGCCAGCTCGATGCCGACGGCATGAAGCGGACCGTGGTCGTCGCGGCAACCTCCGACCGGCCGGCCATCGAGCGCATGAATGCCGCCTATGTCGCCACGACGATCGCGGAGTATTTCCGCGACCAGGGAAAGCATGTGCTGCTGGCGCTCGACAACATAACCCGCTTCGCGCGGGCTCAGCGGGAGATCGGCCTGGCTTCGGGCGAGCCGCCGACCCGGCGAGGATTTCCGTCCTCCCTGTTCGCGGCGCTTCCAAGGCTGCTGGAACGCTCGGGACCGGGCGAAAAGGGAACCATCACCGGCCTCTACAGTGTCCTCATGGAAGGCGATGGCACCCTGGATCCCGTCGCCGAGGAACTGCAGGCCCTTCTCGACGGGCATGTGTTCCTCTCGGCCGAACTTGCCCAGCGCAACCATTTTCCGGCGATCGATGTCCTGCGCAGCCGGAGCCGCCTGATGGACACGGTCGTTCCCCCACAGCACAAGGCCGATGCGGGCCGCATGCGGGAATTGCTGGCGCGCTACGCCGAGGTCGAATTGCTGCTGCGGGTCGGAGAATACGAGAAGGGCAATGACGCGGTCGCGGACGAGGCCGTCGCGAAGATCGATCGGATCAACGGTTTTCTGCGGCAGGAAACGGCCAGTCACGAAACGATGTCGGCGGCGCGGCAGCGGATGCGGGAGATCCTCGATGAAAAACCGTGAGGTGCTTGGCCGTCTGCGGGATCTGCGGCAATTGCGCGAGCAGCGCGCAAGGGAGGCGGTCGCCCGGCGCCGTCAGGCGACGTTGAAGGCCGCAGAAATGGTTCGCGATGCGGCCGGCGCGATCGCTCTGGAGCTGCAGCGGTCAGCAACCGATGAAGAGGAAGCGTTCGCGGCGCTGTCCGGAAACCTCGTCACCGCGAATGGCCTGCACGAGATGCAGCACCGGTTCGATGCCGCCGCCGGCCGGCTGCAGGCGCTGGAAGCCCGGCAGGCCGAGGCCCGCGATGCGGAATGCGACAGCCGCGCCGACCTTTCGAAGGCCCGCGACGTCCACCGTCTCAAGCGCCGGCGGCTCGAAAAGCTCGAAAGCGTCATCGAGCAGGAAGCCGTTCGCGAGCGTCACCGGAAGGCGGCCCGTGCGGAATTATTCGATGAGGAGCAGTCAGGCGGGGCGGGCGTTCAACGCCGCTCGCAAGGTCCGTGGGGAGCGGGGCGTTCCTGATGCCTGAAGCCCGGCTTCGCCAAAGCAGGAAGAACAAGCGGGTGACGTCCGGAAAACCGAGGGCGTCGCGGGCGAGGACGATGCGCCTGGAGGCGCCGGAACTTCGGCCGGACATCGTGCCGGTGCTGAACGCATTCTACCGCCGGCGCATGCCCCTCGACCTTACCGTCGCCGGAGAGGCGCTGACGGTTGCCGCCGGCGGCGATCCGGTCGGTTTCGCCGGGGACGCGAGCGCCGTGATCCGCTTCGAGATCGGCGGCGTGGACGGGGCTTTGGAATGCCCCGCCCGGCTGGTCGACGATGTCCTCGCATCCTTCGGGCCGGAGACTGATCCGGGCGCGCTCGTTCCCGAACATGTCGCGCTGTTGCTCGAATGTGCCCTGGCCGAAGACCTTGGTGCCCTCGAAGCGCAGCTTGATTGTGGCATCGAGATCATCTCCGTCGAGCGATCCCCGGAAAGGCGAACCGAACCCTCTCCGCTGATCCTCACGGTCGGCTGGCGCGGCGAAAGCCTCGCTTGCGGCCTGCATCTCGACGATGCCTCAGCCCTGCGCCTGGCGGGGCTCCTCGACGAGCGGCAGACGCGGCGCCCGCCGCTGCGCATGGATATTCCCGCCCCCGTGAGCATCTGGAAGGCTGTTGCGACCATGTCTCTCGGCGAATTGCAGAGCGCCGCTCCGGGGGATGTCGTCGTGCTCGATGCCACGCCGGCGGGGGACCAATCGGCGCTCATCGTGATGGCGGACCGCCTGCTCGCACGGGCCAAACTCAACGGCAATGGATGCACGGCCGTCTCCAGGCCGTTCCCCATCCGAGGTTCAAACTGGGAGTGGATCATGAACCAAGCGGCACAGCCGGACACCGAAAAACTCGAAGATTCCGGGTTTGACGCCCTGCCTGTCACCGTCGCCTTCGAACTCGGGCGCAAGGCAATGCCGCTGAGCGAGATCAGCGCGCTTGCGCCGGGGGCCGTCGTTCAGCTCGCCGGCATGTCGGCCGAGGCCGTCAGCATCCTGGCCCAGGGAAAGCGGATCGGAGAAGGGGAGATCGTGCGCATCGGCGAGGCATTGGGAGTGCGCATCGTCCGCATCTTCGACAATGCTTGAAGGGTCGCCGAACCTACTCGGCATCCTCGTTGCGGTCGGTCTCGTCGGCATCTTTCCTCTGGCCGTCGTGACGATGACCGGCTTTCTCAAAATATCGGTCGTCCTGTTCCTCATCCGCAACGCGCTCGGCGTGCAACAGACCCCGCCCAATCTCGTCCTCTATGGAATCGCGCTGGTTCTGACCGTCTATGTCACCACGCCGCTGATCAGCGAGATTTCGGGACGCCTGGAGGAGCGGCAGGTGACGTTCCAGACCACGGAGGATCTTTCCGTCGCCGCCCAGGTGGTGCGGGAGCCGCTGCGCCAGCATCTGTTGCGCTTCACGCATCCTGCCGAGCGTGAGTTCTTCCTGGAGGGAACGGCACGGCTGTGGCCGGACGGTGCGAACCAGAACCTGCAGGAAAGCGATCTTTCCATCCTGGTTCCGGCCTTCGTGGCCTCGGAGCTCACGCGCGCCTTCGAGATCGGCTTTCTGCTCTACCTGCCGTTTCTGGTGATCGACATCGTCGTCGCCAACGTGCTGATGACGCTGGGCATGATCATGGTCTCGCCGGTCCTGATCTCAATCCCGCTGAAGCTTTTCCTTTTCGTGGCCATCGACGGCTGGTCGCGGCTGATGCACGGCTTGATCCTGAGCTACGGCTGATGGTGGCCGACCTGATCGAGGGAGACATATCGCATGGCCAGTGATTTCGTGCTCGCGAAGGTGCAGGGCGCACTCATGATGGTTCTCATCGCCTCCAGCCCGGCGATCATCGCGACGCTGGCTATCGGCCTGATCGTCGGCCTGGCGCAGGCCCTGACCCAGATCCAGGACCAGAGCCTGCCGCAGACCGTCAAGCTGATCGTCGTCCTGCTCGTGGTGATGCTGCTCGGGCCGCTCCTGGCCGCGCAGATCGCCGAGCAGGCTTCGCAGGCGCTCGACGAGTTTCCCTCCGTCACCCGGTGAACCCGCTCATGCCGTTTGACGCGCTGTTCTCGTCGGTCAAGGAACTCGAAACCTACATCCTGGCCGCCGCCTTCGCGCTCGCGCGCTTTGCAGGCATGATGACGGTGATGCCGCTGTTCGCGCGCATCCGGCTGACGGGACTGCTGCGCAATGGGGTCGCGATCGCCCTGTCGATCCCGGTGATCCCGATGATCGCCGGCACGCTCGACGGTATGACGGCGACTGCGCCCCTGATGGTGGTCCTGATGCTCAAGGAATTCGTCATCGGGGCGACGCTGGGATTCGTTCTGGGCATACCCTTCTGGGCGGCCGAAGCGGCCGGCGACATCGTCGATCTGCAGCGTGGGTCGACCATGGGAGCGCTCATAGACCCGATGATGACGCACGAGACGAGCGCGACGGGGACGTTCTTCGCGCTGGTGATGATGGTCCTGTTCGTCGCGGCCGGCGGCTTCGGGCTCATGGTGAGCACGGTCTACGACAGCTACGATCTGTGGCCGATCGATCGGCTTTTTCCCATCTTCAGCCCGCAGGCGGCGGAAGTCTTCCTCATGCTGCTCAACCGGGTGCTGATGATGGCGCTCGTCCTGGTGTTCCCGCTCGTCATGGGCCTGCTTCTGTCGGACGTGCTGCTGGCCCTGCTCGCGCGGGCCTCCCCGCATCTCAACGTCTTCGCCCTGTCGCTCGTTCTCAAGACGCTGGTTTTCAGCCTCATTCTGGTTTTGTACGCATCGTTCCTGGTGTTCTACATGGGGCGCGATCTGTCGTTTTTGAGCAGGGTGCAAGAGTACATTGCTGATATAGCCTGTCTCAACTGCGGCTGAAACGAGCGGTTTCGCACGTGGAGGAGTGCGCTTGGATGATTTTCGCGCCAGGGCGCAGTCAATCGCAAAAATCGAAAATTTCGCTCATCTTTGGTCTACTGACAAAACATGACATTATCGACGTCTGGCCTGCATAGATTTCGATCTGTAAAGATATGTTATCGGAAACAGTTCTTTTGCAGGTTTGACAGCTCTGTCCGCAGCAACAATTCTGCCGCGTCGGCATTTGTCCGATTGAAGAGGGGCGATCATGGGAGTCGTGGCTCACCACAGGGGCTTGGCAGCGGGCGAAGAGCTCGGACGGCTCAGCTCGGAGCGGTTGCGGAGCCTGATCAGGCAAGGCGTGTATCGTGGCAACACGAAGGGACTTGCCCATCGCAAGCTCCAGGCCTCCATCGTCATCCTGTCGCGCCGTTTCGCGGGTGATTTCCTAAAATTCTGCACGCGGAACTCCAAGCCCTTGCCGGTGGTCGGCGTCGGCCAGGCCGGCAGCGCGATGCTGGCGGGTCTCGGTGAGATCGATGTGCGGACGGATGTCCCGCAGTTCGACATCTATCGTTTCGGTGCGCTGGTGGAGCGGCGCAGCAACGTGCTCGACCTGTGGCGCGAGGACTTCGCCGCCTTTGCGATCGGCTGCTGCTTCACGTTCGAACACGCGCTGAGCGACCGCGGGATCAAGATCCGCGGCCTGAGACGGGGGCGGACCGTTCCCATGTTCCGCACCATGATCAACACGGTTCCGGTCGGCTTGTTCGGCGGTGAGATGGTCGTCTCCATGCTGCCCATCCGCCGTTGCGACGTCGACAAGGTCCGGGCGATCACGGCGCGCTACCCGCATGCGCATGGAGCCCCCATCCATGTCGGTGACCCGGCTGTTCTCGGGATCCGTGACATCGAGCGGCCGGACTGGGGTGAACCGCTTCCCATCGCGGCGGACGAGGTGCCGGTCTTCTGGGCCAGTTGCGGCACCGCCAGGAACGCCCTGCAGCGCGCTGAACTCGAGATATTCATCACGGAGACGCCGGGCCGCATGCTGGTGACGGAAATGGACCACCAGTCGGACGTCGGCTTTTTCAAGGTGTTTTGAAACCCGCTTAAGGCATTTTGCAGTCAGGTGGAATTACCTGACGACCGCATAAATGCGGAAAAACAAAGAGATAGAACGGGACAGCGTTTCCACGAAACGATGAACCGGTCTCGGCGCCAGTTCTAGACGATACCGAGCCGGACCAGATGGCTGATGACCGGCTGGAAAAGGTTGGAATCGAGATACTCGCCGACGCGGGCGCGCTCGTACATCTGCTGGACCAGGTCCCGGTCGTCGATGACCGGACACCCGATCTGACGGGCTTCCGACACAAGGGCGGCTGCGAAGCGGCCTTGTCCCTTGGCGACGATCACGGGGACCGGCGTTTCACCGCGGACGTAGCGCAGGCCGACGAGGCGGTCGCCATCGCGAAAGGCGAGGACGGCGTTCCGCATGCCGAGCTTGGTGGGCCGGCTGGCCGCATCGCGCCGCTGCCGGCGCCTTTCCTGGCGCAGCAATGGATCGCCCTCAAGATCCTTTTGCTCGCGCTTCAGCTCCGTCTTCGTCATGCGCAGGTCCTGCCGGTAGAGCCAGCGCTGGATCGGCACGTCGATGACGCCGATGACCACGAAGGCGAGCGCGGCTGCCATACCGAGCGGCGTCAGTGCCGAGACGACCATGGGCATGATGCAGCTCTCGCCGCAGCCGGGCGCGTCGAAGAGCGGCTGAAACCAGGCAAGCAGAACGACGACGAAGAGCGCGGCCAGTCCAACCGTCTTGATCAGGCTCTTGGCGAACTCGACCATGTTGCGCATGGAGGCCAGGCGCTTGAAGCCCTTTCCGGGATTGATGTGGTCGAATTGCGGTTTGATCGGCTCGAACGAGAACACCGGCCCGCGAATGGCGATGATGCCGAAAAGGATCGTCACGGCGACGATGACGGCAACCAGCGGGGCCGTGCTCAGCAGGACCGTGAGGGCAGCCTGCCGTATGGCGGTCTCGCTCACGGCGGTGAAAGGCGTGGCGCCGCTCTGCGCTACCGTCTGGACAAGCTCGAGAAGCCGTTCGACGATCGTCGGCCAGAAGACGAACAGATAGGCAAGCGCGGCAAGGAGCGCGAAGCCCGAGACGAGATCGCGGCTCTGGGACACCTGTCCCTTCTTGCGTGCGTCCCTGAGTTTCTTGTCGGACGCCGGAAGTTTCTTTTCCTCAGTTTCCTGGGGCATTTCCCGGACCTATCGGGGCGTTTTGGTTTCCGTTGCCGAACACGTTGTATAAGATGCGCCCAGTGGTCTGACCGAAACAGATGGTACCCATCTGTTTCGACAAGTCAGCCCACAAGCTGTTGATCTGGTGGGGCGATTTTCCCAACAGATGGGTACCATCTGTTGGGATCGCACCACGTGGTCTGACCGAAACAGATGGTACCCATCTGTTTCGATAAGTCAGCCCACAAGCTGTTGATCTGGTGGGGCGATTTTCCCAACAGATGGGTACCATCTGTTGGGATCGCACCACTAGCTCGATCGAGGAGTAGGGCATGCGTTTTTGTGCGGCACTTTTGGTTGTTTCCGGTGCGTTCATTCTCTCCGGCTGCACGACGATGCAGGACGCCGGCGTTTCGAAGGCCGATGCCGCCCAGGAGAAGCCGACGCGGTCATCGCGTCTCATCAAGCTCGCCAGCGACATAGAAGCCCGGGGCGATTCCGACACCGCGCTGGCGCTCTACCAGCAGGCCGCTGCCGTTCCCGATGCCAAACCGCAGACGCTCGTCGTCGTTGCCGACGCCTATGCGCGGGCCGGCTACGATGAAGAGGCGATCAAGACCTACCGCCTGGCGCTGTCGCGCTCGCCCAGCAACGGCCCGGCGCTGGTTGGCCTCGGCTCGGCGATGATCGACACGGGCGACACGGAAGCGGGCATCCGCGCGCTGTCGGAAGGCGCGCAGAGCGTCAACACGAGCAAGGCCTACAACCGGCTGGGCGTCGCCCATATCTTCGCCGGCGACATCGAGTCCGCGCAGGCCACGTTCACACGGGCGCTCGCCCTGGCGCCGGGCGATCTCGACATCGAAATCAACATGGCGCTGGCGGCGGCCCTGGCGCAGGACAGCGCAAGAGCCGTTCCCCTGGCGCAGAAGGTGGCGGCCTCTCCCGATGCGCAACTGCATCACAAGCGCAACATCGTCATGGTCTACGGGCTTCTCGGCCAGGAGGATGTCATGCGGACGTCTCCGCCGACAGGCTTGTCGACCAAGGAGATCAACAGCCTTATGTCGCAGGCAAAGTCGATCCGCGCGAAGAAGACGGTGGATGCCCGCGCCAGGGCGCTGGGCTCCATGAGCGGCTAGTTCCTGCCGGATCCTCGCGGCAGGGGCCTCGCTTCGTTCGGCGCTCATTGCACGGGCGACGGCTCCATTCCGGTGTTGCGTGCGCCGCCGAGCGGCAGCTCTTCCCCATAAAGATATTTCCGGGCGGCCCTGGCCGTCGGCGCAGCCGATGCGGGCCCGGAGCGTCGACCCTCCACAAGGTCGCGCTCGCTCTCGACCATGCGCTGCAGGTTGTAGGCGTTGGCACAGCCGGGCGGCAGGTGCGGGCCTAGTTCGGGCACGATGGTCGCCCGCGTCGCCGCCGGGTTGGGGGCCTGGTCGGCCGGCTCGGCCAGACAGGCTTCCGGAACCAGGACGGAACCGCCGACGGTCTTGCTCGAATCGGCGAACCCGTTGGCCGCCACATAGCTGTAGCCGGGGGAATAGTCCGGCGGCGGCGCGCTGTTGCAGCCTGCCAGGGCAAGGAGAGGCATCGCCGCGGCGATGCGAAGAAAACTGGATGTCATCGCCTCAGTCTCCACTATTTGATGATCAGGCCCATTCCGGCCGACTTCTTGGACGGTCTCCTGGCGGCGGGGCGATCCATCGGCGTGGCGAGATCGTGCGTGCGGACCGGCTCGACCAGATAGGGCGTGATCAGGATGACCAGCTCGGTCTCCTCCCGCTGGTAGCGCTGCGACTGGAACAGGGCGCCGAGGATCGGCACGTCGCCGAGCACGGGAAACTTCTCCAGATTGCTGGAGAAGCGCTGCTGGAAGAGGCCCGCGATGGCGAATGTCTGGCCGCTGGCCACTTCCACCGTGGTGTCGGCCCGGCGCACGACGAAACTCGGCAGGGCGTAGCCGTTCAGGCTCACCCCTCCATCGGTTATCGAACTGACCTCGGGCTGGACGTGGATGGCGATGCGCTGGTTGTTGATCAGCGTCGGCGTGAAGCCGAGGGAAACGCCGAAGGGTTTGTACTCCACGCCGATCGTGTCTTCGCTTTGGGGAATGGGCACCGGCACCTCGCCGCCGGCAAGGAAACTCGCCGTCTGCCCGGTCATCGCGGTCAGGTTCGGTTCCGCCAGGATCTTGACGATCCCGTTGCGTTGCAGCGCATCCAGCAGAACCTCGACATTGATGCCCTTGACGTCGAGATTCAGGCCGAGCCCTCCTTCGGGTTGAAAGCCGCCGGTTCTGAAGATGCCGAAGTTGAAATCGCCCTGATTGACGAAGACCTGCCAGTCGACGCCATAGGACTGCAGTTCCGTGCGCGAGACTTCCGCGAAACGCACACGGATGTTGACCTGCTGCGAGCCGGTGATGGTGGTGTTGTTGATCGGCGGGTATTCCGGCGGCGAATAGGTGCGCGCCACGCTGTCGACGTCGAGCGCTTCATTGACGCTTCGCGTCTGCCCCAGTGCCACGATGCGGTTGCCGAAGATCGTCAGATCCGTCGTCGAGGTCGACTGGAGGATGCTTTTGGCGTCCTGGGCCGGGCCCGGATCGGCGCTCACGCGAAAGCCCATCGAGGCCTTGATCCGCTGGTCGCTGGTGATGGCGATCAGGTTGGTGAGGCCGGGCTTGAGGCCGAACACATAGACGATGTCGGGAGCGACGATCTGCAGATTGGCTATGGTGGCGTCGGCGATCAGGACGGATTCCACGGGCTCGTTGAAACGGAGAAGCCGCCCCTGGCCGACATGCAGGTCGACGGCGGCACCGTCGGTGCGGGGTGAAATCTCCTGGGCATGCGCGAGAGATTGCCAACCTATCAGAGCCAGCAGGAGAACCACCGCCGCGACGGGGCTCCAGGCCTTGCCGCTCCGCCCCTGGCGGTGTGCTGCTGTTGCAATCGTGAAACCTCGATCTTTCATGCCATCCCTCTCTTTGCGCATGCCAGCGGACTTCTTCCATCCTTGCCGGATCAGCGGGCTGCCCCTTGTTCTGTCTTGTCTTGTGCCGGCAGGGATCGCGGCGCCTGCCGCCCCCGCTCGCCTTGCCTTCCGGTGATCGTCGCCAGGGGCTGCACGTTGAATTCGGGCGCCAGCTCCTGATAGGAGATGACCGGAAGCTCTATGCCGTTGTGCACGAGAAGGCTGCGCAGGTGACGCCGCACGTCCATGGCGGCAAGAACCACCGGTCGCGCCGCCGCCGCGGTGTCGGAAAGCGCCTTCTTGATCTGCCCGGCGATCGCCTGGCACTCCGGATCCGAAAGGTTCAACGTCGCGCCGGTCGGCAGGGACTGGACGCTCGATCTCAGCGCCGCCTCCGCGGACGGCTGAAGCAGGTAGGCCGCGATGATGCGGTTGCGGTCGGCCATGCGGAAGCTGATCTGCCGCTTCAGCGAGACGCGCACCTGCTCGGCCAGCAGTGCCGTGTCCTGTTCCTTGCGTCCCCCGTTGGCGATGGCCTCGAGAATGATGCGCGGATTGCGGATCGGGATGTTTTCGGCCACCAGCCTGCGCAGCACCTCGGCGATCTTCTGCAGGGGAACGGCTTCCTGGGCCTCGCGCACCAGATCGGCGTAGTCGCCCTCGAGTTCCGTCAGGAGGTGCCGGGTTTCCTGGATGCCGACGAAATGATCTGCGTAGAGGCGAAGCGCGTCGGTGATCCATCTGGCCGCGACCTCGACCGGCGAAAGATGCGCGAGCCCCGCTTCGACAAGCTTTGCGACATGCTCGTCGTCCACCCAGCTCGCCGGATGCCGCGCATTGATCGACCTCGTCTCGTGGAACGGAACCTTGAGCAGTTCCAGATGGGCGACGTCTCCCTCGTAGAGGACGCTGCCTGCCGGAATCTCCGCGTCCAGGATGGGAGCTCCCTCCAGGTCGAGACGCAAATGCGAGGCGCCCGAGCTGTCATCCGTCTTGAGGTCGATCCGCGGCACCGTGATGCCGAGATCGTCGAGGAGCTCCGTTCGGATGCGTTCGGTTCGCTGCTGAAGCTCGGCGGGAGTGAAAGATTTGCCGAGATCGCTGCCGAAGCGTGCGACGATCGGCGTCGGCGGCAGCATCGCGGTGCTGTCGGATGCCAGCAGCGCGGTCGTATCGTTGCCCGCCTCCTCGCGGCCGAGCGTGACGGTTCGGCCGGCGTCGGTCTCATCCCGCGTGTTGCGGCGCAAGGCATAGGCGCCGGCGCCCAGCACCGCACCCAGGATCAGGAAGACGATCGTCGGGAAGCCGGGCACCAGGCTGAGGCCGAGCAGAACGACGGAGGCCAGCGCCAGCGCCCGCGCGTCGCGCAGGAGCTGGCCGGCGATCTGCCCGCCGAGGTCGGTATGGCCCTCGGTCCCCGCGACGCGGGTGATCATCGCGCCCGAGGCGACGGCGATCAGCAGTGCCGGAATTTGCGAGACGAGCCCGTCGCCGACGGTCAGCAGCGAATAGGTGGCGGCGGCCTCGCCGAGCGACATGCCGTGCTGCAGGGTACCGACGGCAAAGCCGCCTATGAGGTTGACGAGAATGATCACGATTCCGGCGATCACGTCTCCCTTCACGAACTTCATGGCGCCATCCATCGCGCCGAACAGCTGGCTCTCGCGTTCGAGCTGGCGGCGCATGTGGCGGGCTTCATCCTGATCGATGTCGCCGTTGCGCAGTTCGGCATCGATGCTCATCTGCTTGCCGGGCAGGGCATCGAGCGTGAAGCGCGCGGCCACTTCGGCGACGCGTTCGGCGCCTTTCGCGATGACGACGAACTGCGCGATCGTGATGATGAGGAAGATGACGAGACCGACCGCGATGCTGCCGCCGACGACGAAGGATCCGAAGGTCGTGACGATGTTGCCGGCATCCGCCTGCAGGAGGATCAGGCGCGTCGTGGTGATCGTGATCGCCAGACGGAACAGCGTGGCGATGAGTATGACCGAAGGCAGCGAGGAGAAATCGAGAGGATGCCGGACGTAGAAACAGGCCAGCAAGATGAGGACGCTGATCGCGATGTTCGCAGAGATCAGGACGTCGACCAACTCCGTCGGCAGCGGGATGAGCATCATCACCACGGAGACGAGCATCAGCATCGCGATGACCAGGTCGCTGCGGCGGCCCACCTTGACGAGGAATGGCAAAAGGCGGTCAAACACGGTGATCGGCCTCGTAATGCGCCAGGAAATCCCTGAAGGAATGTCGGGCCTCGGCGGCCTCGCCGGCCGCCATCAGCGCCTTGCTCTTCAGGAGGGCAAGCAGCGGTTGCTCGCCGTCGCCCAGCCGTTCGAGCCGCTCGATCGTGGCCAGTGCCTTGTCGGCCTCGCCGCTGCGGATGAGCAGATGCGCGAGCGTGCGCAGGACGCCCCGGTCTTCCGGCGCGAGCTGGATGGCGAGAAGCAGATAGGCGACGCCGCGCTTCACCTGCCCGTGGCATCCATAAAGATAACCAAGGATATGCAGGAGTTTCACGGTCTCGCCAACGTCAGTCAGTCTGGCCCCCTCCGTGCAGCAGGCGAAGCAATTCCTGGTGGCGCTGGATCTCCTCCTCGAGCAGCGTTGTCGCCAGTTCGTGAAGCTGCTCGCCGCCGTCGAGATTCGGGACGAGGTGGTCGACGCAGTCCTTCAGGATGGAAACGGAGCGGCGGATGATCGTGGGATCGGGAATGCCCGGCGCAACGAAATCCTCGAGCGCCTGATCGAGGGAGGGCGGGCCGAAACGGGAAGTGACGGGGGAGGCCCCCGAATCGAGCCGGCCGGCTTCGGCGGCGCCGTCGGCCGCCGATCCTTCGCGCGCGGTGGATTTGTCCACGCCGTTGAGCCGCGGCCGATCGATGGTTCTGCGGCGCGCGCCCTCTATGGACGGGGCTTCGCGTCCGGCACTGGTGTCCAGCCTCGATGTGTCGACCCGCAGCGCATCGAGTCGCTGTGTCATTGATATTTCAGCGCCACTGTATCGCCGGCCTTCTTGAGGACGAGTTGCGTCTCGCCGATCTCCGAGATGGTCCAGCCGCCGCTGACGAACGCCCCCTCGTGATAGCGTGTGCCGTCCGCCGCGATGATGTAGGGTTGTGCGCCATACCAGATGGCCTGCAGGCGGATTCGCGGCATCTGGGCGGCATCGCCCGTCGTGACGTCGGAGACCAGCAGGACGCGGCCGCCATAGGTCTGGTCGAACCACGACCGGACGGTTTTCCAGGCGCCGGCTTCGGTCTTGGAAACGGTGCCGGATGCGATCAGCCTGTCGTCGGATAGCGCGACGTTCACACCGGAGATACCCGCCTGCTCGAGGCGCCGGGCAAGCTGGTCAAGAGCGCCTTCGAGACCTTTCGCTGCCGGCTCGCCGGCAGCCTGCTGCCCGGCGCTGCCGGTCTTGCCAAGGCCTAGCATCGCCAGGACCCCGGCGTTCTCTTTCGGCCAGTTCGTCTCCGGCTCGGCGCGGGAAAGACTGTTCGAGGCGACAAAGCCGACAAAGATGGCGAGGAAGATGCCGCTGAAGGCCAAAAGCGGGCTGTTCGGCAGCCTCGTGGCGACGCTTTCGGGAGCGCTGCCGACGATCCGGAACCGCGCCTCGCCCAAGGTTGCGTCGAGAGGCAGCTTGCAGCGGCGGCCGTGCCCCATCGGGACGATTTCGTTTTCCCCCAGCTTCACGGGACCGCCGGTCGCCTCGATCTCGACGCGGCCGCGGCGGATGTGCAGCCGGGTGTGCAGGTCGGCAATGCCCTCGTCGCTGAGGAGGATGTCGGCTTCGGTGCCGGAGCCGATTGTATAGCTCGCGTCGTCTAGATGAAGGGTGGCGCCGCTGTGCGCGCCCTGCAGGACCTCGAAGACGGGTTGGGCCGGTGCCGGCAGGGCCTTCGCTGCCCGCCGCCATCCCAGGCGCCGTCTGCCGAAGCCATCCATTCCCGTCCGGACCATATCCGGCAGCTCTCGAACAAGCTTGGCTACCCTGGGATTCATCTCACACCACCTCCTGCGGGCATCGGGTCCGGCGCGGTCTGGTCAATGCAACGTCGTATGCATGCGTGAAGGATGCTTTGTGTGCCGCAGGTTCTTCTGCAGCACACAAAGCATAGGGCCGATCTTCAGGCCTTCTGGGCCGACTCGCCGATCTTCCGCGAAAGGCTCATGTTCATGTCGTTGGTCGACTTGGCCAGTTCTGCTTTCATGCTCAAGTTGAACATCTTTTCCTGATGCGCAATGAGCTTGTCGAGGTTCTGCTCGGGGTTCGACGTTCCCGTGGTCACCGAAGATGCGGAATCAGACATCAGTTGCTCCTTGGATAGCAAATCAAGTGGCGGACTCTGCGGAGACTGTGCATCCGCCGCCCAGTGGCAGGCATAATTTAGAGGCGTTCACAAGAAAAGTCCATTTGGAATATTTTAAAACGTTAAATTCCAACCGTCATATTTCTGTTGCGTTTGAGGTGGGCGACACGTAGTGTTTCCATGGGGAACGGGTGATCTGAATGGGGGCTGGTGTGGCGCGAGATGGAACGAGGACCTTTGAACGAACTTCTGGCCGAGCGGTTTGAGACGATGCCGCCGCGATTGCAGGCGGCAGCACGTTTCGTGCTCGACAATCCCAAGGATGTGGCGCTGTTGTCGATGCGCGAGCAGGCGCAGCTTGCCGGGGTTTCCCACAGCACGATGATGCGGCTGGCGCGCTGGATCGGCCTTGAGGGCTACGACGACATGCGCTCGCTCTATGCCAAGGCGTTGCGCGATGTGGACGCGACTGCGGAGCGGGACCGGTTCGCGCCGGATGCACCCGCCGACGAAGGATATTCCGAGGTCGGTCCGGTGACCGACACGCTTGCCGCCCAGGTGGCCAGGCTGGGTGACTACGGCAATGCGGCGCAGATCTACGCCGCTGCCGAATCGCTCGCCGGCGCCCGGCATCTGTTCAGCCTAGGCCTGCGCCGGGAACTGCCGGTCGCCCAGCATTTCTCCTCCATGCTTTCAGCGCTGACGGATCGCGTCAGCCTGTTGGACGCGGCCGGGGGAATGGGGATCGACGCCCTGCGGGGGGCCGGGAAAGGCGATGCGATGCTGGTGGTGGGCATGGCTCCCTATGCCCGTGCGACCATCGAGATTGCCCAGCACGCGGCGCGGCGCGGCGTTGCCGTCGTCGCGATCACCGACAGCAACGTTTCGCCTCTCGCCCGCCTTGCCCGGCACAGCATCGTGGTGACGCTGCATTCGCGCTCGTTCTTTCAGAGCATCACGCCAGCCCTGGCGGCCGCGGAGGCGCTTGTCGCGCTCATTGCGCCGCGGCTCGACACGCGGGTCGAGGAGGCGCTGAAGGACGAGGAAGAGCAACTCGCCGATCTCGACGTGTACTGGACGCCTTCACGGTAGCTGCAGCTTTTTCTCCAGCGCCGGGTCCCGGGCGTCGTGTGCACGCAGCACGGCAGTTGCCTGATGGATTCGTGTTTGGAGATTGAGCCATGGCCCTGCGCCCGATTCTTCTTTCGCCGCCACCTCCGAGGATCACGCCCAAGAGCGGCGTCGAGCAGGTCGCCGATCTGAGAACGGAAGCCCAGACGCTGCGCAACAACATCAGGCTTGCCAACAAGATGGGCGAGCATGATGCGGTGTCGCAGATGCAGCGGCAGCTTGCACTCGTCAACGCGCAGCTGGCCCGGCTGGAGACCGCGCAGCAGCAGGATCCGGCTTCCTCCACGTCCGCCTCGCCGACCCAGGCCCGCCCCGTGGTGCTGACATCGTCGAACACGGACGGGACGAACGGCGCGCCGGTGTTTTCGCTCGCCAACGGCAACACGTCCGGCGGGACCGACCTGTCGTTCACGCCGGTGCGGTACGATCTTCCGACGGACGCGGCCGGCGAGCCGCAAGATGATGCGGCGACGGCCCAGGCGGAAGACATTTTCGATGATATCGCGGCGGGCAAGAGCATCGATCTCATCGCGGCCGAGCGCAACATGACGCGGGACCAGGTGATCGCGCAGCTCGAAGCCGGCGGATACGAGGTCAGGACCACCGAACCCACGAGCGACAATGGCGACGTGCGGACGACGGAGGTCGAAGACGCCGACGCCGGCGAGACCGTCACGGAATATTACGATTTCCAGCACGGCGCATACTACACCACCGTCGAGGGGGACGAGGGCGAGACGTCGTCGCCGCTTCGCGACGAGCGCGGCTGGACGGTCGAGGAGACCTACGACGCCGAGACCGGGATCAACACCGCCCGCTACGAGGACGACCTCGGCTCGGGAACGGTGGTGGAGCGGACCGAGCTGCCGAACGGCGTGGTGATCGAAGAGACGACCGAGGCGGACGGCAGCACCAGCACGGTGGTGAAGACGCCCGACGGCGAGGAAACCACCCTTGCCGAAGGCCAGGACCCGACGCGCGAGGGGGTCGACGACATCGTCGACGCGGTGCAGGACGGCAAAAGCATCGAGGAGATCGCCGCGGAAGAGGGACTGACGAAGGACCAGGTGATCGCGCAGCTTGCCGCCGCCGGGCTCGACGTGAGGACCTGGGAGCCGACCAGCGACAATGGCGACGTGCGCGGGACTGAGATCGTCGATGCGGCCACCGACCAGGTGATCTCCGCCCACTACCATGATTACCATCACGACGCCGTCACCGTTCAATATGTGGACGCCGACGGCAACGAGGTCAGCAGGACCGAATATGCCGACGGCAAGGTGAGCGAGACGGTCACAGACAAGGACGGGCGCAAGACCACGACGATCACCGAGCCCGTGAACGACGGGGAACCGGTCGAGCACGAGGTCAAGGACAATGAAAGCCTGACCGAGATCGCCGAGGAATATGGCGTCACCCTTGACGACATAAGGGCGCAGAACCCGCAGTTCTTCGAGAACGGGCGCGATCCGGACATCATCCACGAGGGCGAAACGGTCGTCGTCGAGGATGGAACGAAGACCACGGTGATGGTGACCTTCAACGGCCATACGCTGACGACCGCTCCGGACGGCAGCATGACGCTGACCAACCACGAGGACGGTACGGAGATCGAGATCAAAGCGGGCAGCGTGGAGGAGGCACTGGCCAGAACGCTGCTTGCGGCGAATCCCGAGAGCAGCGATCCGGCGACCGCCAAGGAAGGCGAAATCGTCGTCGCGGCGGTCACGGGGCTGCTGGCCGGGCAGAGCTACGAGGAGTTGCTGGCGGCTGCCGGCGAACGCCAGGGGGAAACGCAGGCGGCCATCGAACAATATGGCCTCGGACCCAAGGCCGAGCCATATGTGGAGGTTGATGAGAACGGCAATCAGGTCATCAATTTCCAGGGCCAGCCTCCGGCGGGAACCGCGCCCTCGGGCGGGGCGTGGGTGCCGGTCAAGGTCGATGGCGTCTGGCACTGGGTCGATCCGGAAGTGGCCAAGGCGATCTATGCCGAAAACACCGCGCTCGGCCGTCTGACCGAGGCACAGGCGCGGTTCGACGTGCTTCAGGCGCAGCTCGACGTGTGGGCGTTGGATCCTGCCTATGAGGGCGCGATGGACAACGCCGCCGCGACCATCGACGAGGCGCTCGGCCGGCATGGCCTGCGCTGGGTGAGACCCGAGCCGGAAGGCTCGCTCGAAGACGCCAGAAACCGGTTGAGCGAGGCCAATGGCAACCTGGAGGACGCAAGCGGTGCCCTCGAAGCCTACGAGAATGCCGAAGCTCTTCTCGATCAGGCGATCGACAAGCAGGGCAGTTTGCCTCTCCTTTCCGATCCCAATACGCCCACCGCGAGTGCCATCGGCAGCGAGGCGCCGAACCGCCATGTGGAATACGCGGAAGGCCTCGCCAAGCATGCCGAGGTCACGTCCCTGTTCTACCAGGCCGACTATCAGCGCACCAACGGCGATAAGCTGTCGATGGACTACACGGTCAGCCGGCTGGAGGATCTGCTTGCACAGACCGAGGAGGGCTCCAACGCGCATACGGAACTGACGACTGCGCTCGAACAGGCCAGGGAACTTCAAGAGGCCCTCGGCGGCCAGCTCGAGATCGCCGAAGCCTATGCGAATTTCTACGACGCGCGAAGCAATCTTGCCGACCTCGAGGCGCAGGCCGAAGACATCGAGCAGCGCGTCCTTGCCGAATACAACAGCGAGCACGAATTCCTGTTCGAGGAAGGCAAGAAGCACCGAACGGTCGGCGGAGACTATCTCGGCACATATGACCATCAGGAGGTCGTGACGCGCGACGGGCAGCTCTGGGTCATCAACCATTTCAGCGACGGGAAGACCGAGCAGCAGCTCACCTATTCGCTGACGGAGGAGAACGTCAACGACGACTACCGCGATCGGCCGCTCAATCAGGAATGGCAAGCGCTCGCCTCGGGGCAGATCGACACGACGATGTGCACCAACAGCAGGCTGGAGGGACTGAAGTCGGCCGAACTCGTCGCCGGTAGGGAGCTCAACCAGACCCTGGCAGAGCAACTCGGCGTGTCGATCGAAAACCTCGACGAACAGATCGGCCAGCTTCAGGAAGAGCTGGAGAAGCTCAACAAGCCGGCGAACTACATGGCGGCGCCGGAACTGCCGGAGGGCGTCGAGCCCGTCAAGATCGATGTCGGCGGGCAGGAGGTCTATGTCTCCCCGGAAGTTGCCGAGCGCTATGACGAAATAGGCCTCGATGCGCTGGCGGAAAGCGATCAGCCGGTGCGTATCCAGATCGACACCGATGGCGACGGTACGGCCGAGTGGCATTGGGTGAGCGCAGAACTTGCCTATGCGGCCACCGCGCTGAAGGTGGCCCAGGAGCAGAAGGCAGGGGCGGAGGACACCAGGAGCAGCGCCGAGGCCGCCGCCAACTGGTATGATTTCCAGCTCAGCCAGCCGCTCAAGCTCCGCGACGACGCCGAAACGGATGAATACAACGCCCGCCTCCAGGATGCCTATCTCGAGGAGCATGAGGGGCAGATGCTGGACGAACGGGTTCAGCCGCAGGTGCAGGCGCTCTACGAACAGGGCTATAACGATCCGAGAGCGCTGAGCGGCAGCAATGTCGATCAGCAGATCGCCGGGGCGTTGAACATGAACGCTGCCAGCGAAGACGGAGCCGAGGCCCTCGAGAAGGTGAAGGACGAGATCCGGGACGTCGGCGGTGACGACGCCGACTTCCGCATCGTGCCGGTCTTCTATGTCGATGAAGCGGTCGGCATGCAGCAGACGGCGCTGTTTGCGGTTGAGGACGGTGACGGCAAGACCTGGTACATCGATGCCACCGGCAAGAAGTTCGACAGCGTCGAGGATTTCCAGGACAACAATCAGCAGTTCCAGGAAAGCGGCAAGCTGATCCTGCCGACGGACCTGCGCTTCCAGCCGGGAGAGAACGGCGAGTTCTCCCTCGACGTGGTCCAGGCGCGCAATGTTTCCACCTGGGACAAGGTGGTCGACCCGATCATCGGCATCGGCTCGGGGCTGGCCGGTCTTGCCGCCCTCATACCGACGCCCGCCAGCCCGTTTCTCGCCGGTGCGGCCTATGCCGGCGCCGCATATCTCGGCGCCAAGACCGCGTACAACCAGTACAATCACATTCAGCACGGCGGCGAGTGGAACGATTCGCAGTCCGTGATGAACGGGCTGATGATCACCACGGTTGTCCTGCCCGGCGTTTCGAGCGGGTTGCGAACGATCGGGATGACCGGTCGCACGCTGGCGACGGGGGAAAGGATCGGATTGGGAAGAGCCTTCCTGTCGAGCATCGGCGCCGTCAAGCCGAACACGCCGCTGGCCGAGTTCGCCGGCAATTACATGCGGCATCCGGGCGTCCTCAACCGCCTTGCGCGGGGCGCCGACTGGACCGCGGTCGGGACGGGCGCGCCGCTCATGGCGGCTTCGGTTCACGACCTTGCCGTCTATGGCGACCAGATGTCGGGCCTCGAGCGGGCCAATGCGCTGGTCGGCCTCGGGACGGGGCTTATCGGAACCACGCTCGGCAGCCGCGCCCTGGTCGCCACGCGGCCGGTCAAGCCGTCCTCGGACGGCAACACGATCGCGTTGATGGCGCCAGGCGGCGAGATGCTCAATGCGAGCATACTCGGCAACCCTCCGAAGAACGCCAGCAAGGTCTACGTGCCTGCCGACTGGGGGCGGACCGTGCACGGCGATGCCCCGGGAACCGCGGGCAAGACCCACATTGCGGTTCGCGATCCCGATACGGGGGAAATCGTCGTCGTTCCCTGGATCCGCGGCGCTTCGCAAGAGCATCAGCCGACCCCGGCGGGCACGCGAAACGGCCCCGATATCGAGCAGGCGCGTGCGTTGTCGGAGGACGACATCCGTTCACTGACCGACAACGACATCGCGCTGATCGGCGACGATGTCTTCTCCGTTTTCAGCTCGACGCAGATCGGTGCGTTCACCGCGACGCAGGTCAAGCAGTTCACGCGCGGGCAGATCAGGGGGATTTCCGCCGACAAGATCGGCAGTCTCGACGTCGGCGCGTTGCGGCCGGAGCAGGTTCCCTGGATGACGCGTGAGCAGGTGTCCGGGCTCACCGGAAACCAGCTTCGTGACATGAGTAATGCCGGGCTGCAGGCGCATTTCACCAAGCCGCAGCTCAGGGCGGTGTCGGCCGACAACATCCGGCATCTCGACGTCTCCGGCCTGACCTCGCGGCAAGTGCCCTGGCTGACCAACGACCAGACTGCGGCCATCACCGGCCGCCAGTTGCGGGACATGGGCAAGCAGGGCCTGCAGGCTCATTTCACCAAGGGGCAGATCGAAAGCATCCCGACCACGAACATCAGGCAGCTCGATGTCGGCGGCCTGAAGGCAAAGCAGGTGCCGTGGCTGACCGGCGATCAGATCGGCAGCCTCTCCGCGGCCCAATGGCGGGATCTTGGCACGGCCGGTCTGCAGGGGCACCTCACCAGGGGTCAGGTCCGCAGCATTCCCGAAAAGTCCATCAGGCATGTGGATGTCGGCGGCTTCAGCAAAAAGCAGGTCCGCTGGCTGACCGACGGGCAGGTGGGAAAGCTCACCTTGTCGCAGTTGAACAGCCTCGGCGAGAACGGCCTCTTCAGACGTCTCAGCCAGAGCCAGATCGCCAGTATTTCGGGCGAGAACATGAAGCGGCTCGATCTGCCGACAGTGCTGGACAAGAAGCAGATTCCCTGGCTGACGCGCGCGCAGGTGCAGCGGCTGACCGGCGAGCAGCTCGAAGCGCTCTGCACCGCCGGGCTGATGAACCAGTTCACGGAGAACCAGCTCAGCGCCATTCCCGATCGTCGGATAAAACATATCGATATGGAGGCGCTGAAGGCGGAGCAGATGCCCTGGCTCACGACCGCTCAGGTGGCGAAGCTCACGGACGGGCAGATGAAGCAGCTCAGCGACGCCCAGCTCAAGGCCCTGACGCGCGAGCAGGTGGAGGCTCTTCGTTCCGAGCAGCAGGATGCCCTGACGCCCGAGCAGCGGAAACTGATCGACCTCGACTATGCACGCAACCTCAGCACCGACGATATCGCCGGTCTTTCGGTCGCCGATTGGGAGGGGCTGGGCACGGCGCAGATGCAGATGCTCGAGGGCGACCAGTTGCGGGCCATCCCCCTGAACCGGATCAAGCATGTCCGGATCGAAGCGCTCAAGCCCGAACAGCTTGCCGAGTTCACGCCTGAGCAGGTGGCGAAGTTCACGGCGCAGCAGATGGCGTCGCTTTCCCTCGAACAACTGGCTGCGTTCACGAAACCGCAGTCGGACGTGCTGAAGCCGATCCAGACCTCGCTGCTGAAGGGGGATCAGGTTGGTGCGATCAACGGATACACGGCACCGCCGCAGCTGCGCCGTGCGTTGGCGGCCATGCGTGCCAACGGCTACGATACCCTGCTGATGACGGGAACGGCCACCGGCGTGCTCACGGCCGTATGGCCGGCCCTTCCGGAAAACGTCAGGGTCCATCTGAACGCCGGAGGCTTCTTCGTGCGTGGGGCGAGCATCATCATCAAGGACATCTTTCCCAACGCAACGGCGGCGGACACCCGTCTGGGCAGGGTGCTGCGGGCCGTCGACGTGATCACCTTCATCCCCAACATGGCAAATGGCAACCGGACCATCATCAGCGAGTTCCAGACCGGCGCCTATCTGGACATGACCGACGGGGTCACGTTCAACCTGGCGAATTGGTGGTACAGCGCCAAGAGCCTCAAGGAAGTGGCGACCGGCCGCAAGGCGTTCCCGTGGATCGACAAACCGGCCCTGTCCCTCTACCTGGGGGGCAGCCTCTATTACTCGGGCAAGGTCGGCTATGACCTGTCCATAGGGAAATACAACCGCGACCCCGAGCTGCTGAACGCTGCCGACGGCCCGTTCCCGGTCGTTTCCGATTTCCTGAGCAACATTCAAGGTGGAATGGACTCCACATCGGCCGTGCTGTTCACAGCCGGCTCCTACTATCTGCTGCGCCAGGCCTATAAGCCTGCCGCTCCCGGTTCGAAGATGCCGCGCATCGTCGACGGTGTCGCCTTCGGCGGAGGCCTGTTGCTGTTCGGCCTGTCGACCTGGGCGACGGTGCAGGCCGACAGCGCCAACGCAGGCGATGCGAAGGACGGCGTGGGGCCGGACGAAACCGCGCCCGGTGAGATCCCGCCGGAGGAAACGCCGCCCGAGCCGCCCGAACAGGAGCCCCGCCCGCAACTGGTGGTCACGGCGCCCGACGGTCTGAACCTGCGGGAGGCGCCGGCGAGCAACGCCGAACGGCAGACGACGCTGCGGCCCGGCTCGTTCGTTCAGGAGACCGGCGAGCGGGTCACCGACGAGACGGGCAACGAGTGGGTGCCGGTGTCGGGCTATGGCTGGGACGGGCAGCACTACGAGGGCTGGGTCTCGGGATCCCACCTCTCGCTGCACGAGGCGGGCGCGCAGGACGAGAGCGGCCGGTACAACCCCGAGCTCGAACGGCAAGGCTACGATTGGGTCGTCGTGCGGGACGGCCAGAGCATCGGCAGCATCGCCCGCGACCGGGCGGCGGACGTGGCCGACACGGTCGTGCTGAACATGGAGCATATCCAGGTTCCCGACCTGGTCTTTGCCGGCGACCGGGTCTATCTCCCGCAAGCCGTCGGCTGAAGCGCGTTTCCTCCTGGCTCACGCAAGGGCGGAGATGCCGAGTTCGCTCAGCACGACGTCGATCTGCGCGGCTGAGGACGGGGTCGCGTTGCCGGCCTCGATCCGGCTCGCCGTGCTCGTATAGCGGGCACGACCGGTGCCGGTGTCGTTGAGGCGCTCCGGATCGGTGTAATTCGCGTCGGAAGACGCCGTCTGTTCGAGCTGCGAGGCATCGCCGTCGAAGCTGTCCGCCGTGTGATGGAGATTGTCCCGCAGGGCCTCCAACTGCTCCTTGGGGATCGCGTTCAGCCAGTCGATGAATTGCTGCCGGTCACCTGCCTGTTCGAGATCGTAGCCCTTGAGCTCGGCGTAGCGCATCAGCAGCGGAACCGGGCTGTGGCCGTCGCCGCTCTGGTCGGTCAGGGCGTCGGCGGCCGCTTCCGACAGTCCCGAATGCTCCAGGAAGCGCATCGCCGTGTCCGTCTCGAACTTGGTGCTTTCCCTGTGGTCGCTGACGATCATCTGCGCGCCGACCGCGAGGCCGACGATGATCAGGCCGGCGGGGCCGAAAGCCGTTCCCGTGCCGAGCGCAGCCATGACGCCGCCGCCCGCGGCGACGGCCGACAGGCTTCCCATCAGCGGATCGCCCGCCCTGAAGGCATCGACCGCGTTCCACGCGTCAAAGCCGGCGCCGAGAACACCGAGAAACTTCACGGCCGGCCGGCTGCTGCTGCCGAAATGCTGCGCCGCCTGCGACTGCGGGTTGATGCGCTCCATCCCCGAAAGGATTTCCACGGACCTTTGGGCAATGCCCGACGCATCGATGACGATCTTGAGGTTGTTTTTCAGGCTCGGATCTTCCGAGGCGATCCGGGTCGAATTCATGAGGCTCGCGCCGGTGGCGGCGAGGCCGATGGTGCGCAGCAATTGTCCTGGAACGGTGGTGTTGCTGAACGACTTGACGCCACCGCTTCCCTGCAGGTCGTTGAGCTCGCTGTTGAGGCGCGCCATCTTGCGGGCGGCATCGGCGGGCGTATCCCCAACCTCCGGCAAGGACCGCTCCACGGCGTCGATCGCCTTGCTGAGATCGCTGTCCGTGATGCCCAGAAGCTGGGCCGTCCTGCTGTTGCGGAAGTTCTCCAGCGCGGTCCTTGCCTGGGCGATGCTGTTCGCATCCCCGGTGCTGAGCTCGCTGAAGGAGGGTAGGATCTGGTGGCGCAGGATCTGCGTCATCGCCTCCTCGGCCAGCTTGCGGCCGCGGTCGGTGAGACGGGCCTTGCTTCCGAGGAAATTCAGGGTGCTCGGATTGGCGAGAAGCTCCGGATCCGTCTGCATGGCCACCTGCATCGCCATGACCGCTTTCGGGTCTTCGAGTATCTCCGCGATGAGTGCGTCGGCGGCGGGCTGATCGCCGGACATCTCCGGAGGCAGGTCCGACAATTGCGTCAGCTGCTCCAGCAGCAACGCGCCGCTCTCGGCGACCTCACGTTCAAGGTTCTGTTCGGTTTCCTGCCACCCGGCGCCCTTCTCGGCCTTGTAGTCCTCGATCGCCTGGGCAAGCTGCTCGGGCGTCATCGTGCCGCCGTGGTTCTGGATGAGCCATTGCAGCTCTTGCATGTGCTGGCTGTAGGCGTCCACGTCTGCGCCGACCTGGCTGTGGAACTGGCGGACGCCCGGATCGATCTCGGCGCCGAAGAGACCCGATCCATTGCCCCATTCGGTGGCCAGCGCCATCGGATAGTCCAGACCGGAGCCGGAACTCACGGCGTTCATGATGGCGTCCCGCGAATAGAAGTCCATCGCCGCAAAGTCGCTGATGACGGCTTCGCTGCCTGGGCTCCCGGCGATGCGGTCGACGATCGTCAGCATGTCGGCCGTGCCGTTCGGTCCCAGCATCGATGAGCCGGCTTCGCTTTGGTAGACCTGGTTGCCGGCCTCGATGTCGGGCATCGCCGCCTCCAGCAGATCGACGGCGAGCCCCTGCTGTGCGCCATCCGTCAGTTGTTCGAGCCTTGCGAATGTCTGCGCGGCGGGAGCCTGCAGATCCTGCGAGGGGTCGTATCCGTCGAGCGGCTCCGTGGCCCATTCGGCGGCCTGCTCGACAAGCGATCGCGCATCCGCGGACTGGTCGAGGGCCGCCTGCACTTGCGGCGCCGCCGACGCGTAGCCTTCGTTGAGGAGGCGAAACGCCTCATCCGGGCTGCCCGCCGCATTCGCCTCGTCGACGATGCTGCGTGCCGCCGCATCGACGTCCGGACCAGAGTGGGTGGAGGGGCGCAGCTCGATGCCGGCTTGCCTCGCGGCCTGCTCGATCGCCATGGAGGCGGGACCGGCGTCGCGCCAGTCGTGATCGTAAAGCCGCTGCAATGCCGAGCCGCGCTCACTCTCGGGCAGGCCTTCCAGATACGCCTCGATGCGGCCCGCCATAGACGTCACCGCGCCGTCGAAGTCGATCGCTGCCGGGTCGTCGGCATATTCGAGTTCGTTGCCGAGGCCGTAGAGCTCGCTTGCGAAGGCGCCTTCCTCGGTGTCGTGAAGCCCGCGTTCGGCGATTGCCGCCTCGATCCTGTGCCCGACGGGGCCGGCATCCACCCAGTCCGCCTGAACGAGCCGCAATGCCGCTGCCTGCCGTTCATCGGCCGGCAGGCTGTCCAGATAGGCACCGACGTCGTCCTGGATGGCCTGGCCCTCGGCCTCGTAATCGATCACGGAAGGATCGTCGGCATATTCCAGCTCATTGCCCCGGTCGTAGAGATCGGAGAGAAACGCCGCTTCGCCTTGCGGAATGTCGCCAGGCCCCACTGGACCTGCAGCCACCAGTTCCGCCGAGGCGCGCGGCAGGAAGATGATCTCGCCGGGGTGAATGAGGTTGCCGTTGCCGTCGACGTTGCCCTGGTTGGCGGCCAGGAGCGCCTCGAGGGAAACCTGGTTCTCCGCGGCGATCTCGGTCAGGCTGTCGCCGTTCTCCACGACGGCAAGCCGCTCGTCGATGGGGTCCAGCGTACCCTCGCCGCCGGCCTCTTCCCGCTCGCGCAGAGCGGCCGCGATCTCCTCGCGGAACTGCGAAGACAGTTGCTCGGGAAGGGACGTGGCGCGTGTCCCGTCGGCGTTGTAACGCTGCGTCGCATTCGGATCGATGCGGTAGGACATCGGCGCCTCCGTCCAGTGCGGGGTGGGTCAGCGTTACGCTTTCGGTGCCGATGGTATATTTTTGCCGTGACAGAATATCACGTGAAGTTTTTGTGAAACTTTTTTGTCAAAGAGAGAATAATCTGATTTTATTGCCGAAATGAACTTTCGGATTATTTGTTACTCTGATCCTAATGCCCGCCGCCCTTGGGCTCGCTCCGCGCGGGCTCCGTCGACGGCAGCCGGCGCTGCGGCGTGTTGGCACGGATCTCCGATTTCGACAGATAGTCCGCCTGCTCGATGAAGACGTCGTGGACGAGCTTGCTGCCCACCCGCGCGTTGATCGCCTCCCTGAGGCCATCGCGGAACGCGCCGACGTCGAACCCGCCGACGTCGAACCCGCCGGCCCTGGAATAATCGATCAGAGGATTGGCGTAGAGATAGGAATAGATCTCGTCGACCAGCACGACGCTCACCGGCATGGTGAGCGCTTTCAGCTTCTTCGAATCGATCGAATAGGACAGGCGGGTGAGGAAATAGCCGTCGACATCTCCGTCCCTGACCACGGGAACGGAGATCATGTCGGTGCTGATGTGGTCCAGCCCGCCGAAGAAGGCGGGCGGAGGAGCGGCGCTGCTCCTGGCCTGTGAAAACTGGAACGAATAGAGCACCGTGCCGACGGACACGGCGCAGATCCAGATGGCGGCCAGGATGAACTTGATCATGCGGGTGAAGCCTGGCCGAACTCGCGTTCCGAATAGGTGCCGTCGGTCTGCACCCGCTCGATCGCATCCTGCAGCAGGTTGGCCACCTCGCCGACGGCGCTCATATGGGCCTTGATGGTGGCTTCGTTGGCGGCGAGCTTGTTGCGCAGCCGCACCAGTGCATCGCGATGGGCGGCTGCCAGCCCCGCCTCATCGGTGCTCTTGAGCGCCTTGCTCAACTCGTACAGATGCCGGCTCTTGCGGGTGTTCGACGCCTTGATGTCGAAACGCGGATCGCTGCGGATCGCTGCGGTCTCCGCGTCGATCGTCTCCTCGATGCGTCGCATGATGGCAAGGGCGCTGGCGCCGCCGTGATGGCCGGCATTCTGCCTGACGGCAGTGTCGTCGGGTTTCGCAATGGTCGTGAGATCATACATGGGCTGGTTCCGTCTTTGGGCGTTCAGCTCTTCTCGTCCTTGTGGACGGAGCCGACGCCGATACCCAGGGTTCTTGCCGCCTGCCGTTCGATTTCGTTGACGAGGGCGGAGGAGAGAAGGGCGCGCTTGCCGGCCTCTTGCTGCTCCGGCGTGGAGGAAATCGCGCCGATCGGCACCTTCTTGTCATTCTCCAAGGTGTGGTCGCTCAAGACCCGGCGAGCGATGCCGAGCCCGCCTTGCTCGGCGAGCGTCTCGCTGAGCTGCTGAGCCATCATCGACCGCCACATGTCGCCGGCGAGCCCTTCGCCGTAGACCGAGCTCGTTTCCTCGGGCAGCAGCGACTGCAGAAAGTTCTGCAGCACCATCGCTTCGAACCTCGTTTCGGTGTCCGGGCGTGCGGTCCCGGCGGCGCGGGCGGCTTGCGTCGCCGTCGCGTCGACGGTGGCGGAAAAGTCCTTGCCGGCGGCGGCGTGTGCCTGCAGTCGCGCTCGGGCTGCCGCGGCCTTGGCCGGATCAGCGGCGCGCGCCACGCTCAGAACAATGTCGCCGGGGGGCGATATCGCCAAGGCGTCCTCCCTGGTGTTGGTCTGTTATCGTGACGATCATTCTTTCAAAGCAAGCTTGTGGGAGGCTTAAGTCCCGGATGCCTTGCCGCGCTGGATGAGCTCGAGCCTTTCCTTGTCCGCCAGGTCACGCTCCTCCGCGCTTGCCGCCTCGCGGTAGGCCCGCGCCAACGCGCTGGTACGGGCATCGGCGGTAACGGCTTTCCTGGCTTCCGCCTGGGCGTTTTCGGCGCTGGCGCGGCTGCGCTGCAACGCATCGGCGATGCGGCGATGGTAGATCTCCGGAAAAAGCGCCGACATGGCCTCGCCCGCATCGATCCTTGCGGTGATCTCCTCGGCCTCGCTGCTGGCCGAGGCGGCCTGCGCCAGGTGTCCGGCATGCCGGGCCTGGTGGTAGTCCGTGAGGTGCTGCATGACCTTCACCAGTTTCCCCAGCCTCTGCCGCTTATCGCTCGACATCATCACCCCTCATCGACCGGCGAAAATCGGCAAGAAGCCGTCGGCAAACAGGCCGAGCAGCGAGCCTATCGCGAAATAGAGGAGGATCAGGCCGCCGGCGATGACGAAGGGCAGCGAGATGAAGTAGACGGGGATCTGCGGCGTCAGCTTGTTGACGAAGCCGATCGCCAGATTGACCAGTATGGCATAGGCGATGAACGGGCTGCCCAGGCGAATCATGACGAAGAAGGCGTCCGACAGCGTGTCCGTGACGTCGGTGAGAGCCGATTGCGGGTCGAACAGGCTTTCGACGGGCACCAGCCGGTAGGACGCCACGAGGGCGCGGATGATCTCGTGATGGAAGTCCATGACGAAGAGGAGCATCAGCGCCGAGAAGGAGATGATCGCGCCGAGCGCCGGCTGCGGCTCCTGCTCCTCGATGGCCGTGCCGCCGGCCATGCCGAAGCCGGTCAACATCGCCGTCGCCGCGCCGATGAACTGCAGCGCCAGCACATAAAAGCGTGCAACAAGGCCGATCAGGGCGCCGATGGCGAGTTCCGATGCGATCAGGACGAGCAGAGGCCCGGGCCTCGTCGAGACGTGCGGCGTTATCGCATCCCAAAGATGCGCCAGGAGCGCCAGAGATGCCGCCACCGCCACGAACAGCCTGACCTGCAGAGGCACCCGGACGCTGGAAAGGCCCGGCATGACGAGGAAGCAGCCGCCAATGCGGCAGAAGGCCAGGAAGGCGGCGAGGAGCGGGGTTTCCAGCATCCCAGGCGCGTCCGGGGTCAGGAGATCGAACCCAGCACGCTGAGCTCGACACCCTTGGCGATCTCCACGTGGCTGAGCACCGGAAGGGTCGGAAACAGCCGCTCGATGATCATGCGCACATAGGGGCGGGCTTCCGGTGCGGTGACGAGCACGAAGCGCTCGCCGGCATCGAGATGCCGACGGATCGCCTTGCCCGCATCCTGCCCGAATTCCTCGAGCTGGCGCGGATCGATGTCGAATTCGCGGATCTCGCCCTTGGCGTCGCGCTTCAGGCTCTGATGGAAAGCCAGGTCCCAGCGGCCGCCGAGGCGCAGAACCTTGAGCACGCTGCCTTCCGTCAGGTCGCCGCAGATCTGCTGCGCCATGCGGATGCGCACATGTTCGACGATCTGCTCGGTGCGCCGGATGTGCGGCGCGATTTCGGCGATCGCCTCGATGATCAGGTGCAGGTTGCGGATCGAGACGCGCTCGGCAAGCAGCAGCTTCAGGACGGCCTGCAGGCCGGGATAGGTGATGTGCGAGGAGCAGATCTCGTCGGCGAGCTTGCGGTACTCGGGATCGAGGCGCTCGATCAGCACCTTCATGTCCTTGTAGGAGAGGAGCTGCGGGAGGTTGTTGCGGATCACCTCGCTCAGATGCGTCAGCAGCACGGACATGTTGTCGGCGAAGGGAAACTGCTCGCGCTTCAAATCGTCGGCGAACATCTCCGGCACCGAATAGGCGCGCATGCCGAAGGCGGGCTCCTTCACCTCCTCGCCCGGCATGTCCGGCTGGCGGTTGGCGCCGACGAGGACCATCAACTCGCCGACGCGCATCTGGTGTTCGGCCACCACTGTGCCGTGGATCTTGATCTGGTAGCTCTTCGGCGGGATGGAATAGTCGTCGGTGAGCCGCACCTCCGGCACGACAAAGCCGTACTGGGCGGCGAATTTCTTGCGCATCTTGCCCATGCGGTAGGCGAGTTCCTGATGCGAGGCGAGCAGGCGCGTGGAAAGCTGCTTGCCGATCAGAAGCTCTATCTCGGCGGTCTTGAGCGAGGATTTGACCGAGTTCCTCTCCTCTTCCTCAAGGTTCATCTGCTGCTGCCGCACGACCTCGTTGGCCTTTTCCTGGCGCTGCCTGGCGCGCCGCGGAAGCATGTAGCCGACCGTCGCCATGATGGTGGCGAGGACAGTGAACGGGATGAAGGGCAGGCCGGGCATCACACCGAGAAGCACGAGCAGCATCGCCGCCACGAACAGCGCGCGCGGATAGGCGCTCAGCTGCCCGAACACGGCCTGGTCGGCCGAGCCGCGGGTGCCGCCCTTGGAGACCAGCAGGCCGGCGGCGAGCGAGACGATCAGCGCCGGGATTTGCGAGACGAGGCCGTCGCCGACCGACAGCTTGGTGAACACGTCCGCCGCCTCGCCGATGTTCATGTCGTGTCGGGCATAGCCGATGGCGATGCCGCCGACGATGTTGATGGCGGTGATGAGCAGGCCGGCAATGGCGTCGCCGCGCACGAATTTCGAGGCGCCGTCCATGGCACCGAAGAACGAGCTTTCCTCTTCCAGCTCGGCGCGGCGGCGCTGGGCCTCCTTGTCGTCGATGGTGCCGGCGGACAGGTCGGCGTCGATCGACATCTGCTTGCCCGGGATCGCATCGAGGGTGAAGCGCGCGCCGACCTCGGCGATGCGGGTCGAGCCCTTGGTGATGACGACGAAGTTCACCACCACGAGGATCATGAAGACGATCAGGCCGATGACGAAGTCGCCGCTCATGACGAGGCGGGAGAAGCCGCCGATGACATAGCCGGCCGCGTTAGCGCCCTGGTGACCCTCCGACAGGATGACACGGGTGGTCGCGATGTTGAGCGACAGCCGCAGCATGGTGGCGATGAGCAGGATGGTCGGGAAAGAGGAGAAGTCGAGCGGCCGCTGGATCCACAGCGCCACCATCAGGATGAGGACGGAAAGGGCGATCGAGAAGGCGAGCCCGACATCGATCAGGAATGGCGGGATCGGCAGGAAAAGGACCGCCAGGATGACGACGATGCCCACGGCAAAGCC
Source organism: Nitratireductor sp. ZSWI3 (assembly GCF_024655565.1). Taxonomy (GTDB): domain Bacteria; phylum Pseudomonadota; class Alphaproteobacteria; order Rhizobiales; family Rhizobiaceae; genus Nitratireductor. The sequence goes on along the minus strand of NZ_JANKOF010000002.1, from coordinate 19,096 downwards.
GATGTCGCGGCCGTGCTTGCGGCTTTCGTTGCCGGTGATCGCTTCGCTTAAAGCCATGCTGCCTTCCACTCGTTGCGGCGTTGGCACGCCCGGCGGGAAAGCTAGCGTCTCAAGCTTGCGCGAGGGCGGAGGCCGGAAGGGTTCAGAACCCGTCTTCGACGCGCTGGAAGATCACGGTCGTGAAGGAGGAGATCTGCGAGGCGACGAAGGGCGCGGAGAAGGCGACGACGATCAGGATGGCGACGATCTTCGGAACGAAGGTGAGGGTGATCTCCTGGACCTGGGTCAGGGCCTGGACGAGCGCGATGCCGACGCCGACGAGCATCGCCGCGGCGACCGCCGGGCTCGAGGCGACGAGGACGGTCCAGATCGCGTATTGGACGATGTCGAGAGCGTCGGCTTCATTCATGGGAGGTCAGCGGATCACCACGCCCGGGCCGACCGGAATCTTGTCGCCGCTCTCCAGCACCGCCATCACGCCGTCGCTATAGAGCCGCACCTCGGCCACCTTGCCGGTGATCGAGCCGTCGGCGGAGGTGATCTCGCGGCCGACCAGGCTGCCGGCCTGCGCCAGCGCCGAAGCCTGCAGGATCTGGTCGAGCTTCGTGTTGATCTGCACCGATTGCTCGACCTGCGAGAAAGTGGCGAGCTGGGCAACGTAGTCCGTCGATTCCATCGGGCTCGTCGGATCCTGATTCTTCATTTCCGCCACCAGCAGGCGCAGGAACGACTGGTAGTCGACGGTCTGCGGCGCGGCTGTCGCCGCCGTCTGGTTCTGCGTCTGCGTAGCGGTCGCGGAAGGCACGTTCATCGGCTTACTCCGTGGCGGCCATGGCAGCGACGGCGGATACGGGATCCTGGCTGCCTTGCCCGGCCTGTTTCATGATCTCTTCTTCGAGCGGGTAGAGGGAGCGGATCTCCTTCAGCGCCTCATAGACCTGGCCGTTGCCGACCAGCTGGTCGATCTGCTTCAACCCGCTGCGGATGCGTTCGCTGCTGAAATTATCCAGAAGACGCGGCAGGAGCTCGCCGAAGAGCTTTCGCGCGCCCTCGGCGTTGTCCGGCGTCATCAGCATGATCTGCACGGTGAAATAGAGCTGGCGCAGCGGCGTGCGCGCATCCTCTGCCTGCAGGACGTGATTCTCCAGCAGGAACTGCACGGTGTTCAGGAATTCCAGCGTGACCTTGCGATCGGCCCTGATCACCGCACCGTTGACGTAGATCTTCTCGTTGGCCTTGAGGGAGATTTTAAGGGTGCTCATCATTGGATGCCGTCGCGGATGATCTGCGACACCTCGATCAGCCCGTCGAAGTTCTGCGAGCGTCCCTGGCGCACTTCCTCACCCTCGCGCATCAACCAAAGGCCGATCGAAATCAGGTTGGCCCGCAACTCCTTGGGCAGCTCGTTCTCCGGGTTGCCGAGATCCTGGATGAACGCCGTCCAGACGCGGATCATGAAATGGATCGCCTCCACCGCCTCCTGCGACTGCACGCCTCGTTCACGGGCGGCAATCAGCAGATCGATCGAGCGGGACAGAACCTGTTGCTCGCGGTCCTTGGCGTCGGCGAGCGAGTCGGTCTGAACTTCGCTGTAGGAGAACTGATACATGGGCTTTCCGTTCGTTTGCCTCTAGGGTCAGGACCTGGCACTGCTTAGCGTAGGTAGTTGAGGAGGCTGAGTTGCTGCAGCCGGGCCGTCAACGCATAGGACGCGTCGAGTTGGGCCATCAGGTCGTTGACCCTGGTGGCGGCCTCGTAGGGATCGATGCCCTCCGTTTTCTTGATGAAGCTCTTGAACAGATCGATCTGCGAGGAGACGCGCGCGCTGGCATCCTCGATGCGGTTTTCGGCGATGCCTGCCTCGGCCTGTGCGTTGGCGATATCGGCCACGGCTTCGCCGACCAGCGTCAGCGCCTTGGCATACACCGCTTCGCGCGCTTCATCGCTGAGCGGGCCCTGCAGGAGATCCGAAATGGTGGCGGCTGCCATGGCGAGCTTGCGCAGGCCGATTTCATTGGCGGTCACCGACGTCTCGGCCGTCTCGTTCAGGGCGATGCGGCTGGTGATCTTCTGGTCGGACGCACTCGACCAGTTCGTCTGCCAGCCGGCGCCGAGGAACTGCGGCTCGACATGGTTTGCGAGGAAATCGTCCATGTCGGCGGCGCTGATGCCGGCTGCGGCCGGGTCGGTCTGGGCGAAGCCGAATTTCGCCAGGAACGCAGCGTCGAAGGCCGCCCTGGCCGGGGAGGCCGGGTCGCTGAAATCGGCGACGGGCTTCACATCCGTATTGATGCCGGCGAACAGGTATTCGCCGTTGAGATTGGTGTTGAGCACGCCGGTCATCGTCTTGAGGACCCGTTCGGCTTCAGAGCGGGCGATGGCCACCTGGTCGACACCGGAGTTCGAGGCGGTCAGCGAGGCCAGCAAGCTCTGCCCGATGTCGCCGATCTGCGTCATGGCGTTCTGCGTCGCCTTCAGGCGGTTCGCGGCGATCGTGTTGGCGTCGATCAGGCCGGTGAGGCGGTCGATGTCACGGCTCATCGACAGGTTGCGCCCCGAATGCGCGCCGAGCGCGACGCCCGGATCGGCCACCCGGCCGGTCTGCGCCTCCTTCGTCCGCTCGGCGAGCTCGGCCTGCATGCGCATCACCTGGTAGCGCAGCGTTTGCGACATCGCGAATGAGGAGATGAAGGAGGTTTTCATGCCGGCGCTCTCCTATCGCGTGGCCTGCAGGAGCGTGGCCAGCATTTCGTCGACCACGGAGATGATGCGCGCCGAGGCTTCATAGGCATGCTCCAGATCGAGCAGCAGGGCCATTTCCTCGTCGACGTTGACGCCGGTGATGTTGGACAGGGCGGCCGCCGTCCGCGTGACGAGCGCTTCCTTGCCCTCCGAACCGCTGTCGGCCTGCTTGCGCTGGCTTTCCAGCCAACCGACCGTATCGAAGGCGAAGGCAGCGACGCTGCGCGAGGTGTCGAGGCCGGCCGCCGGATCGAAGTTCATCGGCTCCTCGAGGCGCTGGGAATAAGCGAGCAGCAGGTCCGAGAAAGACGCGGCACCGCCGGCGTTGCGCGCATAGGCGGCGCCGTTTGCACCGCCGTCGCGCAGCAGCGCGGCATTGCCGCCGGCGGCCGGGTCCATCGCGGCGTTGACGCGGATCGAAGCGGCCAGTCCGTTGACGATCGTGCCGTCCGGCGGAAGGGAGGGCCCTCCCGCCCAGGTGAAGAGGCCGGCGGCATCTGCAAGCGTTCCGCTCGGGTCGGTCTCGGCAAAGGCGGCAATCATGCCGCGAGCCACCTCGTCGAGCTGGTTCTGCAGCCGCAGCGCGACGTCGTCGCGCAGTTGCAGCGTCGCGGCGATCGAGCCGCTTGCGGTGGTGTTGCCGCCGATACCCGGCGCCAGGGGCACGCCGTCGATATAGACCGCGTTGCCGGTGGTGCCGGGGCCGTAAGCGGTGTTGGGAGTGAAGGTCACCGGCCGGGCGATGGTTTCAAACAGCGTTGCGCCGTCGCCGGTGATGATCACCATGTCGTTACCCGAACGGGTGGTGGTCGAGATCGCGACGTATTCGGAGATCTGCTTCAGCAACGCATCGCGGCGATCGAGGGCGTCGGAGACGTCGCGGCCGCTGCGCGTCCCGTTGACGACCTCGGTGTTGACGACCTCGAACTCGGCCAGCAGCCGGTTCAGACTGTCGACCGCGGTCGCGATCTGCCGGTCCGCGTCGGCGCGGAAGGTCTGGATGGCGCCGGCGCCGTCGTTCAGCGAGCGAACCACCTGGTGCGCGGCCTGGATCGCGCCTTCCGCCAGCGTCGGGTTGGACGGCGTGGAGGCATAAAGCTGCAGCGCCGTCTGCAATTTGCTGATGGCCGTCGCCGGTGCCGTGGCGTTGTCGTTGCCGTTGATCGTCAACTGAAGGCTGTTGAGCCCGTCGGAGAGCGTCTTCTGGCCCTGCCAGGAGGAAATGGCGAAGAGGTTCTGCCGGAAAAGAACCTCGTTTGCCGCCCTCTCGATCTTGGCGACGCGCGCGCCCGCCAGCGTGCTGCTGAGGACCGCGCTGCGGCGGGCATAATCCGGATTCGATGCCTCGGAGACGTTCCGCGACAGGACGGATGTCTGCCGCGACGTGTTGAACAACGCCGTCTGCGCGATACTGAGTGCGGAGGTCAGTGACATTTACTCTTTTCCATTCCCGTTGTTCAGGGACGCCGGCTATCGTTTCAGGTTGACGAGAAGCTCCATCAGGTCGGAACCGGTCTGGAAGACCTTCGAATTGGCCGTGTAGTTGCGCTGGGCCTCGATCATGTCGGTGAGCTCCTGGGCGATGTCGACGTTCGAGCTCTCGAGCGCACCGGAGACGACCTTGCCCATGCCGCCTTCGCCCGGGAAACCGAGCTGGACGCCGCCGGAATCGGCGCTCTCGGAGAACACGTTCCCGGTGATGACTTGGAGCCGGTCGGGGCTCTGAACGTCGGCGATCGGGATGCGGTAGAGCGCGCGCATGGAGCCGTCGGCATATTGCGCATAGATCGTGCCGTCGGCACCGATCTCGACGCTGTCGATCGAATAGGGGGCGCTGCCGTCGACGTTGCCGGTCACTGTGAAGCCTGTGTCGAGCTGTGTCACGCTGGACAGATCGAGGGTCAGCGCATCGCCGCCGGGCACCGTCAGGGTGATGTCGGTGGGGCTTGTGCCATCGAGCTTGCCGTTGGCGGGGTCGAAGGTCAGCGTGGTGGTGGCCAGGGCCGGGTTGGCGTAAGGGAACGAGGTGTTGGGAGCCGCATCGGCGCGATCGTAGACGGCGACTTCCCAGGTGTCGGGGCCGGTCTTCGTCATGTAGACGTCGAGCAGCTTCTTTCCGCCCAGATTGTCGTAGGCGACGAGCGAGGTCTTGTGCGAGTAGGTGGCGGTGGCCGCATTCGCCGAAGGCAGGTCGGCGGCGGCAACGGCGGTTCCGCTGGACGGCAGATTGGCGGTCAGAGTGCCGTTGCGCGACGGCGTGGCAACCAGCTCCGACTGTGCGATCACCACCGCCTCGAGCCCTGCATAGCCGTTGGCGGTCACGGCCGGAACGCCGCTGGCGTAGCTGTATCCCATCAGCTTGTAGCCCGCGGCGTTGACCAGCTCGCCCTCGGCGTTGGGCACGAACGAGCCGGCGCGGGTGAGGAAAGGTTGGCCGCTCGAATCCTGGACGACGAAGAAGCCGCCGCCCTCGATGGCAAGATCCGTGCCGGAGGTCGTGTATTGCAGCGGGCCCGATTGGGAGATGGCGTAGCGGATCGAGGTGGTCACACCGCCGGAATTATAGGAGCCGCCGGAGGACGGCAGGACAAGGGAGGAGAACTCCGCCTGTGCCCGCTTGTAACCGTTGGTGCTTGAATTGGCGATGTTGTCGGCAACGGCGGACAGCCGGTTGGATTGCGCTGCCATGCCGGACACGCCTGTCCGCATCATTCCATATAGGCCCATCGGGATGTCTCCTCGTGTCTACGCCGATCACACGCACATTACGAATTGTGACTTGCGCGAAACTGGCCAGAGGGACGGGAAAGGGCACTGCGCCCGTCGGAAGGTGGAAGGCGGGTCAGTCGCCCGCCAGCCGGTATCCCAGGTAACGTTTGGAATCGATGGGGTCGAAGCCGAGCTTTTCGCGCAGCTTCTTGCGCAGCTTGCTGATGTGGCTCTCGACCACGTTCTCCTCGACGTCCTCGTCGAAGATGCCGTAGATGGCGTTGAAGATCTGCGTCTTGGTCACCCGGCGCGTCGGATTGCTCGCCAGATATTCGAGGATGCGCCGCTCGCGGCGCGGCAGCGGCAGCGTCTCCCCGCCGATTTCCGGGTCGCGTCCGTCGAAGTAGATGCGCATCGTGCCGACCTGGGCATGGGTCATCGTGTCCTGCTGCGCCCGCCGGCGTATGGCGGTGATGCGCGCCAGGATCTCGCGGATGTGCACCGGCTTGCGGACCACGTCGTCGACACCCCATTCGAAGAGGCGAAGGGTGTCGTCGAGGGAGTTGCGTTCGCTGAGTGCGATCAGGGGAGCCGGCGAGCGCTCGCGGATGCGCTGGGCTGAGACGTCTCCTTCTTCGCATTGGCCGAGAAGGAAGGCGCTCACCGCCTTCAACTCGTCTTCGGCGACGGTCTCGACCCATTCGCCGAAATCGCGGGGTGCGAAACCCGCGCTGGCCACCCCCTCTCTGTTGAACAGTGAGTGATAGCCTTCCGTTACCAACTCACGTTCGTCGATCACGACAATCACCGGCCCGCCCTCCGAATCACTTTATGTGTCAAGTGGTAACCGGTCAGGCGAATCACGCACAACCATAATTTTTATAATTTTTAACGAATTCCAAACGAGCGGCCCCGAACACCCCGGAAACGGTGGCGCCATCGGTCGGCTGAATCAGATTTCAATCATTGATTGCAGAAACTGCGCGCCTGCGGGGTCCAGTTTCCAAACCCGGTGGCAACCATGTTGGTGATGACCCGGCAGACATAGCGCTTTTGCGCGGGGTCGTTGTTCGGACCGGCGTGATAGCGGGCGACGGCCATCGACCAGGAGCCGTGCCGCTTCTTCAGATCGACCAGGAAGCGCGCTGCGTAATCGACATTGCGGTGCGGATCGAGCATCGCGCGCAAGCTCGAAAAATGGGTGGCGTGGTAGTGATGGTTGATTTGCATGCAGCCGAGGTCGATCAGCCTGGCGCCGTCTCGCCGGGCCTGTTCGACGTGTTGCACCGCCTCGCCGATGCTGCGTGGAAAAACCGCTTTTCCCTCCACATTGAGGGCGTAGGGCTGAAGACTCCCCCTGATCCCGGTCTCCGTCAGGCCGACGGCGTAGAGAATACCTGCCGGCACATCGTATTTGGCCGCTGCGCGCAGGATCTCGCCTTCGCAGGGATTGCCCGCCGCATGCGCCGCTCCCGTCAGCGCCAGGCTAGATATAAAGGCCGTTTTCAGCCACATCGGCGTTGTCTCCCGTTGCCGCCGCGCCGCCGTCCCGCCGGCCCTGGGGATGGCCCCTGTCTGCATCGCCCGAATGGTCTCGGGCGCTGTGATCGGCGGCCGGCTGTCCGGAGCCGTCGCGCATGCCTGCTGCATTGCCATTCGCACCTGCGGCGGTCTGTTGAACGCTGACCCGGTCGATGTCGTAGCCGAGCGAGCGCAGCGCCTTGACGATGGCTTCGCTGTCCGTATTGAGGCGGTGCCGCGCTTCGGCCGTTTCGACCTGTAGATCAACCGTCAGTTGATCGGCGACCATGCGCAGCCGTGCCGTCACGGGGCCGAGCTCCGCCGGATGGATCTCGATTTTAAGGGTGTGGAGAACCCGGCCTGCCACCGATTGGGCCGGCAGCTGCGTTTGGACATGTTCCGCAACGGCAGATTTTTGCGCCGCGCCCGTTCCCTGCTCGCCGACCGGGCCCGGTGTGGGAGTGCGCTGGATCGACAGAACGCGGATGTCGGCGTGCGGCTCGCGGTCGCCGCCGTCGGGGAGGGGCGGCCCCGCCTTCACCTCCTGGCGGGCGGTGCCTGCCACATCGTCCAACCTGACGCTGCTTCCATGGTTTTCTCGTTCCGGCGGGTTGTTCGGGATTGCCGCCTGATGTGCCGGAGGCTCGTGCCGCTGCGCCGGCGGCCGGTGCAGGGCGGAGCTTGCGGCGGCGCGCTCGCTTGCCTGAGGCAGGGGATGCGCCGGCGGCCCGCTATCGCCCCGGCCGTGCTCCTGCATTGCTCGACCCGGTGCGATCGCCGATTCCGGCGGGGTGGCGGGGGCTGCCGCGCTGTCAATCGGGCTTCCGGTATCGGTCACATCCTCCGGGGGCACGGGTTCGCCCGATGCGACAGGCTCCGTAGCCGGCAAGGGCGGTGCGGCGGCTTCTTGCTCCTCATTCGTCGACGGCGTCGATGCCGCGGCCTCGTCTGCTTCGACACCGTCTTCGCCGGCATCCCGGTCGCTGCCGTCAAACGCTTGCGGCGGTGCCCAACGCATGGATGTCCAGCCGGGTTCTTCCGCCGCCGCATCGCCCCCGCGGGCCTTCGAACCATCGGCGGCAGCGTTTGCGGCGCCGCTCAGCACCTGCTTGAAGCTGTCGCCCTGCGCCGGCATCTCGCCGTGCCCGCGCGGGAGCGTTTGCTGAGCTTTGGAGCTGACCGGCAGGGAGCGATCGAGGGCCGCGTTCATTGCGATGTCTCCTTCACAAGCAAGGCGTCTATGGCTTGAAGCTTGCCGCGCATGCTGCGCAGATAAGCCTCATCGGGATCTAAGGTGGCAGGCGCCGGCGGCGCAGCTTCCCCGGAAGCGGTGTCGAGTTCGCGTGCCGGCGGCGGCGTATCGCCGGCAGAGGCTTCCGGCGGGCGGTTGAGCACGGCGCGGGCGACGGCCAGGGCCGCGTCGAGCAGTTCCCTGTCGTGCGCCGACAGCCGCTGGCGGTCGATCCCGTCCAGCGCCGCCAGCACCTCATGCACGTTGCTCGAGGTGACCGAGGCCATGTTGGCATAGAGGATGGCGCGCGGGTCCTCTCCGCCTTCGTCACGGTCGGCGTATTCCTTCGCCTTTCTGGAAGCAAAGACCAGCAGACGGTTGTAGCCTTCGATGGCGCTCTTCCTGGCGAGCCGCAGGAAGACCACCCGCGCTTGTTCCCTGCTCATCCGGGCCGTCACGTCCTCGACGACGTCGAGGTCGACCGTTTCGTTGAGCGTGACGATGGCGGTAACGAAGGAATCCGCGAACTGGCCGGCATAGGGCGAGCGCAGGAAGCGGCGGACATATTGTTCCGCAGCGCGCGTGAAGCGGTCCGCGTCCTTCAGGCTGGCGGCGATCGGGATGGAGCGCCGCAAGGCCGCTTCCTCAATCAGCGTTCCAGGGCTCAGGAGCCGCGCATCGTCGAGCAGGCCGATCGCCCGTCGCGGGTCTTCCGTCGCCAGCACCGTGGCGGCGACGAGCGCCATCGGCGGCCCCACTTCCGGGTCGAGCTCCATCGGGTCGATCCTGCGCAGGACGCTGCGCGCGCCGAGAAAGTCGCCGCGCGCATATTGCGCGACGGCGTTGCCGAGCTCGGCCTGCTCGCCCTCCAGCTTCAGTTTCGAGAACAACATGTCGAGCGTCTTCGGATTGCCGCCGCTCAGCCCGTAGATCAGCAGCGCCCGCAGATTGCGCCGGTCGGCGAAATTCTCGGGCTGCGCGGCGCGCAGGCGCTCGTCGATGATGCCAAGCAGCTTCTGCTGCATCGGCAGGGCCGCGTGGTCGCCATTGGCGATGCGATCCTGCAGGACCTGCAGCGAACGCACCATCTGAAACGGCTCGAGCGGGCCGGCATGTCCCGGGGCGCAGAACGCGGCCCCCGCCACCAGAAGGGCAGCGAAGGTCGATCGCAGTCTCATCGGGGCAGTTCCAGCAGGATTTCGATGCGCCGGTTGGCGCTGGCATAGGGATCGCCGGGAACCTTCAGCTTGCGGTCGGCGAAGCCAGCCACCTGCCTGATGCGCTGCTCGTCGAGACCACCGCGCACCAGCATGTAGTAGGCAGCCTGCGCGCGCGCCGTGGAAAGCCGCCAGTTGTCGTAGGCCTCGCTGCGGAAGGGGCGCCCGTCCGTGTGGCCGCCGATCCTCACGGTGCCGGCCCGGCCGGCCAGAACCTGACCGATCTTGTCCATGGCCAGCACCAGTTCGCGATCCGGCACGGCCGACCCGACGGGGAACATGCCGTGTTCCAGATCGTCGGTGATCGAGATGACAACCCCGTCCTCGGCCACCGCCACGTCGACGGAGCCGGCCAGCGGGCTTCCGGCGAATTGGCGGGCGAGTTCGGCCTGCATCGTTGCCGCGATGTCCCTCACCGCGGCCGGGATCTCGTCGGCGACCGCCGTCTCCCGGGCCGGCGGAGCCTCGACATCGGCGGCCGGTCCGGGGTCATGCGGCTGAGACGTCTCGGCGGCGGTGTCGGCGGGCTTTTCCCCGGGCGCCAGCGGCTCGACGTCGGGCACGGACGGGAGCGCGACCATGCGCTCGTCCGCCTGGGGGTCGGCAAGGTCGGCTCCCGCCGGCGTATGCTTGCCGTTGTTGGTGGCCTCCACCTCGGTACCGGCCGGATTGTCCCGGGCCGCGTCGGGATCGCCCTGCACGCCGATGTCCGGCGTTGCGACCTGCTGCGACCAGAAATCCGGCGCGAAGGGATCGCGGTAGGATTCGCCGCCAGAAGCGCCGGAGGAAGGGCCCGCCGTCTGCGCCCCGCCTTCTCCCTTTGTGGAGACGTTGGCTTGCGTCTCGGCATCGGCCACGATCTCGGCCAAAACGGCATAAGGGTCGGAGAACAGGCTGTCGTCGGAGACCTGCCGCATCTCCGATACGCCCACCGCATCGTCAAAATCCATCGGTCCCGAAGACCGGCTCTCTTCATTCGAGGGGGCTTTCTCGCCGTCCTTTTCCGCGCCGTTTTCCTGCGTCGCCTCTGCCGGGGCCTCGCCGATGTCTTCCAGACCCCTGGTGCTGGTGTTCCGGTCGATCAGCTTGACCGGGTTGAAATAGCTGGCGAGGGCCGAGCGCGTCTGCTCGTTGGAGGCGTTGATCAGCCACATGACCAGGAAGAAGCACATCATGGCGGTCATGAAGTCGGCGAAGGCGATCTTCCAGGCCCCGCCATGGTGGCCGTCATCCTCATCGCCGCCGCCGCGCCGGACGATGATGATCTCCGGCGGGCGGCCGTCGCCTTCCGCCATGCTCATGGGATCAGCCCGCTCAGCGTTTCCGACCATTCGGTGAGCCGCGTCTCGAACAGCCTCTCGTCGATCGACAGGCTGACGTCGAGGCCCGGCGCCTCGGAAAAGTCCACATGGCTCGCCTTGTCGCCGAGGCCCGCCTTCAGGGCCTCCCACAGAAGCGGCGCACCGCTGAGGCGGATGCGCACCGTTTCCCGATCCTCGAGTGCCGCGCGAATAACGTGCTCCAGTTCGGCGACGGAGCGCTTCTGCAGGTCCTCGGTCAAAACGAGGCTCAGCATGCGCGCCGTCGCTTCTGCGGCAAGCGCGGTCACCTGATCCTCCATCGCCGTGAAGCGCCGGTCGATGGTCCTGCCCGCTTCTTCGGCGAGCGTCTGTCGCACCGCCTCCATCTCCTGCGCATGGCGGGCTTCTAGGGCCGCCAGGGCGGCCTGGTGCTCTAGGGTCAGGCGTTCGGCGATTGCCGCCTCGGCCGCCGCGATGTCCGCTCCGGTGTCCCGGCTCGACTCTTCGCGCCATGCGGGAGGGTTGCCAGCCTCCGCCTGCCGGAGCGGGTCGTAGAGGGTTGAAGGAAGGCCGCTTCTTGCCGGCGCGGCGCTGCTGAAATCGGGCAGGGCGTCGATCAGTGCCAGGGCCGCGGGCATCAGCCTGCCTCCACTTCAGCGCGAGCCCATTTGCGCAGGATCAGGGCGGAGCGCTCCTCATTGAGGTCGACCATGCGGGCGAGGCGCTCCTGCGGCGCCGGCCTGATCTTCAGGCGCTGCGTGCCGTAGGTGTCGGCCTCCTCATAGTCGGCGTTGGCATATCCCTCGGCGGTCAGTTGCGCCTGCTCCTCGGGCGTCGGCAGCGCCCGCTGCGGATCGCCGGCAACCGGACCTTCGATCGCGGCCGGGCGCAGCAGGCTCGTGCCGAGCGGACGCAAGCCGAACCATGTCACCAGGAAGGCGACGAGGATGAAGGCGGCTGCGTTGATCATCGTTCCCGTATGCTGGCCGACCGTGGCGAAAAGACCCGGCTCCTCGACCGCTGCACCGTCGAGACCGTCGATGAACTCGACCGCCGAGACATTGATGACATCGCCACGCGTCTCGCTGAGGCCGGTCGCCGAGGCCACCACTTTCTGGATCTCCGCGATGCGCTCGGCCACCTGTTCCGGCGTCGGGTCGGACCCGAGGATCTGCACCAGGCGGGCACGGTTCACCACGACGGCGATCGACATCTTGTCGATGCTGTAGCCGTTGCTGACGGTCGCGACCCGCCTGGTGTTCAGCTCGTAGTTCGTGGTCTCCTCGCGGCGCTCGCTCTCCTCGGTCGATTTGGGACCGGCCGTTGCCGCCGTCTCGTCCTGCGGCAGGTTCTGCGCCACCGAAGTCGGCTGAACGGCGCTTTCCCGGTTGGCGCTGTCGCTGGAACGGACGACCTGGACGGACCGCTCGACCCGCGATTTCGGATCGTAGATCACCTCCTCGATCTGCCGGGCGTCGGTGTTGACGTCGGCCTTCACGCTGGCGCGGAAATTCTCCGGCCCGAGATAGGGGGTGAGGGCGCGGCGGATGTTTTCCTCGATCTGCGTTTCCACCGTGCGCTCCACGCCGATCGACCGCTGCGCCGTGTTGTTCGCGGGATCGTCGCCCGCCGCAAGCAGCGTGCCGGAGGAATCGAGCACGGTGACCTTTTCCGCGTCGAGGCCGGGGACGGCAGCGGCGACCAGGTAGCGTATCGAGGCGGCCGCACGCGCGGCATCCATGCTGGAGGCGCGAATGACGACCGAGGCGGAAGGTTGCCGCTCTTCCGTTCGAAAGGTGCCGCGCTCCTGCATCACGATGTGCACGCGCGCCGCCTTGATGCCGGCGATCGACTGGATGGTGCGGGCAATTTCGCCCTCCAGGGCACGCACGCGGGTCACCTGCTGCATGAAGGTGGTGAGCCCGAGGGAGCCGACATTGTCGAAGAGCTCGTAGCCGGCATTGGTGCTGCTCGGCAGGCCCTTCTCGGCGAGCAGCATGCGCGCCTGCACGGTCTTGCCGGCCGGCACGAGCACCGACGTGCCGTCGGAAACGACGTCGAAACCGATGCCGGCTTCGCCCAGAACCATGCCGATCTGGTTCACGTCCGAACGGTCGAGACCGACATAGAGCGTCTCGTAGGCCGGCCGGTTGAGATAGGCCGCGCCGGCGACGATGACGGTCATGACCAGTGCCAGAATGCCGCCCATGACGGCAAGGCGGCGTGCGCCGAGGCTCTTCAGGTTTTCGACGACGGTCTGAATCTGCTCAGGCAACGGCCCAATGCTCCCATTCGAATAGTCAGGGGAGCCTAGCGATCGAAGCTTGTGCGAAAATGAAATGGGGCCGCGGCGCGGCCCCATGAAAAATCCGGTGACGTTGCTGAACGCTGAGCGCTATTTGAACAGCGCGAGAATGCTCTGTGCGTTCTGATTGGCGATGGAGAGCGCCTGGATGCCGAGCTGCTGCTGCACCTGGAGGGCCTGCAGGCGCGTCGATTCCTCGTTCATGTCGGCGTCGACGAGCTGGCCGACACCGCGCTCGATGGAGTCCATCAGATTGGAGACGAAATCCTTCTGCAGGTCGAGCCGGGTCTTGGCCGCGCCCAGATTTGCGGCGGCGGTGGACATGTCGGAGAGGGCCGTCTCGATGTCGGTCAGGTAGGCGTCGATGTCGGCATCGGTGCCGTTGGTGACGATGTCGATCAGCATGATGTCGTCGGCAAGGCCGCCCGGAAGACCGCCGGCCGCGAACAGCTTGACGTTTGCAAGGTCGATCGAGATCGTGCCCACGGTAACCGTGCCCGTCGAGGAGCGGTTGTAGGAGGCGACGATTTCGACGGTGCCGGTGTCGTCCGTGGCCAGGATGTTCGTGCCGGCATAGCTGGCACCGGTGGCCGAGCTCCTGACCTGATCGAGCAGGATCTTGATTTCGGACTGGATCTTGGTCTGGTTCTCGGCGCTTGCGCCGCGTGCCGTGACGAGCTTCGACTTGATGGCGTCGACCGCTTCGAGGACGTTGTTCATCGCCGTGTATGCCGTGTCGATCTTGCCGGCGCCAAGGCCGAGCGCGTCCTGAACGGCGGACAGCGCCTTGCTGTCGGAGCGCATCGTCGTGGCGATCGACCAGTAGGCGGCGTTGTCGCTCGCCTGCGCGACGCGGTAGCCGGTCGATATGCGCGACTGCACGACGTCCATCGCCTTGTTGGTCATTTTCAGGCTCTGCAATGCAACCATCGCAGAGGCGTTCGTCATGATACTGGCCACGTGCTCACCCCTTTGTTCAGCGCCCCCCTTGAACGCCACAAGCGTGGCGAAAAGGAATGGTTAACCATGAGTAGGCAGTCATGGTTAACAAGCGTTTAACGGAAGCTTGCGGGCAAACAAAAACCGGGCCGCTCACAGGAGCGGCCCGGCCGGGTTTCAGACCATGCCGGCCCGAGGGCCGGGGTTGGATCAGACCATTAGCGGAACAGCGACAGGATGTTCTGCGAGTTGGAGTTGGCGATCGACAGCGCCTGGATGCCGAGCTGCTGCTGCACCTGCAGGGCCGACAGGCGGGCCGACTCTTCGTTCATGTCCGCATCGACCAGCTGGCCGACACCGCGCTCGATCGCGTCGGAGAGCTTCGAGACGAAGTCCTTCTGCAGATCGACGCGCGACTTCGCGGCACCGAGCTCGGCCGCCTGGTCGGCGAGCGAGGCCAGAGCCGTCTCGACGGTTCCGAGGGCCGTGTCGATGGCGGTGTCGGCAACGGCGCCGCCCGAGGCATCGAACAGGGCCGCCGCAACGACGCCGGCCGCGCTGCCGGCGGTGCCCGCCGTGTCGAGCACGAGCACATCGGCGCCGGTCAGGGTGATCTGGTCGATCGTGACGGTGGTGCCGGTGCGGTTGTAGGACGCGACGATGTTCACATCGGCATTGTCCTGGATGATGTTGGAGCCGGCATAGTTGGAGTTGCCGACGACCGACGTGATGTGACTCTGGAGCGCTTCGATCTCGCTCTGAATCTTCTGCTGGTCTTCCTGCGAGGCACCGCGCGCCGTGACAAGCTTCTGCTTGATCTTGTCGACGGTGTCGATCACCTCGTTGATGCCCGTGTAAGCCGTGTCGATCTTACCGGCGCCGAGACCCAGAGCATCCTGAACGCTGGAAAGAGCCTTGTTGTCCGACTTCATCGAGGTCGCGATGGACCAGTAGGCTGCGTTGTCGGCGGCTTCCGCCACGCGCAGGCCCGTGGAAATGCGGGACTGGGTGGTGGCCATGTTCTTGGAGATGGTGTTGAGGGTCTGCAGCGCGGTCATAGCCGACGCATTGGTCATGAGACTTGCCATGGGATAAACGCCCCTGAAAAACAAAACAAACTGGGGACATACCGGGCCAACCGGTATGGCGGGACGGCATCATGCCCATGAGCTCTCCTGGAGATCAGCCCGCCATGCGTGGATGCATTTATGGCGGCGATTTCCTACCAAAAGGATAACCCGCAGGGGCGTGGGTGACGTTTCTGAAGCTTTTTCCCGGGTCACACGAAGGAGCGCACGAGGCTCCCGACCAGCAGGTTCCAACCGTCGATCAGCACGAAGAACAGGATCTTGAAAGGCAGCGAGACGACCGTCGGCGGCAGCATCATCATGCCCATCGACATGGTGATCGTCGCAACGATGAGATCGATCACCAGGAAGGGCAGGACGACCAGGAAGCCGATCTCGAAGCCACGCCTGATCTCGGAGATCATGAATGCGGGCACAAGGACGCGCAGGTCTGCCGTCTCCGCCGTCACCTCAATGTTGCCGCGCTCCGCGGCAAGATCGGCAAACAGGGCGAAATCCTTCTCGCGCACATTGCTGATCATGAAGCTGCGGAAGGGCTGGGCGATCCGCTCAAGGGCGGTCTCTTCGCTGATCTCGTTGTTCATCAGCGGCCGCACGCCGTCGGCCCACGCCTTGTCGAAGGTCGGCGCCATCACATAGAAGGTCATGAACAGCGACAGGCTGATCAGGATGAGATTGGCGGGCGTCGTCGGCAGGCCCATGCCGGAGCGCAGGATCGAGAAGGCGATGACGAAGCGGGTGAAGCTCGTCACCATGATCAGGATGCCGGGCGCGAGCGACAGGATCGTCAGCAGCCCGAAGAGCTGGATGATGGTGCCGACGGTGGAGCCGTCGCCGCCGGTGATGGCGCCGAGATCGATGGTCTGGGCGGCGGCCACGCCCGGCAGCAGCGTGGCGGCAAGGATCAGGAGAAGACGTCTCATTCGAAAAGCAGGGTCCGCAAGAGGATCGCCTTCACCGCGCCGTCGCTGCGGATGCGGGCCCGCTCCTCGAGATCGGAGCGAAGATGCTGGAAGCCGCTGGCGGTTTCCACCTGGCGCAGGCGCACCGTGCGGATATAGGCAAACAGATCCTGATGGACCGCCGCCGCCACGACCGGATCCGGTTCGCCGTCGAACACCAGCGAGAGTTCGGCGCGCACCCAGATTTCGCTCGGCTCGGCCAGATTGGTGGTGATCGGGTCGATCTCAAGGATGTGAGGCGTGGTTCGCGCGGCGTCTTTCGGCGCCGTGTGCGCATCGGCCTCGATGGCGGATGCGGCCGGCTTGTCGCCGGCGTGCAAACCTTCCAGATAACCGCCGGCGAACCAGCTCACGCCCGCCGCCAGACCCGTCATGCCGATCAGCAGCAGGAGCTGGACCATCAGCGAAGGTCCCTTGCTCTCCCGGGATTGTTGTTCAAGCAGCGCCACGTCTCGTCAGCCCCCGGATCGCGTTCAGAAGGGAAGCACCACGTCGAGGAACTGCTGCCCGTAGGGCGGCTGCTGCACCTCGCTCAGGCGGCCGCGGCCGCCATAGGAGATGCGTGCCTCTGCGATGCGCTCGTAGGAGATCATGTTCTGCGGATCGATGTCGCTCGGCCGCACGATGCCGTCGATGGTCAGGACCCGCAGTTCGGCGTTGACGCGCACCTCCTGCGTGCCGCGGATGCGCAGGTTGCCGTTGCTCAGGACCTGCGTCACCACCGCCGCGACGAGCAGGCGAATGTTCTCCGAACGCTCCGTCGCGCCGCTGCCGGAGGTCGATGTGCCGGAGCCGATCTGCCCTTCGGCGGCGGCGGACGAGCCGGCGCCGCCGACGGAGTAGGAGCCGGACAGGCCGAGACTGCGGCTGGCGTCGCGCGAGCGCTCCGACTCGTTCTTGAAGCGTGCCTTGTCGTTGATGGAGATCTCGACGGTCAGGATGTCGCCGACATTGAGCGCCCGCGGATCGGTGAAGAGGCGGCTTTGCCGGTCGTCCCACAGCGAATAGCGGGTCAGGGCGGGCGCCGGCCGTTTGGGGTAATTGTAGGCTGCCATCATCTCGGGGTCGATGCTGGCGCCGACGGACGACATCGCCGGTTCCTTGCCGATCTCGTTCATGGTCTGCGAGCAGCCTGCGACGAGCAGGAGCGGCAGGAGCAGGGCCGGCCGGAACGTCATGAGGGGTCCTCCGGGCGTGCCGCGCTGGCGATGATGTTGGTCAGGGCTGCTGCGGACTTGCTGTTCATTTCGTTGAGGATGACGCCGGCCGTGCGCGGCTCGAGCTTCATCAGGATCGCGGCGGCAAGGTCTGCCGGCACTTCCGCCAGCCGCTCGGCGGCCGCGTCGGGCCGCATGCTGGCATAGATGGAAACGATGCCGTCTTCCGCCTTGGCGAGGAAGACGTTGCGCCGCTCGAGCCATTCCTCGTATTCGGCGCGTTTGCCTTCCAGGGCTGCGATGCGCTCGTCCACCTCGCTTTTGAGCTTCGTCAGCTCCATGGCCTGCAGGGAGTAGCGCCGGTCGCGCGCCGCATCGGCGATGTTGGTGCAGAAGCGCTGCACTTCGTCGGCCGGCATGTCGGCCGGGGCTTCGTCGGCGGCCAGCGCTTGGGTGGGCGCGACCTGCGAGACCAGGATCAGGCCGGCGAAGGAGCCGGCGGCGATCCGTCTGAGGGTGATCTTGTGTCCCATCAAGCGGCCTATTGCAGCACGAGCTCGGCCTGCAGCGCGCCGGCGGATTTGATGCCCTGGAGAATGGCGATGATGCCATCGGGCTTGACGCCGAGCCGGTTCAGGCCGGACACGAGGGTTTGCAGGTCGGGACCGTCGAGCAGTGCCACATTGGCATCGGGCTGCTCGGCCTCGATCCGGGTGAAGGGCTCGACCGCCGTCGAGCCGCGCGAGAACGGCTCCGGTTGGACGACCTGCGGCATTTCGGTGATGCGCACGGTCAGCGCCCCGTGGCTGATCGCGACACGCGAGATCCGCACGTCGTTGCCGATCACCACCGTGCCGGTGCGTTCGTCGATCACCACGCGGGCCGGGCCGTCCGACTCGACCATGAGGTTCTCGATCTCGGCGTAAAAGCGCGCGAAGGACACGTTCTTCGGCCTGTGGATGCGGATCGTGCGGGAATCCTCCTCGACGGCCAGCCTCTGCCCGAAGCGTGCGCCTGTGTAGGTGTTGATCGCATCGGCGACCCGCACGGCGGTTGAAAAATCCGCGTTGCGCAGTTGCAGGACCAGCGTCGCCGTGTCCGACAGCGATGCCTCGACCTTCCGTTCGATGATGGCGCCGTTCGGCACACGTCCGGAAGTCGGCACGCCCTGGGTAAGCTGTTCGGCCTGCCCCTGGGCATTGAAGCCCGAGACGATCACCGAGCCCTGCGCCACCGCGTAGATCTCGCCGTCGGCCGCGCGCAGCGGCGTCATGACCAGCGTGCCGCCGGCGAGCGAGGTGGCATCGCCCAGCGAGGAGACGCTGACGTCGATGCGTGCGCCCGACTGCACGAAGGCGGGAAGGTTTGCCGTGACGATGACCGCGGCAACGTTTTTGGCGCGTGCTCTGCCCCCCTCGGAAGCGATGCCGAGATTTTCCAGCATGGCGCGCATGGACTGTTCGGTGAAGGGGGCGTTGCGCAGGCTGTCGCCGCTGCCCTGCAGGCCGATGACGAGGCCGTAGCCGACCAGCTGGTTGTCGCGCGCCGCCTGCAGCGTCGCCACGTCCTTGATGCGCGAGGCCGCGCCCGCCGGAAGGACGAGCGCCAGGCCGAGGAGTGCGCTTGCGAGGAGACGGGCGATCATATGGAGCCGACCTTCACCGTGCCGTCCGCCAGCACCATGCCCATGAAGGTGCGGCCGCTGTCGGCGTTCCTGAGCCTGATCATGTCGCCGGCCGCGCCCGGCTGCAGGGGCACGGCGCGCAGCGATATGGTGAGGCCTCCCTCCGTGAAGGTGACCGTCACGGGGCTGCCGGTCTCCACCAGGTAGGGATCGCGGACATAGCTGGCGGGAATCAGCCTGCCGGGCAGCAGCGTCCGCCGCGCCACCTTGCCGTCGATCTCCTCCGGCGCGCGGGCGACC
>NZ_JANKOF010000001.1 GCF_024655565.1 Nitratireductor sp. ZSWI3 | reverse complement strand
AGGTCATTGCGCTGACAACATCCATATCTTGCAAGCGACCATCGATTATTTCCTCGCTTGGGGTCGCTTTGCGCAAGCGGACTTACGATGTGTTGCAGATGGGCAGCGGGCACTTGCAGGGCGCGAATGCGGAGTGACTTCGGCCAACAGGGTGTTTAAGTTAGGATGTCATTCTGCCAGCATGAAGAGCGCCGCATGCCCCGCTTTCTTGCCGTCTATACGATGAAACCCGAAGACCTCGCCCGATTTCGCAGCCTGCCCAAGGCTGAGCAGGATGCGGTCGACACAGTTGGGTTAAAGCAGTGGGTGGACTGGGAGAAGAGGAACGCCGCATCGTTCCCCGATCGTGGTGGCATGGTCGGCAAGACGACGCGCGTGACAAAGGACGGCATCGCCGACGCCGTGAATCCCTTCTGCGGCTACATCGTCGTTGAAGCCGAGACCGTCGAGGCCGCCGCCCGCCTCTTCGAGAACCACCCGCATTTCTCTGTCTTTCCAGGAGACGGCGTGGACATCATGCCTTTCGTCACCGACCCCGCTTCCTGAGCGATCCAGCCCTCCTCGCCTCGGGTGGAGGAGTGGTGTTTCGTTGGCACTTGGCATCCTGATGGTATCGCAGCCAGCCAACGAGTATTTAAGAGCCGCGATCAAGGCCCGACTCCCGCTTCACGGCAAATTCGCAGTCAGTGCGACAAGCAGGCAGGTTCCGCCAGCGCTTTGGGGACTGTTCGAGGCTTGGCAACCGGCCCGTCGATGATGACGTGCCCGATCCCCTTCGAGCAGGGCTCGATGCGCGCTTCCACATGGTATATGTCGCGCAACAGCGCCGAGGTTATGATGCTGGGAGCCGCACCGCACGCGACCAGCCGGCCACCGGCGATGACCATCACCTGATCGCAAAAGCGCAGGGCGTGGTTGAGGTCGTGCAAGGCGATCAGCACGACCATGCCGCGGGCCTTCGCCAGGTTGCGCACGAGGTCGAGCACCTCGACCTGGCGCGCCAGGTCGAGGGCCGAGGTCGGCTCGTCCATCAGCAGGATTTCCGGCTCGCGCACCAGCGTCTGCGCCAGGCTGGCAAGCTGCCGCTGACCGCCGGACAGCTCGCCGATGGTCCTGAACGCGATGCCCGCAATGCCGAGCGCCTCAAGGGTCTCGTCTATCAGCATGAGATCAGCGGCGTCGACGCGCCAGCCCGTCCCCTGCTTCCGCGCAAGCAGCACCGACTCATAGATGGTCAGCACGGCGTTGGCGGACGTGTCCTGCGGCATGTAGCAGATGCCCCTGCGCCCTTTGCGCGCATTCTCCGCATGCAGCGTGCCCGGCCCCGACAGAATACCGGCCATCCGCTTGAACAGCGTGGATTTTCCGGCGGCGTTCGGGCCGATGACCGCCACCACCTCGCCGCCCTTGAAGGCCGGTGTCGTCACACCCTCCAGCGTGAGGTTGCGGCCGTAGCGCGCACCCAGCGAATCGAGCCTAAGGGTCACCATGAGCGTCTCGCACTGGACAGTATGAGGGAAATGAAGAAGGGGATGCCGATCAGCGAGGTGACGATGCCGATGGGAAAGATCGTGCCCGGGATGAGCAGCTTGCTGAGCACGGAGGCGGCCGACAGGATCAGCGCGCCCGAAAGGGCGGATGCCGGCAGGAAGAAGCGCTGATCCTCGCCGATGATCATGCGGGCGATATGCGGCCCCACCAGCCCGACGAAGCCGATCGTGCCGACAAAGGCGACGGGGATCGCGGCAAGCAGGCTTACCAGGATCAGCGTCTCGAGCCTGAGGCGCGCTACCTTGACGCCGAAGCTCGCCGCCTTGTCTTCGCCCAGCCGCAGCGCCGTCAGTGCCCAAGCCCGATGTGCGAAGACCGGCAAGACCGCAAACAGCACCAGTGCGGTGATGCCGAGCTTGGGCCATGTCGCCTTGGTCAGGCTGCCCATGGTCCAGAAGACCACCGCTGCCAGCGCTTCCGCCGAGGAGAGGAACTGGATGAGCGACAGGAGCGCATTGAAGGTGAAGACCAGTGCGATGCCGAGCAGGACGATCGTCTCCACCGTCACGCCGCGCTTGACGCTCAGGAGGTGAATGAGAAACGCGGCCAGCATGGCCATCACGAAGGCGTTGATCGGCACCACATATTCGATGGCCGCGGGGATGAGAGCGACGCCGAAGGCGAGCGCAAGGGCGGCGCCGAAGCTGGCTGCAGCGGAAATGCCGAGCGTGAAGGGGCTTGCGAGCGGGTTGTTGAGGATGGTCTGCATCTGCGCGCCGGCGACAGCAAGCGCCGCGCCGACGACCACAGCCATCAGTGCCACGGGCATGCGGATGTCCCACAGGACAACGCGCACCTGCTGCGAGACTGTGTCCGGAGCAAACAGGCCCTGCACCACCTCGCCCAGGCCATAGCGGGCGGGACCGAAGGCCAGGTCCAGGCAGAAGCTGAAGACAAGCGCAGCGCCCAGCCCCACAAGAATGAGCTGCCGCCGCCACACGAGGGCGCGGTATCGCCGGCTCCCTTCCTCGACGGGCTGCGCAAGAAGTGTCGCCTGCTCACTCATCCTGAAGCGATCCCCAATAACCCCGCTGATAGTCGATCGGCAGGAACCGCTCGTGCAGCGTCCGGAAGGTGTCATGCGGGTCGAGCCCGGCGAACAATTCGGGGTGGAACCACTTGGCCAGGCGCTGGATCGCCACGAACTGATAGGGGCTGTTGTAGAACTGATGCCAGATGGCGTGGAATGCCTTCGTCTCCTGGGCCTTGGCGCCCATATAGGCCGGCCGGGACGGATAGAAGGCGAGCTTGCGCTTCACTTCGGCGGGATCGGCGCCCGGCCCCACGGGAACCCACTTGCCATCATACACATAGGCTTCCCAATCGGCGCTGGTCACGAGGATATGTTCCGGGTCGGCCGCCACGACCTGCTCGGGGTTGAGCTGGCCGAACGTGCCGGGCAGCAGTGCCGTGGCGAAGTTGTTGCCGCCGGCGAGATCAACGAACAGGCCGAAATTCTCGCCTCCGAAAGTGTGGCAGCAGTCCTCGTAGTAGCCGGCGGCCCGGTCGATGAACACGTTGGGGCGGACCGGCTTTCGCGCCGCGATCATATCCGTGACGCGGCTGATCTGTTCGCGACGGAAGGCGATCAGCGCTTCCGCCCGTTCCTGCTGTTGGAAGAGCGTGCCGAAGAGCCGGATGGTCGGCTCGGTGTTCTCCATCGGCTTGTGGCGGAAATCGACATAGACGACGGGGATGCCGAGCGCGCCCAGCTTCTCGACATAGCTCGCTTCATCGGTCGCCTGCTTGGCTTCGAGGTTCAGGAAGACCACGTCCGGCTTCTGCGCGATCGCGGCCTCGATGTCGATCAGGCTTTCCTCATAGCCCGAAAAGGCCGGGATATCGGCGAAGTGCGGGAACTTTGCGCGATAGGCCCTGTAGGTCTCGGGATCGGCCTCGATGAGATCGTTCCGCCAGCCGACAATGCGCCTCGCCGGATCTTCGCGGTCGAGCGCCGCCACGATGTAAAGTTGCCGCCCCTCACCAAGGATCGCCCGCTCGACGGGCACGTTCACCTGGATCTCGCGTCCGGCGACGTCGGTGACGGTTGCAGTTTCCGCCCGCGCGGCCACGGTGAGCGCGGCCCATGCAAGCAAAGCTGCCTGTAGGAGGCGCCAAATGCGCATCGCCGGTTCCCTCTCCATCAGTTCGACGTCTGCGTCCCGGAAAGTGAAACCCAGTACCCCGGGCGGTAATCGACGGGAAGGAACCGTTCGTGCAACTCCTTGAAGGTCGCCTCGGCATCGAGGTCGGCAAACAGCTCCGGATGCAGCCATTTCGCCATCTGCTGAATGGCAACGAACTGATAGGGGCTGTTGTAGAACTGATGCCAGATGGCGTGCACCTGGCCGTTCTCCACCGCGGCAACACCGGTGAAAGCCGGGCGCTCGGTGAGCTTATCGAGCTTGCGCAGCGCCTCCTTCCGGTCGCGGCCGGGCCCGACGCCAACCCAGGCACCGCCGGGCACATAGGCCTCCCACCAGCCGCCGGTGATGATGATCTGATCGGGGTCGGATGCGATGATCTGTTCGGGGTTTACGGTGCCGAAGGTGCCGGGAATCATGTTCTTGGCGATATTCTCGCCGCCCGCCAACTCGACATATTTGCCGAAATTGTCGTCGCCGAAGCTCATGCAGCAGTCTTCGGAGTAGCCGCCGGCCCGTTCGATGAAGACCTGGGGCCGTTCAGGGTTTTCCTTCTCGATAACGTCGGTGACGCGCTCGATCTGGTCGCTGCGCCAGGCGATGAACTCCTCGGCGCGCTGCTCCTTGCCGAACAGCTTGCCGAACAGGCGCATGCTGGGTTCGGTGTTGGTGAGCGGGTGCTCGCGGAAGTCCACATAGACCAGCGGAATGCCCGCGGCGGCGAGTTTCTCAATGTACTTCGCGTCTTCCGTCGCCTGCTTGGACTCGATGTTCATGAGAACGACGTCGGGATTGAGCGAAACCGCCTGCTCCACGTCGAAAGTACCGTCCTTGAAACCGCCGAAGGTGGGAATGTCCGCCATCTCGGGGAACTTCTCGAGATAGACGGCGTAATTGTCCGGATCGGCTTGGGAGAAATCCTCGCGCCATCCCACCACACGCTTGAAGGGATTGTCCGTGTCGAGCGCAGCCACCAGATAAATCTGCCGCCCCTCGCCCAGGATGACGCGTTCCACGGGCACATTCACTTCAACCTTTCGTCCGGTGACGTCGGTCACCATCGCGGTTTCGGCGCTTGCGGATAAAGGCGCGGACAGGATTGCTGCGACCACCGCCGTGGCGGCAACGATCGTACGGAAATTCATGACGCTCTCGCTGAAAATTGACTTCATGCATCGACTTATAAAATAAGACTTCTCTTCTCAAGAATTATCTTTTAGAGCGATTCCAAACGGGGATCGCAAGGTGTGATGACGGAGTTGGCCAACTACGCACTCAGGGACGAAATTCGGGACTACTGGTCGGCGCGCGCAGAAACGTTCGACCTCTCGGTGGGGCACGAAATCTTCTGCGATGCCGAACGCCGGGCCTGGCACAGGCTGATCCTCAGGCATCTGGGCTCCGGCGCAGGCCGTCGGGCGCTGGATCTGGCATGCGGAACCGGAGTTGTCTCCCATCTCATGCATGATCTGGGCTTCGAGGTGACTGGGCTGGACTGGTCGGAGGCCATGCTTGCCAGAGCGCAGGCCAAGGCACGCCAGAGAGGGAGCGACATCCGCTTTCTGCTCGGCGATGCGGAGCGCACCATGGAAGAGCGGGAAAGCTATGACGTCATCGTCACCCGGCATCTGGTCTGGACGCTCGTCGATCCTGCAGCGGCCTTCGCCGAATGGCTGAGGCTGCTGAGGCCGGGCGGGCGCCTGCTGATCGTCGACGGAGATTTCGTCACCGAAACCTGGGCGTCCCGTCTGCGCCGGATCGTCGAAAGGCTGAGGCTGGCCAGATCGGGCCCGGTCGATCCCGGCACACAGATGACTGCGCGCCATCGCAGCATCCTGTCGCGCGTCCACTTTTCGAACGGTGCGCGGGCCGAGGACATTTGCGGCCTGCTCGCACAGGCAGGCTTCGAGGCGCCGACCATCGACACCCGCCTCGGAGCGATCCACCGCGCACAGGCGCGGCATATGAGCCTCCTGAAGGCGATGGAGCGCGCGACGCAATATCGCTACGCGATCTGCGCCGGCAAGCCGCTCCGTTCGGGCTAGTGTTACACGTCGACGGTGCGCGAGTCCCCGGCGTCCACCGCAGGCAGACGGGAACTGGTCTTCCTTTGGTCGGTGTCTGCTTTGGCGCGATGGAGCGCAAAGCGGTTGTCTGCGGAGGTCGAGCTTGGGTCAGCCTGGTCGAGATCGCGGCGTTGGCTCGAGGTGCAGGGCGTTTGCGCGCGGCCGGCATCGATTGCGGGCCGCGCGCAGTGGCTATTTCGAGCCGAACCGGTCGATGACTTCCGTCAACGGGACATGGCCTCGGCACGCCCCGTTTCCCGGAGACATCTCACCGTTCTCCAGCGACGCGGCATGAATGACGGCCGGATCGGCCTCGATGCGGGTTCTAAGGGCGGCAAGTTTCGGCCAGCGGGCCTTGTCGGCCACCTGATGGAAATCGAGCCAACGGGCAACCCCGATCAGAATGCCGTCAGCCAGCGTCGGCTGATCGGCGATCAGAAACCGGGTGTCTCCGATCATCTCTTCGAGCCGGTCATGGCGTTCGATGACGCTTTCGCTGCCCCATTCCCTCAGAGCCGATTGCATCGCCGGGTTGGGCGGCTGCATTTCCATCGCGGCCCAAAGCGGCCCGAACGCACCGGTGAAGCCCGTATTGATGAACGCCATGAGTTGGTGCATGCGTTCCGCCTCGCGCGACAGCGGATCGAAGCTGACCCGTCGTTTCGTGTCACGCGCCTCCAACCAGGCGGCGATCGCCATGGTTTCCGTCAGCACATCGCCCCGGTCGGTGATCAGGGCCGGCGTCTCGACGCGCGGATTGAGCCGCCTGTAGGATGGCTCCCGCATCTCGCCGAGCATGTCGACGCGACAGAGCCTGTAGGAATGCCCCAGCCACTCGAGCGCAGCGACGAGCCCCATGGAGCTTCCCGCCGGGAAGCCATATATGAGGATAGGTTCCATGTTTTGTTCTCCGTGATTTCTGATGATCACGCTGCGCAGCGGAGCCGGACCTTAACGGGTCGTTGCCGCAAGTAAATTACGCACCTTTTTGTTACCATGAGCTGCCGATGAAAGACCTTGTTTCCCGCTGCCCCATCGAAGAGGTCATGCAGATCCTCAGCGGTCGCTGGCCGACACTGCTGATCTATTATCTGCAGGAGGGCACCAAGCGGTTCAGCGATCTTCGCCGGGACAATCCGACGATCTCCCACAAGATGCTGACGCTCGAGCTGCGCAAACTGGAGGACGCAGGCATCGTCCGTCGCACCGAATTTGGCGGCTACCCGCTGCGTGTCGAGTACGATCTGACACCGGAGGGAGAACGACTGGTGCCTCTCATCGATGCGCTGGGCGATTGGTGGGAGAGCACCGAAAGCAACGTTGGAAAACAGGGCGCAGACAATCCGGACATTGCGGCTTCGCAGCCGGCTGCCCTCCTTTGATCGCAGACCGGATATCTGCCTGAGCGTTCCAACCGAGGCGTCTTGACGAGAACGCGCCAGCGCGGCCTGGTCTGCAACGGAGCTTCTGCTGGCTGCGACCGGTGTCTGTAGAAGCCGGTTTCCTTGCTCGACTATCCGGAAAGCTGCCGCCTTATCCATCGCCGGAACGTCCTGAAGCCCGGACGGTTCTTGCTGTCTGACCAGCACAGATAATAGTGGTGTGTGTTCTGTGCCGGCCACCGGTCGTCGCTGAACAATTGCACCAGGCGCCCACTGGCCAAATAAGGCGCAGCATAAACGTGGGGCAGCCACGCCACGCCGTGCCCGTCAAGTGCCGCGACAAGCGTCAAGGCGCTCGGCAGGCGGGTGATCCGTGGATGATCTTGATGGGCCAGGCCATGGTCATCGAACCAGTTCGACATTTCGAGCTCCCGGTCCTCATCCAGGATCCACGGCAGCTTGGTCAGGTCCTGAGGCGTCTCGACGGAAACGGACTCCACAACCGAAGGCGCCGCCACGACGACATCCCTGCTTTCAAGAAGCCTTTCGCAGTTCAACCCCGGCCAGTTGCCGTCACCATGCCTGACAGCGGCATCGAAATCACCTTGGGCGAGATCATGCGCTGTCGCGTCGGCGTTGATGCGCAGATCGATTTCCGGATGACGTTGCAGAAACCCGCCAAGCCGCGGCAGCAGCCAGTACTGGGCGAAATGCGGCGTCACGGTGATGTTGAGGATGTTGTCGTCACGTCGGAATCGGTCGATATCACCGGCAATCGCCCTGAAATTCCCCAGCAGACTGTCCGCCAGGTCCGCGGCTTCCGGCAGCATGACCAGACGGTTGCCGGAGCGGGTGAACAATTTGCGCTGCAAACGATCTTCCAGGCCCCGGAGATGCTGGCTTACCGCGCCATGCGTCACCTTGAGCATGGCGGCGGCAGCGCCGACAGAGCCGGTTTCATGGACCGCCGCAAAAGCACGAAGCGAATTCAGCGGCAACCAAGCGATCTCGTTTCGTCTCGACATGATAGAAAAACTAACGGCAATGCAGCTTTTCTGACAAGCCCTGAATGCCATTATTCCCTATGTTTCATCGAGAAGATAAACGGAAAGGAAGTCAGATGGCTTTTAGTTTTTCTAACTACCACACCGAAGATGTCTCCACCCGTCAGCTTCGGGTTGCGGGCATCGATCAGGAGACCGTTCACCGGATCCGAAACCAGGGACGGATCGAGCGGGCCAAAATTGTTCGTCGATGCTTTGCAACGCTCAAGCGCTATGCCGCGGCCGCTCACGTCGGCAGGGGCACCTCATGAACTGTCCAACCGGCGAGGTCCAAGCGTTCGAGACCCACGCCACCGACGCCGATCTCAATGATCTGCGCACGCGGCTGGCCGCAGCGCGGCTGCCGGAAGCCGAGACGGTCTATCGCCCCGCACCCCATCCCCGCCGATGGGAACAGGGCGTTCCTCTCGCCGATCTCGTCGATATCGTGAACCACTGGCGCACCGACTATGATTGGCGGCCGTTCGAGGCGCGCCTCAACCGGATCGGCCAGTACCGCACGATCATCGACGGTCTGGGGATCCACTTCCTGCACCGCCGATCCGCCCGAGCGGATGCCACTCCCGTGATCCTGACGCACGGCTGGCCGGGCAGCATCGCTGAGTTCATCGACGTCATTGACGATCTGGCCGATCCGGAGGATCCAGAAGCGCCAGCGTTCCACGTCGTGGTTCCGTCGCTGCCGGGCTTTGGCTACAGCGACAAACCGGCCACTACCGGATGGGGGGTCGGGAAGATTGCGGCAGCATGGGTCGAACTGATGGGAAGGCTCGGCTACGGCCAGTTCGCAGCCCATGGCGGCGACTGGGGAGGTGTGATCACCACGGTCCTCGGCGGCCGATTCCCAGGGCGGGTTCTCGGCATCCACACAACCCTGGCGCAAGCACCGCCCTGTTTGACAACGGACGGGCTGACGGCGGCCGAGCGCAAATGGATCGAGGAAACCCGTGATTTCTGGCACCACCGGGCGGCGTACGCGAAGCAGCAGGCGACCCGGCCGCAGACCATCGGTTATTCGCTTGTCGATTCACCGGTCGGACTTCTCGCCTGGATCCTCGACAAATTCGCCGAGTGGACAGATACCGACGATAGCCCCTTCGAGACGATTTCCATCGATCGCATCCTCGACAATGTCACATTGTATTGGCTGACGCGGACCGGCGCCTCGGCGGCCCGCATCTATCACGAAAGCCATGGCGGCGTGAACGCGCTCGACCCCGAACTCCGGGTCGACGTCCCGTCGGCAATCAGCATCTATCCCCACGACATCGAGAAGTGTCCCCGCGTCTGGGCACAGGAGCGGTACCGACAGATCGTCCGATGGAGGACACCCGAAACCGGGGGGCATTTTCCGTCGCTGGAGGTGCCCGGATATTTCGTCAAGGACCTGCGAGAAGGCCTCGCGGCAGTCCTCGCCGCTGGCTTTCGTTGATCATGACGTCGTTGACGCAGGCGTGAGAACCGACACCGCGGATTGGCCGTCCCAGATGGTACAACACCGATGTCTCAATCCGCGGCGATGACGCGCCAGCCGGCCTGAAAACTTTTAAACTGGAGCGCCTTGGCGCGCTTTCCAGCTTTCGTGCTGCTTTCCCCATTTCGACATTGCGGTCACCGCATCGTTCAAGCTGAGCCCGAGGGGAGTGATCGAGTATTCGACCCGTGGCGGCACCTCGCCATAATCGTGCCGATTGACCAGGCCGTCGGCTTCCATCCGCCGCAATTGCTGAGCAAGCACCTTCTCGCTGATGCCGGGCAGCAGCCGCCGCAACTCGGCGAAGCGATGCGGACGCAGATGCAGAGCCCACAGCAATGACGGTTTCCACTTTCCGCCGATCGCTTGCAGCGCCGCGTTGAACCCGCAGTCGTCCGGCTCCTTGCTGCTCATATTGTCGGGCTCCTGACAGTTTTGGACGCTTACCGCAAGGTGCGTACTTCATCCCCAGCGGCGTTCTTATAACTTCGCACTGCGCGCGCCCAAACAGAAAACCTTCAAGCGGCCTTGAGCCACGGAGAGAAATTATGAAACAGGAAGTCTGCGTCCTCGGCGCAGGACGCATGGGCTCCTCCATTGTCAGGACGCTCTTGAACAACGGTTATTCCACGAGCGTGTGGAATCGCACGGCTGCAAAATGCGCACACCTGATCGCTCTGGGGGCGAAGAGCGGCCGCAGCGTCGAAGAGGTCGTCGGGCAATCGGACGTCATCTTCGTCAACGTCTTGGATTACGCAGCGAGCGACGCAGTGCTGAAAGGCGACGGGGTGGCCGCTCTCCTGTCCGGCAAGATCATCGTCCAGCTTACCTCCGGCTCGCCGAGGCTGGCCCGCGAGGAAGCGGCCTGGGCCGAAGCACAGGGTGCCGAATATCTGGACGGTGCGATCATGGCCACACCGGATTTCATCGGGCGGCCGGAGGCGGCACTCCTGTATTCCGGGTCAAAATCGGCGTTCGAAACCAGTGAGCCCGTACTCCTCACTCTCGGCGGCCAGACGCGATATGTCGGCGATGCGCCGGGACAAGCTTCCGCCCTGGACATCGCGCTGCTCACCCAGATGTGGGGCGGTCTGTTCGGCGCCTTGCAAGGTTTGGCGGTTGCGCAGGCTGAAGGCATCGACATCGAGACGTTCCACAATCAGTTTCTCGCCTTCAAGCCCGTTGTCGATGCAGCGCTGCTCGATTTGATCGACCGCACGCGGAGCGGTCGCTTCGCAGGTGACGAGAAGACACTGGCTTCCATCGGCGCTCACCACAGCGCGTTCCAACACCTGCTCGAATTCTGCGAGGAGCAAGGGCTGGACGCAACCCTGCCACACACCATGGATGGGTTCTTTCACCGCGCGCTCGCGCAAAACGGTGCAAGCGCCGACTTCGCTTCGCTCGCTCCGTTGTTCCGGCGCGATGTCATCCACCCCGACATGGAGAAGGCGGATGCATAATTCGATGCGCACGGCAACCTGTTCCTGCCGCAAGGTGAAACTCGTCTGTGTGGGGGAGCCGCGGCGAGTCTATGCCTGCGCCTGCGCCGAGTGCCAGCGCTGCACCGGTTCGGCCTTCTCCTACCGCGTGATCTACCCGAAGGCGGCGATCGCCAGCCAAAAGGGAGAGGTGAAGTCCTGGCGCAGGATCGGACCATCTGGAGGATGGATGGAGCAACATTTTTGCCCCGTTTGCGGATCCATCGTCTTCATGACCGCTGAAGTGCTCAAGGATGCGATCTCCCTGTCCGCAGGCTGTCTTGAAGATCCGGACTTTCCGCCACCGCAGATGCTTCACTGGCCTGAACGCCGGCATCGCTGGCTTTGCATGGAGGGCATAGCTGGAGCCGATCGCCAGCTTGCCTGATCCCACCGGTATCGGGAGCCCCGCCGCGGTTTGCGGTGGGGCAATCTGGCCAGCCGCGTTGCAATCGTGACAGAGAGAGACTTCAATCAGTAAGCCATTCGACGAATGCCTGAAGCCTGGCGGGTGTCGCAGCGCATCACGGCCACGCTTCAGGAAACCGAACGAACGTCAAGCTCAGATCTCGGCGTTGGTTCCCGCGCCAAAACGGAAACCGACAGCGCCACCAACCGCCTCGGGCCGCAGGCCCGTGAGTTTCTCATAGAGCCCGGGGTCGGTGGCACCTTCCGTGTTGACGAGGAAAATCCGCGATAGAGCATCGAGCTGAAGCATCCTGCATGCGCGCTCATTTCCGAGCGCGCGAATGAGGCCTGCGAGCCCCACGCCACCGCTCTCGCCGGCGACGATTGCGGGATCGCCTTCCAGAGGGCGGCCAAGCCGTCTCATCGCCGAAACGGCATCCTCCTCTTCCACGGTCATGAAACCATCGGCGACGCGCGACAGGATGCGCCAGGCGACGAGCGACGGCTCATAGCATTCGAGCATCGCCATCACGGTTGGCTCACCATGTTCGATCCTGACGATGCGATCCGCCTTCGCTGTTTCGAAAACACAAGCGGCTCGCGCGGGCTCCACGACGACGAAGCGGGGCCTTGCAGCGCCGAAAGTCACCGCCAGATGACCGGCAATGGCAGCGGCCACGCCGCCCACGCCAGCCTGCATGAAGACGTGGGTGGGCGGTTCGGACATCGCGCGCAGCGCCTCACGCAAGAGAGGCACGTAGCCCTGCATGACGAGACCCGGGATGCGTTCGTAACCCGGCCATGCCGTGTCGGAAACGACCGTCCAGCCGTTCTGTTCGGCAACCCGGTTCGCCTCGGCGACGGACTCGTCGTAATTGCCCTCAACACGGATCACTTCGGCTCCGAAGCGGGCGATCTCGTCGGCCCGTTTCCGGCTGACGCCCGAATGGACGAAGATCATCGCCCGCGCGCCGATCAGGCTCGCGCCCTGTGCCACGGAGCGCCCGTGATTGCCGTCCGTGGCACAGGCCACCGTCAGCCCGGCCGACACGGCCCTCACCTCCGGTGATTGCAGCTCGGCCACGTCCACATTCCGCCCGAGCCGCCGCGAGGCTTCCTCGAGTGCGAGGCGAATGACCGCATAGGAACCACCAAGCGCCTTGAAGCTGCCAAGCCCCAGCCGAAGCCCCTCGTCCTTGACGTGGATCGAACCGACGCCAAGTTGTCCGGCAAGCCCGGGCAAGGCCCGCAGCGGTGTCTCTGCATGGCCTTCCCGATGGGACAGGAACCGCTCCGTCTGCGATGCCGCCTCGGCACCGAGAAGTGCGGCATCCTCCTGCGAGAGCGGCTTGCCGTAATCGGCCGTCCTATTGGCGATGAACATGCGGACCTCTTGAAATGGAGCTTCACCGGATAGCCGTCTCGAGCGCCACGCGTCCTTCGAACGCCATTGCGCATGACAGTCCGTTGCATCGACCCTGTGCGTGGTTCGACAAGCTCACCATGAGGGAGGATGAGCCTGGCAGGAAACAGATGGGTACCATCTGTTGCGATCGCACCACTAGGCGTCCATGCCCAGCATCTGCGGAATTGTTACAACCTCGATGCCGCGTTTGGCAAACTTCGCCCGCACGGCCTTCATCACCGGCACGGCGGTCGGCTCGTCGCCATGAATGCAGAAGGTGTGGACCTCGGCGGGAATGCGCTTGCCGCTGACGGAGAAGAGCGCACCTTCCTCCAGTATCCGCACCACCTGCTCGCTCGCTTCTTCCGGCGAACGGATCACGGAGTTCTCAAGCTCGCGCGAGAGCATCTTGCCGTTGTCGTCATAGCGGCGATCCACGTAGGATTCATTGGCGATGCGCAGTCCGAGCTTTTCGCCGGCACGCGTCATCTGCGAGCCGGCATTGGCAACGAAGATGAGCTCGGGATCGGCCGCCTTGATGCCACGCCCCACCGCCATCGCGACATCGCTGTCGTCATGCGCCATGTTGTTGAGCGCGCCATGCGGTTTGACATGCGTCACGCGGGCGCCGCGCGAGGCCGCCAGCGCCTGCAGGGCGCCGATCTGATAGGTCACCGAGTATTCGAGATCGAGCGGGTTCATGCGGATCTGCCGGCGGCCGAATCCCCAGATATCGTTGAAGCC
This sequence comes from Nitratireductor sp. ZSWI3, assembly GCF_024655565.1. Classification (GTDB taxonomy): domain Bacteria; phylum Pseudomonadota; class Alphaproteobacteria; order Rhizobiales; family Rhizobiaceae; genus Nitratireductor. Next base: position 240,782 of record NZ_JANKOF010000001.1, on the reverse strand, counting down.
CGGATGCGCGCCGATGGAGACGTTTTCGCGTTTTGCGAGCTCCACCGTCTGCACCATGATGGTGGGATCGCCGGCATGCATCCCACACGCGATATTGGCCGAGCCGATGAGGCGCATAAGCTCCTCGTCATTGCCCATTCTGAATTTTCCAAAGCCTTCGCCAATATCGGCGTTGATATTGATTTTCATATTGAATCTCCGACCCGATGCCGCTTCGCAACCATCGTTACCGTGCTTGCAGCGGCAATCTGTCAGCGATTGATTGCTGTGTCCAATGCATTTAAAATAGCCATCGATATGCATCGTATGCATTGATAAAACACCGGGGGAAAACATCATGCTCGAGCTCAAGGAGCTGCAGAATTTCGTCGCCGTGGCCGAACGATTGAGCGTTTCGGGAGCCGCGAAAGTCGTGCATTTGAGCCAGCCGGCGCTCTCCCGCCAGATACAGGCGCTGGAACGCAAGCTCGGCGTCAAGCTGTTCGAGCGCATCGGAAAACGGCTGGTGCTGACGGCAGAGGGCGACGATCTTCTCATGCATTCGGCCCAGCTTCTCGATCAGGCGCAGGCGCTGATCAACCGCGCCTACGGGCTGGAGCACGGCCATGTGGGCCTGCTGCGCATCGGCGCCTCCCCGCAGACCATTTCCGGCCTCATCTCGCCGGTGATGACGGAATTCGCCCGCCTCTATCCGAATGTGAACCTGGTCATCAGCGAGGCGCATAACGACGCCCTTGTCGAACTCGTCGAGAATGGCGGCGTGCATATGGCGGTGGCGAGCCGCACCAACACCTGCAATCTCGTCGGCCGCGAACTTTTCAAGGCCGAGCTCTTCGCCGTGTTGCCCGAGAGCCATCCCGCCAAGGGGGCCCGCGCGATCGACATCCGGGAACTTTCGGACGACCGCTTTCTCGTTCTCAGGCGCGGCTTCCTGACCCGCCAGCTCTTCGATCATGCCTGCGCCGGTGTCGGCATACGCCCGCGCATCATGCTGGAAAGCGACAGCACGCACACACTGATCTCGCTGGCGCGCGACGGGCATGGCATCGCCGTGGTCTCCTCCTCCGCGCGCGAGGTCCACCATCTCGACAATTCGGCCGCGCTCGTCTCGGCCGGCCACACGATCAGCGACATGGTCTTCGCCCTCTGGCATCCGAACCGCTATCGGCCGGCAAGCCTGCCCGCCTTCGTCGATCTTCTGGAGGTCCATGCCGATTTTCGCGGCAAGGGGCTGACGCCGGTCCCCTGAAGGAAGAGGCCCGCCGGGCGGGCGGGCTTTTCACCATTCCGGTCAGACGCCGGTCTGTTGCGCCTGGGCGAGCTTGCCCGCCGGCTTGACGAAGAAGATCGCCGCCGCCACCGACATCACCAGGAAGCCTAGGGCGATGGGGTGTTGCAGCACCGCCTCCAGCCGATGATTGGTGACGATGATCGATTGGCGGAGCGACAGCTCGAACAGCGGCCCGATCACGAAGCCGATGAGGAATGTGACGACCGAATAGCCGTAGCGCTGCATGAAGTACCCGACCACGCCGAGCACCACCATCGCATAGACCGAGAACATCGCATGATGTTCGAGGAAGGATCCGAGCGTGCAGAAGACGATCACCATCGGGATGATGATGACAGCCGGAACGCTGCCGATCCGCGCGAAGAAGGTGAGACCGACCCGGCCCACGATCAGCATGCAGAAGCTTGCCACCAGCATCGAGACATAGATGCCGTACATCAGGCGCGGATGCTGCTCGAAGACCAGCGGGCCCGGCACGACGCCGTGCATCATGAACGCGGCAACCAGGATCGCCGCCGAAACGCTGCCCGGCAAGCCGATGGCGAAGAGCGGAATGAAGCTTGCCGGCAGCACGGCATTGTCCGCCGCCTCGGTGGCAGCGACGCCCTTGATGTCGCCCTCGCCGTAACGGTCGCCGGGCCTGGCAAATTTCTTGGCCACGACATAGGCGAGAAACGCGCCGATGGTGGGCCCCAGCCCTGGGATGATGCCTGCCGCGATCCCCACCAGCGTCGAACGGACGGCGGTCGGCGCCACCTCGCGGACCTCTTCCAGCGAAACGCCATTGTCGTCCGGCAGGAGTTCCATCTTCTGGATTTCCTCGCCGGTCTTGCGCGCCCTGATATAGGCCTCCGCCTGAACCAGCATTTCCGTGAAGGCCAGCATGCCGACGGTGGCGGACACAAGGGGTATTCCGTCGAAAAGCTCGATCATGCCGAAGGTCAGGCGCGGCGTGGCGCTTTCCGGGTCGAGGCCGACGGTCGCAAGCAGGATGCCGAAGATGCCCGACACCAGCCCCTTGGTGAGAGACGTGCCGGAAAGGGCCGCGATGAAGGTCAGCGCAAAGATCATCACCGACGTCATCTCCACCGGTCCCATCTTCAGGGCGAAGGAGGCGAGCGGCATGGCGAGCGCGATCAGCACCAGCGTCGAGACCATGTCGCCGAACACCGATGAATACAGCGCGATCTTCAACGCCTTGGCGGCCTTGCCCGCCCGCGCCAGCGGATAACCGTCATAGCAGGTGGCCGCCGAGCTCGGCTCGCCCGGCGTGTTGAGCATGATGGCGCCCGTGGCGCCGCCCGCCGCACTCGCCTTCGTCACGCCGACCAGAAACGCAATGGCCGCGATGGGCGTCATGTAATAGGTCAGCGGAACCGCAACCGCGAGCGCCGCCGGCCGACTGAGCCCCGGCACCACGCCGACGATGTAGCCGAGCAGGATGCCCCCGAACACGGCCGCGATCGCCGTTAGCGAGAAGGCGTCGCCCGCGCCGAGAAGAATGTTCTCCAACCTAGATCCCCATCTTCTGGATCAGGAACAACAGCACCGCGACCAGAACCGGCAGCGCCGCAAGCATGAGCGCCCTTCGCTCGCCGAGCACCAGAAGCACCAGCAGCGCAAGGACCGCCCCGCCGACGGCCCAGCCCAGATAGGCGATCGCGGCAATGCCGGCCACGGTGGCGGCAATCATGCTCAGCGCATAGTGGATCGGCGCATCGTCGCCGGGTTCCCGCGTCGGTGTCGAAATCAAAGTCGCGATGAAACGGAACAGGGTCAGAAGACCGATTGCCGCCGAGCAGACCGTCGGCACCAGTTGCGGCGAAAGACCCAGTTCGCCCCCTGCGCTCGTCTGGGCCGGGATGATCCAAAAGATCATGGCCAGACTGGCGCCTCCGACGACGATCAATTCGCCAAGGGCCTTCCTGAACTGGGGCAAGCGCGAAATGCGCCTGCCCTGAATGTCGCCGTTCATCTTACTTGCTTGCTTCGACAGCCGCTTTGAACTGCTCGCTCTGCTTGTGGATGAGGGTGGAAATCTCCTCGCCCACCGGCACGAACGAACCCATGTTCCGCTTCTTCAGCGTGTCCAGCAACTGCAGGTCCTTTGCGGCGGCGCCGAAGGCTTCCGTCAGCTTGGCCTTGACCTCGTCGGGCGCGCCCTTGGGGATCAGGAAGAGGACCATGTTCATGCTGGAAATGTCGTAGCCCAGTTCCTGCAGGGTCGGCGTATCGGGGAAGCCGTCGATGCGCTCGTCGCCGAAGACAGCCAGAACCTGAAGATTGCCCGCCTCGGCCTGGGCGTAATAGGTGCCGGAGCTGTAGGCGAAATCCACATGGCCGCCCAGCGTCTGGGCCACCGCCTCCGCGCCGCCCTTGGTCGGCGTGGGGTTGAGTGTGACGCCTTCCTGCTTGGCGATCATCCCGACCACCACGCGGTCCACCGAGGTGGTGGAGGCGTAGCTCATCGGCTCGCCCTTGGATTTGGCTTCGGCCAGCGTGTCGGCAAAGGTCTTCCAGCCGCGGCCAGGCAGCGAGATCAGCGCCTCGGGAAACACACCGAAAGCGGCGATGTAGTCGAAGTCGTCGACATTGAAGGCAAGCTCCTGCGTATGCGGATCGAAGGTCAGCGTCGTCGAGGTGGTGGCGACGACGTTGTAGCCGTCGGCCGGCATCGCCTTGAGCGCGGTCGTGGCGAGCCCGCCGCCGGCACCCGGCTGGTTCTTGATGGTGACCGGCTGGCCAAGGCTTTCGCCAAGCGCATTCGCCGCCGCGCGGCTGACCGTGTCGACGCCGCCGCCGGCACCGAACCCGACAATGATCGTCACCGGTTTCTCCGGGTACTCGGCCATGGCCGGCGCTGCACCCGTCGCGGCCAAGGTCAGCGCGCTGAGCCCCAACAGTATCTTGGGAAGTAAATTCATGATTTGTCTCCGGATTCTTCTGCTTGGATGATCGAATACGAAGAACTGGTCGCCGGGCCCCTAGCCTGCCCCGCCGCTTGGTGTATGCATGAGACGTCCACACCCCGCCCGAAGGCCGCGAGTGCATCCGTTTCTCCTGGAGATGCACTGGTTGTGTTTGTTGTTGTTCCCCACCAAGGTTTCGCGTTTTTGATTGTCTTCAAACGCACCACCAGCTCCATGAAAGGGATGACTTTTCGCCAATCCGCAACGGGTCAAAGCCCCGAACACAAGGATCGATGCCTTGCACCTGTTGTTGAACCATTCGGCGGCACATCTGTCCAATGCATTTATTGGGATATCTCTCATGCGCATCACGCATAAAGCCTAGCCGGTCAAGCTCCCGAAGAACTTGCGAATGTCCGCCACGAGGAGGTCCGGCGCCTGGGAGGCGGCGAAGTGGCCGCCGTGGGGCATTTCGGTCCAGTGGACGATGTTGTTGGAGCGCGCGGCGAAGCTGCGGACGGATCGGAAGTCCTCGGGGAACACGGCAACGCCAGTGGGTGTGGGATTGTTTGTTTCCCGATATCCCGCTCCGGTCTGGGTGTCCTCGTAATAGACGTTGGCGGCCGACCCGCTGGTGGCGGTGAACCAGTAGATGGAGTTGATGGTCAGATAGAGCTCGCGGTCCATATGGTCGGCACCGGCGCCCTCGAAGCCGAACCACAACTCCGCGTTCCAGGCCAATTGGCCGACCGGCGAGTCGACGAGGGCGAAGGCGAGCGTTCCAGGGCGTTTCGACTGGATGGCTTGGTATCCGCCGTATTTTTCGAAATTGGCGAGGTTTGCCATTCCCTCCAGTTCGAATGGGGAGAGCTTCTCCATCTCGCCCGGCTGGCCCGAGGGAAAGGCGAATATCTGAAGAAGATGTGTGCCGACGAGGCCTTTCGGCGCCAGTATTCCAAGCTCGCGCCCGACAAGAGCGCCGGCATCGCCGCCATGGGCACCGTAGCGCTCATAGCCCAGCCCTTTCATCAGCCTGTCCCAGGCTTTGGCGGTCTTCGCGCTGTCCCAGCCCGGCGACCTCATCGGGCTTGAGAAACCGAAGCCCGGCAGCGATGGGATGACCAGATCGAAAGCGATCGACTCGTCGAGTCCATGTGCCTTCGGGTCCGTCAGCGGCCCGATGAGGTCGAAGAACTCGACGAAACTGCCGGGCCAGCCATGGCTGAGGATCAGGGGCAAGGCATCGGGCACCGGCGATTTGATGTGCATGAAATGGATCGGCTGGCCGTCGATTTCAGTCATAAAGTGAGGATAGCGGTTGAGCTCGCGCTCGTGTGCGCGCCAGTCGTAAGCGTTCCGCCACTGATCGGCCAGCTCCTTGACGAGCTTGATGGGCTGGCCGCGTGACCAATCCTCGGTGATCGGCTCGGGCCAGCGCACCCGGCCGAGACGGTCTTTGAGATCAGCGATCGCTTCGTCGCCGATCTCAATCTTATAGGGAGTGATCGAGAGCATTTGGCCTTCCTCCTGGGATTGTGCGGTTGCGGGTGTGCTGGCGATGGCGGCGCGCAGCGAAAGCGCGCCTCTGTTGAAGTTGCGGCGGGTCAGGATCATGTCGTTCCCATCCTGCTGATGTGTCGTCGAAGCTGGGCGCTCGCGCCGGCGTCCGGCGTGAGGCCGCGCACCCTGTCGTTTTCGGTGGTTCGTCCGTTGCAGTTCAGATGGAAAGCGTGCCGCGCATGACGACGATGCCGGCGCCGGAAATCTCGGGCTCCGGGGCCAGTTTGACCTGGAGGATGCTGCGCCGCCCCATCCTGGTGCCCTGTTCGACCTCGATGGAGTCCGAGATCAGGCCTTCGCTTGCAAGGTAAGCGCCGAGAGGCCCGGCCGCCGTGCCGGTCGCCGCATCTTCCAATAACCCGACCGTGGGGTTGAAGAACCGCGCATAGGCGCGCTGTGGCACAGGGCCTTCCAGGGCATAGACATAGCAGCCTTCGGCCGCGACCGCGCCGAGGAGCTTGAGGAGGCCCTTGCTGGCAGGCTCAGCACGATCGACCGCCGCAGCATCGCGCAGATGCACCAGCAGGTGCGCCACGCCCGTATCGGCGACGCGCGGAGCCGGCTCGGCGCAGATATCTTCCGGCGCCAGGCCGAGGGCCGCCGCCAGGGGTGGAACCTCGACGAGCGCCGGCCCCAGCTTGAGCCTTGCCTGCTTCATATGGCCAAAGATCCGCCCGTCGACGGGGCGGAGCTCGATCGGCAGAACCTCATTGCCGATCTCCTGGTGGAACAGCCGGGGAGCGTCGATCGGGCCGAGCCTGCCTTCCTGCGCCAGCCAGAGCCAGGCTCCCAGCGCGTTGTGACCGGCACCGCCAACTTCCGCGCCCGCTGCGGTGAACGAGCGGAGCTTGAGATCGGCCCGGCCGCTGCGCATGACGAAGGTCGTTTCGGCCTGGTTGAACTCGCCGGCGATCCGGCGCATCTGCGCCTCGGAAAGTCCATCTGCGTCTTCGACGACGGCCAGAGGATTGCCAGACAGCGCGGCATCGGCGAAGACGTCGATCAGCCCGGCTATCAGGGTTGCAGTGCTCGATTGCGGCGACATGGCGGAACTCCTATCCTTCCGATTTAAGAAGGACTGTGCATCAAGCCATCGCGGCGGCAAAACGCGCATTCCTTGCCCGTATGACAAGGAAAACTAATCATTCGACCCTCTGTTGAATCCCTCCGGATCTTCGAAATGTGCGTGAGCGTCGGCAGCTTTGCCGGCGCGGCCGATCGCCTGGCGCTGACGCCCGCCGCCGTCAGCCTGCGCATCCGCAGCCTCGAAGCCGAACTCGGCCAGCCTTTGTTCACGCGCGCGGGGCGCAGGGTTGTTCCGACCGCTGCCGCTGTAGCGCTGGCGTGCGAGGTTCGCAACGCACTGGACCATCTCAACAATGCCCTCGATGCGTTTCGGGCAGGGACGACGCCGCTCAGGGTAACAGCACCGCCTACATTTGCATCCCGCTGGCTGGCGCCGCGCCTGTCGGGCTACCGAGCAGCGGGCGGGGCCTCCATCGAGCTCGACATTTCCTCGGATGTGCGTGATCCGACGGCCTTCGATGTCGCCATCCGGACGGGACGCGGGGGATGGGATGGGCTTGACGAATACCCTCTCATGCCTGTCGACGTGACGCCGATGGTCGCGCCAAACCTGCTCGGATCACGGACTCTCGCTGCGCCGGAGGATCTGGCAAACTTCGACCTCCTGCCTCATCCCGACTGGGCAAAGTGGTTCGCGCGGGCCGAGCGGTCCATGCCGGGCGGCTTGCGCTTCGCCTCCGTGGACTATTCGATCTTCGAACTCATCGCCAATGCGGCGGTGGGCGGCCTCGGCGTGGCGCTGCTCTCGCCGACGCTCTTTCGGTCCCTTCTGGAGGATCGACTGCTCGTCGCACCGTTGGCCACTGTGCTGAAAGGGCCGGACTGGTATTTCGCCCTGATCCGCGAAGGCGACCAGCGCCCGGCGGCGCGCAGCTTCTGCGATTGGCTGCGCGAGGAGGTTCAGCGGTCGCAGGATTGACGGGTTCGGGGCCGCTTTAAGGTGCAGGCCGAACGCAATCCTGTCAAGGAAAAGGCCCGGCGGTGAGGCGGCTCAAGGCCGCCTCCGTCACTCTCCACGCTCGGCGAGCCATTTCTTCATCATGGCAATCTCGCCTTCCTGGGCTTCGATCACCTCTTCGGCAAGCTTGCGGACCTGCGCGTCCTTGCCGTACTGCAGCACCACCTTCGCCATGTCGATGGCACCCTGATGGTGCGGGATCATGCCGCGCATGAAGTCGATATCGGCGTCGCCGCTGAATTCGATCATCATGTCCTTGTGCATGCGGTCATTGGCTGCCGCGAACGCCTGCGTGGAAGAAGCGTCGGATGCGGCGGCCGGTGTTCCGTGCGTGGAATGATCGGCCGGCATCGTATCGTCTGCCTTCAACTGGCTTTGGGCGATGGCCAGCCCCGCGCTGACGGCGGCCACACCGGCAATGAAGATCGGGGTGAGCTTGTTCATCGTCTTCGCCACGATCAGTTTGCCGCCGCCGGATAGCCGGCCTGCTGCAAAGCCTGCCGAAGCGACGCCGCAGAGGCGGTCGTTTCGACCCTGACCGTGCGCGCCTCGGGATTTGCCTCGACGCTGGCGTCCGGATCGACGGACTGGATGGCCTTTGCGACGGCCCGGGCACAACCGCCGCAGGTCATGTTTTCGATCTTGAGTTCCATGAGAAATCTCCTTGGTTTGATCTCACGGCGCTTAAAGTGGGGCTTCCCACCATGGGAAGGTCAAGGACTTTCGAAAAGAAAAAAATGCCCCTTGACCTTCCCATGGTGGGAAGCCCCATCTTCCGTTCACATTCGAATACCGGAACAGGAACACCCCCATGAATGCCCCAGTTCGAGAAACAGACCTGACGACCTCTATATCCCTGCCCATCGAGGGCATGACCTGCGCCTCCTGCGTGGGCAACGTCGAACGCGCGCTTGCGGCCGTGCCCGGTGTCGAAACCGTATCGGTCAACATCGCCACTGAAAAGGCGAGCATCACGACGCACGCAGCCATCGAGCGCGCGACGCTCGTCAAGGCGGTCGAGAACGCCGGCTATTTCGTACCGGCGGGCGCCGCCGGCGCCGGTTCTGTCGAGCTCGCGGTCGAAGGCATGACATGCGCCTCCTGCGTGGGCAATGTCGAGCGCGCCCTGAAAGCCGTTCCCGGCGTCAGCGAAGCCGTCGTCAACCTTGCGACCGAGCGGGCGACCATCAAGGGATCGGCCGAGGCGGCAATCCTGATCGCGGCGATCGAGGGCGCCGGCTACGAGGCGAAGGCGATCGGCGCCGAGCGCACCGACGAAGATGCCGCGCACGCCGAGAAGAAAGAAGCCGAGCTGCGCGAGCTGACCCGCGATTTCACGCTTGCCGCCGTGCTGACCGCGCCGGTTTTCGTGATGGAAATGGGGGCCCACTTCATCCCCGGCGTGCATGACCTCATCGCGCGCACCATCGGAATGCAATGGAGCTGGTACATCCAGTTTGTGTTGACGACGATCGTTCTTTTCGTCCCCGGCATCCGCTTCTATGAAAAGGGGCTTCCGGCGCTCTGGCGCCGTGCGCCGGACATGAACTCGCTGGTCGCCATCGGCTCGCTCGCGGCCTATTTCTATTCGCTGGTCGCAACCTTCGCGCCGGGTTTCCTGCCGCCCGGCACAATCAACGTCTATTATGAAGCCGCCGCCGTCATCGTGACGCTGATCCTGCTCGGCCGGCTGCTCGAGGCCCGTGCCAAGGGCCGCACATCCGAGGCGATCAAGCGCCTGGCGGGGCTCCAGGTTCGCAGCGCGCGCGTTCGCCGAAACGGCAAGGCGGAGGATCTGCCGCTTGCTGCGGTCATCACCGGCGATATCGTCGAGGTCAGGCCCGGCGAACGCATTCCCGTCGATGGCGAGGTGATCGAGGGCGACAGCTATGTCGACGAATCGATGATTACGGGTGAGCCGATCCCGGTGTCGAAGTCCATCGACAGCAAGGTTGTCGGCGGCACCGTCAACCAGACGGGTGCCTTTGCGTTCCGTGCGACGGCGGTGGGCAGTGACACCGTGCTTTCGCAGATCATTCGCTTGGTCGAGGAAGCGCAGGCCTCCAAGCTGCCGATCCAGGCCCTCGTCGACAAGGTGACCATGCGGTTCGTGCCGGCCGTCTTCGCGGTGGCAGCGCTCACCTTCGCGGCGTGGCTTTATTTTGCGCCTTCGCCCGCGCTGACCTTCGCGCTGGTCAACGCCGTGGCGGTGCTGGTCATCGCCTGCCCCTGTGCCATGGGTCTGGCGACGCCGACCTCGATCATGGTGGGCACCGGCCGCGGTGCGGAGCTCGGCGTGCTGTTCCGCAAGGGCGAGGCACTGCAACTGCTGAAAGACGCCCAGGTCGTCGCGCTCGACAAGACCGGCACGCTGACCGAAGGCAAGCCGACACTGACGGATCTGGAGCTCAGCCCCGGTTTCGTCCGGACGGAGGTCCTCAGCCTCGTCGCCGCCGTCGAGACCAGGTCCGAGCACCCGATCGCCCGTGCGATCGTGGACGCCGCGGAAGGAGAAGGCCTCGTTCTGCCGCTCGTGTCGGCGTTCGAATCGCTTACCGGCTTCGGGGTGAAGGCGGTGGCCGACGGCAAGCGCGTCGAGATCGGCGCCGATCGCTACATGAGCGAACTCGGCCATGACGTCGCGGCTTTCGGCGCGGCTGCCGAACGCCTGGCGAACGAGGGCAAGTCGCCGCTTTATGCGGCGATCGACGGCGCGCTTGCGGCGATCATCGCCGTCGCCGATCCGATCAAGGACACGACGCCCGCCGCGATCAAGGCCCTGCACGATCTCGGCCTGAAGGTCGCGATGATCACCGGCGACAACGCCCGCACCGCCAGGGCGGTCGCGGCGCGGCTGGGCATCGACGAGGTCGTGGCCGAAGTGTTGCCGGGCGGCAAGGTCGATGCCGTCCGCGCGCTCAAGAGCCGGTATGGCAAGCTCGCCTTCGTCGGCGACGGCATCAACGATGCCCCGCCGCTCGCCGAGGCGGATGTGGGCCTTGCCATCGGCACCGGCACGGACGTCGCCATCGAGGCAGCGGATGTGGTGCTGATGTCGGGCAGCCTTCTGGGCGTGCCGAACGCGATCGCCCTGTCCAAGGCGACGATCACGAATATCCGTCAGAACCTGTTCTGGGCCTTCGCCTACAACACGGCCCTGATCCCGGTCGCCGCGGGGGCGCTCTATCCGGCTTTCGGCATCCTGTTCACGCCGGTCATCGCGGCGGGCGCCATGGCCCTGTCGAGTGTCTTCGTGCTCGGCAATGCGCTGAGGCTCCGCCGGTTCAAGGCCGCCCATTGATCAACCATCGTGGCCGGTCCCTCGTGGGACCGGCTGCCCCGCATGAGGAAGAACCAATGAACATCGGACAAGCGGCGAAGGCATCGGGCGTCTCGGCGAAGATGATCCGCTACTATGAGGAGATCGGGCTCATTCCGGCGGCCGACCGCACGGCTTCGGGGTATCGCGACTATTCGGAAGACAATGTTCACGTGCTGCGCTTCATCCGCGCAGCGCGCGACGTCGGCTTCCAGGTTGCCGACATCCAGAAGCTTCTGGACCTTTGGACAAACCGCGAGCGGCAAAGCACCGACGTCAAGCGGATCGCTCTTGATCACATCGCCGAGCTTCGACTGAAGATCCAGGAATTGGAGCAGATGGCCGCAGCGCTTGAGGATCTGGCGATGAAATGCGCAGGGGATGCGCGTCCCGGCTGCCCCATCCTGGAAGGCCTGGAGACCCACGATGCCGATGTGCGCATTGCCGGCACAAGGCAGAATTCGAAGTTTTTGCCGCATCACGGGGGCAAGCGCAAAGTCTGAGCGATGGTTGCGCTCCAGCCGGACCGGCGGGCGACCGCGCAAGCAGGGAAGCCGCCGGCATGGAGATGCGGGAACCGCCAAACACGTCAGCGCTGCGACAAGAGGGCCTTGCAGAACTCCAGCACCAGACGCGACTTCTGGGTGTTTGCGGGATAGAGCAGCAGCGAGCGGAACATCACCTTGGGTGCAAAAGGGCGAAATGTCAGGCCGCGGCTGCGGAAATCGGCTATCACCATGGGATTGACCAGCCCCACCGCATTCCCCTCCTCGGCGAGCGCACAGATCGTCGCGGAGTTCGGCGTTTCCAGAACATAGTCGGGCACTATCCCCTCGGCGCCGAGCAGCGCGTCCAACCTTTGACGGGCGCGGTCCTCCGCGACGAGGCCCAGCAGCGGAACCCCCTTCAGATGAGCCGGCTCGAGCACTTCATGCCGGGCCAGAGGGTGATCGCCGGGCATCGCGATCACACCGGCATAGCTTCCAAAAACCTGCGTATCGACGCCTGCGCGGTCGATCTCGTCCGCCGCCAGGCCGATATCGTACTGCCCGTCGACGACGCCGTTGCGGATGTCGGCCGACGACTTCACATGAAACGTCAGGCGAATGGCGGGATGCTTGATGCGGAAAGCACGGATCGCGGCCGGCACCAGGCTCACACTGCCCGCCGCGAAACAGCCTATTCTGAGATTGCCTTCGCCATAGTCCCGGATCGCGGCCGCGGATGCACGCAACCGATCCAATCCCCTGAAGCTTTCATCGACCTCGCGAAAGAACAGATGCGCCTCCGGCGTTGCCACCAGCCGCCCGCGAACCCGATCGAACAGCGCAAAGCGCACCGCATGTTCGAGCTCGGCGATCAGGCGCGAGACGGCAGGCTGCGTGATCCCCATTATCTCGGCCGCCCGAACGGTCGACCCGGAGATCATGAGCGCGTGGAAGGCTTCGATCTGGCGATACTTCACATCAGTTTTTCACATAGAGCCATGCCGTCACATCAGTATACGTACTAGATGCGTTCTGCAAATGTCTCCAGGCCAACCGGAGACATTCATGCGCGACTCTACCCTGACCGTTCATCACCCCGCCGTCGCCGAAGACGAATTCGCGTCCCTTTGCGTCGCAACGCATCGGGCCTCGACAATCGTGTTCGAAAATGCCGAAGCCTATGCCACGCGGGGCGACAGGGATTTGGACAGCTATTCCTACGGAATGCACGGGACCCCGACCCAGCGGGTTCTGGAGGCGCAGATCACCGCGTTGGAGGGCGGATGCAAGACCGTCATTCTGCCTTCCGGCCAGGCGGCGGTGGCCGTTGTCTTCCTGAGCGTCCTGAAACCCGGCGATCACGTGCTGATCGCCGAAACCGCCTATCCGCCCGTCAACGGGCTTTGCCGGGATTTCCTGTCCACGCTCGGCATTTCCTGGTCCACATATCCACCGGGGTCGGGCCCTGAAATCGAAAGGTTCGCGACGGCGAGCACACGCCTGATCTGGATGGAGAGCCCGGGGTCGACCACGATGGAGATCGAGGACGTCCCGGCGATCGTGGCCTATGCCCGCCGGCGGGGCATCCTGACCGGCATCGACAACACCTGGGCGACCCCCCTGCTCTTCAAGCCTCTTGCGCATGGCGTGGATTTCTCCATGCAGGCCCTGACGAAATACCCCGGCGGCCATTCCGACATACTGATGGGCTCAGTCAGCGTGAGCGATCCGGCCCTGCGCAAGGGGTTGCGGGACATCATGCGGATGCTCGGCTTTCACACCGCGCCGGATGCCATCTCGCTGGCTTTGCGCGGGCTTGAAACCATGGCGCTGCGCATCGCTCATTGCGGGCGGGTCGCGGGTGAAATCGCCACCGAGATCGCCGCCCGCTATCCGGTCGAAGTCCTGTCGCCGATCCTTCCGGACAATCCCGGACACGAGATCTGGAAACGGGATTTCGCCGGAGCGAGCGGCCTGTTTTCCGTGGTTCTTCCCGAAGCGTGGGAGGAGCGTCTCGCCATCGCCCTCGACGGGCTGGAGATCTTCGCCATCGGCGCCTCCTGGGGCGGGACGCGCAGCCTGATCGCCCCGATGGCCATTTCCGGCCATCGCACCACGCCGGATCCGCGCAACGAACGCATCATCCTGCGCCTCAGCATCGGCATCGAGGACCCCGAGGACCTGCGCACCGACCTGCGCCGCTTCTTCGAGCGCCTGGCGCGGGATGAAACCAGCTGACCAAAAGCAAGAACGCAAAGAGAAACCGACAGGAGGAACACATGATGGATCACCTCAAGCTCACCGCCCTGCTGGCGCCGATGGCAAGTCTGCTCCTTGCCACGGCGGCACAAGCCGCCACCACCCTTGAAACCGTCAAGGAACGGGGCCGACTGATCTGCGGCGCGAGCCAGGGCACGCCGGGCTTCGGCGCCCCCGATGGAGACGGCTACTGGCGTGGACTGGACGTGGAGACCTGCCGCGCCGTGGCGGTCGCCGTTCTCGGAGACAAGGACGCGGTCGATTTCGTGCCCTTGTCGGGACAGCAGCGAATCCCCGCGCTGCAGACGGGCGAGATCGACGTGTTGCCGCGGACGCTGACATGGACGCTTCAGCGCGATGCGAACGGCATCAATTTCACCCAGCCGAACTATTTCGAGTACACCGGCTTCATGATGCCGAAGTCGCTCGGCATCGCGAAGGTCGAGGACATGGCCGGTGCCTCGGTCTGCGTCCAGACGGGGTCGACCACCGAGGTCGTGGTGAACGACGTGTCGACGAAACATCAGCTCGACCTGCAGCCCGTGGTCTTCGACAACACGTCGGCCGCGCGCCAGGCGTTCTTCTCGGGGCGCTGCGATGCGCTGATCACCGATGCCGGAGCGCTGGCTTCCGTGCGCGCGAGCATGGCGAAAAATCCCGACGACTACATCATCTTCCCCGCAACACCTTATGTGGACGCTCTGACGCCTGCCGTCCGGCAGGGCGACGATCAGTGGCTGGACATCGTCCGCTGGTCGATCCAGGCGCTGATCGCCGCCGAGAATTTCGGCATCACGCAGGCCAATGCGGAGGAGATGCTGCAAAGCGAGGATCCGCGCATCGCCCGTTTCCTGGGCACGGATCCCGGCAACGGCACGGCGTTGGGACTGAAGGACGACTTCGCCTACCAGATCATCAAGGCGCTCGGAAACTACGGCGAAATGTTCGATCGCAATGTCGGCGAGCACAGTCCCCTGAAGCTCGAGCGCGGCTACAACGCGCTGTACAAGGACGGCGGGCTGATGTTCCCGCTGGCGTTCCAGTAACCCATGCTGCGCACGCTCTGGTATTCGAGCAGGCTCCGCGGCTGGACGGCTCAGATCGCCCTTCTGGGCGGTCTGGCCTGCCTGCTGTGGTGGATCGGCGGCAACACGATCGACAATCTGGCCGAACGCGGCATCCGCACCGGTTTCGGATTCCTCACCCGCCCGGCCCGGTTTCCGATCTCCGAGACGGTCGTCGCCTACACACCGTCGGACAGCTTTCTGTGGGCCTATGTCGTCGGGGTTGCCAACACGATCTGGCTGTCGGTGATCACGATCGGGCTGGCGACAGCGGGAGGCCTCGCGCTGGCCCTGGCGAGGCTCTCGGCCCATCCGATGCTGTCACGCCTTGCCGCCGCCTACGTCACCGTGTTCCGCAACATTCCCCTGATCGTGCAGCTTCTGTTCTGCTACGGCGTGGCCACTTCGGTCTTCCCTGCGCCAAGGCTCGCACTGAACCCGCTGCCCGGCGTTTTCCTGTCGTTGCGCGGCGTCTATGCGCCCGCGCTGACGCTCGGCCAGGGTGCAGGATGGGTTTTCGCACTTTCCGCTCTGCTGGCAGCGGCCTTCGCCCTCACCGCGCGGCGCTGGCCAGCCAACGTGCCGACGGCATGGCGTGTGACCGGCGCGTCCGGCCTCTGGGTTCTGGCAAGCATCGTGGTCTGGTGGCTCGCGGGGCGCCCTATCGGTTTGGAAAGCCCCGTCCTGACGGGCTTGAACTTCCGCGGCGGGTCCTATCTGTCGCCCGAATTCACGGCCATCATCATCGGACTTTCGCTCTATACGGCTGCCTTTGCTGGGGAGATCATCCGCGGCGGCATCGAAGCCGTCGGCAAGGGCCAGTGGGAGGGCGGACGGGCGCTGGGCCTGACGGAGCGCCAGATCATGTTCAAGGTGATCCTGCCGCAGGCTTTGCGGATCATCGTTCCGCCGATGACGTCGCAATATCTGTCAACGGTGAAGAACACGACGCTGGCGGTGGCCGTCGGCTATCCGGAGCTGGGATTGATCGTCAACACGGTCATCAACCAGACCGGCCAGGCCCTTGAAAGCATCATGATCATGCTGGGCGTGTTTCTGACGATCTCGCTGTCGGTCTCGCTGCTGATGAACTGGTTCAACGCCAGGATCGCGCTGGTGGAGCGCTGAAGCCATGACACGTTCGAAGTCAATCACAAGCGCAGCATTCCCTCTTCGCCTGGTGGCACGCCTGTGGGGCGACCGCATGTCGGCCGTGCTCACGCTGGTGTCGATCGCCATCCTGGTCGCCCTCGTTCCCGTGTTCGAATGGGCAATCCTCGACGCCCACTGGGCCGTTGCCGCGCCCGCCGACTGCCGGGGCGGGGGCGCATGCTGGGCCTTCATCGCCGCAAAACTGCGGCTGATCCTGTTCGGCCTTTATCCGCCGGAAGCGCAATGGCGCGCCATCCTCGTGATCGCGCTCATCCTTGCGCTGGTGCTGCTCACCCTGTCGCCCCGGCTGTGGGGCGGACGACTGATGCTCGTCTGGAGCGCCGGCATCGCGGTCATGCTGGTGCTGATGGGGGGCGGGATTTTCGGTCTCAGCCCTGTGCCGACGTCGAAATGGGGCGGCTTGCCGGTCACGCTGCTCCTTGCGGTTCTGTCCCTCGGTCTGGCCTTTCCCTTTGCCGTGATCCTGGCGCTCGGACGCCGCGGATCGCTGCCGGTCGTGCGCGGCCTCTCGATCTTCCTCATCGAGATCGTGCGCGGCCTGCCTCTGGTCGGGCTCCTGTTCGTGGCGGCGATCCTGCTGCCGCTGTTCCTGCCTGCCGACTGGACGATCGACAAGCTGGGGCGCACGCTCGCCGCACTGACGGTCTTTGCAGCAGCCTATCTCGCCGAGGTCATTCGCGGCGGGCTCCAGGGGCTGCCCCCGGGGCAGGTGGAAGCCGCGCAGGCCCTCGGCATTCCCTACTGGAAGGCGGTCTGGCACATCGTGTTGCCGCAGGCCATCCAGAAGGTGATCCCACCGCTCACGAACACGGCAATCGTGATGGTGAAGAACACATCGCTCGTCCTCATCGTGGGCGTCTTCGACATGCTCAGCGCCGCTCGCAGCGCGGCGACCGACCCGGCCTGGCCGGCACCCTCGATCGAAGCCTACCTTTTTGTGGCGGGCATTTATTTCATAATCTGCTTCGGGATCGCGCGGTATTCCCGCCATCTTGAAACAGGCATCAAATCAAGAAGCCAGTCATGACACAAGCGATCGAAGTCACTGAACTCAACAAGTACTACGGTTCCTATCACGCATTGCGGGATGTTGATTTTGCGGTTGCCGAGCGGGAACGTGTGGTCATTTGCGGACCATCCGGATCGGGAAAATCGACGCTTATCCGATGCCTCAACAGATTGGAGCGCCACGATTCCGGAGCCATCCGGATCCGCGGGATCGAACTCGGGGATGATCTGCGCAATATCGAGGAGGTGCGGCGCGAGGCGGGGATGGTGTTTCAGCATTTCAACCTGTTCCCGCATCTTTCCGTGCTCGAGAACTGCGCGTTGCCGCAGATCCTGTCGCGCAGGACACCCCGCAAGGAAGCGGAAGCGCGTGCGCGCGACTATCTCGACCGGGTGAGGATCCTCGACCAGGCAGCCAAATTCCCCGGTCAGCTTTCGGGCGGGCAGCAGCAGCGTGCCGCGATCGCCCGGGCCCTGTGCATGGAGCCAAAGATCATGCTTTTCGACGAGCCGACATCGGCGCTCGATCCCGAAATGATCAGCGAGGTTCTGGAGACGATGGTGACGCTCGCAGAAGGGGGCATGACCATGGTCGTCGTGACGCATGAAATGGGCTTTGCGCGCCGGGTGGCCGATCGGGTCGTCTACATGGAGGCCGGACAGATCGTCGAGACTGCTCCGCCGGATCGCTTCTTCGACGCCCCCCAGGACGAGCGGAGCCGCCGCTTCCTGTCGAAGCTCGTCGCCGTATGAAGCAAGGGGCCGCGACTTGCATCGCGGCCCCTTGCTTTCACCGGAGCGATGACGGTTGCAGCTACCGGCCTTCGTTCGCTCACCCCTCGCAGGCCCACCACATCCGCGAGAAGTCGTAGTCCCAGCTCTGCATGGGCACTTCGGCATAGCCCTGCAGGCACGAATGGGCAGCCATGCGCTTGAGCTGCGTCAGCAAGGGGATCTCCGCCATCGTCTCGTGCATGTGCGCCTGGATGTCCTTGTAGATCGCGTTGCGCGCGGCCTCGTCCACCGTCTGGCGCGACTCGTCGATCATGGCGTCGATCTTCGGATCCTTGACCCAGGACATGGACGACCAGGTTCCGGCCGCACGTGAGTGATACTGCACGAAGAACACCGAATCCGGCGACGGATAGGTCGGCCCGTAGAACACCTGCGAGGTGTGCGGCGTCGTCTCTACCTTGGTGGCAAGCTCGGTGATGCGGTTCCAGGGCTCCGGCTGCAGGTCGACTTCGAAGCCGATGGTCTCCAGCGTCGACTTGAACAGCAGGCCGATCTCTTCCTCGAACGGCGTGTTGGCGACATAGGCATGGCTGAGCTTGATCGGCTGCCCGCCGGCATATTTCGACTTGGCGACCTCCTCGGCGGCCTTTTCCAGGCTGAATTCCGGCGACGGAAGACCATCCAGATGGGCTTCGGCAAAGAGCGGCGACAAGACGCTCTTCATCTCGCCGCCGGGATAGATGACTTCGCGGATCGTGGCATAGTCCAGCGCATATGCAATCGCCCGGCGTATGTGGATGTCGTCCGTCGGCGCGACCTGGTTGTTCACCTTGAGATAGAAGCCGGTGGCGGTGCTGGCCTCGATCAGCTTGTAATTGTCCAGCGCCTCGATGGCACCGTAGGTCTCGCTGCTCTGATACTGCGACGACATGCCGAGTTCGCCGCGTTGCGCCAGCGCGCGCACGGTTGCCTCGTCTCGCGTGACGACAAAGCGCAGCTCATCGATCGGGCGATCGTTGGGCCAGCCGGCGTGATAGCCCTCGTAGCGTTGCAGGATCATCTCCGCGCCGCGCGTCCAGCCGCTGAGATTGTAGGGCCCTGCGCCGGCGCTGTTCTCGGCGAGGTAGTCCTCGCCCCATTCGCCGTCCTGCTCCGAAACGACGTCGGAATTGACGACCAGGATCAACGGCGTGACGGAAATGAACGGCGCGTAGACCCGGTCGATTAGGATCTCAACGGTGTGGTCGTCGATCGCCTTGACGTTGTCCGGCTGGACGAGGTCGGAAAAAAGATAGGCCGGCCCCTCGTTCAGCGCCAGCAGGCGCTGCATCGTGTAGACGACATCCTTGGCTTCGACCGGGCTGCCGTCCTGGAAGGTGGCGCCCTGCTTGAGTTTGAAAGTGTAGGTCCGGTTGTCGTCGGAAATCTCCCAGCTTTCGGCGAGTTGCGGGATCACCTCGCCCTCGCTGCTGACGGTGGTTAGGCCGTCATAGAGGTTCACGGCGGCCATATATTCGGTGTAGTCGGTCACCTTGGCCGGGTCGACGGTGCCGAAGATCTGGACGACGTTGACGACAAGCGAAAGCTTGTCCTGCGCGACTGCCGGGGCAGTCAGCGCGGTGGCCGCGGCAAGCGTTGCCGCGGCAAGCGCATGTTTGATCGATCTCATGTCAGGTTCCTCTTCTGTGGTTCCAACCGGTTTTCGTCCTTCTCAACGGGACAATTCTCTCAGGGGCACGTAGTCCTGCTCGTAGCCGAAGTAGCGGGGGCCAACGAGTTCGAGGCCTTCGGGCGTCGCCCATTGCGGGTCGCAAGAAAGCCCGATGATGGTGACGGCCAGGCCGTAGCGGAGCTGCTCGGTGGTCACCGGCAGGCCGCCATCGGCGTCGAGCGCGCAGATCAGATCCGGCGTCACCGCCAGGAGATCGTCCTTGTCGTCGCGGCAGATCAGGAACTCGTTCTGGAACTCGACCGTGAAGTTGCGTCCCTCGTCCTCGTCCATGCCCTTGAACTCGGCCCTGCCCCGCGCGAAACCACCGACCGTGCGGCGGTCGATGTCGACCACCCGGCCGGTGAAGAGGCGCTTGCCGTCGAGCCGCCTGACCAGCGCATCCGCAGGATTGCGGTTGGCCCTGCGCTCCGACGCCATCGTCTCGCCGATCTCCTTGATCAGCGACATGGAGCCATGCAGGATGCCGCGCTTCACCTGTGCACCGCTCATGGGATAGAGCGCAACGAGCGCCGCCCCGCCCATCTCGACGGTCTGGCAGCGGGCCAGCCGCTCGGTCCACCGGTTCGAGATCGCGTTGATGACCGAGCTGTTGCCCTTGTCGTCGGCCAGCACCATCGGGGTGGCCGAGATGCCATGGATCGTCAGCGTCACCATCTGCAGTTCGGGAAAGGCCCGGCCCATTCCGTCACCGTCGACGAGAGGCAGACCGGTGGCTGCCGCGACGGCGTAGGGGATCGTCGAGTTCAGGCCGCCGGCCTCGATGCAGAGCAGAGCATCGGCCTTGCGGCCGAGGAAGGTCTCGAGCTGGCTGAGCGCCTCGCGGGCCTCCTCCCCGTTCGGCAGCTTCTCGACCATGACGGTCGGCGCGCCCATCATGCAGACGGGTATGCACAGCGCATCGTCGGCGAGATCGTCGGCCGAGATGACCTTCACCGGCCCGTGCCGGGCGATGACCTGCTTGGCCATCAGCTTGCCGATATAGGGGTCGCCGCCGCCACCCGTGCCGAGAAAGGCGCCGCCGAGCGCGATCGCCTCCATGTCGTCGGCCGTCACCGAAAACGAGGTCATGCCGCGCCTCCCTCACCATCCGTGCTCATGGGCTTGAAGACCAGGTCGTCGAACCCGAAGCCCTTGGGGCCGACGACCTCGAGGGCCTCGGGACTGCGCAGCAGCGGGTGGCACGGGATCGCCAGCACCGCCACGCGCTGGCCGTAGCGCAGCATCTCCGTCGAGATCGCCTCGCCGCTGTCGGCGTCGAGGATCACGATCAGGTCGGGCACGATCACCTCCACCGCGCCGTTGCGGGAAAAGATCAGGAACTCGTTCTGGATGTGGACCGAGGCCTCGTCTCCGTCATAGCTGTCGAAGCCCTTGATGATCGCCTCGCCGCGCACGAAGCCGCCGGCCAGATGCCGCTTCAGGTCGGTGATCTTGCCCCGGAAGACGACCCTGCCGTCCTCGCTTCGGCAGATCGCCTCGACCGGGTCGCGATGCGCGCGCCGCGCTTCCAGCACCGCGTTTCCGAGCGCGATCGCCTTGGAATAGGAATTCGGGATGGCGAAGCGCTTGATGAACTCGCCGGACATGGGCGCGCTGGCCAAGGTCGACGCACCGCCCTGCGCGACGACGCAGGCACGCGCCATGCGCTCGTGCCAAAGCTCCGAAATCGCATGGTCGAAGATCACGACATTGCCGTGCGGATCGCACATGACGCTCGGTGTCGAGCGATGGCCATAGATGGCGTAGCTCGTCATCTGCATCTCCGGGAAGGCCCGCCCCATGCCGTCGCAGTCGACGACCGGCAGACCGGCCATGGCGGCGGCGATCAGCGGCTCCATCGAATTCTGTCCGCCGATCTCCTCGCAGGCGATCGCGTCCACCTTGATGCCGAGCCGCTCTTCCAGCGCGCGCACGCAGCGCAGACCCTCGCGCCCTTCCTTGATGCGCTCATGCGAGACCAGCGGCGCGCCGATGCCGCCCATGGCGACGACGCGGGCATCGTCGGGAAGACTGTCGAGCGGAACGATCTCCATCACGTGGCCCTCGCGCAGCGCCTGGCGCACACGCAGCTTGCCGATGTAGGGGTTGCCGCCGCCGCCGGTGCCGAGGATGCCGGAGCCGATTTCCAGCGCCTCGACCATCGGCTCGTCGAGACGCCACCTGCCTTCCGCACGATCAAGCATCGTGACCACCCATTTCTCCGACGACCTTGACGTGAATGCGTGTGGCATTGCCCGGCAGATAGGCCAGCGGCACGTCCTCGCGCTCGATGGTTTCGATGGTCGCGGCATCCGCGCCGGAGCGGATCGCCTTTTCGCGCGCCTCGTCTTCCGCCTGCTTCAGGCAGATCTCGCGCGTCAGCCCCTTCTCCAGCGAGAAGATGCGGTCGACCTCGCCGCTGATCTGCGCGATGGCCGCGCCGACCGCGTTGGCGACGGCGAAATTGTCCGGGCGGATCACCTCGAGATCGCCGATCCGGTCGGGCATGAGGATCGAGCCGCCGCCGACGGCGATGACCGGGATCGGATCCGGAGACAGCCGCGTGCGCTCGATGGCCCGCTCCAGCATGCGGGTTATCTCTTCGCGGGCGGCATCCAGCAGCGCCGGGTCGAGATCGGCCACCTTCGATGCGTCGCCCACCGATGCCTCGCCGCGCGCCACCGCGATGTCGGTGGTCGTCAGCGTGTCGCCGCCGAAGACGCGCGCCTCCTTCGTGATCCGGTATCCGACCGATTGCGGACCGACCGTTACCGCATCGCCCTTCTGGCGCACCAGCGATCCGCCGCCCAGTCCGATCGAGAACACGTCCGGCATGCGGAAATTGGTGCGCACGCCGCCGATGTCGACCACCGTCGCCGCCTGGCGCGGGAAGCCGTGCTGCAGCGAGCCGATGTCGGTCGTGGTGCCGCCGATGTCGACGACGATGCCGTCGCGCACGCCGGTGAGAAAGGCAGCGCCGCGCATCGAGTTGGTGGGGCCGGATGCGAAGGTCAGGACCGGGAAGCGCTTGACGATCTCGGCACCCATCAGGGTGCCGTCGTTCTGCGTGATGAAGAACGGGCAATCGAGGCCCGCCGACTTCAGCGCATGGGCGAACGCGTCGACGGTGCGGGCGCTGAGCTTGAGCAGGCTCGCATTCATCACCGCCGCGCTTTCGCGCTCGAGCAGGCCGATGCGGCCGATCTCGCTCGACAGCACCACCGGAACGTCCGGGCACTTCTTGTGGAGCCGCGCCCGCGCTTCTTCCTCCATCCTGGCGTTGATGGGGCCGAACACGGAGGTGATGGCGACAGCGCCGATGCGCTTGGCGGCGATGTCGTCGGCGATGCGGTCGATCTCGTCGAGATCGAGCGCTGCGAGCTCGCGCCCGTCGAACTCATAGCCGCCGCGCACCAGATAGCCATGGCCGCCGACCGCCTCGCGCAGATCGTCGGGCCAATCGACCATCGGCGGCAGGCAGGCGGTCGCCGGCAGGCCGAGGCGGATCACCGCCACCGGATTGACATGGCGACGCTCGATCACCGCATTGGTGAAATGCGTGGTGCCGATCATCACGTTGGTTATCTTCGCCCGGTCGACACCGGCCTTGGAGATTGCCGCTTCCATCGCCTCGATCACACCGGAAGTGACATCCTCGGTGGTCGAGGCCTTGACGCCCGACAGCACGTTGCGGCCCTGCATGATCACCGCGTCGGTGTTCGTGCCGCCGACATCGATCCCTAGACGATACATCGTTCTTGTCCTGCCTTTCTGATCGGATTCTCAGGCCGCCGTGTCGACGAGGTAGCGCCTGCGCTCCTCGTCGCTCACGCGGGGTTTGCGTGTTTCTTCCTCGTCGCTGATCACCGGGACGGCGGCAATCAGGGCGCGGGTATAGGGGTGCCGCGGGTTGTCGAAGACCTCGCGCGGCGCGCCGGCCTCGACGATTTCTCCACGCAGCATGATCGCGATGCGGCTGCAGAAATTGCGCATCAGGGAAAGGTCGTGCGAGATGAAGAGATAGGTGAGGCCCAGCTCCTCGCGCAGCCGCGTCAGGAGCGCGATGACGTTCTTCTGCACCGACACGTCCAGCGCCGAGGTCGGCTCGTCGAGGACGATGATTTCCGGATCGGCGGCAAGCGCACGCGCGATGGCGACGCGCTGCTTCTGGCCGCCCGACAGTTCATGCGGATACTTGCCGACATAATTGGCCGGCAGGTCCACCTGGCGCAGCAGTTCCACTATACGCTCTTCCAGCGCCGCGCCGCGCATGCCGGCAAAGGCGAGCGGCACGCTGAGGGCCTGCCCGACCGTGCGCTTGGGATTCAGCGAGGTGCCCGGATTCTGGTAGACGATCTGGATCTTACGCCGGAAGGCGTCGCTGCCGCGCTCGTCCTCGACGGATTTGCCGTCGACCGTGACCGAGCCCTCCGTCGCACCGATGAGACCCATGATCATGCGTGCGACGGTGGTCTTTCCCGAGCCGGATTCACCGGCCAGCCCGAACACTTCGCCCCGGCGCACCGACAGGGAGACGTCATTGACGGCGACGTGCCGCGTGCCCTGCCCGATCCAGGGCTTCTGCTCGAACATCTTGGTGACGCCGCGCATCTCGACGATGGGATCGGCCTCGGCCGGCTTTTGGTCCTCCACCTTCGCACCGTAGAGCGGCGGGATGGCCTCGATCAGCTGGCGCGTATAGGCCTGTCGCGGGCTGGAGAATATCGTCGAAAGCGCGCCATGCTCGACGATCTCGCCATGCCGCATGACATAGACGTCGTCGGCCATCTGCCGCACGACGCCGAGATTGTGGGTGATCATCAGGAGCGACAGGCCGTTTTCAGCGACCAGCCTGTTGATCAGCTTCATGATCTCGTCCTGCGTGGTCACATCCAGCGCGGTGCCCGGCTCGTCGGCGATCAGCAGGTCCGGCTGGTGCAACAGCGACAACGCGATCAGCACACGCTGGCGCATGCCGCCCGAAAGCTGCGAGGGATAGGCGTCCACGATGCGCCGCGGGTCGTCGAGCTGCACCCTGCGCAGCACCTCGAAGATGCGATCGCGGCGGTGCCCGGCGCTGCTTCTGCGTCCCAGGCGCCGGTCGGCATAGTACATCACGTCATCGAGGTGCCGGCCGATCCTGAACACCGGATTGAAGGACGACAGCGGGTCCTGCATGATGACGGAGAAGGCCGTGCCCTTCAGCGCGTCTCGGCGTGGGCGTGGCATGTCGAGCACGTTCTCGCCGCGAAACAGGATTTCCCCGCCCTCCACGTCCGCATTGCGTGGCAGCGTCCCCAGGATCGCCTTGCTGGTCACGGATTTGCCCGATCCGGTCTCGCCGATCAGCGCGACGCGCCCACCCTCGGGGATCGACAGCGCCACATCCTTGAGCAGGTGATGACGGCGCCCATAGGTGCGGAAGGCGACGTTGAGGCCGGTGACGTCGAGAAGGTTTGCCATTGTCAGACCTCCACGTCGAACATGTCGCGCAGGCCGTCGCCCAGCAGGTTGAAGCCGAGGGTCGCGTAGAAGATCGCAAAGCCCGGCGCGAGCACGCCCCACCACATTTCCGGCAGGAACTGACGCCCGTCGGCGACCATGGAGCCGAGATCGGGTGTCGGCGGCTTGACGCCGAGCCCGAGGAAGGAGAGCGTCGCGCCGAACAGGATGACGAAGGCGGCATCAAGCGTCGTCTTCACCGAAATGACGGAGATGCAGTTCGGCAGGATCTCGCGCGTCAGCACGTGCCAATGGCTGGCGCCGGCAAGCCGCGCGGCCTCCACGAAATCCTCCGCCGCGATCGATTTCGACACCCGGTAGACGAGCCGCGCATGCCACGTCCACCACAGCAGCGTGATGGCGATCATCGCGTTGACGAGGTTCGGCTCCAGCACGTTGCCGACGGCAAGCGCCATGACCAGCGGGGGAATCGCCAGCATGACGTTGGTGAGACCGGTGATGATGCGCTCGGTCCAGCCGCCGAAGTATCCGGCGGCCAGGCCGAGCGCCGCGCCCAGCGGAACCGCAACGGCCAGCACGCCGACGACGAGCAGCAGCGAGACCCGGAAACCGTAGATGACGCGCGTCAGGATATCGCGGCCGACCTTGTCGGTGCCCAGCCAGTAGGCGAGATCCGGCGCTACGTGACGGGCCCGGAAATTGACGGCCGCGCCTGCATGTTCGGGATAAGGCACGATCAGCGGCGCCAGCACGGCCACCAGCACCACGGAGGTCACCATCAACGCGCCGATGATGGCGGTCGGATTTCGCGTGAAGCGATACCACGCCATGTAGCGCGGCGTCAGCGCCTCCAGTTCGCGGGTCGCATTGGCGGCCATCAGCGCGCCTCCTTCAGCCGCAGGCGCGGGTCGAGCATGAGCAGGATGATGTCGATGATGATGTTGGCGACGATGAAGAACAGGCCCGACAAAAGCACCACGCCCATCACCGCGTTCAGGTCCTTCTGCAGGATCGCGTTCAGCCCGTAGGAGGCAAAGCCGCCCCAGGAAAACACCAGCTCGACGACAAAGGCGTTGCCGATGAGAGACGCGAACTCCAGCCCCATGATCGTGAGCGGCGCGATGGAGGACAGCTTGAGGAGATAGCGGAAGACGATCACCCGGTCCGGCACGCCGAACGACTGCAGCGTCAGCACGTGGTCGCGACGCTGGTTCTCGATCATCGCCGAGCGCGTGATGCGCGTGATCTGGCCGATGCCGGACATGGCCAGCGCGATGGCGGGAAAGAGAAGCCTCTGGAAGGCGTCGGCGAAGACGTCGAAGCGGCCATGCAAGAGCGAATCGACCAGCAGCAGCCCCGTCGGGCCGGCCGGCGCGGCAAGCGTGTGGTCGATGCGGCCGATGATGGGCCAGTCGGACAGGAAGTAGGCCGCGAAGAGTTGGAGCAGGATCGCGAACAGAAAGCTCGGCATCGTCACGCCGACGATCGAGAAAAAGCGGCCCGTATTGTCGATCCAGCTGTTGCGATAGCGCGCGGTGACGACGCCGAGCGGAACGGCGATGAGGACCATCAGGATGACGGTCGCCAGCACCAGCTCGAGCGTGGCCGGCAGCAGTGCGGCGATCTCTCTCGTGACGGGACGGCCGGAAATCAGGGAGCGACCGAGATCGCCCCTGAGGGCGTTGGCGACATAGCTGACATATTGCTCGGTCAGCGGCCGGTCCAGGCCCATCTGCATCCGCATCGCATCGACCTGCTCCTGCGAGGCGCTGGGACCGAGCGCGATGCGCGCCGGATCGCCCGGAACGACGCGGGCCAGGATGAAGATCATCAGCGACAGGACGAACAGCACGCCGACGAAGCCGGCGATGCGTTTTGCGAACGTGTAGAGATAGTTCTCCTGCATCCGATGGCGATCCCCGAGATGTCGCGCTGTCGCCGCGCGATCTTTGCTCGGTTCATCTTGCGGCGGCCCGGCCGTCGGCTTCAACGCTCGAAAGGTCTAGGTTTTGGCAAATCTGGTATAGGTTCTTGTTCAGATCCAGCCGAGCGAACGCGCCCCCGAGATCGCCTCCGCGCGCTTCCGGCACCCCATCTTGCGGTAGATGTTGGTGAGGTGGAACTTCACCGTGACTTCCGAAAGCCGCAGCTGGCGCGCCACGAACTTGTTGGTCCCGCCTTCGGCGACCAGGCGCAGCACGCGCAGTTCCTGGGCGGTCAGCGGCATCCCGTCGCGCTCCCGCTTCGGCGAGAACCCGTGAAGCTTGCGCACCGCCGCTCGCCTGTCGGCGCTGGACAGCACATGCGTTGCGATGCGCTTGTCATCGAGCAAGGCGTCCATAAGCCCGATGTCGCCGAGCAGATGCGTGGTCGTGCCCATGCGCACGACGTCGTCCAGCAGTTCCGAGAAGAGGTGGCGCGCCCGGGTGACGTCGCGGTGCAGGCGCGCCAGATAGGCCGCCCACAAACGCAGCCTGCCCCGGTCCCGCCCGCCGATATGCTCGTTGCGCAGCAGCGCATCGATCTGATCGCGCAGCAGGGGCCGCCGCGGCAGATGCTGGATGAGATGGCGCAGCCACGCCATGGCAAGCTCTATTTCGATGGGATCGACCAGGCGTGAAAGGGCATCCTCTGCGGATTCCACCCATGTCAGGTTGATGCGCGATTGAACCGCCATCAGCCTGTCGGCGGCGGCCTGCCAGCGATTGGCGCTTTGCAGGAGATCGACTTCCCGCATGGTGATGGCGAGGTTGAAGCGCCGAGACCGCCACTCCTGCACACGCCATTTGTCGAGGAAGCTGATCGCCGCGCCGAGCCCGACCTGCCGGCTGACCACCTGCGAGCAGTAGACGAGCGCGAGTTCGACCACCGTCGGCCAGATTTCGCCATAGGCGAACTTGTCGAACTCCTTTGCGATGAAACGCACGAGATATTCCGGCTCGCCCTTCTCATAGGCGACCACGCCGTCGAGCAGATCGAGCAGGCGCCGGTCCGCCGGCGCATCGAAGCGAACCCGATCGAGCGCCTGGCGCGCCTGCGCAACCCAGCGCTCGGCCTCGCCCAGCATGCCGCGCTGCAGCGAAAAAACCACTCGGTGCAGTTCGATGTAGAAGAGCAGCAGATGCGCCTGCGCCTCCTGGTAATGATGGTGCGCACGCTTTGCGACCTCCTCGGCCTCGTTCAGTTCCTGCCGCTGCAGGCAGACGGAGAGCATGGCGTTGTAGAAGCTGCCGCGATGCAGATGATCGTCGACGGGCAATTCGGCGAGCATGTCGAACAGCAATGTTCGCAGGTCGTTGGAGACCGCCTGATCCTCGTAGATCGCCATGAGGAAGCGGAATTGGCGCACGGCCAGCGAATAGTCTTCCCGGTTCCGGATCACCGCTTCCAGGCTGTGCATCTCGTCGCCGAACCGTCGCACCATCAGGAAGCGCGCACGCGTCACGTTGCCCGCTTTCAGCGCGTGCATGGCAAGAGCGAGCGTCAGCGTCTCCTGCGCGTCCACCACCTTCTTCGGGAAGCGGTTCAGCACGTCCAGGCAGGCGTCGTTCCCATGAAAATGGATGAAATAGACGCCGCCATTCTCCTCGAACAGCGACAGCGCTTCTCGATGATCTTCCCGCTCCTGCGCCGCGATGATCCGGGCAACCGGATCGAGCTCGAAGGCCTGCGGCGACCGGTCGAGAAAGATCGCCTTGAGGGCATCCGCAAGATCGGCGGTCTCGACGACGAGGGTGCGTTCCTCACTGCGATAGCTGACCACGTGCGGAAGTCTTGCCGCCAGCCGCTGCGCCGCACCACGCTGATGGCTCGCAACGGTCACGGTGGGCGGATCGCCGTCCCCGTCCTGAACGGACAGCCAATGCAGAAGCTTTCGCTCATCCTGCGGAAGCAGGCCGATCAGGTCGGAAACGAGATTCGAGAGCGGTTGGCGCATCGCAAGCGGTATAGCCCCGTTGTAGCGGGTGCACAAAGATTGTCGTAGATGCTCCGTGCCACCGTATTCTCCGTTCCGGTAGAGCGGCCTATGCGAGACTTCCACGGGACCTGTCCGGTCCCCGGAGCAGAGATCACGAAGGCTGCGGGATATGCTCAGGCCTTGCGCGCCACGATGAAGGGACGCGCCTCGTTGCCCGTGCTTGCGTGGCTTTCCGTGGCAAGGATGTCGAAGCCTGCGGCAGATATGTGCCGGCTCAGCTCCTCCGCGCGGAAGACCCCGGCGTAGGGTGCTTTACCGATCATCCGCATTCCCGGCAGCAAGGCAAACCGGATGAACGGATTCATGTCGCCGACGCACGGCGTCTTGGAGATGAACAGGCCATCGGCCGCAAGCAGGGCATGGATGCTTCGCAGCGTGCCGGGCAGGTCGCGAACCAGATGGAGATAGTTGAATCCCAGAACCGCATCGAACCGTGTCGCCTCGCTCGCAAGCATTTCCGCGGTCGCAACCTTGAAGACGAGGTTCGCGACGGGAGCGGCGGCGTGTTTTTCGTCGGCGATCGCGATCATCCGGACGGAAAAATCCGTCGCGAGATAGGTTTTCACATGGTCCGCGAGCAGCAAAGCGGACGTGCCTGTTCCACAGCCCAGTTCCAACACCCGGTCGCCCCGCCCCAGCAAGGCGCGGGTGCGGTCCAGCGTGCGCTCGTATCCGGCCTGATCCGCGACCGCGCCCATCGCGTACTTCCGTGAAGCCCGGTCCCAGAAACGGGCGTCGCTCGTCATGCTCATGCTCGGATACCTGCTCTTTTGTGCTCTCAAAGTGTTCGGTCATTCTCCCGAAATGCGGGAGCGAAGCAATGCCCTCCTGTCCCGTTCAGCCGAGCTTGAGGCCGGCGACGGCGAGGACACTCTGCGTCAGACTGGTCAGTTGATCGGCCGCCGATCGATTGATCTGCCAGAACAGCGGACGCTCCAGCGTCGCTCCGGGAACGATCTCGACGAGCCGTCCCGACTGCAGGTGATCGCCGGCGAGTTGGACGGGATTGAGGGCCCATCCCATTCCCGCGAGGCTTGCCTCGAGAAAGCTCTGCGTCGAAGGGAGCCAGTGCGTGGGAAAGATCATCTCGCGACCGAAGACCCGCCTCGCCCATATGGCCTGAAGACGGTCCTTCTGGTTGAAGGTGAGAGCCGGCGCCTTCTCGAAAGCCTCGGCCGTAACGCCGTTGGGGAAATAGCGCGCGACGAAATCCGGGCTCGCCGTCGCGTGGTAGCGAAGCGCGCCAAGCGGGGTCACGCGGCAGCCCTGGATGGGGCTTTCCGTCGAGGTCACGGCGGCAACGACCCGGCCGCGGCGAAGCCAATCGGCCGTGTGGTCCTCGTCATCGATGGCAATGTCCACCAGGTAGTCGGTTTGCCTGGTGAAAGCGGCAAGGGCATCGAGAAACCAGGTCCCGAGGCTGTCGGCGTTGGTGGCCACGTTCAGCGTCACCCGTGCCGCCGGGGAGCCGGGATCGGCCAGCCCCGGAAGATGCTCCATCAGCTCCTTCTCGAGCATGCCGACACGCTCCATGTGCCGGCAGAGCCAAAGGCCCTTCTCCGTCGCCGAGCACGGCGTGCCGCGCTCGACCAGCACCGCGCCCAACCGCTCCTCGAGATGCTTGACGCGCTGCGAGACGGCGGACGGGGTCACGTTCAGCGCGGCGGCGGCCTTTTCGAAGCTGCCGGTCCGGACGATCGCGGCGACGGCGCGTGCGGCGGCGTAGTCAATCATTAGGATTCCTTAATCAAGCTTAGTATCTTTAATTTGTCTAACCGATCAAACCCGCATAACTCAAGGGTCCGTTTTATGGATTAGGCCCCTTCACATGGACATGATGGTGTTCTTCACGGGCCTGACGATGGGCCTGAGCCTCATCGTCGCCATCGGCGCGCAGAACGCATTCGTGCTGCGGCAGGGCCTGCGTGGCGAACACGTCCTGGCGGTCTGCCTGGCCTGCGCCGTTTCGGATGCCATCCTCATCACGGTCGGGGTGACCAGCTTCCAGACGATCACCAAATGGTTGCCCTGGCTCGAGCCCGTCATGCGCTTCGGCGGAGCCACCTTCCTTTTCTGGTATGGCGCCAAGAGCCTGCTGTCGGCGCTGCGCTCGAACGCGGCGCTGGCCGCCGACACCTCGCGGGAGATGACCGACCTGTTCCGCACGCTGGTGGCCTGTCTCGCCATCACCTGGCTGAACCCGCATGTCTATCTCGACACGGTCGTTCTCCTGGGAACCATTTCGACCCAGTTCGCCGGCAATCGGGCGTCCTTCGCCGTGGGCGCCATTCTGGGGTCCTTCGCGTTCTTCTTCGCGCTCGGCTACGGCGCCGCCCGGCTTCGCCCCCTGTTTGAACGGCCGCTGGCGTGGCGTGTTCTGGAGACGCTCATCGCCTGTGTGATGTGGGCGATCGCGCTCAGACTGCTCACCGGCACCTAACGGAAAGCGCGATGCACAGATTCAAGGGCTTGCCGCGTCCTTTGTGCATCCACGGATCCGATCATCGGTTTTCAGGCTGCATTGCAGGGACGCAGCCCGCTTGATGCCGATCAAGGCAAAACAACCCCAGGCATGTTCGGCTTGCGAAACCAGAACGGAAACCGCGGCCTCCCGCCGAGCGCCGCATCGCTTCGGACAGGACCGGAACGAGGACAAGCCGAGGCAGTCGACCAGATGAACATCAGCGGCGCCACCATGGAGCAGTTTGCCGGCCTCAGTGAGGCCGAGGCCGCCGCCCGCCTTGCCCGCTTCGGTCCAAACACACTGCCGGAGCCCCGACCGCCGTCGCTGCTCGCGGTCTTCCTGCGGCAGTTCCTGAGCCCGCTGATCTATATCCTGCTGGCGGCGGCGCTCGTCTCGTTGGCCCTGAGTGATGTAAGCGACGCTCTCTTCATCGGCGCCGTCCTCTTCGTCAACGGCATCGTCGGTGCCGCCCAGGAGTATTCGGCCGGACGCGCGGCAGCGGCGCTGCGGCAATACGAGGTGGCGCAGGCGCACGTCGTGCGCGACGGCTCCGCGCGCAGGCTCGATGCGCGGGAACTGGTGCCCGGCGACCTCGTGCTGCTGGAGGCCGGGGATCGTGTCTCGGCCGACATCCAGCTCCTCGAGGCGATCGACCTGAAGGTGGACGAGTCGCTCCTGACCGGCGAATCGGCGGCGGTGGGAAAGAGCCCGGCCGCTCCGGACCCGCCCGCCTCCCGTGCCTATGCGGGAACGCTGGTCACGCGGGGCCGCGGCCGCGGCGTCGTCTCGGCGACGGGACACACAACCGAGCTCGGCCGCATCGCCGGCGAAATCGGCAAGCGGCCCATGACGCAGCCGCCGCTGATGATCCGGCTCGAACATTTCTCGCGCCTGATCGCCGTCACCGTCGGCATATCGGTGGTGCTCCTCATCATCGTCGGCAGCCTGCGCGACATGCCCTTCCACACGCTCTTCCTGATGGCGGTCGGGCTTGCCGTGAGCGCCATCCCCGAAGGCTTGCCGGTCGCCATCTCGATCGCGCTTGCCGTCGGCATGCGGCGCATGGCGGCTGCCCATGTCATCGTGCGCAACATGCCGGCGGTGGAATCGCTCGGCTCCTGCACCATCATCGCCACCGACAAGACCGGCACGCTGACGCTCAACGAACTGACCGTCACGGATGTCTGCCTGCCGGAGGGGACGAAATTCGTGTTCGAGGCCGGCGAGGACCTTGAAGCCTGCGCCGTCCACAGCACCTGTCCCGGCGACCTCGACGCGCGGGGGCGGGTGTCGGCACTGCTGAAGGCCGCCAGCCTTCCCAACGAGGCGCGTCTTTCCCGGGACGTGACCGGCTGGAAGGGACTTGGCGACACGGTCGACGTGGCGCTGCTGGCGGCCGCCCGCAAGGCGGGAATCAGGTATGAGGATGTGCAGGAGACATACCCGCTCGTCGCACGCATCCCCTATGAGCCCGACATCCGCTATGCCGCCTCCTTCCACCGGCGCGGCAAGGGCGTGCGCATTTTCGTCAAGGGTGCGCCGGAAACCCTGATCGCGATGGCCGCGCAGATGGATACCGGCGGCGGGCCGGTGCCCATCGACCACGCGACGTTGCTCGGCCAGAAAGAAGAGATGGCGGCGCGCGGCCTGCGTGTGCTTGCCTTCGCCGAAGGCACGGTTGCGGAAGTCGGGGACGGCCGGTACGGCCATGGCCATCTGGTCGACCTCCTCTTCCTCGGAATGGCGGGGATGCAGGATCCGATCCGCTCCGAAGTCCCCCAGGCGATCGCCGACTGCCGCGCTGCTGGCGTGGAGGTGGCGATGGTGACGGGCGACGATCCGCGCACCGCGGCCGCGATCGCCGCGCAGGCGGGATTGCAGTTCACCGAGGCGCAGGTGGTCACCGGCGAAGCGGTGCGCCGGGCGGAAGAGGCCGGCGAAGCCGAGCTCGACCGCCTGACGCGCACAGCCCGCATCTATGCCCGCGTCGACCCGGCGCAGAAGCTCAGCATCGTCCTGTCGCTGGCGCGCGGCGGGCATTTCGTGGCGGCCACCGGCGACGGCGTGAACGACGCCCCCGCCCTGACCCACGCCCATGTCGGCGTGGCCATGGGGCGCAAGGGCACGGACGTGGCCCGCGAGAGCGCCGACATCGTGCTCACCGACGACAATTTCGCCTCCATCGTCGCCGGCATACGGGAAGGCCGCATTGCCTATGCAAACATCCGCAAGGTGGTGTTCATGGTGGTGTCGACGGGAGCGGCGGAAGTCGTCCTGTTCCTGCTGGCGATCCCGCTGGGCCTGCCCATGCCGCTCCTGCCGGTGCAACTTCTGTGGCTGAACCTTGTCACCAACGGCATACAGGACATCGCGCTGGCAACGGAAAAGGCCGAAGGCGACGAACTCGCCTACCCGCCCCGCAGGCCGGGCGAGCCGATCTTCGACCGGGTGATGATCCGCCGCATCGTGCACTCGACGGTGGTCATGGGGTTCGGCGGCTTCGCGCTCTTCTGGTGGCTTCTCGAGAAAGGCACCGATCCCGACACCGCACGCAACATGCTGCTCCTCCTCTTCGTGCTGTTCGAGAACTTCCAGACCTTCAACAGCCGTTCCGAGCACCACTCGGTCTTCCGCCGAGGCTTCCTGTCCAACCGGTTCCTGGTCCTGGGCGTGATCGCCGCACAGGCGCTGCACATCGGCGCCATGTACATGCCGGGATTGAGCGACACGCTGGGCCTTGCTCCTGTGAGTCTCGTCGAATGGGCCTGGCTGCTGCTTGCGGCCTCCACCCTGCTCGCGGTCATGGAATTCGAAAAATGGTGGGACAAGCGCCACCGCTGAGCACTCCGGGCATGCGGGCCGGATGATATTCCCATAACCGCGCGTTGAAATTCCTCGTCCGCCTGCGTTATCATCGCGGCGAAGCGCCGCGGAGGAGACTGGGCGCGGGTCCAAGGCACATGAGGTTCTCATGCCCCAGGACAAACAGGAATTGGCCGCAGCGGGCGATATGGGCCGCGCTCCCAGGCGGAAGGAACTGCTCACCTTCCTGGTGCTGGCTTTCGGCATCTGGCCGATCCTCGCCGTCGGCGTCGTCGGCGGCTACGGCTTTCTCGTGTGGATGTGGCAGATCGTCTTCGGCCCTCCGGGACCGCCGGGAGGCTGAGCGATTGTCGGACACGCCCATGAACCGCAGGCTCTTCCTGACCGGCAACTGGCGCACATCCGGGGCGGCCGGCGGCGAGGCAGCGATCGAGATCGCCGATGCCTGCCTGGCCCGCTCGGGCGTGGCCTGCATGGCCTGCCGCGATGCCTGCCCCGAGGACGCGATCGGTTTCAGGCCGGGGCCAGGCAGACTGTTCGTTCCCGAACTCGCAGACGACCTTTGCACGCGTTGCGGGCGATGCATAACGACCTGTCCGGTCGGGGCGATCAGCCTGATGCCGGAGCATCGCGAGGCTGTCCATGCCTGAGCGGTCCTTCCTGCATGTATCGAGCGCGGTCGTCTGCGTGCGGCCGGAACGCGCCCAGGCCGTGATCGCCGCGATCTCCGCCATGCAGGCCACCGAGGTCCACGCTCACGATGCGGCGCGCATCGTCGTGGTCATGGAAGGGCGCAGCACCGGAGAGCTGGGCGACAGGCTGGCATCGATCGCCCTGACCCCGGGCGTCATCGCCGCGAACATGGTGTTCGAACATGTCGAGGAACTGGAGGAGACACCATCATGACGGCCGAACCGACCCGACGCGACGTGCTCAAGGCGCAGGCGGCAGCCATCGCGGCGGCAGCGGCGGGAATAGCGCTCCCGGCCTCCGCACAACCCGTTCCCGGCGGGGTCAGCGCGCTGGAGATCAAATGGTCCAAGGCGCCGTGCCGCTTCTGCGGCACCGGATGCGGCGTGATGGTCGGCGTCAAGGACGGCCAGGTGGTCGCCACCCACGGCGACATGCAGGCCGAGGTCAACCGCGGCCTCAACTGCATCAAGGGCTATTTCCTGTCCAAGATCATGTATGGCGAAGACCGCCTCACCACGCCGCTGATGCGCAAGAGGAACGGCGTCTTCGACAAGGAGGGCGACTTCGAGCCGGTCTCGTGGGACGAGGCCTTCGACGTCATGGCCGACAAGTGCAAACAGGTGCTGCGCGACAAGGGGCCGACCGCCATCGGCATGTTCGGTTCCGGCCAGTGGACGATCTTCGAGGGATACGCGGCGACCAAGCTGATGCGCGCAGGCTTCCGTTCGAACAATCTCGACCCGAACGCCCGCCATTGCATGGCCTCGGCGGCGACCGCCTTCATCCGCGCCTTCGGCAGCGACGAGCCGATGGGCTGCTACGACGATTTCGAGCACGCGGACGCCTTCGTCCTGTGGGGCTCCAACATGGCCGAGATGCACCCGATCCTGTGGACCAGGGTCGCCGACCGCCGGCTTGGCAATCCGCATGTGCGCTGCGCGGTGCTGTCCACCTTCACCCACCGCTCGATGGACCTGACCGACATCCCGATCATCTTCAAGCCCGGGACGGATCTTGCCATCCTCAACTACATCGCCAACCACATCATCCAGACGGGCCGGGTCAACGAGCGATTCATCAACGACCACACCACCTTCATGCGCGGCGTCGTCGACATCGGCTACGGGCTCAGGACGGAGCACGAGCTCGAGATCAACGCCACCGGCGCCTCCGATCCCGGCCGCATGGAGCCCATCGACTTCGAGACCTTCAAGCAGTTCGTGTCGAACTACACGCTCGAGATGGCGGCCGAGCTTTCGGGCGCCGACCCGGGATTTCTGGAGGAGCTGGCCGAGCTTTACGCCGACCCCGCAAAGAAGGTGATGTCGCTCTGGACCATGGGCTTCAACCAGCATGTGCGCGGCGTGTGGGCCAATCACATGGTCTACAACATCCATCTCCTGACCGGAAAAATCTCCGAGCCGGGCAACAGCCCGTTCTCGCTGACCGGGCAGCCTTCGGCCTGCGGCACGGCGCGCGAGGTCGGAACGTTTGCGCACCGCCTGCCGGCCGATCTGGTGGTGACAAACCCCGAGCATCGGCATCATGCCGAGGAAATCTGGGGGCTGCCCGAGGGATTGCTGCCGGATCAGCCGGGCTACCACGCCGTGCAGCAGGACCGCATGCTTCGTGACGGC
Organism: Nitratireductor sp. ZSWI3; assembly: GCF_024655565.1. Taxonomy (GTDB): domain Bacteria; phylum Pseudomonadota; class Alphaproteobacteria; order Rhizobiales; family Rhizobiaceae; genus Nitratireductor. The sequence continues at coordinate 204,162 of NZ_JANKOF010000001.1, read as the reverse complement.
CTGCTCAATTTCTACTGGATCCAGGTCAACAACAATCTTCAGGCGGCGCCCAACAACAGCCAGGAGACCTATCCCGGCTACCGCAATCCGGACAATTTCATCGTCGTCTCCGATGCCTATCCGACGGTCACCGCGATGGCGGCGGACGTCATCCTGCCGGCCGCCATGTGGGTGGAAAAGGAAGGCGCCTACGGCAATGCCGAGCGGCGCACCCATGTGTGGCACCAGCTCGTCCAGGCGCCCGGCGAGGCGCGGTCGGATCTGTGGCAGCTCGCCGAATTCTCCAAGCGCTTCACCACCGACGAGGTGTGGCCCGAGGACATGCTCTCGGCGAACCCGGACTATCGCGGGCGCACGCTGTTCGACATCCTGTTCCGCAACGGCAAGGTGGACCGCTTCCCGCTCGACGAGCTGGACCCGGAATACGCCAACAACGAAGCAACCGAATTCGGCTTCTACATACAGAAGGGCCTGTTCGAGGAATATGCCGAGTTCGGGCGCGGCCACGGGCACGATCTGGCGCCCTACGACCGCTACCACCAGGAGCGCGGCCTGCGCTGGCCGGTGGTCGACGGCCAGGAGACGCGCTGGCGCTACCGTGAGGGACACGACCCTTACGTGAAGCCCGGCGAAGGCGTGAAGTTCTACGGCCGGCCGGACGGGCGGGCGGTCATCCTCGCCGTGCCCTACGAGCCGCCCGCGGAGTCCCCGGACGATGAATACGACCTGTGGCTCGTCACCGGGCGCGTTCTGGAGCATTGGCATTCCGGCTCCATGACAATGCGCGTTCCCGAGCTCTATCGCGCCTTTCCGGGTGCCGTATGCTTCATGAACGCCGACGATGCGCGCCGCAAAGGCCTCAACCAGGGCATGGAGGTGCGCGTCGTCTCGCGGCGCGGCGAAATCAGAAGCAGGATCGAGACGCAGGGCCGCAACCGCATGCCGCGCGGTGTCGTCTTCGTGCCCTGGTTCGACGCCAGCCAACTCATCAACAAGGTGACGCTGGATGCCACCGACCCCATTTCCAAACAGACGGATTTCAAGAAATGCGCGGTGAAGATAGAACGTCTCGCCTGAGCGCGCGGCAGAAATACGCTCTCGCAGCGCTCCTGTCGATCCTAGTCACCGGCTCAGCGGCCCTTGCCCAGATGAGCGCGGTTCCCGAACTTTCGGGCGCCAATCCGCCGATGGACAATGTCGCGGCCGATCCCATTCCCCGCTGGGTCACGGACGACGTGCGCAAGATGCGCGCCTATCCCGAACAGCCGCCGGTCATCCCCCATTCCATCCAGGGCTATCAGCTGTCGGTCAACACAAACCGCTGCCTGTCCTGCCACAAGCGCGAGTTCACGCAAGGCTCCGGCGCACCGATGATCAGCGTGACACACTACATGAACCGCGACGGCCAGATGCTGGCCGATGTCTCGCCGCGCCGCTATTTCTGCACGGCTTGTCACGTCCCCCAGGCCGACACCGCCCCGCTCGTCGACAACGTCTTCAAGGACATGATCGAGCTGGGCGTCGAGCATGCGGGAGACGAATAGGTGCTCGGGCGGATCAAGCGGGTCGTGCGCTGGGCCTGGTCGCTCGTCAGCACGCCGGCGGCGACGCTGAGCCTGGGGTTCCTGACGCTCGGCGGCTTTCTCGGGGGCGTGATCTTCTGGGGCGCGTTCAACACGGCACTCGAGATCACCAACACCGAGGCCTTCTGCATCTCCTGTCACGAGATGGAGACCAACGTCTACGAGGAGCTCACCCGCACCATCCACTTCGCCAACCGGTCAGGTGTGCGCGCCTCATGCCCGGATTGTCACGTACCGCATGAATGGACCGACAAGATCGCCCGGAAGATGCAGGCGTCGAAGGAGGTGTGGGGCAAGATCTTCGGGACGATCAGCACCCGCCGCAAGTTTCTCGACAAGCGTCTCGAACTCGCCCAGCATGAATGGGCGCGCCTGAAAGCAAATGACAGCCTTGAGTGCCGCAACTGCCATTCCTCGGTGGCCATGGACCTGTCGCGGCAGACGGCGCGGGCAGCGGAGATCCACACGCGCTACCTGCTGTCCGGCGAGGCGACCTGCATCGACTGCCACAAGGGTATCGCGCACGAATTGCCGAACATGGAGGGCATCGATCCGGGCTGGCAGGTGCCGCCGGATCTGCGCGGCGAGCAACTGCCGCAGTCTTCCGAGCTGGACGCTCTGCAAAACTGGGTGCTGCTCGCCGGACAGAAGGCAAACCGCTTCCCCGAAATGGAACTTCCCGCCGCCGGGGCGACATCCGAATAATCGCTCGGGAGGGGCCGGCAGTTGCGTTTCGGCGAATGCCGCTTGCAGCCCGCCTTTTCGATGATTGCGGACGGTCACTCCACGATCGCAACAGTCCGCCCGACGACGATCTTGTTCGCCTCGTCGGTGCAGGTCTCCATGGTGGAGTTGCCGGTGAAGGTGACGCGGTCGGCGACGATCTGCAGACACCCGCCGGTCACGGTGGAGTTGCCCGTGAAATCGATCGCTCCGGTCGGTGTGTAGATCGCACCCTGCAGGCTCCATTCGGTGTTGCCCGTGACGGTATGACCAACGCCCGTTCCAAGGCGACTGCCGAACAGCAGCAAGCCGGCATAGGGGCCGGTTGTCGGGGCGGAAAGCGTGATGTCGGAATTTCCGGTCAGGTTGGCCCTTGCCGCATTGGCGAGCAGGAAGGTCACGCCATTGCCGGTAAGCGATGCCCCTGCCGTCACCGTAAGCTCACCGCCGTCGATGATGTAGAGACCGGGCTTGAGGACGATGGTGCCCTTGATGTCCAGCCCTCCACAAAAACGAAGCGCCTCCTCGCCCGTGGGAAACGTGTCGAACGAATAGGTTGAGGTCGAGATGTGGGACAGCGACCGGCAAGGAAGCTGGTCGATCTGCATTTCGTCCGGTTCGACGATGTCGGCAAAGGGGTCAGAGACGGGCGGAGCAGAGACCACAGGCTGGCTGCAGCCGGTCAAGGTCAGGCCCGTTGTGGTGATCGCTCCGCCGACGGAATACACGCAGTCGGTCGACATGAGGGCGCTGCCGTTCCGCATCAGGAACGCATCCGTCGCAGTCGAATTCGCGGCGACGCTGCATCCCGTCAGCTTCACGTCCGTCGATCCCGTCACGGTGACGGCGCCCGAGACCGACGTCGAGAGCGCGAGGACGCATGCTTTCGAGCCGCCCTTCACCTCGGCGACGGCCCGAGCGGCAAGAACGAGCGGTTCACTGGAAAAGACCGAGGAGAAAAGCCGCGCATGCGTTTCGGTCAGTTCAACCGAGATCTTTCCGCTCGTTGTCGTCGATCCCGACGAGGGCTCCACCAAGAGGGTGCCTATGTCGGGCTGATAGCCGGTGCCGCGCGCCGTGCGCAGGGCGGCCGCTTCCATCGCGGCCTGGGCGTCTCCGGCACGATAACGAACCGCGGCCGCATAGACGGCCACGTCCGCCGCATGCTGCAGCTTACGCTGCTTGAGAAACCAGTAGCCGGTTTCCGCACCGAGCCCCATCGCGCCGATGACCACAGGAAACACGATGGCCGCGACGACGGCCACCGCGCCCTTTTCGTCTCGGGCCAGCCTGCCGGGGAGGCCCGGCCGGCTTCGGTGCTTCGCGGTGCGGGAATGCAGCTTCATAGCCATCTCCGGCATTGCAGTGATGGCCGCCGATATAGCGGTTTGCACGCTCCTGCTCGATTCAGCCACACGGCCTAGTCCCGCCGACGGGACGGCCCGTGGCATTAGACCATCAGGCTGAATGGCGCTTTCGGCGGCCAAGCATCAAATTGCCGGCAACTGCGGGCTCGCCATCGTTCATCGGTGCCGTCTCCCGCTCAAACCTTACCGGAGCCCGAGATGATCTCCACCTTTGCAGCATGGGCTGCACTCCTCCTTTTCGCGGGCGGCATGATCTATGCCGCACTGAAGGATGTGGCGACGATGACGATCACAAACCGGCTCGTGCTGCTGCTGGCCGCCGCCTATATGGTTTTCGCGCCCCTTGCCGGGGTCGGATCCGACGAGATGCTCACGGCCGCGTCCGTCGCGGCGATCGTGCTTGCAGGCGCTTTCCTGCTTTTCTCCCTTGGCTGGATCGGCGGGGGCGACGCGAAGCTTGCCGCGGTGGCCGTTCTGTGGCTGGGCGCGGATCAGGCATTCACCTATCTCCTCTACGTCGCGGTGGTCGGTGCGCTGTTCACCCTGGCGTTGATCCAGCTCCGACGGATGCCGTTGCCCGGTTTTCTGCAGCAGGCGGCATGGACAGGGCGGCTGCTCGGGGCCTCGCACGGCGTTCCCTATGGCGTCGCCCTGTCGGTCGCTGCACTCCTGCTCCTGGCCGATAGCCCGTCCTTCTCAGCCGTTATCTAGCGAGGCAAAGAGATGTTCCGTATCCTCATTCTCGTCCTGGCGCTTTCCTGCGGCGGTGTCGCCGCATGGCTGGCCATGGGAACGGCCGGCCAGCCGACCGCGTCCGCGGCCGTCGTCACCGACGAGGTGGCGGCGCCCGACAAGGAAGTGCTGGTGGCCGCATCCAACCTTGCGCATGGAACCGTGCTCAAGGAAACGGATCTGCGTTGGCAGCCGTGGACGGCGGGAGACGTCCCGGCCGTCTTCATGAGCCGTGCTGCGCAGCCGGACGCACCCGAGGCGCTCAAGGGCTCACTGGTGCGCGGCGGATTCGTGGCCGGCGAGCCGATCCGTGACGACCGGCTCGCCCAGCCGGGCGCCGGCTTCCTGTCCGGTCAGCTCCCCTCAGGAAAACGTGCGATTGCCGTTCGGGTTACGGCCGAGAGCACGGCAGGGGGGTTCATCCTGCCGAACGACCGCGTGGATCTCATCCACACCAGGGTGAATTCCGGACAGGAGGGCGGGGAAAAAGTGTCGAGCCGAACGATCCTCTCCAACATCCGCGTTCTCGCTGTCGATCAAACCGCGACCGGCGTGAGCGACGGGGCTCCCGTCGTCGGCAAGACCGCCACGCTCGAGGTGGATCCGCAGCAGATTCCCCTGATCACGGCAGCCGAAGCGTCGGGCTCCATCTCGCTGGCCCTGCGCGCCGCCTCCGACAAGGCCGAGCCCACCGCAATCATGGCGGAAGCGAAGCGCACCAGGACCATACGGATTTTCGGCGGCGACACTTTGAGGACCGTCGAGTTCCCCTCTTTCGGCCGTGAAGGCAGCTGACATGACCCAGATCGCAATTGAAGAACGGGACATGGATCCCATCAACGCGCCTCAGGTGCTGCACACGATCCCGAAGATCGACATCACCGCCTTCTGCAGGTCCGCGGATCTGGCAGAGGCGATCCGCACCGGCGCGCTTGACCGCCGCATGGTGCGGGCCAGCCTGTCGGTCCGCGACGGCGGCATGGCCGAGGCTGCTTCCTTCTATCGAGGCACACCCTCGCCGAACCTCGTCGTCGTCGAAAGCCATGAGCAGAATGGAAAGCTCATGGCGGAGCTCGAAGCGCTGGCGCTCGAATGCATCGCCGGCACCAAGGTGATCGTCATCGGCTCTTCCAACGACGTCAATCTTTATCGCGAGCTCGTCGAAGCGGGCGTGGACGACTATCTCGTCGCCCCCGTCGCGCCCATGGCGTTCGTCGAGGCTGTGTCGCGCTGCTTCCGCAATTCGGTCGAGCAGAAACTGGGGCGCATCATCGCCTTCATCGGCGCCAAAGGAGGCAGCGGATCCTCCACGATCGCCCACAACGTGGCCGCCGCGATGGTGGACCGGTCGGACGCCGACGTCCTTGTCGCCGACCTCGACCTGCAATTCGGCACAGTCGGCCTGGATTTCGACGTCGATGCGCCCCAGGGAATGGCGGACGTCATCGACGGCGTGGATCGCGTCGATGAAGTCCTGCTCAAGCGTATCGCGGTGAAGCACTCGGAACGTTTGCACCTGCTGCCCGTCAATGCCGCCTTCGACAGGTCCTTCAACCTGAAAGAGGAAGACGTCGACCGGCTGCTGGACGTCGCCAGATCGAGTTCGTGGCATCTCGTCCTCGACATTCCGCATCTTTGGACCCCGTGGACGAAGAAGGCGCTGCTGAGCGCGGATGAGATCGTCATAACCGCAACGCCGGACCTGGCGAGCATGCGCAATGCCAAGAACATCATCGAGTTTCTCAAAAAGGCCCGACCAAACGATCCGCCCCCACGGCTCGTCCTCAATCGCGTCGGCACGCCGAAACTGCCGGAAGTCAAGCTCAAGGACTTTGCGGCGGCGGTCGGCGTGGAGCAATGGGTGACGGTGCCGTTCGACGCGCCGGCGTTCGGCAAAGCTGCCAACGAAGGCCGTATGGTGACGAAAGTCGCCCGTGGCTCGAAGGCTGCGCGGGCGATGAGCGAGCTGGCGTGGCGGGTGAGTGGCCAGCGTGACAAGAGAAGCGGAAAGAAATTCCAGCTGCAGGCGTTCCTGGGAACATTCAGGCGCCGCCGCTGGCAGGACAAGCTGCCTTTTGCCAACGGCAAGGCGGCGGAACTGGCTTCGTCCGAGAGCGGTGTTTCCGCCGTCGAATTCGCGCTCATCGCGCCGGTCCTGGCGTTTTCGCTGGTGGCAATGGCGGATGTGGGGCTCGCCCTTCATGAACGCACGGCCATGGACCACGCGCTGCGCGCCGGCGCACAGGCGGCAATGTCCGATCCGGGCGAGGCCGCAGTGCAGAAAGTGATGGAATCCACCCTCGGGCAGACAGGAACCTCTGCGGGGGTCACTTTCGACCTGGTGAAACGCTACTGCGCCTGCCCGGAAAACGCCGACGTGGCGCCTGCCGACGCGCCGGCCTGCACGGTTTCCTGTGCAAGCTCGGCAGCGCCGTTCGTGTTCTACCGGCTACAGGCTTCGAAGACCTACGACGCCATGTCGCTGCCGGAGATACTGGCGGATTTCCGGCTGAGTTCGTCCGCCGAAATCCAGATTCAGTGATGCCCATGCTGCGCGCGCTCAATCGCCTCGCGAAATGCCGGTCGGGGGCGGCGGCGGTCGAATTTGCGATCGTCTGCATGCCCCTGCTCCTGGTCAGCCTCGGCGTCGTCGAGTTCGGCCGCGCCCTTTTCATACGCAACGACTTGGCTTATGCGGCGGACGTCGCCGCCCGTAAGGTGCTGATCGGTCAGATACCTGCCGGTGCTTCTGCGAGCGAGGCTGCCATCGGATTTGAAAACGCCATTCGTGACGCTTTCGACGGAGATGTGGATCAGCTGCAGATCGCGGTCGGTGTAGAAACCGTCGACGGCGTGCCGTATCGCACGCTGTCGATCCGCTATCCGTTCACCTTCCTCGTACCGGGCGTCAGCGACAGTCCTCTCGCTCTCAGCGTCTCCAGACGCATTCCGGTAAGCTGAAGCCCAGCATCGCGCAGCTTCGAAGACCCCAGCCGGACGAATGACGTGCGCACGGCATCCGCCGTGCCGACCCGAGCAGGCGTATTAGGCCATGTGGCCGAAGATCGCGCCAAAGCGGTCGGCCATCAGGCTGAATGGAGCGCCATGGTTAACGCAGCTATATGAGGCTCACACAGAGCGATGAGGCAACCGACCGACAGCCTGTGACGCCGATCCATGGTGGTGTCGGCGCAACCCAGCAACCAGTAGATGGATCGAATCATGAAGAACCTCGTCACCCGCTTCGCCAAGAATGAATCCGGCGCGACCGCGATCGAATACGGCCTCATCGCCGGCCTCATCGCCGTCGTCATCATCACGGCCGTCGGCCTCGTCGGCACAGACGTCAGCAACACGTTCCAGGCGATCGCCAACCGGCTGAACCCCACCCTCTAAAGGAAGCTTCCGGCTTTTCTGGAAGGGCAATACGGGGGGCGCACGGCCCCCCTTTTTTCCAGGTACCGGTTGTGCGGAAACGTTCGGGACAAGAGCAATGATTGGCAGAAAATCCGCCGCGCAAGTTCAGTCCGTTGAAAGCAAGGCTCTTCCGATCGCCGAGCCGGAACCGGCACGCCTGCCGCAAAAGCCGGCGGCAGCACCGGCGCGCATCTCCGCGGGAAAACCGGACCATTACTACCATCTGAAGAAAGACGTCTTCAGCACGCTCATCGCCGCCATCGACGTGGCTGCTTTGTCGACGATGGAGGAGCTTCAGGCCCGCCAGGAAATCGGTGCGATCGTCAACGACATCGTCGCCGCCAAGAAGGCCGGCCTCTCGCAGGCCGAGCAGGACACGCTGCTCGGCGAGATCTGCGACGACATTCTGGGCTACGGCCCGCTCGAGCCGCTGCTCAAGCGCGACGACATCGCCGACATCATGGTCAACGGTGCGGGGCAGGTCTTCATCGAAGTGGGCGGGCAGGTGCAAGAGACCAGCATCCGCTTCCGCGACAACGAACAGCTTCTGAACATCTGCCAGCGTATCGTCAGCCAGGTCGGCCGCCGCGTCGATGAATCGAGCCCGATCTGCGATGCGCGCCTGGCGGACGGCTCGCGCGTCAACGTCATCGCACCTCCATTGGCGATCGACGGACCCAGCCTCACCATCCGCAAATTCAAGAAGGACAAGCTGACCCTCGATCAGCTCGTGCGCTTCGGTTCGATCACGCCGGAGGGGGCCGAGATCCTGAGGATCATCGGCCGCGTCCGCTGCAACGTGCTGATCTCCGGCGGCACGGGATCGGGCAAGACGACGTTGCTCAACTGCCTGACCGGCTACATCGAACCGGGCGAGCGCATCATCACCTGCGAGGACGCGGCAGAGCTTCAGCTGCAGCAGCCGCATGTGGTCCGCCTGGAAACGCGGCCGCCGAACATCGAGGGACAGGGCGAGATCACCATGCGGGCCCTCGTCAAGAACTGCCTGCGCATGCGGCCCGAGCGCATCATCGTCGGCGAGGTGCGCGGGCCGGAGGCCTTCGATCTCCTGCAGGCGATGAACACCGGCCATGACGGCTCGATGGGAACGCTGCATGCCAACTCACCGCGCGAAGCGATTTCGCGCCTTGAATCCATGATCACCATGGGCGGCTTCGCGCTGCCTTCGAAGACCATTCGCGAGATGATCGTTTCATCGGTGGACGTGATCGTCCAGGCCGCCCGCCTCCGCGACGGCTCGCGCCGCATCACCCACATCACCGAGGTCCTGGGAATGGAGGGCGACGTCGTCACCACCCAGGATCTTTTCGTCTACGACATCCTCGGCGAGGACGCCAACGGCAAGCTGATCGGCAGGCACCGCTCCACCGGCATCGGCCGTCCGGCCTTCTGGGACCGGGCTCGCTACTACGGCGAGGAGGCCCGGCTTGCGGCGGCGCTGGACGCCGCGGAAACGAAAGCGGCAGCCTGAGAGGACGGTGTGATGACTGAATTGAGTTCGTTGTTCGGACCGACCTTCTTTCCGATTGTGGTGTTCGCCTTCGCGACGCTGAGCGTCGCAGGAGTGACCGCGGCGGTCTTTTACCCGCGGCTTGCCCAGCCCAGTTCCTTCAAGCGGCGTTTTCAGGGTCTGGCGACCGCCGATGCTGAAGCGGGTGCCGCACCCTCGGCCGACGAGGAGCGCGACCGCCGCAGATCGGTGGAAAAGACGCTGCGGGAGCTCGAGGAAAAACAAAAGGCGAAGAGCAGGAAGGCCGGCAAGCCAACGCTTTCAGGCAGGATCAGGCAGGCGGGCCTGAGCTGGTCGACGAAGCGCTATTACATCGCCTGCGCCGTCTCGGGGGCCGCGTCCCTGCTGCTTGCCTTTGTCTCTGGAGCCGGAATGCTCGTCTCCCTCGGCTTTGCCGTGGCGGGCGGGCTGCTGCTGCCGCATCTTTATGTCGGGATGCTGCGCAAACGGCGTTTCAAGGGCTTCACGGCGGAGTTCCCCAATGCCATCGATGTGATCGTGCGCGGCCTGAAATCCGGCCTGCCCATGGGAGATTGCCTGCGCGTGATCGCGACCGAGGCGCAGGAGCCGGTCCGCAGCGAATTCGTGTCGATCGTCCAGGACCAGACCCTGGGGATCCCTCTCGACGAAGCGGTTCAAAGGCTGTGGGAACGCGTCCCCCTGCCGGAAGCCAACTTCTTTGCCATCGTCATCGCGCTGCAGAGCCGCACCGGCGGCAGCCTCTCGGAAGCACTCGGCAACCTCTCCAAGGTGTTGCGCGAACGCAAGAAGATGAGCGCCAAGATCAAGGCGATGAGTTCGGAGGCGAAATCATCCGCCGGCATTATCGGCGCGCTGCCGTTTCTCGTATCCGCGGCCGTGTATGTGACCAGTCCCGACTACATGTCGCTGCTGTTCACGACCCTGACCGGCAAGCTGGTGCTCGTGGGCTGTGCGCTCTGGATGGGCATGGGCATCCTTGTCATGCGCAAGATGATCAACTTCGATTTCTGAGGCTATGAGATGGGTTTCACCTCCTATATCCCCGCTCCCGACCATCTCTCGGCGGTCATGGCGGCCATTGCCGCATTCTCGGCCGTCGTCGTGGTGTCGTGGCCCTATCTGTTCCGTGACGATCTCGGCCGCCGCATGCGCAAGGTGGAGAACGAACGTGAGCTGCTGCGCAAGCGTGAGCGGGCGCGCCTTGCCCCGGAAGACAAGCCCAAGTCGCTGCGCAGCGAGCCACGCAAGCTTTTCAAGACGATCGTCGAGCGCTTCAACCTTGCCAAGCAGGCCGAGGACAGCGGGATCGCCGACAGGTTGCGGATGGCCGGTTATCGCGGCAGCGCGCCGGTGACCACGTTCCTCGCCGTGAGACTGATCGCTCCGATCGTGATGTTTGCGATTGCCACGCTTTATTTCCTCTTCCTGCTGAAGCCTGCGGTACCGGTCTTCGCGGTGTTCGGTCTTGCCGCCGCCATCGGAGCGCTCGGATATTTCGCTCCGGCCATCTACATCAGGAACAGGATCACCAAGCGCCAGAAAGCCATCCGCCGCACCTGGCCGGAAGCGCTCGACCTGCTGCTGATCACCGTGGAAGCCGGCATGAGCATCGAGAGCGCATTCCGCAAGGTTGCCGAGGAGATCGGCACCCAATCCACGGAGATCGCGGAGGAGGTGGCGTTGACGACCGCCGAGCTGTCCTACCTGCAGGACCGCCGCCAGGCTTATGAGAATCTCGGCAAGCGGACCGGAGTGGAGGGCGTGCGCGCCGTCGTGACCAGCCTGATCCAGGCAGAAAAATACGGCACCGCGCTGGGGCATGCCTTGCGTGTCATGGCGCAGGAAAACAGGGACATGCGCATGAGCGAGGCCGAAAAACGCGCGGCCGCCCTGCCGCCCAAGCTCACCGTGCCGATGATCGTCTTCTTCCTGCCCGTTCTCTTCGCGGTCATCATCACACCCGCTGCGATCCAGATCGCCGGCATTCAATAGGTGGCGATGCGTCCTCTTGGTCGCATGATCGACAACCGCATCAGGAAACGGCGAGGCCGGCGAGGCGCGCGATGTCTGCGGGCATCTCGCCCAAGGGCACGATGCGGTCGACCAGACCGGAATCGATGGCCGCCTTGGGCATCCCGAACACGGCTGAACTCGCGGCGTCCTGAGCCATGGCCAGGCCGCCGGCGGCGCGGATCGCCTTGAGGCCCTCGGTACCATCACTGCCCATCCCGGTGAGCACGACGGCGAGGCATCCATCGCCGAATGCGCCTGCCAAGGAGGAGAAGAGATATGTCCCCGACGGCCGGAAGCCGTCGAGCGGCGGATCGTCCGCTATGCGGATCCGCTTCTTTCCGCTCACACCCATGTGACGCCCGTCCGGCGCCAGATAGACCGTCGCCGGCGCGAGGATATCGCCGTCTGCCGCGACCTTGACGGTGAGTGCGGTTTCCACGTTGAGCGAAGCGGCGACCGCTTCCATATGCCCGCTCGCGACGTGCTGAACGGCAAGAACCGGCACGGGGAACTGTGGCGGCAATCCCTTCAATATCGTTTTGATCGCCGCCAGCCCGCCCGTCGAAGCGACGATCCCGACGATCCGGACAGGCTCACGATGAGCGCCCTGAGGAGCAGGCGCGCTGCCTCGCGTGCGCCAGCGTCTCACCACCTTCACCTGGGACATGGCCGCGAGGCTCGACAGGAATTTTCGCGCCGATGGCCCGTCCACCCGCCCGTCGGCTTCCAGCGGCGCGGGAAGGATCGCCAGCGCTCCCGATGCCAGCGCCTCGATCGCAAGACCCGCCAGGTCGGGATCGGAAACGGGAGAGATCATGACGATCGGCAGGGGAGCCTCGACCATGATCTCCTTCACCACGTCCGCGCCTTCGAGGCCATCCAGCTTTGGCTCTATGACGAGGATGTCGGGCCGGAGCCGCTTTACCTCTTCGATCGCCTCCTGCTGGCCTCCGGCGATGCCGACCAATTCGACGCCCTCGTCATGATCGACCGTCCGCCTGACAAGCGACTGCAGTTCCGCATTTCGTGCCACGAGGAGGAGGCGGAGCATGGAAATCAACCCACCTGGCGGACCGTGTCCAGGAAGAGCTGCTGGTCGAAACCGTTCTTCGCGATATAGGCATCAGCTCCCACCTGCAGGCCCTCTGCCTTTTCCTCCGCCGTATCCCGCCCGGTCACGAGAATGACCGGCAGGCCGGCGAACTTTCCGGATCGTCTTATGGTTCTGGTCAGCTCGAGTCCGTCGACTTCCGGCATATCGATATCCGCCACGACGATATCGGCGCCATGCTCGCACAAATGCTTCCAGGCCTCTGATCCGTCTGCTGCCAGAACGACCGTATAGCCGGCCGCTTCGAGAATGAGCTTTTCGAGCATCCGTACGGATGGGGAATCGTCGACCACTAGGACTTTCCGCACCGGCGGCAGTGGACGTGTGTAGGCGTCGGTTCCGAACAGTTCCTCCGACATGGCTGCCTCCGCCAGTGCAGCGGTGCTCAGCAGCAGCGCCACGCGACCGTCGGTCAGAACCGTGGCGCCGCTGTAGCAGCGCAGATTCGCAAGGCGGGGGCCCAACGGACGCACGAGAAGTTCCTCTTTTCCGACGATCCGGTCGACGATCACCGCGGTTTCGCCGCCGGCCGGCCCGATGAAGACCACCGGGCGATGGTCCGGCATCTCGGTGAGGCTTGCTGCCGGAAGACCAAGCCAGTCAGCCAGGTCGAGGATTCGCACCTCGCCATCGAGAACGTTCCGTTGCCCCGCCTTCGGCAGAGCGGCGGTGCGCACCCTGCCTACCCGGCGGATCGAAGCGGTGTCGAAGGCGAAGATCTGCCCGCCTACGGAAACCTCCAATGCCCGCACCGTGGCCAGGGTCAGCGGCAGGGTCATAGTGAAGGCGGCGCCGCCGCTCGATGCGTGCGCGACCTCCACGGTCCCTCGCAGCGCCTCGACCGTCTCGCGCACGATGTCGAGCCCGACGCCGCGGCCCGACAGTTCGGTGAGCGCCGGCGAGGTCGACACGCCGGGCTCGAACGCCTGACGCAGCCGCTGCCGCTCGTCCACCGGCTCAGGGAGGCCCAGATCACGCGCGGCCCTGACGAGGGAGGCGACGTTGAAACCGCGTCCATCGTCCTCGACGTGCAACTGAAGACGGTCGCCCAACAGCGTGGCCGAGATGTCGATGCGGCCCTTCCCCGGTTTACCGGCCTTGCGGCGGATGTCGGGTGTCTCGATCCCGTGGCTCATCGCATTGCGGACAAGGTGGCGCAAACAGTCCTGAAGCCCTGCGGCAATCGATCTGTCGATCTCGATCTCGCCGCCGATGATACGCAGCTCCGCCGTTTTGCCGGATGCCGCGCCGAGGTCCCGGACCAGTCGGGGAAGCCCCTGGCAGGCTTCCGAGAGAGGCTGCATGCGCGCTCGCCGGATTTCATAGTCAAGCGCATCCACCAGACTGCCGATCAGCCGCGCGTCTTCTGCAAGACCCGAAGTCAGCGACCGCAGATCGCGCTCCAGGGATACGGGCGTGCTCGAATGGGATTGGTTGGAGGAACGCAGGAGCCGCGCCTGCTCGCGCAATGAATTTGCTTCCGCAGCCTTCGACGCGAGCCGGGATTTCGCCGCAACCAGCTCCCCGCTCCGGTAAAGAAGGGTGTCCAGCCGCTCTCCGGAAATCCGCATGGATCCGTCGAGATCCGTGACACGGACGGGCGGCATGGAGGCCTTGCCTGCCTGAGCCGCCCCGGCTTCGTCGTCGGCGGCTTTCTCGCCCGGCGCCTCCTGCAGCGAGGCGTGGAGTTTATTCATGGCGGGCTGGACCGACGTCTTATCGAGGCCCGCGCCTTCGGCCAGCTTGCGCCCGCATTCTCCGACAGCGTCTACCGCTGCCAGCAAAGCATCGAACTCATCCTTCCGGACGGGGCGTTCTTCTCGCACGAGAAGGGCAAGCAGATCCTCCGTTTTATGGCAGATCGCCTCGACCGGGCGCACCTCCACCAGACCGGCGGCGCCCTTCAGGCTGTGCGCGATGCGCAGCAGCCGCTCCATCGCGCTCCGCCGTGCCTGCACCTCCTGCAGTTCTTCCAGGGAAAGCAGCAGATGCTCGAATTCGCTCGCGCGCTCCTGCACCTCCCGTGTGAACATGTCCATCAATTGCTTGTCGATCAGGCTTCTTGCCATGTCTATTCCTTGCGCCCGTCCAGCATCGCCTTCAGGCGGTCCCCAAACCGGTTGAGGTCCCTGGCGGCCTGCTCCGCCTGGCGGACCGCGGCGAGGTTCTGCACGCTGGTCTGCTGAATGTGGTGCATCGCTTCGTGAATCTGCTTCATGCCCGTTCTCTGCTGGCCGGCCGAAGCGGCGATCTGGGCAGCGGATCTGGCGGCGTCGGCGATGATGCCCTCGAGCTGCCTGATGGTCTCGCCCGCCCCGTTCACCTTCTCCAAGGCCTGGCTGACGCTTTTCGCCCCCTCCTCCATTCCGATCACCGCCGCATTCGTGCCCTTCTGGATGTCCAAGAGAATTCGGCGGACCTTGTCGGTCGCCGCCTTGGACTGGTCTGCCAGGGCCTTGATCTCCGTTGCGACGACGCTGAAGCCGTGTCCGTGATCGCCGGCGCGGGAGGCTTCGATGGCCGCGTTAAGGGCGAGCAGATTCGTCTGATCGGCGATCTCGGTCACGGCCGTGATGATCTCGCCGATCTCCTGGTTGCTTTCGGCAAGGGCGAGAATATCCTCCGCTATCGCCTCCGTCCGGTCGCTGACGGCGTGCATGAGGGCCACCGTTTCATCGACGGCCTTGCGGCCGGCGCTGCTGACGCTGACAGCCGTCTCCGACGAAGCCGCGACCTTTTCCGCACGCTGTGTCGCCTGCTCCGCCGTCTGCAGGACCTCGTCGACGCTCGTGGTTGTCTGACTGACCGCGGTGGACTGCTCGCGCATTCCCTCGACCTGCTGCGACGCGCCCGCCAGAATCTCGGTTGCGGACGACGAGAGGTGCTCCGCCGTGTCGGCAATCGTCGCGACAAGCTCCTCGAGCTTCGTGCGATCGTTCCGCTCGCTGTCGATCATGGCCAGGAGCTTGGCTGTCATGCCGTTGAACGAGGCTCCGAGCTGTGCCAGCTCGTCGACGCCGTTCTCGGGCGCCCTCTGCTCCATGTTCCCGGCGCTTATGTCCTGCGTGGTCTTGACGAGCATTTTTGCGCGCTGGGCGAAATGGTGGAGAAGCAGCAGCATGGTGAAGAAGCCGACGACGACAACCGCGGAAGAGGCGACGAGCAGGAGGCGAGCCTGCCCCAGCCTGGCGCCCGCGGCGCGCTCCATGAAGATGATCTGTCGGTTGAGCCGCGTCACATAGGCTCCCACGAGACGCTCCAGATGATCCATCTCGGCTCCCGACAAGGGAGCGTTCGCGATGGCATTTTCGAGCGCCGGCCTTATGGCCGTCGACCAATACTGGCGGCTTTCCTCGAGCTCCGCCAAGACGTGCGGATCCGTCGCCGGCGGCAACCCCTCTTCGGAACTGCCATTGATCATCATCGCAAGCAGGCTCTCATTCTGATCCATGGCTTTGCGCATATCGGCCGCGACGGTCTGCCCGTCCGTCGGGCTCGGCAAGCGGGAAGCCAGATAGAGCAACCGGTAAAAGACGTGCTCCCTGCCCAGATAGGACGTCACCGCAAGATCGGAGCGAACCTTTTCGAAGGTCACCAATCCGAAGCTCACCAGGACAGCCCAGGCGGCGACGAACAGGATCATCGGCACGCCCAGGGTGCCATAAAGGCTCCGTCTTGGCAGAATGCTCATTATCCCTTTTCCTTTCCTTCGCCCTGAGCGGTGCTCCTGACCTCTTCGAGGAACAGTTGCGGGTCCGTGACCAGCGTGGCGCCGTCCAGAACGATCGTGCTGTCGGCGGCCGTCCCGCGAATCCATGCGACGCTCGCAACTCCCTCAGCCGGTGCGACCGGCTGCGGAACGCCTGCCGTGATCGTCGCTATGCCCGATGTCGCGATCAGGAACTCGGGCCGATGCTGCCCGCAAACGACCCCCCAATTCGAGGCGGACGATCCACCCGTGCCAGGATCAAGAAGGATCTGAAGATCGAAGACCGGAAACACTTGTCCGCGCAGGTCATAAAGCCCCATCACGAAGCGCGGCGCTCTCGGAAGGGGCGTTATCCAACGTATCGGCACCAATTCGTGAACGTAATCCGCTTCCAGCGCAAACCGCCGGCCTGCCAGATCGAAATGAACCGATCCCACCGCCGCAACCTCGCTCCGGTCGGCGGCGCGGGACCGCTCGAAAGCCTTGGCACGGGCCTCGAGCTTGCGCCGCCGCATCTCGTTGGCCGGATCCTGGAGGCTGGTGACCGCATCCATGGCCAGGGTGAGCCGCTGGCGCACAACGCTCCAATCGACGGAGCGCCCCTTGTTCCTATCGGGCGACATGAGAACCCTCCTGGATCGAGCGCCGCACATCGGCTATTTCGCTGCCAATGCGGAGGACCAGCTGCCCGGCAGTAACATCCTCCATCAACTCCACGCGTTCATCGTGCGGTCGCCTCACGCACAGCGCGTGGGCCTCTTCAAAGGCGTGCAGAGCGGCTTGGCGATTGCCGGGCAGATGACAGCGCCCAAGGAAAAAATGCGCGGCCGCAAGGCTTCTGTCGAGATACAGCAGCCGCCGGAACGCGGCTGCCGCATCCTCATACTGCCTCGCCGCCAGCAGGGCGCTGCCATGAAGGTAATGCAGCCTGACAGAAAGCGGGTGCTTTCTCACCGCTTTCGCGGCAAGTGCGGCGGCCTCGCCGGTTGCCTCCTTGTGCAGGAGAGAGCGGATGCGGCGCGCGATCGCGCCTTCGCCGGCTGAGCCGAGGCTTGCCTCCTTGAGGCGGGCGCTGATGGTTGCCGCCTCGCCGATGCGCTCCAACGCCGGGGGGGCATCGCCGGGGACGGAACCGGATGCTTTCGAACGGGCTGG
Source organism: Nitratireductor sp. ZSWI3 (assembly GCF_024655565.1). Classification (GTDB taxonomy): domain Bacteria; phylum Pseudomonadota; class Alphaproteobacteria; order Rhizobiales; family Rhizobiaceae; genus Nitratireductor. Next base: position 186,839 of record NZ_JANKOF010000001.1, on the reverse strand, counting down.
TGCCTCGCCGCAGGCGAGATCGTCGGATTGCCTCAGTGCACCACGCCTGTACAAAACGCCCGCGCGTGTGACGTATGTGGCAAACGGGGCATGCTCCCACAACGGCGGATCGGATGGCCCGAGCAGAAGCCATCCGCCGTCTCCGAGGCATTGATAGAATTGGCGCGCGATGCGTCTTATCGCGTCCGGCTCCATATAGATGAGCACGTTGCGGCATAAGATCAGGTCCATTTCCGCGAGCCCCCTGGTTGGTGCGGGAAGCTCATCCCTGCCCAGGCAGAACTTGAAGAACCTGGCTCTGCCTTTCAGATGCTCGCGCAGATGCAGGCGATCGCCATGCGGGGCGAGATAGGGCATTGCGCGCTTCGAGGCCTCCCCTCTCAGCGAGCTGCAGCGATAGCGTGCCGCGGCCGCCTGGTGCAGCGCCCTGCCCGAGACATCCGTGCCGATGATCTGCACTTTTTCGCCGAGGCCCATCTGTTCGGCGAGGATCGCGAGCGAATAGACCTCCTCACCCGTCGAGCATCCTGCACTCCATATCTTCAACGGCGAGCCTTCCGGGCGTGCCCGCAACAGGTGCGGCAGCACCTCATCGCGAATGAGATCGAACTGGGCGGGATCGCGAAAGAAGTAGGTCTCGCCGATGGTCACTTCTGCAATGACTTCATCGGCCAGAGCCGGGTCGACCTTTAGGCGCTCACGCAGGAAAGCCGGATGGTCTATTCCGTGCCGCTCCATGAGCTCCGTCATGCGGTGAGCCAGAACGCGCCTGCGAAACGGAGCGATGTTGAGCTGCATCCCTGCGGCGACGGGCGAGACCAGGAGATCGCAGCAGCATTTCTGCGGAGCGATGCATTGCCGAAGCCGCTCCGCTGCTGGCCCATGCTGTCCTGCACTTTGCCGGGATGTCGTGACTGAGCGCATCTTTCGACCGTTTTAATGTGTCCGATATCTGCCTCTCTTTTTCGACGTCGCCTATTCAGCCAGATGGCCTAGTGGCGCGATCGGCCCATCGTTTCACGGAGATGGCGAGCCGGACTCCGATCATGGGGACGCCGTATGTTTCATCCGGCGGCAGGGTTTTTCAGTCGGCTTCCCCGTCCCGATCCGACAGGAGCCTCGCCCCGGCGGCGGCCGCCGCTTGCCGGTTCCTGACACCCAGGCTGCGGAAAAGCGCCGCCAGATGTATCTTCACCGTTCCCTCGCCCAGGCTCAGCTTTCGGGCGATTTCCTTGTTGGACAAGCCCTCGACCACAAGGATCAGCACCTCGCGCTGGCGCCGCGTCAGAGACTCGATGGCGTGGCTGCCCGGCTCCCGTGAAGGTTCCGGCACGTCCTTCGGCTCATCGCTCTTGTCACGGGCGGCGATTTCCGAGGGAACATAGATCGCTCCGTCCATCACGCGCCCAAGAGCGGCAGCCAGCTCGGTGGCGCCGAGCCCCTTGGGCACGTAACCGTGCACGCCCGCGGAAAGCGCGGTCAGCATGTCGGATTTCCTGGTCGACGCCGAAACGACGGCAACGCGCATGTCGCCACGAAAATCGCGAACCGCCTCGAGACTTCCTGCATCCTTCATGCCCGGCATCGCCAGATCGAAGAGCGCAAGGGAAATCTCGTCGTGCTCCGCGAGCTGCTCGACCGCTTCGTCGAGCGACCCCGTCTCGATCACGTCAGCGAATCCCAACTCGCTCTTCAGGATCGTGCGCAAGGCAATTCGGAAAAACTCGTCATCATCCGCAACCAGTGCGGTCCGAGAACCGGGCACGGTCATCGCGTCGCCGTCCGGAAGAATAACTCCCGGCTTCCGGCAAAAGAAAAACGAAGAACTGTCATCATTTTAATCCGGCCCTCCTCCTTCCGGATTAATTCAATGTAACCAACAAGGTTCCCTCTGTGCAACAAAAGGAGAAGCCAGCTAAGCAGTTGCGGTTCTCTCAAGGTTAATCAAGACAGTCGCGTGGGCGGCTGTCCCCAAGCTGCCGAAGGTCGATACAGGTCATCAGGGAGAAGCGTCAGGCCGCTTCTCCTTCTTAACGGCGCTCCCAGCTCAAGCCGAAATCTTCAGCTTCCCCGCCAGGTTGTTCAGAAACTGCTCGCCGGTGAGAGGGCGCGAGAAGAGGTAACCCTGCATCCCGTTGCAGCCGAGCGAACGCAGGACGTTCCGCTGATCCGTGGTCTCCACGCCCTCGGCGACCACTCCCAGCTTCAGCGCACGCGCCATCTCGATCATGGCACCGACGATAGCGCGGCCCTGATCGCTGCCCGAAAGCGCTTGCACGAAGGAGCGGTCGATCTTGAGGCAGTCCACGGGATAGTTCCGCAGGTAGCTCATCGAGGAGTATCCGGTGCCGAAGTCGTCGATAGCGATCGAGAGGCCAGCCTTGCGCAGCTGCTCGAAAGTCTTCACCGCGAGATCGGGGGTTTCGATCAGCACTGATTCCGTGACTTCGATCTGGATACGCTGCGGCGCGATCCCTTCTTCGCGGAGGATGGCAAGGCAGCGCTCGGCAAAGTGCTCGTCACGGAGCTGCACAGGAGACACGTTCACCGACATCAAAGGGAGGTCGGTCCTTGCAAGCATCTTGCAGGCCTCCCTCAATATCCAATCGCCCAGTTGCATGATAAGTCCCGCCTCCTCGGCGACCGAGACCACGAGCATCGGCGACATGGCATTGTGGACCGGATGGTTCCAGCGCAGCAGCGCCTCGGCCCCGATGGCAATGCCCGCGTCCGAATAGAGCGGCTGGTAGGCGAGCCGGAGTTCCTTCCCCTCGCTCAGCGCGTTGCGCAGATCAGCTTCCACCCGCCGCCGCTGTTTCAGGACGTCCCCCATGGCGTCCGAGAACACCTTGTAGCAGCCGCGACCGCGCTTCTTGGCGTCGTACAGCGCGATATCCGCCTTGCGCAGAAGTTCCTCCTGGCGCTCATGGCTGCCGGCCGGCGCAACGGCAATGCCGATGCTGACACTGACGTGGAGAAGTTCGCCGTCGACTTCGAAGGGCGCAGCAAGCGCCTCCAGCAATTTGTCCGACAGTTCGATCGCCGCCTCATTCGCGTCGTTCTTCACCGGAAGCAGGAGGCTGAACTCGTCGCCGCCGATACGGGCCACCGTGTCACGATCGCCGGCCAAGGCCCTCAGCCGCACCGCGGTCTGACGCACGAGTTCGTCGCCCGCCCGGTGGCCGAGCGTGTCGTTCACATATTTGAAGCGGTCGAGATCGAGGAAAAGCAGGGCAAGTTCGCCTTCGCCGGCGCTCACCTTGTCCAGCGCGCCGTCGAGGCTTTCCTCAAAGAAGGCGCGATTGGGAAGCCGCGTAAGGACGTCATGGGAAGCCAGGTGACGGGCCCGGCGCTCGCTGGCGTGAAGTTCGAGCGATGCGTGACGCAGCTTCCGACCCAGAAACAGGGCGATGCCGCCTAGCGCGAGAAGGGCCACGATGCCGGCAGGCAGCACCTGCTTGAGCAGGGTGATGCCGGGACGGTCGGCGTCCCAGACGAGATAACCGAGCGTTTCGCCGGATGAGGCGACGACGGGAGCGGTGGCATCCGCGTATTCCTCCGGCGATTCCTCCGAATAGCGCATGTCCTTTATCAGGATATGCGAGCCGATCATGCCCGCGAACGCCTCGTCTATCAGGTTCATGGATATGTAGAGATATTCGCTACCGGCGGTGACCGAGACCCGGTTGGTCGACGGAACAATCGGCTGCACGCTCACAATCGCCGGCGTGCCGTCGATGTCGATGACCCGCGTCTCGGCGATATCGGACAGAGGCTCAGCCCCATCGCCGGCTTCCTTGCGATGGACCAGCCGACGGCGGAGGTCGGACGTGATGTCCGCGAACGTCTCTTCATCGCCGCCGAAGGCCGGCGGCTGGATCGTCTTTCCGTCGCGCATGGCGTGGACGACGTTTCCGTGCTCATCCTGCACATAGGCGCGGTCATGTCCGAAATAATCGTACATCCATTCGCCCACATTCTCCGCAAGCCAGAGCTGGTCTCGATTGCGGGCGTGAATGACGTGATCATCCCAGACGGTGATGCTTTTCTGCTGTTGCTGAACGGCCTCGATCTGCTCCTCGAGCGCATGTTCGACCAATTCTCGCTGCTTCAGGACCACATTCTGGTCTATCCGGATCGAAGCAACGATCGATATGGCGATCGCGCCCGCTGCGGCGACGCCTGCGAGCACGCCGAGGGTTACCCGGATCTGCGAGGTAAGGTCTTTGCTTGTCATGCCACATCGCTCACAACGGAAACAGTCAAGGGAGTTTCGCGAGCTGATATGATCTCGTTGACTCTCCTTGGCTATTCGGCCGGATGGCCTAGACCGTCGCACAAGAAGGCGGTTGAGAAGAAATGAACTCGAAGAAATGAACTCCGGGCAGCTGGCGGTGCCGATTACTCCCCGCGTGGGAAGCGCTGGCGCTCTTCGAGTAGATTGAGGTCCATGTGGTTGCGCATATAGCGCTCCGAGGCTTTCTGAAGCGGCTGGAAGTCCCAGGGGTAGTAGGCCCCGTTGCGGAGGGCCGGATAGACGACCCAACGGCGCGCCTGGCTCTCCCGCACCTGTTCGTCGAAGCGCGCCATGTTCCATCGTGACCGGACCTTGGCGATGAAATCGGCCACGATCCCGCGGTGAGCCGGATCGGTGGCAAGGTTGGTCGTTTCCGACGGGTCCGATTGCAGGTCGAAAAGCTGCGGTGGGTCGAGCTCGCAATGCACGAACTTCCACCGCCCTTCCCGGATGGCGACCATCGGCGCATAGGAGCCCTCTGCCGCGTATTCCATCAGGACCGGCTCGGAGCGTTCCTCACCGCGCATCAGCGGCATCAGCGAGGTGCCGTCGGTCCACGGCGTGATCGCGCTCATGTCGATGCCGGCGAGATCGCAGAGCGTGGGCAGAACATCCAGATTGGAAACCGGCGTGCGGTAGAGCCCCGGCGCAACGCCCGGCCCCGCGATCATCAAGGGAACGCGGGATGATCCTTCGAAGAAGCTCATCTTGAACCACAGGCCGCGCTCGCCGAGCATGTCGCCGTGATCGGAGCAGAAGACGATGATCGTGTCGTCGAGCATCCGCGTGCGGCGAAGCGTGTCGATCAACTCGCCGATCTTGTCATCGAGATAGGAGATGTTGGCAAAGTAGCCGCGCCGGGCGCGCCGCACATCCTGCGGCTTGATGTCGAAGGCCTCGTAGTCGCTCGCCTTGTAGAGGCGCTGCGAGTGCGCATCCTGATTTTCATAAGGGATGAACCCGGTCTTCGGCTCGAGCTGCGCGCAGTCCTCGTAAAGATCCCAATACCTGCGTCGCGCCACATAGGGGTCGTGCGGGTGGGTGAAGGAGACGGTGAGGCTCCACGGCCGGCGCTCGGCCTCTTCGGAAAGGCGCGAGAACTGGTAGAGCTTCTGGACGCCGTGGAAGCAGACTTCATCGTCGAACTCCATCTGGTTGGTGATCTCGGCGACGCCGGCGCCGGTGACGGAACCGAGGTTGTGGTACCACCAGTCGATACGCTCGCCGGGCTTGCGGTAGTCCGGCGTCCAGCCGAAGTCGGCCGGATAGACGTCCGTCGTCAGGCGTTCCTCGAAACCATGAAGCTGGTCGGGACCCACAAAGTGCATCTTGCCCGACAGGCAGACATGATAGCCGGCAGAGCGCAGATGGTGCGGATAGCAGGGAATGTCGGACTTGAACTCGGCCGCATTGTCGTAAACGCCAGTGCGCGAGGGCAGCTGGCCACTGACGAAAGCCGCGCGACCTGGCGCACAGAGCGGCGATGCGGTGTAATTGTTGACGAAGCGGGCCGAGCGGGCCGCCAGCGCCCTCAGATTCGGCGTGTGGAGAAAGCCGGCCGGCCCGTCGGGAAAAAGCGTCCCGTTCAGTTGATCGACCATCAGGATGAGAATGTTCGGACGCTTCATGACGCGCAGCGCTCTTTGCGGTGGATTTGAATTGCCTGAGGGTGCGATGCCACGGCAGCAAGGTCGTGGCATCGGCGTCGTTGCAGCGGCGAGCTTCCCGGCAGGCGGATGGGCTCCGAGCCGAGTGGTCAGAGGCCGAGCGATGCCCGGACGGCCGCGAGCCCGGGCTCGCCGTCAAGCGTCGTGACCTCTGCGAGCCACGGCTCGAGCACCTGCGGATGCGCCTTCAGGAACTCCGCGGCGGCATCCTCGGGATCCTTCCCCTCTTCCAGAATCTTGCCCATCATCTCGTTCTCCATGTCGATCGTGAAGACGAGATTGCGGAAGAGCTGAGCGGCGTTGGGGCATTCAGCGGACCAGCCGGTGCGCGCCAGGGTGAACACCTCGGCGCCGCCGTAATTCGGCCCGAAGAACTCGTCGCCCCCGGAAAGATAGGTGATCTTGAAATTGTTGTTCATCGGGTGCGGCGCCCAGGCCAGGAAGACGATCGCCTCCTTTGCCCGCTCGGAGCGCGCGACCTGCGACAGCATCCCCGATTCGCTGGATTCGACGAGGCTCCAGTCGCCGAGGCCGAAATGATCGGCCTCGATCATCCGCTGGATGTTCTCGTTTGCGGGCGCGCCTGGCTCGATGCCGTAGATCTTCTTGTCGAAGGCGTCAGCGTGCGTGTCGAGATCCTTGAAGTCGCGCACGCCCATCTCGGCCACGGAGTCCGGCACGGCGAGGGTGAACTTCGCCCCGGTCAGGTTCTTGACGAGCACTTCGGCCGCCTCGGCTTCATTGAGCTCGTCTATGAACTTCTGTTGCGCCGGCATCCAGTTGCCGAGGAAGACGTCGATGTCCTGGTTCTTCAGGGACTGATATCCCACCAGCACCGACAGCGTCTGGACTTCGGGCTGATAGCCGAGGCCCTCGAGAATGACCGAGGCGATGGCGTTGGTCGAGTTGATGTCGGTCCAGCCGGGGTCGGACAGACGAATGGTCTTGCAGCTCTCCGGGTCGGCGGCAAGACCGGGCGTGCTGAGGAAAAGGAAAGCGGCGGCGGCAATGCCGAAGCAACGATGCGTTGTCATGGCGCGGTTCCCCATTGTTGTTTAAACGTGGCCGCTTCCATTAGGCTCGCAAATAGGGCTACCCTTAAAGCCGCTGTTTTTCGATCATGACCATAAAGGTTCTTTATGATCCATCGGCCCTTGGACATCGGCTGGCTGCGCATCTTCGATGCGGTCGGAAGGCTGGGCAGCCTCACCCGCGCCGCGCAGGAACTGGGGCTGTCGCAGCCTGCCGTAAGCTACCAGATCAGGCGCATCGAGGAGCAACTCGACGTCTGCCTGTTCCATCGCTCGCAGGGCGGCAGCCGGCTTTCGGAAACAGGAGAGGTTCTTTTTCGTGCAGTCCATGCAAGCGTCAAGAGCATAGACGGGGCCGCCCACGATATCCGCCGCAAAGCGCGGGGACCGGCGATCCGAATTTTCACCGACTACGGTTTCGCCGCCTTCTGGCTGATGCCGCGCGTTGCCGATTTCCGCAGGCTGCATCCGCAGGTGGAAGTGCACATCGTCGCTTCGCAAAGCCTGGAGGACGAGTTGGAACGGGATGCCGATGCAGCGATCCTTTTCGGCGCGCGGGACGATTTTCCCGAGGGCGCACGCCTCCTGATGCCGGAGCGCGTCGTGCCGGTCTGCGCTCCCGGGTTTCTCGCCCGGTCGGGGCCGTTCGAAGAGCCTGCAGACCTCGCCGAGGCGCCGCTGCTCCACCTGGAGACGTCGGGAAAGCCGCGCTGGCTCACCTGGTCGACCTGGCTTGCCGAGCATGGCATCAGCCGCCAACCCACGCAGGGCGACCTCGGCCTAAACACCTATGGCTTCGTGATCCAGGCGGCCCTCGCGGAGCAGGGCATCGCGCTGGGCTGGATGGGCCTGGTGGACCAGGATCTCGCCCGCGGCAGCCTGGTCGCCGTGGGCCCGACGGTGACGCGCGCCGACTGCGGCTATTGGCTCGTGCCCAGTCCTTCGGCCGGCAGCGCGACCGCGGCCCTGATGGACTGGCTGGTGAACGAGGCCGAAGAAGCCGCTCTCTGAGCTCAAGACCGCCGACCCCGACCGCAACCCGATCCAATAAATGCACTGCGGTTTAAGGTGGACATATGCCGCCAAAGCAAAAGCCCCGCAGCCGGGAAGGCTGCAGGGCTTTCAAGACGTTCGGGTGGCGCAGTATCCTAACCGAGCAGGCCGCCCAGCAACCCGCCTTCCGACCCAAGCAGACCATCGGCGGTGCCGAGCAGCCCGTCGGCGGTGCCCAGCACGTTTCCGAGCAGACCTTCGATGCCCAAGCCGCCACCCTGGCCCAGATTGTTGATGGCCCCGCCGGGGCCGATGACGTCGGCATAGGCATCCACGACCGCGCCGGTCAGGTTGCCCTCTCCCAAATTCTCCAGAACGTCACCCACAAGACCGTGGTCGTTGAGCAGATTGCCCGTCAGAGACTGTCCTTCCATGGAACCTGGCGCAAGAATCTCAGAGACATCCTGCACTTCTCCGTAGACAGCAGAACCGGTATCGACCGTCGGCTTCAGAAGACCAAAGATTGTACCAAGCATTTAAATCTCCCCAAATACACGTTGCCCGAATGCATCTTCTGATCAAAATTGATGCCTCAGTATAGTATAACGTTTTCATGAAACACGCAAACAAGATTGTCCGATCACATGACCTGACTTCGAAAAAAGCTTTGGCCGTTCTCACCAGATTCCATGTATAATTATGATAATTTTATTCATATTAGCTTTACATGCACTGGCTGATTCCGCCTTCAACTGGACAACATCATGGCGGGGATCGGTGCTGAAAGCCCGGAAACGTCGCGTCCACCCAGCGTGCAGAACATGCGCCGCGGCGCGGAGATTTCCCTTACACGTTCTTTACGCAAGAGCCGCCACTTCCGAATAGCTCCCTTACGCCCCTGGGCGCCACCTAATGGACCGGAATCCAAAAACGGAGTCGGTCCATGTTCGACCTGATCTACATAGCACTCGCCGTCGGTGCTTATCTGGCTTTCGCGGGCGCCGTGCGTGCCTGCGACCATCTGTGAGGGGGCGGCGATGATCGGATATCTCATCGGCGGCGCCGTCGCCCTGTCGCTTCTCGCCTATCTCACCGTCGCTCTCCTGCGGCCGGAACGGTTCTGAAGGAGGCGGACAAGTGGCTATCGACCTTCTTCAGTTCCTGCTCTACGCCGCCGCCCTCGTCGCGCTCGCCTGGCCGCTCGGCGGCTATATGGCGCGGGTGTTCCAGGGTGAGCGCACGCTGCTTACACCGGTGCTCGCACCGCTCGAGCGCGGCATCTATGCGCTGGCCGGCAGATGTGCGACGCAAGACCAGCACTGGACGCGCTATGCCCTCTCGGCACTCGCCTTCAATCTTGCCGGATGGCTGTTCCTTTATGCCATTCTGCGGCTGCAGCATCTGCTTCCGTGGAACCCGCAAGGCCTGGCGCCGATGTCGCCGGACCTTGCCTTCAACACGGCGGTGAGCTTCGTCACCAACACCAACTGGCAGGCCTATGGCGGCGAAACGGCGCTGTCCTATTTCAGCCAGATGGTGGGCCTGACGACGCAGAACTTCGTCTCGGCCGCCACCGGCATGGCCGTCGCCGTCGCCGTCATCCGCGGCTTTGCGGCACGCAGCGCCAAGACGATCGGCAATTTCTGGGTCGATATGACCCGCTCGGTGCTCTACGTGCTGCTGCCGCTATCGATCATCTGCGCCCTCGTCCTCATCTGGCAGGGCGTGCCGCAGACGCTGGGCGCTTATGTACCGGCCACCACGCTGGAGGGCGCGCAGCAACTCATCGCGCGGGGCCCTGCCGCCTCGCAGATCGCCATCAAGCAGCTCGGCACCAATGGCGGCGGCTTCTTCAACGTCAATTCCTCGCATCCGCTCGAGAACCCGACGGTGCTCTCCAATCTGCTGCAGGTGGTCTATATTCTGCTGATCCCGGTCGCCTTCTGCTTCCTGTTCGGACGCATGATGAAAGACCGGCGGCAAGGGGTGGCGATCTTCGCCGCCATGGGCCTGCTGTTCGCCGTCGGCCTGGCCGTCGTCTACGGGTCGGAGATCCACGGCAACGCGCTCTATGACACGCTGCCGGTCGACCAGGCAGCAGGCAATCTGGAGGGCAAGGAAACCCGCTTCGGGACCGGCCTGTCCGCTCTCTGGGCCGAGGCGACGACCGCCGCTTCCAACGGTTCGGTCAACTCCATGCACGACAGCTACACGCCGCTTGCCGGCCTGGCGTTGCTGCTCAACATGCAGGTGGGCGAGGTCGTCTTCGGCGGCGTCGGCGCGGGCTTCTACGGCATGCTGCTCTTCGTGGTGCTGACGGTGTTCCTGGCCGGGCTCATGGTCGGCCGCACGCCGGAATATCTCGGCAAGAAGATCGAAGCCCGGGAGGTCAAGCTCGCCGTTCTGGCCTTCCTCTCGATGCCGGTCGGCATCCTGGTCTTCGGCGCACTGGCAGCCGTTGTGCCCTCGGCCCTTGCCGCGGTTCAGGATCCCGGTCCGCACGGGCTTTCCGAGATCCTCTATGCCTATTCCTCCGCCACTGGCAACAACGGCTCGGCCTTCGCCGGCTATGGCGCGGGCCTGCCTTTCCACACGACACTGCAGGGCATCGCCATGCTCCTTGGCCGATACGCCTTCATCGTGCCGATGCTGGCGATCGCCGGAGCGCTTGCGGCCAAGACGCCGGCGCCCGCCTCGGCGGGAACCTTCCCGACCCATGGGCCGCTCTTCGTCGTCCTGCTCATCATCGTCGTCCTGATCCTGGGCGGGCTTACCTTCTTCCCGGCGCTTGCCCTCGGCCCGATCGCCGAGCAGGTGGCAATGCTCGCCGGCCAAACCTTCTGAGGTGCTTCAATGACCAAGCATAGGCGCAGGAATTTTTCGCTGTTCGATCGGGCACTCGCCGTCCATGCCGCGCGCGGCGCGGTCGCCAAGCTCGACCCGCGCGTGCTGTATCGCAACCCGGTCATGTTCGTCACGGGCGTGGTCGCCCTGCTCACGACGTTCATTTTCCTCCACGACCTCGCGATCGGCGCCGAAACCCGCAACACCGTCGGCCAGATCGCCCTGTGGCTGTGGGTGACGGTGCTTTTCGCCAATTTCGCCGAGGCAATCGCCGAGAGCCGGGGCAAGGCACGTGCCGGCAGCCTGCGCGCGACGCAGGCGGAGACCCAGTGCAAGCGCCTCACCGGCGGGCCGGCCGCGCACGAAACCTTCGATCTCGTGTCGAGCCAGACGCTGCGCAAGGACGACGTCGTTCTGGTCGAGGCGGGCGACCTGATCCCCGCCGACGGCGAGGTGATCGAAGGCGTGGCCTCCGTCGACGAGGCGGCGATCACGGGTGAATCAGCGCCCGTGATTCGCGAATCCGGCGGCGACCGCTCGGCGGTCACCGGCGGCACGCGGCTCGTTTCCGACTGGCTGGTGATCCGCGTCACGGCGGAGCCCGGCAAGAGCTTCCTCGACCGCATGATCGCCATGGTCGAAGGCGCCGAACGCCAGAAGACGCCGAACGAGATCGCGCTCAACATCCTGCTGGTCGGCATGACCATCATCTTCCTCCTGGTGGTGGTGACGCTCGAACCCTTCGCGCTGTTTTCCGGCACGTCGATCCCGATCGCCTTTCTTGTCGCGCTGCTCGTCACGCTGATCCCGACGACGATCGGCGGCCTCCTGTCGGCGATCGGCATCGCCGGCATGGACCGGCTGGTCAAGGCCAATGTCATCGCCAAATCGGGCCGTGCGGTCGAAGCCGCCGGCGACGTCGACACGCTGCTGTTGGACAAGACCGGCACCATAACCTTCGGCAACCGCATGGCGGACGCCTTCATGCCGCTGCCCGGCGTCAGCGAGCGGGCGCTGATCGAGGCCGCATTGCTGGCCTCGTTCGCCGACGAGACGCCGGAAGGCAAGTCGATCGTCGACCTTGCCCGCAAGACAGTGGGCAGAGAGGTGGATGCACTTCAGGAGCAGGTCGGCGGTTTCGTGCCCTTCAGCGCGCAGACGCGCCTTTCGGGGGCGGATCTGACGAATGGAAGCCAGGTGCGCAAAGGCGCGAGCGATGCCATCCTCCGCCATGCGGAGGCGGCGGCGGGCCTCGAGCTGACACGCATCGTGGAGAGCATCGCCAAATCGGGCGGCACACCGCTGGTCGTCGCGCGCGACAAGCAGATCCTCGGCGTCATCCATCTCAAGGACATCATCAAGCCTGGCATTCGCGAGCGCTTCGCCGAGTTGAGGCGTCTCGGCATCCGCACCGTGATGATCACCGGCGACAACCCGCTGACCGCAGCGGCCATCGCCGCCGAGGCCGGCGTCGACGATTTCCTGGCGGAGGCGACGCCGGAAAGGAAGCTGGACCTGATCCGCAAGGAGCAGGCCGACGGCAAACTGGTTGCCATGTGCGGCGACGGCTCCAACGATGCGCCGGCGCTCGCCCAGGCCGATGTCGGGGTGGCCATGAACACCGGCACGCCGGCCGCCAAGGAGGCCGGCAACCTAATCGATCTCGACAGCGACCCGACCAAGCTCATCGAGGTGGTGCTGGTCGGCAAGCAGCTTCTGATCAGCCGCGGCGCGTTGACGACGTTTTCCATCGCCAATGACGTGGCGAAATACTTCGCCATCCTGCCGGCCCTGTTCATCGCCGCTTATCCCGGCCTGCAGGCGCTCAACATCATGAACCTGGCGAGCCCGGCGAGCGCCATCCTGTCGGCGGTGATCTTCAACGCGCTGGTCATCTTCGCGCTGATCCCGCTCGCCTTGCGCGGCGTGCGCTACCAGCCGGCGACGGCCGGCGAATTGCTGCGGCGCAATCTGCTGATCTATGGCCTCGGCGGCCTGATCGTGCCGTTCGTCGGCATCAAGGCGATCGACGTGGCGGTCTCCGCACTCGGTCTCGCGTAAGGAAGGAAGAACAAATGCTTTCGCAGTTAAGACCGGCAATCGCCCTGCTGGCGATCATGAGCCTTCTCACCGGCCTCGCCTATCCGCTGGCGACCACCGGGATCGGCCAGGCGCTGTTCCCGCGCCAGGCCGAGGCCAGCCTGATCACCCGCGACGGCACCGTGGTCGGCTCCGCATTCGTCGGACAGGCGTTCACGCGGCCGGAATATTTCCACGGCCGCCCCTCCGCCGTCGACTATAATGCAGCCTCTTCCGGAGGCACCAACCTTGCCCCCACGAGCCGCGAGCTGATCGACACGGTCGGCGAGCGGGCCCGGCAGATCGCGGCGGAAACCGGCGCCGGGCGCGTGCCGGTCGATCTCGTCACGTCGTCAGGCAGTGGCCTCGACCCGCACATTTCGCCCGAAAGCGCCTATCTTCAGATACGGCGCGTCGCCGAGGCGAGAGGCCTTCCCGCCGCCGAGCTGCGCCAGATGGTCGATGCGCAGACCGATATGCCGCTGTTCGGCATTTTCGGCGCACCGGCCGTCAATGTATTGAAGCTGAATCTTGCGCTCGACGAACGGGCGCCGGTAAAAGCGGGCATAACAGGATCGATGCATGGCGCCAACGCCGAACGGTGACAACCGCCCCGAGCCGGAAGCCCTCCTTGCCGAGGCCGAGAAGGAGGGCCGAGGAAGACTGAAGATCTTCCTCGGCGCGGCGCCCGGTGTCGGCAAGACCTATGCAATGCTCCAGGCCGCGCGACAACGCGCGGCCGAAGGCGTCGATGTGGTGGTCGGCATCGTCGAGACGCACGGCCGCTCTGAGACCGAAGCGCTGCTCAGGGGGTTGGCCGTGCTGGCGCGCCGCCCACACTATTATCGCGACCGCATTCTTCACGAGATGGATGTCGCCGCCCTCATCGAGCGGCGCCCGCAACTGGCGCTCATCGACGAACTCGCCCACACCAACGTGCCAGGCAATCGGCACGAAAAGCGCTGGCAGGACGTCGAGGATGTGCTGGCGGCGAGGATCGACGTCTACACCACGCTCAACATCCAGCATCTGGAAAGCCTCAACGACATCGTCGCTCGCGTGTCCGGGGTGCGGGTGCGCGAGACCCTGCCGGACAAGGTGCTGGAACTCGCCGATGAAATCGAGCTGATCGACCTGCCGCCGGAAGAACTGATCGACAGGCTGCGCCAGGGCAAGGTCTACCTGCACGATCAGATCGCCCGGGCCATCGAGAATTTCTTCTCCAAGGGCAATCTGACGGCGCTGCGGGAACTTGCGATGCGTGTGGCCGCCGACCGCGTCGACGCGCAGATGATCGCCCATATGAAGACCCATGCGATCAGCGGTCCCTGGCCGACACAGGACCGGATCATGGTCTGCGTCAACGAATCCCCGGTGGCCAAGTCGCTGGTGCGGGCCGCCAAGCGCATGGCCGACCGCGCCCGCGCGCCGTGGCTTGCGGTCAACATCGTGTCCTCCTCCAGTGAAACGCTCGAAGAGGAGGCCAAGAACCGGATCGCCGAGGCCCTGCGGCTTGCCGAAGCGCTCGGCGCGGAAATCGCGAGCATCAACGCCGAAGCGAACATCGCCGGCGAAATCCTGGAATTCGCCCGCTCGCGCAACGTCAACCGCATCGTCGTCGGCCGCCCGCGCCCGCGGCGCATCCTTGCCTCCTTCACGCGGGAGACGGTGGCCGATTCCCTGATCCGCAAGGGACAGGATTTCGAGATCACGCTCGTCGCTCCCGATCAGGAGGAGGCGCGTCGGGCGGCGATTCGTGCCGGCCGCATTCAGATCGAGCGCGACCCCAAGGCCTATCTTGCAGCAACCGGCGTCGTCGCCCTCGCCACCGCCACCGCCTTCGTGATCGAGCGTCTCCTGCCTGTCGCCAGCCTGTCGCTCGTCTTTCTGGTCGGCGTTCTCATCACCGCAACCCGCTTCGGCCTCTGGCCGTCGCTCTATGCCGCGACCGTCAGCTTCTTCACCTACAATTTCTTCTTCACCGAGCCTTATCACACCTTCCTCATGCACCGGCGGGACGACGTCCTGACGCTGGTGCTCTTCTATGCATCGTCAGTCCTGGCGGGGAACCTCGCGGCACGGCTGCGCAACCAGGTGAACGGGCAACGGGCCATCGCCAAGCGCACGGCCAGCCTCTACGAGTTCAGCCGCAAGCTGGCGAGCGCCGCCTCCCTGGACGACGTGATCTGGACCGCCGTCAGCAATGTCGGCGCGATCCTGCAGTGCCAGGCCGTCGTCCTGACGCCGGCTGCCGGCGGCCGCCTGGAGATCTGCGGCGCCTTCCCGCCGCTCGACGAACTCGACGTGCGCAACCACAGCGCGGCTCTGTGGACCTGGGAGCATGGGGAGCCGGCCGGCTGGACCACGCCGACGCTTCCATCGGCGGACTGGCTCTTCCTGCCGCTCAAGACAGCGCAGGGAACCCATGGCGTGCTCGGCATCACATTCGAGGCCCGGCGATCGATCACGCCGAACGACCTGCGCGTTCTCGACGCGCTGACGGATCAGGCGGCGATCGCCGTGGAGCGCACGCTGCTCGTTTCGGACCTGCAGGATTCGCGCATCCTCTCGGAGACGGAGCGGCTGCGCTCGGCATTGCTCTCTTCCGTCAGCCACGACCTGCGCACGCCGCTGGTGTCGATCATCGGCGCCGCCAGCTCGCTGATCGAGGCCGACACGGCGCTGGGCGCGAAGGGCCGCCGCCAGCTTGCCGAGACCATCAAGGAAGAGGGCGACCGGCTCAACCGCTATGTGCAGAATCTTCTCGACATGACACGGCTGGGATACGGCGCGCTGAAGCTCAACCGGCAGCCGAGCGATGCCCGTGAGCTCGTTGGTGCGGCGGCACACCAGCTCGGCTCGGCCCTGCGCGACCACACGCTGGTCCTTGACGTAGCAGGCGATCTGCCGGCAGTGGATGTCGACCCGATCCTGATGCAGCAGGTGTTTGCCAACGTGCTCGACAACGCGTCCAAATATGCCCCGCCCGGCTCCACCATCACCGTCACCGGCTCGGCTGGCCGCGACGAGCTGACCGTGGCGGTGAGCGACGAAGGACCCGGCATCCCGCGCGAGGACCGCAAGCGGATCTTCGACATGTTCTATCGCGTGCGCGCGGCAGACGGACAAAGGGCCGGCACCGGGCTTGGCCTTGCCATCTGCAAGGGCATCGTCGACGCGCATGGCGGCAGCATCCGCGCCGAGCCGGCCAGGGCGGACGGAAGCGGCACGCGGATCGAGATCCTGCTGCCGCTTTCAATCGACACGAGAGGCGCCGCATGAGCGCGCTTGCCCGCATTCTCGTCATCGACGACGAAAGCCAGATCAGGCGCTTTCTGCAGGTCGCCCTGGAAGCGCATGCCTATGAGGTCGTCGAAGCCGCCACCGGTCTCGAGGCCGTGCAGAAGGCGGCGACCGAGGAGCCGGATCTCATCGTGCTCGATCTCGGGCTTCCCGATATGGACGGCAAGGATGTCATTGTGCGGGTTCGCGAATGGTCGCAGACGCCGATCCTGGTTCTGTCCGTGCGGCAGGAGGAGGCCGAGAAGGTGCAGGCGCTCGACGCGGGCGCCCAGGATTACGTGGTCAAGCCCTTCGGCATCAAGGAGCTTTTGGCGCGCATCCGCACGCTCCTGCGCGATCGGTCGACATCGGGCGATGCGCTGAACCATGCCGTCGTGGAGATCGGCAACCTGCATATCGACGTCGCCGCGCACGAGGTTCGCAAGGATGGAGAGCCGCTGAAGCTGACCCGCAAGGAGTTCGACGTTCTGTGGGCGCTCGCCCGCAACGCCGGCCGTATCGTCACGCACCGGACGCTCCTGCACGAGGTGTGGGGCAAGGCCCACGAGCACGATACGCAATATCTGCGCGTGTTCATCCGCCAGCTCCGCCAGAAACTCGGCGACGATCCGGCGAGCCCCCGCTACATCATGAACGAGCCGGGCGTCGGCTATCGGATGCTGGAGTCATCCGACTGAGCGAAAGCCCCCCTCAACGAGGCGCTGGGGCACTGGCGGGCCTGCTCGGTCTCACGGACCGGTTTGACCAGAGGGCTTCATCTTGGGGTGGCGAAATAGATCCGCCGCTTGCCGCCTTTCAGCGGCTCCTCGGCCTTGATGTCGAAACGGGCCGCCAGCAAGTCTCGGAACGTGTCGGGATGATAGTCGTCATACTGATCGTCGCGATTGGCAAGCAGGGCCTGCACCATCTCGTCCTCCCGGCCAACGAACTCGATGACGACGGCCGCCCCCAATCCGGTGAGCCAGTCGACGAAGGCGGCCAGCGGGATATTGGCCGAAATGGCGATGTGATGGACGAGCGCAAGGCACAGAACCAGCTCCGGTCGACCACGCTCGGCAAGATCCTTGCGCTCCGCTCCATCCCATCCCTGGTTGGGTGAGGCGTCGGCAAGATTCATCACCAGCGGCAGGATGTTTCCGGCACCGTCCTGTATCTTCTCGCGCCGGTACAGCTGCTCGATCGCCATCCAGTCGCCATCCATGGCGATCACGTGATCCGCCTGCTCGGCGGCGATGCGCGAGAACACGCCGGTGTTGCAGCCGAGATCCCAGGCGCGCCGCCAGCGTCGCGTGGCCGCAGCCTTGCGCACGAAGGCGATTTTCCTTTCCCGTTCCGCAGCGTCGTAGGAATGGGTGCATTCGTAATCGGACCAGACGGTCTTGCCGCCCGCCGGCACCAGTCTTTCCACCAGGGCCGTGAGCTTTTCGATGTTGCGCTCGATCAGCGTCTTGTTGAAGCCGGCATCCGCGAGCGTGCCGCGCATGTCGCCTCCGGCTGAGCCATAGCGCCTCTGGAGCGTATCCTGCGCCACGACATGCATCAGGACGCCGGGCCGCAGAAGGTCCCGAGCCGACATCAGGCGGCGCATCTCTTCGGCCGGAATGCCGTCGATCCGCCCGCGCAGCCAGGGACGGAAGTCGATGCCTTTGTAGGCCCTCAGCATCAGCGGATAGAGGAAGAGCTCGCAGAACTGGCGATAGCCCACCCAGGGCTCTCCCTCGCGGAGCGGCTCAAAGGAGGGGATGTCGATGAAAACCGGCCGCACGCCGTCCCACTGGATGTTGTAGGCGGACGAATCCTTCAGGATCATGTCGGCGCCGAGCGCCTTTCTTACCAGTTCCAGATGCAGCAGCGCCGCATCCTTCAGCATGCTGAAAGACCATTCATAGGGGTAGGAGATGAAGGGAATGCGCGCGTGCTCGATAACGCCCGCCCATGTGCCGAGGTCGATGTCCTCGCTCAGCGGGTCGACGGTGCGCGTCGCGACCACCTTGCCCTCGCGGCTGAGGGCGTGGAAGAACGGCGCCTTCTCCAGCACCTGCCAGTTTTCGAGCGCACGCCGGCTGACATGGCGAAAGACGCGACCGTCGCGATAGAAAACCGCGCCGTTTCGATCGCGATAGGAACCGGGTTCGTGTTCAGTGCCGGTCTGCGGCTCGCCGATCCGCTCGGGCTCTGCCCTCATCGCGCAAGGCCCGCTCACTTGTCGATTCGGATTCCATCAAGGAGAGTCTTCTCCTTGGTCTCCGCGGGCGATGGGTTGCGTCTGATCCTCAGGAGCACCAGAAGCTTGTGCCAGTAGAGCTTTCCGACGACCGCAAGGCCAGCCACGCCGCCCAGAAGCACCTGGAGGATCATACTGCCTGTCCCGCCATCGAGATAGGCATATGCACCGGAAGTGGATATCCCGACAAACAGCAGGGAAAGGGCGACGGGGAACATATGGGACGCATGTTTCAGACGCATCGAAGAACCTGCCTTTCGTAGCGCATTCGCTATTCCCGCCCGATCCTCAACGTCATCGTAACCGAGACGTTCCCCTGCGCGTTATAAAATTGTCATAAATCTGTCGCAAAAGATGTGATCGCCTCGGAACCATCCTAGCGTTTTGAGATTTGTGTAGGACCGCGTCCTGCGGGGGCGGAGGCGGAAGGGGTGCCTTGATGGCCAAAGCTTCCCAGAGGGCGCGCGCCGAGCCCGTTTCCGCACTGCAACCCCGGCGCAGATGGGACGGCTCGTGGCCGCTCCATCCGTTTCTCTTCGCCGCCGCCTCGGTCATGGCGATGATGGCGCGGAACCTCGACTACACGACCTTCATCGACGTGCTGCCCGCGCTCGCCGGCACCTTCCTCTTCACGCTTGCCATCTATCTTGCCACGGCGCTGATGCGCCGCCGCTTCGACCGCCTTACGGCGGTGATCACGAGCATCTGGGTGGTCGGCTGCCTCTTCTATGCGGGTCTGTTCGAGCGTGCGAACGGCCTAGTGGACGGTGGCTTTTCCATGGTGCGGTCGCTGCCGTTCGCCCTGGCCGCGCTGGTTCTGGCCACACTCCTGGCAGTGCTTCTGCGCAGGGCGGCGCTCGGCGTTCACAGCGTGCTCACCGGTATCGCCGTCGTCCTGCTCGCCAATCCGGCCTGGCAGGCAGCCACCTATGAATGGCGCAACGGAGCTGCACGCGACGTCTACGACGCCGACCGGGCGATGGCGGAGATCGCGCAATATCTTCCCCCTCGGGGAGCGAAAGGCCCCGCGGCGCGCCCGCCCGACATCTTTCATTTCGTGTTCGACCGCTATGCAAACGAAGACGTGCTCCAGCGCCACTACGATCTCGACAACACTGCCATCGGGCGCTTTCTCGAGGGGCAGGGCTTTTACGTCGCCCGTGCCAGCAACTCGAACTACCAGAAGACCGGACACTCCCTGGCCACGACCTTCTACATGGATTATCTCGGCCTGCTGGAAGGGGACGCGCGCATTTCAGACCGCAACTGGCATCCGATATACGCCATGCTGGACGAACACCGGGTCGCCCGTGTTCTGAAATCGTCCGGCTACGAACTTGTCCAGTTCGGCTCCTGGTGGGTCGGCACCTACAACAATCCCTACGCCGACGCCAACCGCCCGCACGGATTCAGCGAATTCGAGATGCTGTATCTGCGCCGCACCGCCTTGAAGCCGTTGTTCCATATACTGCCGAGGACGCCGCTCACCATGCGCCTCGACTGGGACAATGCGCAGTGCCAGCGCGTCGGCCCGCAGGTGGAGGAGATCAAGGCGCTCGCCGAGCACGAGGGGCCTCTCTACGTCTTCGGCCACTTCCTCGTGCCGCACGGCCCCTACAATTTCGCCCCCGACGGGCGCTGCCTGAGCCAGGCAGAATCGGCGCGGCGCGGCGAGCGCCAAGGCTATATCGAGCAGATCAGCTACGCGAACCTGATCATCAAGGAGATCGTCAACACGCTTTTGAGCAAGGGCCGGCCGCCGCCCATCATCCTCATCCAGGCCGACGAAGGCCCGTTCCCCGAGCGTGACGGCCGGGTTCCCTGGCAGGAGGCACAGGCAGAGGAGCTGCGCGTCAAGACCGGCATTCTGAATGCCTATTACTTCCCTAACAGGGACTATGACCTGCTGCGCGACGACATCACACCGGTCAACAGCTACCGGCTCATCTTCAACGCCTATTTCGGCGCGAATTTCCCGTTGCTGCCGGACCGCGTCATCGCCTTCCCGAACGACGGCAAGCTCTATGAATTCCACGACGTGACGGAGAATATCCGCGAGACCGCCACCGTCGCCGGCCGGCCGGCTGAGCCGCCCCATCCATGAAAATATCCCGGTGCGGGATTGGCATCTGGTTTGCGGGGTGCCATGGCTGCTGTCCGTCATTCGATCTACAACATGGGACGGCCGCCGGTGACCTCGATCACCGCACCGGTCGTGTAGCTGGACTCCGGCGAGGCCAGAAGCACGAAGGTGGCCGCGAGCTCAGCCGGTTGGCCCGGCCGTTTCATCGGCGTGTTGGCGCCAAAGTTCTCGACCCGCTCGGCGGGCATGGTGGATGGTATCAGGGGCGTCCATATGGGTCCCGGTGCGACGGCATTGACGCGCACGCCCCGCTCCGCCACGAGCCCGGCCAGGCCCGCAGTGAAGTTGGAGATCGCCCCTTTGGTCGTCGCATAGGCCAGCAGGGAGGGCGAAGGGTCGCTGGCATTGATCGACGACGTGTTGATGATCGCCGAACCCGGCTTCATGTGCCGGAGCGCCTCCTTGCAGAGATAGAACATGGCATGGACATTGGTGCGGAAGGTGAGCTCCCAGCCCACCGCCGTTATCTCCTCCAGGGTCTCATAGCTGGCCTGGTAGGCCGCGTTGTTGACCAGTATGTCCAATCGGCCGAGTTCCTGGACGGTTCGCTGCACCAGCTGCTTGCAGTGCTTCTCCTCGGCGATGTCTCCCCGCAGGAGCAGGGCTTTGCGCCCTGCATCCTCCACCCACCGCGCGGTTTCCTTCGCATCGCTGTTTTCGCTCAGATACGAGATCGCGACATCGGCTCCCTCGCGTGCAAAGGCAATCGCCACCGCGCGGCCGATGCCCGAATCGCCGCCGGTGATCAACGCCACCCGGTCCCTCAGACGGCCGCTTCCCCTGTAGCTGTGCTCTCCGTGATCGGGCAGCGGATCCATCTTCGCGGTCTCGCCCGGCCGCTCCTGCTGCTGTCGTGCGAACGGCGGAGCCGGATAGTCCTGTTGCGGATGCTCTTCCATGGAAGCTCCCTTCATGGTCAGCCCGCCCAACCGCCGCGCGAATATTTTGTTCCGACGACCGGTCCTGGCCGGCTCGCCTGGAACAGTTGGCTCGCCTGCTGGTTGCCTACGCAACCGGGAGCAACCATGCTATGACTCGATCTCAGATAGTCCTGTTGGTGCTCGTTATCGTCGTGGCGATGCTGGCATGGCGGTTTGTGGATCCGCTTGGACATCGGAATGCCGAGCAGGGTCAGGTCCCGCCTCACGCGATCGACCAATCCAGATAGACCCCAACCCTGCGCCTTGGTTTCGACCGTAGGAACAATGCGAGTTCACGCAATGGCAGTCACAATAACCTCCATCCTGTTGCTCATCGTCGGCTTGTATCTCGCGGGAGGGGGGATCTGGTTGATCGCCCTCGGCGGCAGCCCGTTCTACCTCCTGGCCGGCGTGCTCTTCGGCCTTGTCGCGATCCTTCTCTATATGCGCCGGCCGGCCGCACTCTGGGCCTATGCCATCCTGGTGGCATTGTCGCTGTCATGGGCCGTCTGGGAGGTCGGATTCGACTGGTGGCAGCTTGGTCCGCGCGGCGGCGTCATCGTCCTGTTGGGCCTGTGGCTGCTATCTCCCTGGGTGCGGCGCCCACTGAACCGGAGATTGCCGGAGGAGGGCCTTGTCACCGGAGGCTCGGTGCTCGCCACCATGCTGGTGCTTTCGGCCATCGTCGCGGTCTATTCGATGACGACGGACCCGCACGAGATCAGAGGTACCTTGGCTTCGGAAGCGGTTGCCGGCAGTGCCGATCTCGGCGGCGACGTTGCCGAGGGTGAATGGCATCAATACGGCCGCACCCCGTTCGGCCAACGCTATTCACCGCTGACGCAGATCGACACGGGCAACGTCAACACGCTGCAACTGGCCTGGCAATACCAGACCGGCGACGTGAAACTGCCCGATGACGTCGGCGAGACGACCTACCAGGTGACGCCGCTCAAGATCGGCGACACGCTGTATCTGTGCACGCCTCACAACTGGGCGATCGCAATCGATGCGAAAACCGGTGCAGAAAAGTGGAAATACGACCCGAATGTCGGCCTCAACCCGGACCGGCAGCACCAGACATGCCGTGGCGTGACCTATTATGTGAGCGACACGGTGGCCGCCGGAGAGCGCTGCTCCGAACGGGTCTATCTGCCGACCTCAGACGCGCGCCTCATCGCGCTCGACGCGGTGAGCGGGACGGTTTGCGAGAGCTTTGCCGAAAACGGCGCCCTGCATCTCGAAACGGGCATGCCCTACAATCCCGCCGGCTACTACTATTCGACGTCGCCTCCGGTCGCGGTCGACGGAAAGCTGATCGTGGGCGGTGCCGTCAATGACAACTATTCCATCGAAGAGCCCTCGGGCGTCATCCGGGCCTTCGACGCCGAAACGGGCCAGTTGGTCTGGAACTGGGACGCGGGCAATCCCGACGAAACGGCGCCGATCGGCCCGGACGAGACCTATACGGCCAATTCGCCCAACAGCTGGTCCGTCTTCAGCGTCGACGAGGATCTCGGCATGGTCTACATCCCGCTCGGCAACCAGGTGCCCGACCAGCTCGGCATGGGGCGCAGCGCGAGCGTCGAACGCTTCTCCTCTTCCATCGTCGCTCTCGACATCGAGACCGGCAGGGTCCGCTGGGTCTTCCAGACCGTCCATCACGACCTGTGGGACATGGATGTGCCGGCGCAGCCGGTGCTGCTCGATCTCACTATGGACGGCGAAGAGGTGCCGGCCCTGGTCGGCCCGACGAAGCAAGGCGACGTCTACGTGCTCGACCGGCGCAGCGGCGAGCCGCTTCTGCCGGTGCGCGAGGTGCCGGCTCCCGGAGGGGCCATTCCCGAAGACCATACGGCACCGACCCAGCCGGTCTCCGCCCTGACTTTCATGCCGCCCCCTCTGCGCGGCCGGGACATGTGGGGAATCACGCTGTTCGACCAGCTCGCCTGCCGCATTGCGTTTCGACAGCTGAAATACGAGGGCCGCTACACACCCCCCTCGCTCGAAGGCACGCTCGTCTATCCCGGAAATTTCGGGGTCTTCAACTGGGGCAGCGTCGCGGTCGATCCGGAGCGGCAGGTGATGTTCGGCATGCCCACCTATCTCGCCTTCACCTCACGCCTGGTGCCGCGGTCGGAAATCCCGCCCAAGGGGGCTGGAGAGAAAGGCAGCGAGCAAGGCCTGAACCGCAACGAAGGCGCGCCCTATGGGGTCTATATGGGACCTTTCCTCGGGCCACTCGGCATCCCCTGCCAGGCGCCGCCCTGGGGCTATGTGGTGGGAGCCGACCTGCGCACGGGCGAGATCGCCTACCGTCACCGCAACGGCACGGTCTACGACATGACGCCGCTGCCGCTGCCGTTCGAGGTCGGCGTTCCCGGCATCGGCGGACCGATGATCACCAAGGGCGGCGTCGCCTTCCTGGCCGCCGCGGTCGACGACTATCTGCGCGCCTACGATCTTTCCACCGGCGAGCAATTGTGGCGGGGCCGCCTGCCGGCCGGCGGCCAGGCCACGCCGATGACCTATACGACCAGCGACGGCAAGCAATATGTGGTGATCGTCGCCGGCGGCCACGGCTCGGTGGGAACCAAGGCCGGCGACTACGTGCTGGCGTATACGCTGCCTTGAGCATTGCCGCGGAAGGAGTGGGATCCGGACAGGCGGGAAACATTTCGGGCGGTTGACGGTTCTGCAAATTGCAGTCCACGACAAACGCAGGTCCGCCATGAAAGACGAGAACGACAAGTCGGGATTCACCCGCGAATCCTTCACGTTCCGCAGGATGAAGGCCTGGCAGATATGGGCTCTGCTTGCCGTTGCCATCCTGCTGATCGTCTATGCTGTTGCGCAGTGAACAGGCAGCGCCGGCTTTTCACAAGCGTGGCCGGATCGCCCGCCAGGGCGAGAACTGCTGGAGGATCGAGAAAAGCAGCCGGTCGGCCTTCCTGATCGACGGGGAGGCCTATTTCGACGCGCTTGTGCAGACGCTGCCTCTCGCCGAACGGCGAATCTGGATCCTCGGCTGGGACTTCAATCCGTGGATCAAGCTTTCGCCGCGCCAGGCGGACGCGCCGACGCTGGGCTGCTTCCTGCGCCAGCTCGTCGAACAGCGCCCGGCCCTGGAAATCCGGGTGCTGATCTGGGCCTACGGCCCGCTTTACTCCGGCAGATCGCTCAAGGTCTTTCGCGAGCGTGAATGGGCGGACCACCCCCGCATCTCCCTGGTCTTCGACCATCGGCACCCGCTGCGCGCATCGCATCACCAGAAGCTTGTCTGCGTCGATGACCGAACGGCGTTTGTCGGCGGGATCGACCTGACCGCCGGGCGCTGGGACAGCTCGGACCATCCGGTGCCCTGGCGATGGCGCAGGAAGCCGTCCGGCGAGGCATATTCGCCGGTGCACGATGTGCAGGCCATGGTCTGCGGGGCGGCGGCGAGAGCGCTTTCGGAAATCGCCGCAGCGCGGTGGCGGCGCGCGACGGGGGAAAGCCTGGCACCGCTCGACAGCCCAAGTCGTCCACCATGGCCGACGAACCTTGCGCCCGATCTCCTCGATTGCCCGGTCGCCATAGCCAGAACGCAGCCGCCGCGCCTGGGGATAAGGATGCGTCGGGAGGCGGCCAAACTCACGGATGCCGCGCTGGCGGCCGCAAAGCACAGCCTGTACATCGAGACCCAGTATTTCGCTTCGTTCCGTGTCGCCCGGCAGTTGCGCGCCTCTCTGCAGCGGCCGGACGGTCCCGAGATCCTGATCATTCTCACCAAAAGCTCGCGTGGCCTTCTCGAGCAGTTCGTGATGGCGCACAATCGCAACCGCGTGATCCGCCGGCTCAAGCGCGCCGATCGCCACCATCGGCTCCGTGTGCTCTACGCGACGACCGAGGCCGGCGACGGCAAAAGAGCGGAAATCCTCATCCACTCCAAGGTCATCGTCGTTGACGACGTGCTGGCTCGCGTCGGCTCGTCGAACCTCAACAATCGCTCGGAGGGCTTCGATTCGGAGTGCGACATTGCCTTCGAGGCGCAAACGCCACGGCAGCGCCGGGCCATCGCCGGGCTGAGAAACCGGCTGCTCGCCGAGCATCTGGGAAGCGATGCCGGCAGCGTGGCATCGGAAATTGCCCAGACAGGCTCCATGCTGGCCGCCCTGGACCGGCTCAACACCCAAAAGCGAAGGCTGGAGCCAGTTCCCATAGGCTCGATGGGCGGCGAGCTCGATCCGTTGCCGGCAACGGCCCTGCTCGATCCGCGCCGGCCATGGCAACCGTTGCTGCGCCTGCGGCGATGGTTGCGGGCTCTGAAGGGGATGCTGTTCGGGCACAAATCCTAGCGCACGGTCTTGTTGCTAGTCCGCCGTGCCGGAATGATGGGACAGGCCCACGGCCCGAAGCCCCTCGCTCAAGAGAAACACGAGGATCCCGACCAGCAACGGCACGAAGAAATACACCACCCGGAAGGCGACCAAGGCAGCCAGCGATGGCGCGCCGGGGAGCAGGTAGAGAACCGACGCCTCGAGCACCCCCAGGGCGCCGGGCACATGGCTCAACACCCCGGCGATCTGGCCGATCGCATAAACCGCCAACACCTTCACATAGGGCACCTGGGCCAGACTGCTGACGAGTTGGTGCAGGCAGGCGGCCACGAGCGCGAAATTGACGCTTCCGAGCACCACCTGCCAGATCGCCAGGCGCGGCTCCGGCAGGGCGAAATGCCACCGCCAGATCAGTATCCGATGGCGTAGGAGAACCGTCATCAGGACGTAGGCCCAGGGCAAGGCCACGCAAAGCCACCCCACGAAAAACATGACGCTGCGATCCACCTCGACGAGCGCCCGCGCCTGCGCCGGTTGGAGAAGAATGCCGACGCCGGCGATGGTCGACAGGCCGCAAGCGACACACACGCCGGAGAACACGATGACCTTCGCCACATCGGCAAGGGTCAGGCCCGACCGGGCGTAGAAATGATAGCGCACGGCACCGCTGCTGAGCCCCGCCACACCGACATTGTGGCCGATCGACAGGCCGACGAAAGAGGCGAGCAGGGTCTTGCGATAAGGCAGCGGCTTGCCGGCATAGCGAACGCCGAAATAATCGAACCCAGCAAGGCACAGATACGATGCCGCCGCGAATGCCGCTGCTGCCGCAAGCCGCGCGACCGGCAAGGTTCCGATGAGGCCTGCGATGCGTCCTGCTCCATAGCGGTCGACTGCGTGGTAGAGGAAATAGAGCGCACCGCAAATCGCCGCCGCCATCAGAAAGCTAAGGAGCGACCGGCGATACGACATTGCATTGTCTGTTGAGCATCATTGCGGTGGAACGAGGAGGCCGTGTGGATGTTCCCATCTTATGACATCTGATCCAAGCACCGCCGCCGGCGCGCAGATCCGCGTCCTGACCTACAATGTGCACGGCTGCAAAGGCAACGACCGGCGCATCGATCCGGCCCGCATCGCCGCCGTCATCGCCGCCTGCCAGGCCGACATCATCGCGCTGCAGGAAGTGGATGTGGGGCGATCGAGGAGCGGCGCCGTCGACCAGGCCGAGGCGATCGCCCGCACGCTCAATATCCGCTCGCATTTTCATCCCGCGCTGCATCTCGGCGAGGAGCGATACGGCGACGCCATCATGACCGGGCTGCCGCTGACCGTGCTGAAGGCCGGCGCCTTGCCCTCGATCGGCGAACCGCGCGGTGCGATCCTGGGGATGGTGAAGACACACGGCGTCGAGCTGGTCGTCGCGAACACCCATCTCGGGCTGCGGCGCAGGGAACGCAGACGGCAGGTTGCGGAGCTTCTGGGATCGGAATGGCTGGACCATCCGAACATACGGGACCTTCCCACCGTCTTTCTTGGCGATTTCAACGCCGTGCCCTGGTCCCTTTCCTATCGCCACCTGACGCGCTCCTTTGAGGAAACGCACACCGGCCCCACGCTGAGGGGCGCGGCGACCTTCCCCGCCCGCCTGCCGCTGATCAGGATCGACCACGTCTTCATGCGCAATGGGCTCACCTCCCGCCGCGCCGAGGTGATCGACACCCCGTTGTCCCGGGTTGCATCGGATCATCTGCCCGTGCTGGTGGAGCTGGCACTGCCTGCGATCTAGGGCATCTGCCCGAACATCGGAATCGACTTTCAGAAGGCACGATGCGCAGATTCAAGGGCGCTGTAATGCTCGAACCTACGGTTCATCGATATCTCCGACGGCGCTCGGCGGCGGGTCCTGCACCTCCTCCGGCGTGTCCTCCTTGACGTTGTGCTGTTCAGGAGCGACGTCGCCAAGCCTCTGCTCCGGAAGCTCGAAGTAATAGAAGCCCAGCAAGACCAGGACCGCGATGAGCGCTGTGAAGATCAACGCCGCGACCTCCCGGCGGTTTCTCATGTCGTTCTCCTGATATCAGCGGGGCGCATCGTCTCGGCTTTCGACATCTTGCAAACGCGTCTTGAGCAGAACCGAGCGGCATCGGGAATGTTCCGCGGAGATACCCCGTCCCTGGGCCGTTCGTGGGCCGGAACATTTCCCGCACCCGCTGGTTCAGCTGTGTGGAAAGGAGAGGTCTCGTCGGGTCCAAACCACCCTCGCCAACTGGCGCTGATGCGGCGCCGACAGGAAAGGAAATGGGATGGCGCAAGCTCTCACCGCCTTCGCGTTGAACTGTTCGCTGAAATCCGCGGCGGACGAGGAAACCTCTTCCACCGACAAGATGCTCGGCGACCTTCTTGCGGCACTGGCCGAATTCGGCGTCGACGGGGAGACGATCCGGGCGGTGGATCAGAACATCAAGCCCGGGGTCGTCTCCGATGCGGGAAGCGGCGACGACTGGCCCCGGCTGCGCCAGAAGATCATCGAGGCCGACATCTTCATCCTCGGGGCACCGATCTGGCTTGGTCATCCATCAAGTGTCGCTCAGCGCGTCCTGGAGCGGCTCGACGCCTTTCTCGGAGAAACCGACGAGCGCAGCCGCATGCCCGCTGCCGGCAAGGTGGCGCTCGTTGCGATCGTCGGCAACGAGGACGGTGCCCATCATTGCCATGCGGAATGCTTTCAGGCGCTCAACGACGTCGGCTTCACGGTTCCGGCCAATGCCGGCTGCTACTGGGTCGGCGAGGCCATGCAGGCGACCGATTACAAGGATCTTCCCGAGATGCCGGAAAAGGTCCGGTCGACGCTCGACATGGCGGCCGCGAATGCCGTCCATCTCGCCCGGCTCCTCAAGGCATCGCGATATCCCGGCCTTCCGTCCTGACTGCAGAGACATCGCCGCCGCCCGTTCAAGCGGTCGTCGCAGCCTCGAGTTCTTCGGCATTGCGGCAATTGGACAGGAACAGTGCGACGGGGAGCAAGGCCGGGATTTTTGCGCAGACGATCATCAGAACGAGCGTCATCGGCACGGCGACGAGGGCGCCGGCGATGCCCCAGACCCAGGTCCAGAACATGAGGGCGACGAGCACCATCAGAGGCGACAGCGTCAGCTCCCTGCCCTGCAGCTTGGGATCGACATAGTTTCCCATGACCTGCTCGATCACCAGCAATCCGAGGCCATAAAGGACCGCCCACCAGGGCCCGAACTGCAGGAAGGCGAAGGCTATCGGCAGCACGCCCGCGACGAGCGACCCGATGGTCGGGATGTAGTTCAGGAGAAAGGCCAGCAGGCCCCAGACGAAGACGAAATCGAGGCCCCACCACCAGCTCCACAGCAGATAGAGCAGACCGGTCACCAGCCCGAGGAAGGTGCGCACGGCGAGATACCAGCGGACGCGAATGGCGATGGCGAGCAACACCCGCCGGTATGCCTCGCCATCGCGCCGGCTGGTCGCCGAGCGCAGCTTGGCCGACAGGACCGGAGCCTCGATCAGCATCATCAGGACGAGGAAGAAGATCAGCGACAGCACGCCGGCGAGGTTGGAGGTCGACTGGACGATGGCAGACGCGAAGCCGACCACCGGATCGAGCAGGCGACCGGTCAAGGCCTCGCCACCATCGTTGATGATGTTAGGGGCCGCGATCCATAGGGAAAGCCTCTCGGCCCAGGCCCGGGCCGCATCCTCATAGGCCGGCAGATTGGCGGTGATCTGGCGTGCGGCAAGAACAACGCCACCGAGGAACAGGGCGAACACCACCAGCATCAGCAGGAGAGCCGCGACATGGCCGAGCCAGCGCAGCCCGCGCGGCAGGCGGTGGCGGATGAACATGTCCACGGGCCACACGGCCAGGGCCGTGAAGAAGGCGAGTGCGAGCGTGGAGGACATCCAGCCGGTGGACCGCAAAGCCGCCACCACCAGCAGGGTTGCCAGAATTCCGACCAGCCAGCCGATCAGACGCAGTCCCAGCGTCCATTCAACTCTCGTGCGTTTCTGCAGCACGTTGCACAGCTCCTGCGCGGACCAAGGCGGACACCTCCTTTGCCATGCATTCGAACTCGCGGGCCCTCGCCTCCTGGGCGGCGAAGCCGTCGGCAGGCACGGCGCCCGGATCCTCCTGATGATCGGAGAAGGCGGCACGCTCCTCGAGCAGCCCGACCACGTCGCCGGATGCGCCCTGGCGCGCCAGCAACGCGAAGAGCAGCGCAATCGCCTCGCGCTGGGCGTTGAGCCTGCCCTCCACCTCTTCGTCCGCCAGTTTCCTCACGTTCCCATTCCGGGCGTTTCGCGGATTTCACGCGGGCTGTCCTTCGGTGTCGCTTCGATGGAGACCTTGCTTCGATCGAACGCGCCCCGGCCGGCGATCGCCAGCATATCCTCATAGGGCGTCTCATAGGCCCACAACACATCGTCCTCGGCCTCGCCGACCGCCTCCACGCTCCAGTAACGCGCCTCGCCCTTGAACGGGCAATGCGTCCGGGTCCTGGACGGCCGCAGAAACTCGAAATAGATGTGCTCGAAGGGGATGTAGAAGACCGGCTCATATCCCTTTTCACGCAGGATGAGCGCGTCGCGGGTGGAAGCGATGATCGCATCGGAGAACCTGACATCGACCGTGCCGCGATAGGGTTCGACCGAAATGCGTTCTCTGGCAGTTTTCGTCATATCCGAATCCTTGTCTCAAAATCGCAACGACACCTCCTCAACCGCCGGCATGGGCCGCGGGCCTGCATCCGCATTCCAACTCCAGGGATCGGCGCTCCTCAGGGTCCGAACCCCGTCACAGCCAGGAAGTTCCCTTCGCGGGCAATCCCGGGATGGGCCGTGCAGAGGCGTTTTCGCCTTCAGGACAGGGCGCGCAGGTTGCGCGGCTTTTCGAGCACCACATGCTTCGGGTCCTTGTCCCGGCGCAATCCCTTGAAGACACCGTGACGAAGAAACCCGTCGGCCGTAAGCTCCGTGAACTCGATCTCGGCCACCAGATCCGGTCTCGTCCAGCGGGCGGTGCGGGCGATCTCCCGGGGAACGCCGCTGAGAGACGGCGTCTTTCGCCGGCGGCTCCCGAAGGCGCGCGCGAGCTCGGCAGACGTCTCGCCGTCGAAGCCGGTTCCCACCCGCCCCCTGTAGGCGAGGCGCTCGCCCTCATAGGCGCCGAGCAGCAGCGAGGCGAAGGGGCGACCGGGTTTGTCGGAGGGCGAATAGCCGACGATGACGAATTCCTGCCTTCTGGTGCATTTCACCTTCAGCCAGGCGGTGCCTCTGCCCGACCGGTAGGGGCTGGAGGCGCGTTTGGCGACGACACCCTCGTGCCCTGCCCCGCAAAGTTTCCGCAGCACCTCGGCCGCATGCCCGCGCACATGATCGGAGAAGATCAACGGCCCGCTTTTCGGCCCCAGCAGCTTCTGGAGCCGCCGCTTGCGCTCCTCGAGCGGCCGGTCCGTCAGATCCACCTCGCCCTCGACGAGAAGGTCGAAGACGAAGCAGGAGATGGCGCCTCCCCCCGACAGGGCCTTCTGCAATGCCGAGAAATCGGTCTTGCCTTTGGCATCGAAGGCGACGATCTCGCCGTCGAGGAGCGTGCCGGCGGTCGGCAGCGCCGCTGCGGCCTTGGCGATCGGCGCGAAGCGATCGGTCCAGTCCTGGCCCCGCCGCGTGTAGACGTGCGCCGTTCCCGTCCCGATGGCGATCAGCGTGCGATAGCCGTCGTATTTCATCTCGGTCAGCCAATCATCGCCCTGCGGCGCTTCGCTCACCAGCGTGGCGAGCTGCGGCTCGCGCCACTTCGGCGCCGGGCTCGCCGCAGCGGCGATGCCGTGCATCGTGCTGCCGCTCTCGACGCTTTTCGTGTGCTTCCTGAGCACGTCGCCATGCTGCGAGGCTTCCTTGTCCTTGCTCTTGATCAGCAGCCAGTTCTCCCGCTTCTCGCCCGGCTCGCCCGACATCCGCACGAGCGACCAGCGGCCCTTGAGGCGCTCTCCATCAAGGGTGAAGGAGAGCTTGCCCTCCTTGAGCCCCTTCTCGGGGTCGTTCTCCGGCTGCCAGTTGCCCCTGTCCCACAGCATCACCGTTCCGGCGCCGTACTGACCCTCGGGTATGGTGCCTTCAAAACCGCCATAGGACAGCGGGTGGTCTTCCGTGCGCACGGCCAGCCGCTTTTCCGAAGGGTCGAGGCTCGGCCCCCGCGTCACCGCCCAGCTCTTGAGAACACCGTCCCACTCCAGGCGGAAATCATAATGGAGGCGGGTCGCGTCATGCTTCTGGACCACATAAGAAAGTGTGCCGCCCCTGCGGCCCCGCGCCGCGCGATGGTCGGGCTCGCGCGTCTTCGAAAAGTCGCGTTTGGCACGGTATTTCTGAAGCAGGGTCTCGGCCTTCCTTCGCGCCATGGCAGTGCCTCACGCGCTTTTCTTCGCTTTCGAGGCGGACGCCTTCGTTCGCTTCTTGCCGGTCGAGCGCTCGACGCTCTTGCGCAGGGCCGCCATCAGGTCGACGACGTTGTCCGCAGCCGGTTGTTCCCCGTCCGTCTTGACGCGAACCGTGCCCTTCTTCCGCTTGCCGACCTTCTCCTCGACCAGGGCGCGGATCGCCTCGGCGTACCGGTCCTTGAACGCGGCCGCGTCGAAGGGCGCGCTCTTGCGCTCGATCAGTTCCTTGGCCACCGACAGAAGGTCCTTTTCCGCCTTCTTGCCGGAGATGCCGGAGAAGAAGGAGTCGGTCTTGCGGATTTCGTCCTCGTAATGCAGCGTCTCGAGCAGCAGGCCCGTGCCGCATGGGCGGACGACAACCAGATACTCCTGGCCGCGCATCGCAAGCTGCCCGAGACCGGCCTTGCCGGTGTCCCGCAACGCGTCGCGCACAACCCGGAAGGCATCCTCGGCCAACTCGTCGCTCGGGCTCAGAAAATAGGGCTTGTCGAAATAGATCGGCGGGATGTCGGCGACGTCCGCGAACTGCACCAGCTCCAGCGTCTTCTTCGATTCCAGCTTGATGTCGTCGATCGCCGCAGGATCGATCAGAACATACTCGTCCTTGTCGACCTCGTATCCCTTCCAGATGTCCTCGTTCTTCACCGGCCCGATGCCCGGGACGATCTTCTGATAGTGGACACGCTTGCCGGAGGGCTTGTGGATCTGCCGGAACGATATGCGCGCCTTGCGGTCGGTCGCCGAATACATCTCGACCGGAATGGCCACCAGCGACAGACGCAACTGCCCTTTCCAGACGGGTCGGGGAGCCATCGCCGGCACCTACTACTCGCGGCCGTCGCGCTTGCGGGCGCCCTTGCCGAGATCGGTGCGGGCGCGCTTGTCCTTGTCGAGCTTCTCGAAGCTCTCCATCACACCGTCAGCCTCTTCCTTGACGTCCGGCACCGCATGGCGCTCGTTGCGCACCGAGAGCTGATCGTCGCCCTGCAGCCGGTTGTTGCCCATTCGCTCCTGGGCAATGTCGCTTTCGCGGACTTCTCTTGCGGTCTGCTTCTGATGCTTGGCGATCATGACAAATCTCCTTTGCCAACCGAACAGCGGAAGGCGGCAAAGCGTTCCATCACGTTGTGGTGGCGGACATCGGCAGAAGCCCGTTCCGTCTTCAGCAGGGCGGCGGCTCGACAAAGGGCGGGCGGACGTCCACCCGAAAAGGTGACCCCGGGACGGTTCCAGGGACCGTATCGAGACCGACAAATCCCCCCATCCGCAATCCTCGACCGGCGGCGCAATTCCCGGCGAAGGAAACGGTTCGATCGAGGACTGATCGACGGCCGATCCTTCACGATGAATCAGCGAAAAAGTTCGGAACTCTGCGTACTCTCACGCATTGAAGGGTGGGGTGGGGTCAGACGCATTATCGAACCATGCAGTCCCAGGAGGCTTCAATGCCACCCTTATCCGCCGACGTACGCAAATTCCACAAACGTGCTGATCGAGAGCGGACACCAAACGAAGAAATCGTCGACCTCATTCCCGCACTTCGGGCATTTGCCCGTTCCTTCTATTACGATCCCAGCGACGCCGACGATCTGGTGCAGGAAACGCTCACGAAGGCGCTGGCGAGAATCCACCAGTTCACCCCCGGAACCAGCATGAAATCGTGGCTCTTCACGATCATGAGGAACACCTTCTACACGGCCATCACCGTCCGCAAGCGGGAGGCGCCGGGAAGCGCCGATTGCGCATCGACCAAGGTCGCCGTGGATGCGACGCAGGAGTGGACGATCAAGGGCCACGAACTGTCTCAGGCACTCCACCGTCTTCCACCGTCGCAGCGCGAGATCCTGATGCTGATCGGGGTGCTCGGCGTCAGCTATGACGATGCGTCGAACATACTGGGCTGCGCCATGGGCACCATCAAGAGCCGCATGAACCGAGCCCGCTTGAAGCTGCTGCAGGAATTGGGCGAGGAAAGTGTCGCAGCGACCGTCGAGCGCGTCGACACCTTCACCGTGAATTCATTTCAAAGCCGCTGACCCCATCCCCCCACCTATTCTACATTGCCGACGCAGCGTGTCGGACTTTGCGCGGCGTGCAGTGCAGCCCAGGCCATAATGGTCGAGGCCGCAGGCGTTGACCAACTTCCCCGAAAGAGGTTGCGGCAGTGGTGGTGGAACATTCGCCGGCCAGCGCAGTTTCAGCGCTGCCTAAGCCGTAAAATGCATGTCCGGAGCCGCCACGCGATGAACAGATTGGTTATTGTCTCGAACCGCGTGGGAGACGTTCACAATCCGACACAGACCGGTGGACTGGCCGTCGCCATTGCAGACGCGTTGCGAAGGCGCGGCGGCGTCTGGTTCGGCTGCACCGGCGAAGGTGACACGGACGGTACGAGAACCACCGAAGACGGCAATGTGAAGACCATCACAGCGTCACTCTCGGAAAACGAGTATCAGGACTACTATATCGGCTACTCAAACAGCGTGCTGTGGCCGCTGTTCCATTACCGCGCCGATCTCATAGATTATCAGGAGAGCTTTTTCCGCGGATATGCGAGGGTCAATCGCCGCCTCGCCAGACAACTTCTGCCGCAATTGTATCCGGACGACATCGTCTGGGTTCACGATTACCACCTCCTGCCCTTCGCGCGCTGCCTGCGCCGGGCGGGCGCCAAACACAGGATCGGCTTTTTTCTCCACATACCGTTCCCGCCCCCCGAATTGCTGACGGCCTCGCCAAATCATGCCGCGCTCATCGAGGCGATGCTCGACTACGACCTGATCGGATTTCAGACGTCGACCGATCTGATGAACTTCCACCGCTACATCGAGGAGCACGCGCTCGGCATGATCACGATCGACAACGCCGTTTGCACGCGAACCGGGACCACCCGGTGCGGCCGCTTCCCGATCTCCATCGATGTCGAGGATTTTCGCCGCATGGCCGAGAGCGCCGACGACGACTTCCGGATCGACGAGGTGCGGCGGAACATCCTGAAGCAAAAGCAGATCGTCGGCATCGACCGGCTCGATTATTCGAAGGGCATCCCGGCCCGTTTCGAGGCCTTTGAACGGCTTCTTGCCACCCATCCGGAGATGGAGCGGACGGTCTCGCTGCTGCAGATATCGCCGCCCACCCGCGAGGGGATCAAGGCCTATGAGGAAATCCGCAGCGTCACCGAAGAGCTTTCCGGCGCCATCAACGGTCGCTTCGCCGACCTCAACTGGACGCCGATCCGCTACATCCACCGCAGCATCCCGCGCGACAGGCTGGCCAAGATCCTGCGCAGCAGCGAAGTTGGCCTCGTCACGCCGCTCAGGGACGGGATGAACCTCGTCGCCAAGGAATATGTGGCCGCCCAGGATCCGGACGATCCCGGCGTCCTGGTCCTTTCCCAATTCGCCGGCGCATCGGAAGACCTTGTCGAGGCGCTGATCGTCAATCCGTACGACATGGACGAGATGGCGCGCCGTCTCTTCCAGGCGCTGACCATGCCCCTCAAGGAGCGGAAGAAACGTCACCGGGCCCTTTACAACCGCCTCGTCGCGGCGGATGTCGACATGTGGGCCGACAGTTTCCTGCAGGTCCTCGAACAATGCCGCACCGACGCCGAGAAGCCACGGGGGCCGCAGACGGGGCCTCCCGTTTCAAACCGGCCGCTCGGTGCCAATCCGGAACAAAACGGGCTGCAGCAAGTTTTGGGTTTTTGACGTTTCGTGGTCGTGTGCCCGCGACCAGGGAATGTCGCATGAGGTTCAGGATGGCCGACCGTCAATCAAAACCGTCGACAACGCCACAGCCGCCGCCCCGGACGTTGCCAGAGATGACGAGGCTCATCAAGGAAGCGGCCGATCACCTCGAACAGCGATCGACCCCCGAAAACCTGCAGCACACCCAGGATATCTGCCGGGAGATAAGAGCCATCGCCCGCTCTCTGGAAGCCGATGTCGAGCATGAGCTGCCTCCCGAAGTCGCGAGGCTGGTCGATCTGTGTGCCGAGATCGTCAGCGAGAACCTGGCGCCAGGCGAGGCCGACGAGCACGAGCATCCGGCCGCCACGCATCTTGCGCCGCAAGCCCCCGGCGGGCTCGGCTATATGATGACGCTCTCGGAAGAAGAGGAAGGGGTGGTCGTCTCCCAGCCCCACAACCCTTCTCCGATCGTCGATGAGGATACCGAGACATAACCGAACCATCCGTCCGCGAGGAGATCAGCGCGCGTTGAGGATCATCTCGCGCAGCCAGCGCGTCAGCAGATCGTCGTATGAGCGCCGGCTCTCCGGCTCGCTCAGGGCATGGTCGGCGCCGTCGATGATGCGGTGGGTGATCGAGCGCGCGTTGCCGAAGGAGGCGAGATAGCTGGCGATCGTCGGATGCGGGACGAGTTCGTCGTTCTCCGACTCAACGATCAGCACGTCACCCCGGAATTTCTGGCATTGGCGTAGCGCCCGATTGGTCTTCAGCGGCACCTGCCTGCTGCGATAGAGCTGCAGGTCGTGCCGGTCGAGGGCGTGTTTCGGCACGTCCCAGTCATCGTCGCGATAAAGCGCCGGCACCCGCATGGCCAGCCATCGGACATCCCGCTCCGCCGTCAGATAGGCCGAAAGATACGCGCCGTAGCTGCTGCCGACCACGGCAATGGACGAAGCATCGATCGCCGGGTGGGAGGCGAGCTTGTCGTATGCGGCACGGATATCGGCGAGATTGTCGGCCCGCGTGACCCTCGTCTGATCTTCCTGCGTCAGGCCGTGGCCGCGCATGTCGAAGGTCAGGCAGATGCAGCCGAGCCGCGCAATGTAGCGCGAGCGCTTCTCGTCGCGCTTCTGGCTGCCCGCCCACCCGTGAACGAAGAGGACGCCCGGCCACCCGGTGCCCGGTTCGAGGAACCGCCCGGCAAGCCGACGCTCGCCAACCTCGATCTTTATGTCTGCCTTTCTCAACGCTCGTCCTGCAATATCGCGTATTTCAGCAAGGGGCCGACGGTGCTGTCGTTCCCCTGGAAGTAGATCGTTGCACTTGTTGGGGGAACTGCTCCCTCGCCGTATCGTTCCACCGAGGAAGCCCGCACCTGGCGAAGCGTCGGATCCCGCTCGAAGGCTTCGAGCGCGACAAGCTCGGCGCTCGTCGCCCCGCCGATACGCCATGACTGTTCGAGCACGGCCACACGCGGCCTGCCGGCCGCATCATATCCGGTCGCCACGTCGTAGTTGCGACGGGAGGCCACGAGTTTCAGATGTTCCTCCGCTAGGCGGTCGAACGTGATCGCCTGGCGGCATACGGCGTCGATCGCCGGCGGCAGCACCTCCCCAAGATCGGTGAAATCGCCTCGCATGATCTGCAGCGTCGATCCGCCATAGACGGTTTTGCCTTCGTTGTTCTGCGTCAGGTCCTGCGTACCGATATAGACGGCGCTGGTGTCGCCCAGCCTGATCCGGCCGACGCTGTAGGTGCAGACCTTGGAAAGATTCTCCTCCAGCACGAGGCCGGCCTGCAAGGAACCGTCGCGGTCGAAGCCGTCGATCGCCTCGGAAAGCTCCTGCAGGTTGCGGACCACCCGCTGCTGCGTGCCCCCGCTCGCCCCGACGGCCTTGATGCGCACCGGCCCGTCTTCCAGCAGCCGTCTTCCGCTGCGGACCGCACCTTCCCGCGTGAAGGCGGTGAAGCCGAGCAGGACCAGGTTCCTCGCCTGCCGGGTAAAGCCGTCTGGCCAATGCGCGGGTGGGGCCTCGCCCGGCGCCAGCCGATGGACGATCGCTTTCGTCGCTAGGAGCGGCTGCGGCACCCAGCCGCCGAGGAAGCAGTTCTCGTCCAGCTTCGCGACATCGAGATGGCGACCGCATTCATTGCCGCAGATGGTATCGCGCGGCACGCAGTACGGTTGCTCCGATCCGGTGAAATCCTCCAGACGCCCGGCATATTCGAGGCGCAGGAACCGTGCGGCACGCCGCGCCAGCTCCACATGGGTGGCCTCATCATGCGAGGCATCGCCCTGGCATCCCCAGGTGACGAGCTGTCGCTTCGTGCCGCCGATGCTCGCTTTCCGTTTGCGCATTCGAAACTCCATCCCGACCAGCGCAAGCAACCCGGACAGAGCCTCGATTGTTCCACGCCCGTTTTCAGCGGAACATCCATGCTGCGGCATCGTTCGGTTGCGGAGATGCCCGAGAGGAGACGCCAGATGGGACTGACCCTGCTCCAGAAACCCGCCGCCGTCTCGGCGGAAACGATGAAAGCTGCAGTGGTCGCAGCGCCGCAGAGGATGGAGGTTGTCGACGTGCCTCTGCCCGTTCCCGCCGCTGCGCAACCGGAGCTTGCGTGACCAGCAGAACATTTACGCGGACCATTTGTTCGGCAAGCAATCGGCGACAGCGCCACGAACCGGCATGGAGAGCAGACATGAAGCGAATCGTCCTTTCTTGCGTCCTCGTCATCCCGTTGGCCGCCGCACAAGCGGCCGAGGGAGACACCGCAACGGCGGAGCTGAAAGGCGAAGGCATCGTCGGCAATGTCGAAATGAGGGAGGCCGCATCCGGCGTGGTCCATGTGATCGTCTCGGCGAAGGGCGTGCCGGAGGGACCGCACGGCTTTCACGTGCACGAAACCGGCGCCTGCGATCCGGGCTCAGGCTTCGAGTCCGCCGGCGGCCACCTTGCTCGTGGTGAGCAGCACGGCATCAAGGCTGAGGGCGGGCCGCATCCCGGCGACTTTCCCAATGTGCATGCCGGGTCCGACGGCGTGGTCGAAGCGGAGTTCTTCACCCGCGGCTTCAATCTCGGTCAGGATGGCGAGGAACGCCTCCTCGACCAGGACGGGGCGGCAGTCGTGCTGCACGCGAAGGCCGACGATTATACATCGCAACCATCGGGCGAAGCCGGTGACCGCCTGGCGTGCGGGGTTCTCGAACCGAAGCCCTGAGCGCGGAGGTCGAGGTCGCTCGACAGGCGCCAGAAAGGATATGGCCATGGCAGGAACTCCCGAGCCCGTGCCGCAGACACCACCCAAGCCGACGCCGGCGCCCGGGCCAACACCGCGGCCCGTCACGGAGCCCGAACCGGAACGGCTGCCGGACGAGGTGCCGGTGCCCAACCCGGACGAAGTCGACCAACCAGTGCGGCATGTCAAGGCAAGACGATGACGGTTCCCCGAAAGCAACTGGACCATATGTCGAAGAAGGTCACGGAAGACTATCTGCGCCGCTCGTCGATCACTTATCTCGAGTGCTGCATCAGTCTGATGCTGACGCATCTCGCGGCAGAAGAGGTCGCGCGGGTCCTCGAGCAAGAGGCGCGATTC
Source organism: Nitratireductor sp. ZSWI3 (assembly GCF_024655565.1). Classification (GTDB taxonomy): domain Bacteria; phylum Pseudomonadota; class Alphaproteobacteria; order Rhizobiales; family Rhizobiaceae; genus Nitratireductor. Next base: position 147,257 of record NZ_JANKOF010000001.1, on the reverse strand, counting down.
ATCCGCGATCTGGACTGAGGCGACCCTCCAGATCCGCGACGACAAATTGCGCTGTCCGGCTGAACAAATCCGATACCGCCAAGTTAGGGGCGGTAGACGAAATCAGCACGACAGGAGCGGCAAATGGCTTATGAAAGACAATGGGAACAGGATCCACCGCGGCAGCAGCCGGATGGGCCCGGTGGGCGCGATCAATATGCAGAGCCGACGGGGGGCGCATGGTGGAGCGAAGAGACCGCCGCACCGCCACCGCCTGCCCATCGCGAGCATTATCCGGGCGACGTCTATGGGCGTCGGCGTTATGGCCAGGGATACGGCGCCCCCTACTCCTATTACGGCTGGCCGGCGCGCGGGCTGTATCCGGCCCGCCCCTCTCTTGGATATGGTGGGGGATACGGCGGAAGATATGGTGGGCGCCCCTACCGGAGCGACTATGGCGAGCGTGATTTCTGGGACCGGGCGTCGGACGAGGTCTCGTCCTGGTTCGGCGACGAGGAGGCTGAGCAGCGGCGCTGGCGGGACCGGCATCGCGGCAAGGGCCCGAAAGGTTATGTCCGCTCCGACGAGCGCGTGCACGAGGATGTGAACGACCGGCTGGCGGAAGACGGCATGCTGGATGCCAGCGACATCGAGGTCACCGTCGACCAAGGCGAGGTGACCTTGTCGGGCACCGTCGCCGACCGCTTCGAGAAAAGGCGCGCCGAGGATTGCGCGGATTCCGTCAGCGGCGTGCGGCACACCCAGAACAACCTGCGGATCCAGGCATCGAGCATGGATCGCCCGGACATGTGACCCGCACCGAACACGGCGGAGATGGTAAGCATCGGCACCGGCGAAGACGCCGTGATGCGCAATCGTGACGGCAACCGCGACAGGAAAGGAAACGGTCATGCCTGCAAAATCGAAGGCTCAACAGATGGCGGCCGGCGCAGCGCTCGCCGCCAAGCGCGGCGAGAAGAAGAAGAGCGAGCTGAAGGGCGCGTCGAAGAGCATGGAAAAATCCATGACCGAGAGCGAGCTGGAAGAGCTCGCCTCCGGCAAGCGCAAAGGAAAGCCACAGCACGCCTCCGACGATTAGAGCCGGAGCGAGGAATCCCGGCCGGCAGGCGTTTCTTCCCCCCAAACCCCGCCGTCTGCCGCCGGACGCGGCGCAAGCCGCAGAGAACCGGTCAAACGACCGGTTCTCTTTTTCGTCAGAACGATTGCGGTGGAACGAACAGGCAGATGGTGTGGAGGTTGCTCACGCGCTTGACGGCGCACAGGTGATAGACGCCATCGGGCGACTTGCGCAGCCGGGAATCCGTGTAGGAAAGGGTTTCTCCGGTGGGTTTCACGAGGTAGCCCTCGGAGCGCTCGATCACGTCGTTTGCCGGTATCTGCTGGCAATCGCGGTTCGAGCAGCACTCCATGGGATAATTCCAGCCGGACGGCGCTTCATGTGCACTGACCGGAACCGCCAGAACCAGCGCGGTGAGCGGGAGAAGATTTTGCAAACGCAGGAAGCTGATCATCGTGGCGTCCTCTATCCCCTTTGGACAAACGGCCGGAATGTTGAAATGTTCCTGTCGTGCCCGTTCTGGCTATTGCGCCTTCAGCCAGCGCAAGACCAGGGACTCCTGCAGGTCGAGCCCCTTCAGCGGCTTTCGGAAACGCTTCCTCAGGCGCGCCATCGCCGGCGTCAGCGTGCCCGCCGTCCAGGCTTCCAGCACGGCCGGGTGGACGTAGCCCTTGCGGCAGACCGCGCGGGTGTTGCGCAACTCGCGCGCGACATGATCGAGGACGCCGTTGATGCAGCGCGCCTGCTCGCGCTCGCCCGGCGGGCATTCGGTCTGCGCCAGGAGAACGGCGGCAAGGCTGGTGGCCGCCCATGTGCGGAAATGCTTGGAGGTGAAATCCTCTCCCCCGGCGTCTCGTATATAGTCGTTGACGTCGTGAGAATGAACCGGAAGCCGGTCGCCATTGTCGACATACTGGAAAAGCTTCTGGCCGGGCAGGTCCTCGATCGCGGCGACGACGCGCGCGATGCGGCGATCGACGAGCTTCAGCTTCCATTCGCGTCCGGATTTGCCGCGGAATGCGAACCGGATGGAGGCGCCGTCCACCTCCACGTGGCGCGCCGACAGGGTGGTAAGACCGAAGCTGTGGTTGTCGCGGCGATAGCTGTCGTTGCCGATGCGGATCAGCGTCCTGTCGAGCAGCCTGACGATCGAAGCCAGCACCTTCTCCCGCGGCATGCCGCGCCGGCCAAGGTCGGCATCGACGCGGGCCCGGATCGCCGGCAACGCTTCCGCGAAGCGGACAAGGCTGGCGAACTTCGCCTCGTCGCGCATAGCGATCCAGCCCGGATGGTAGCGATACTGCTTGCGCCCGCGCTGATCGCGCCCGGTTGCCTGGATGTGCCCCTCCGCCACCGGCGATATCCAGACGTCCGTCCAGGCGGGCGGGATGGCGAGCGCACGGATGCGGGAGAGTGTCGGCTCATCCTTTACCCGCCCCCCGCCCGGCAGTATGTAGGAAAATCCTCGGCCGCACCGACGCCGGCGAATGCCGTCCTCGTCGTCGCTCATGTGAACGAGTCCCACGCGCCGCTCGGCATCGCCGACGGCCGGGATCGACGGGGCCGAGGCGATGTTTGGATCCATGGGTTTCATGCGCGGTTTTCGGTTGGGCTGACGCAAAGCGGGGCTGCCGCTACAAAGCCGCAGCGGGCGGATTTGTTCCGGCGCTCCAGTTGCAATTCATCGGGGCCTCGACTTGCTTTCACCTGAAACCCTGCCGCAGGACTTCTTTCAACGCCCCGCGCCCGTTGTGGCGCGCGAGCTCATCGGCGCCAGGCTGACCATGCAGGGCATCGGCGGCGCGATCGTCGAGACGGAGGCCTATACCCGGGACGACCCCGCCTCGCACAGTTTTCGCGGCCCGACCGCGCGAAACGCAGCAATGTTCGGACCGTCCGGGCACGCCTATGTCTATCGCTCCTACGGCATTCACTGGTGCTTCAACGTGGTCTGCGAAGCCGGCTCGGCGGTCCTCGTCCGCGCCATCGAGCCATTGCTCGGCATCGAGACGATGGCGCGGCGACGGGACGGCACGAATGTGCGGCTTCTGTGCGCAGGACCGGGACGGCTGTGCCAGGCGCTGGGCATCGATCGCGACTGCGACGGGATGCCCATCGACGGAACGCCGATGGCGATCGCGGCAGGACGGCCGAAGGCCCCGGTGGTCGCCTCGCCGAGGATCGGCATCACGAAGGCGGTCGACAGGAAATGGCGGTTCTGCCTCGCCGGTTCCGCCTATCTCAGCCGGCCCGCCTGACAGGGATCGCCCGTATCGGAACTGATGGTGGGCAGCGCGGTTAGGTCCGATCCAACACCAGCGAGACTGATCCATGTGGGCATGGCTGCAACAGAACCACGGTCAGGTGAGCGCACTCGCCAGCGTTCTTACGCTGGTCATCTGGACGCTCTATTTCCAGCTTCTTTTGAGCAGCTATCGTTATCGCCTGCGCCCGAAAATTCTCATCAATCGCGGTGCGGGCCACACCCTGAAGGCCCATTGCCTGATCGCCAACATGAGCGCGGAACCGGTCTATATCGAAGCCGTCGTCACCGACCTCGGCTGCCGGACCGACGGCGATAGGGTGACACGCCACCGCTGCTCGCTGAGCGAGCTCGACCTGGAGGTGAGCAGTGGCGGCGACCCGCGACCGCAGTGGTTCCAGGGGCCGTTGAAAAGCGGCGAATGGATCGACATCGGCACCTACGAGCGCCTCATCGACCGGGCCAGGAAGACCACCGGCGTGACGGACCCGGTCTGCGAGGTCACCGTCACCGTCGTCGCCACATACACCGCGCAGGATTCTCCCGTCGCGGCCTTTCGCACCTTCGAACTCGGAAACCATGGCGATTGCCCGATCCTGGCGCCGCGCACTTTCACGGCGACGCAGATCCGATCGCGCGCCGCCCGCCGGGCCATCGAGCGCTCGATGCTCGGGCGCAAGTCGCCCTGAAACGCCATGCATCGCCCGCGCCGGAGACACCGGCAGGCGCGGAGGAACAATAGGCCGGCCTCGTCGTTGACCCGTCATGGTGGACCTCAGCGGCGAGCTCGCAAGACACATGGCCTTGCACATCCTGGCGATGAATCTGCTGGCGCCGGCGCTCGCATACGGCTGGTTTCGGGCAAGGGATCAAAATGGTCCACCGCCGGTCGGCCCGTTTGCTGCCGCCGGTCTGCAGATCGCATTCCTCTGGGGCTGGCACGTTCCGGCGGCGATGGAAGCCGCCGCCTCCGCGCCGCTCATCGGCATGGCGATGCATGTTTCCCTGTTCCTTTCGGCGCTTCTCTTCTGGCAGGCGATCATCGGCAACGTAGAGCGACCCCCCTGGCATGCGGTCGCGGCAATGCTGGTGACCGGCAAGCTGTTCTGCCTGCTCGGCATCCTGCTCGTTTTCGCTCCGCGCACCCTGTACGGACCGGTCATGCTGCACACCGGCATGCCGGCGGGTTCGGGACTCGCCGATCAGCAGACGGCGGGCATGATCATGGTCATCGCCTGTCCGCTCACCTACGTGCTCGGCAGCATCGTCATCGTCCGCCGGTGGTTCATGGCGGAAGAACGCGCCAACGGGTGGCGTCTTGGCCGGCCGGAGCCGTGAGCATGCGTCTTCCGCAGGATCTGAGCTGGCGAGGAGGGCTCTTCTGGTTGGTGATCTTCGCAGCCGCGGGGATCCTGGTTGCCGCCTTCGTTATCGTCTCGGGCCTCTACAACGTCTCGGCCACCGTGAAGCATTTCGCCGTCACGGAGCGTCTCATCAAATTGGCGCTCAACCGCTCCATCGCCGCACACAGCCGGAACGATCCTCCGGCAGATCTGGACCGGGAGGATTTCGTGAAGCTCGGTGCACGGCATTTCGAACTCGGCTGTGCGCCGTGCCACGGGGCGCCCGGCGATCCGAGAAAACCGATCATGCAGCAGATGTATCCGGCGCCGCCGGATCTTGCCGGCGCGGTCTCCAAATGGAAGCCAGGAGAGCTTGCATGGATCGTCGAGAATGGGCTCAAATTCACGGGGATGCCGGCCTGGGCGGGACATGGCAGGAAAGACGAGGTGTGGCCGCTCGTCGCGTTTCTGCGCCGGCTTCCGGGGATGAAGCCGCAGGACTACGCCCGCCATGCCGGCGCCATCGGCGCAATCCGGAACGGCGATCCGAAGCTGTGCTCGGCGTGTCATGGGGATGGCGAGCGCGAACCCGTCGCGGACACGGCACCGGCGCTTGCCGGGCAGCCCCGCGCCTATCTGAGGCGGGCCCTGCTGGAATACCGCTCGGGTGAACGCCAAAGCGGAATGATGGAGCCACTCGCCGCGGCGCTCGACGACGCCGCGATCGAGCGGCTTGCAGCCCATTTTGCGAGCGAACCCGTTGCGAGCGACCGCGGTCGGCCCACTGGTGGCGAAGTCGGGCGGGGACGGGTCATTGCAACGTCGGGGCGGCCCGATGCGCAGGTGCCGCCCTGCCTGGCGTGCCATGGAAAGGGCGCCTCGACGCAATTCCCACGGCTTCACGGCCTGTCCGCCGATTACATCCTCACGCAGTTGCGGCTTTTCCAATCCGGCGTTCGCGACAAAACCGCCTTCGGCGCGGTGATGGCGACCGTCGCGCGGCGCCTGACACCCGACGACATGGACGACGTTGCCGCCTATTTCGCCGCCTCCGACCGTCCGGGAAGGGCGGGCAACGAGGGCGAAGCGCCGGGAGGCGGTCGATGAATGGCGACCTTCAATCGGCTCTGCGGCCGGCCGGGCGCGAGGCCGGCGCGGTGTATGACCTTCTGCTCGCCGTTACCGGCCTAAGCGCCGCGATTATGCTTCTGGTGCTGATCCTGATCGCCGCCGCCATGTGGGGGCCTGCCGCCTGGCGCGAGCGGCTCGGTCGCGAATGGCTCGTCTACGGCGGCGGCATCGTCCTGCCGATCATCCTCCTTTCCGGGCTGCTCGGCTATGGGCTCGTGGTCATGGAGGCGGGGGCTTCGCGGGCTTCCCGCGTCGAGGGCCCGCCGATCGCCATCATCGGCAAGCGCTGGTGGTGGAAGGTCGACTACACGACGCCCAGCGGCACGCACGTTGCGAGCGCCAACGAACTGCGGCTGCCGGTCGGGCGGCCGGTCGCGCTGCAGCTGACGACGGACGATGTGATCCACAGCTTCTGGGCCCCCAAGCTTGCCGGCAAGCTCGACATGATTCCTGGCCGCACCAACACCCTCACGGTCGAGGCCACCGAACCCGGCATCAGCCGCGGCCAGTGCGCCGAATATTGCGGCGGTGCCCATGCGTTGATGTCCTTTTTCGTCGTCGCGATGCCGGCGGAGGAATACGACGCCTGGCTGCGTTCGGAGGCCGAGCCGGCGAAGAGCCCGTCGAGCGCGACGGCACGGCGCGGCGAAACCCTGTTTCTGGAGAACGGCTGCGGCGGGTGCCATACGGTTCGAGGAACCGAGGCCGCAGGTACGATCGGCCCCGATCTCACCCATGTCGGCGGGCGCCATTCGCTCGCCGCGGGCACGATGGCCAATGATGCCGAGGCTTTCGCGCGCTGGATCCGCGAGAACCAGCACATCAAGCCCGACAATCTGATGCCGGCCTATCGCAACCTGGAGCCAGACGAGCTCGCGGCGATCGCCACCTATCTGGAGGGGCTCGATTGATCGATTTCACCCAGTTCGGATTGCCGGTCAATTTTTTGCTGTTCGCCGTGGCCGCCGTGGTCGTCTGGTCGGTCGGCAGCCGTCTGGCCTACTATGCCGACGCGATCAGCCGCGCGACCGGCATCGGCCAGGCGACCATCGGCATCGTGCTGCTGGCGGGTGTCACTTCGCTGCCCGAAATCGGAGTGACCGCGACCGCCTCCCTCGACGGCAACGCGGCACTGGCGGTCAACAATCTGTTCGGCAGCATCGCCCTGCAGGTCGCCCTGCTCGCAATCGTCGACGTCTTCATCGGCAAGGACGCTCTGACGGCGGTCGTTCCCGAGCCGACCGTGCTCCTGCAGGGCAGCCTCAACGTGATTCTGATCTCGGCGGCCGCAGCAGCGATGGTGGTGGGCGACGTCAATGTTCTCGGGGTCGGCCTGTGGAGCTGGGGCGCGCTCCTGGCTTATCTCGCCTGCGTGCGCATCCTTTCGCGCGCCGAGGGACGGAAGCCGTGGCTGGCCGCCGAAGACGGACACGTGGCACATGGCCTGATCGAGGTGCAGGAAGAAAAGACCGCGGCGGGGCGCAAGTCCGCGCCGGACCTTCGCAGCCTGCTCTGGAGAACCGCAGCTGCAGCGGCGGCGATTCTCGTCGCAGGCTATGTCCTGGCCGAAACCGGCGAGGCGATCGCCCAGCAGAGCGGATTGGGATCGAGTTTTGTCGGCTTCGTGCTCGTGGCGCTGGCCACCTCGCTGCCGGAGCTGAGCACGGCTGTCTCGGCCGCCAGGCGCGGTCTCTTCACCATGGCGATCTCCGACATCCTCGGCACGAATCTCATCAACGTCGCCCTGATCTTCCTGGTCGATCTGCTCGATCAGGGAGAGCCCGTCATCGGCCGCCTCGGATCGTTTCCCGTTTTCGGGGCGCTGCTCGCGGTGGTGCTGACGGCACTGTTCCAGGCGGGCCTGGCGGAACGAAAGGACAAGTCCATCCTGCGCATGGGTTACGATTCGCTGCTCGTGCTCATCGTCTATACGGGCGGCGTTGTGCTCCTCTACACGCTGCGGGACGGCGGCTCATGACCGATCGCCGGCCGCAGCTTCCCAATCCCGAACCGCGCCCGAAGGGAGAGGTGGACGAGCTCCTGCGTGTCTGGGCGACGCCGCGCGGCTACAAGATCGTCACGGCCGTCAACAACACGGTGATCGGCCTGTTCTACATCGGCGCGGCCTTCCTGTTCTTCCTGCTGGCGGGCGTGCTGGCGCTCGTCATGCGGACGCAGCTCGCCGTGCCGGAGAACGACTTCCTGAGCCAGGGGCTCTACAACCAGATCTTCACCGTGCACGGAACGACGATGATGTTCCTGTTCGCCGTGCCTGCCGTGGAAGCGCTGGGCGTGATGCTTCTGCCGCAGATGCTCGCCGCCCGCGACCTGCCCTTCCCCCGCCTCAGCGCCTTCGCCATATGGGCCTATGTGGTCGGCGGCCTGGTGTTCTTCTCGACCATCTTCTACGACCTTGCGCCTCAGGGCGGCTGGTTCATGTACACGCCGCTGACGCTGAAGGAATTTTCGCCGGGCGACAATGCCGATTTCTGGTTGCTCGGCATCGGCTTCATCGAGATTTCGGCCATTGCGGGGGCGATCGAGATCGTCGTCGGGACGCTGCGCACCCGCCCGCCGGGCATGTCGCTCACCAAGATGCCGATCTTCGCCTGGTCGATGCTGGTCTTCGCCAGCATGATCATGTTCGCGTTTCCGGCGGTGATCCTCGGCACGATGCTGCTCGAGATCGAGCGTTCCTTCGGATGGCCGTTCTTCACCGCGGCCAAGGGGGGCGATCCGCTGCTCTGGCAGCACCTCTTCTGGTTCTTCGGCCATCCGGAGGTCTACATCATCTTCCTGCCGGCGGCCGGCCTCGTGTCGATGATCGTGCCGGCCATGGCCCAGCGACCGTTGGTCGGCTACCGGCTGATCGTGGTGGCGCTGATCGGCACCGGCTTCTTCTCCTTCGGACTGTGGGTGCACCACATGTTCACCACCGGCATCCCCTCGCTGAGCCTCGCCTTCTTCTCGGCGGCGAGCATGGCGGTTGCCGTGCCCTCCGGCATCCAGGTCTTCTCCTGGATCGCCACCATCGCCGCAAGCCGCGGCCGCTTCCGCATCACGACACCATCCCTGTTCGTCCTCGGTTTCCTCGTCATCTTCACCATCGGCGGGCTGACCGGCGTCATGGTGGCGCTCGTCCCGGTCGACTTCCAGGTGCACGACACCTATTTCGTCGTCGCCCATTTCCACTATGTGCTGGTCGGCGGCATGGTCTTCCCGCTGTTCGCCACCTTTTACTACTGGATGCCGATGGCGACCCGGAGGATGCTCTCCGAACGGGCCGGACGCTGGGTCTTCTGGCTCATGTTCGCAGGCTTCAATATCGCTTTCTTTCCGATGCACTTCACCGGACTGCGCGGCATGCCGCGGCGGGTGTGGACCTACCCCGAAGGCGTCGGCTGGGACATGTTGAACCTCGTCTCCACCATCGGCGCCTATGTCTTCGCGCTCGGCGTCCTGATCTTCGTCGTCGACCTGGTGCGCAGCCTCCGCCGCCCGCCCACGACGGTGGAGAACCCATGGAAGGCCGGCACGCTGGAGTGGCTGCCGAACGACGTCTACTCGACACGCAGCATCCCGTTCGTGACCAGCCGCGAGCCCCTGTGGGACCGCCCCGCGCTGCCGCGGGAGGTGAGCGAGGGGCATCATTTCCTGCCCAATGCTCCGACCGGCGAACGCGAGACGATCGTCACCTCGGCCATCGAGGCGAGGCCGCAATATATCATCCGCATGCCGGGGCCGGGCTGGGCGCACCTTCTCGCCGCCATCTTCACGGCGGCCTTCTTCCTGCTCCTGACCGTCAAGCTGGTGATCCCGGCGCTGACCTGCGGCGTCATCGCCATCATCGCCTGTCTCACCTGGACCTGGAGCCTCGATCCGGGGCCGTCGAAAGGTGAGGTGGACATCGGCGCGGGCATAAGGCTCCCCACCTATGCGAGCGGCCCTTCCTCGCATTCCTGGTGGGCGATGATCGTGCTGATCTTCGTCACCGCCTCGCTCTACATCGCCTATGTCTTCTCCTATCTTTATCTATGGGTGGTTTCCCCCGACGTCTGGGCGCCGCACGGGTCGCCGGCGCTGCCGGCGCCGGTTTGGCCGGTGGGCGGCGCCCTTCTGACAATTCTCGGCCTGCTGGCGATACGTGCGGCCGGAAACCGGCTGCCGGGCCCTGGCCGGCGCAGCGTCGCGCAGCCTCTCCTCAACGCAATTGCAGCCTTCTGTCTCGCCGGCGCGGTGGCGGTGGAAATCCTTTCCCACTGGCAAAGCGGATTGCGGCCGACGGACAATGCCTACGGCGCCATGGTCTACATGCAAAGCGCGCTCAACGGGCAGCTCGCCTTCGCCCTCATCGTCATGATCGGCTTCGCGATCGCCCGCATGGTCGCCGGCAAACTCGATCGCGTGCGGCGGGTGAGCTTCGACAACGCTGCGGTCCTCTACACATATGCGGCGGCGCAGATCCTGTTCGGGCTTGTGCTGGTGCATGGTTTTCCGCGGGTGGCGGGCTGACATGCCGAAGCGCAACACCTTCTTTCCCCCGGCGCCGAAGCCGTCGACCACCGGCACCCTCGTCTACATGCTGTTCGGCCCACTCGTCTGGGCCGTGCAGTTCACCCTCGCCTATGGCGGCCACACGCTGGTCTGCGCGCGCGGCGGCGCGCCGTGGATATCCGACGTGGTTGTCCTCGCCGCCACGGCTCTTACGGCGGTTCTGCTTGTCTGTTTCCTCGTCTGGCAGGAACGCTGCGCCGGCGCGTTCGGCCAGCCGGCGCCGCCCCGGCGGGACCGGCCGACGGACGGCATCGCACGCATTCTCGCATTCCTGTCACTCGTGGCGGTGTTCTGGGGAGGAGCGACGGTCGGGCTGCTTGACGCGTGTGTTCTCGGCCGATGAGGCGCGGCCGTTGCGGTGGTCGATGGCCACCATCACGGCGGTGACGGTGGTTCCATGCAGGACGATGGAGAAGAGGACCACCAGGCAGACGACGAGCCAGAGCGTGTCCGCCTCCTCGAACCGGGCCTGCCCCAGCGCGTAGGCGAGATAGTAGAACGACCCGATCCCGCGGATACCGTAGACCGAGATCACCGCCTTTTCCGCCGGTTCGGTTCGCATCAACATGTCGCTGCGGCTGCCAAGCGTGCCCTTCAACGGTCCCCTCAGGTCAGGGCTCACGGTAGCTGACGACTTCGAGAGCGATCCGCAGTACCGCGGGATCCCCGGCAAAGACGAGTGTGCCGCGCCGGGTGGAGCCTGCCGGCACGTAGTCGAACACCACCTCGCCCGCCGGAGAGGGCTCTTCGGGCGAACGCGCCTTCACGCGGACTTCCGCGGCGGCCGAATCCCCTTGGTTGGTCAACGTGAACCTCATGTGAAAACGGCCTGCGGTCTGCGTTACGCTTTCCGGAGCAAGAACCAGTGTCGGAGCCTCCCCATTCTCAAATACGGCGAGAAACAGGAGGTAGCCGACCAGCGCAAGGAGCAGACAGCCCGAGGCAATGCCCGTCAGCCACTCGACCATCGGGGCATTTGTCCCGTAGCCCCTGACCGGTTTTCCTTTGGATGGTTTCGATGCCGTCATTGCTTCAGCCGTCAAAGGATCAGACGTGCGGCCGCCGCCCCGACCGAGGACGGCAGCCCGAGAACGATCGCGGTCAGCAGGATTTGCGAGAAGGCGGCACCCTCGGTGCGCTCGAACGTCCACAGCACATACAGGCTGATGAGAAGCGCCAGCACATAGCCCGGCAGGGTGAAGCGCACGAGCGCGCTCCACCAGGGCGTGTCGGGTCCGAGCTCGGCGCCGCCGCGAAAGCCGAGGGCGAAGACGAAGCCGTGCATGACGAACAGCGACAGTGCGACGACCGCCAGCGCATGCCACGGGGTCATGCGATAGGCGATCAGCACGATCTCCTCGGTCGGCGCCACATTGAAGCCGAGGAACAATGCCCCGATGCCCATCAGGAACATCTCGCCGGGATAGGTCTCCTTCTTCTCGACGATCTTGTCTTCGGAGCGGCTGCCGAACTGGGAGCGGGCCAGCAAAGCGCCCATGGCGGCCGGAACCGTCTGGATGGCGACCTTCCCGATCGCCTCCTCCGGCGGCATCGCGTGGTGAACCACGCCGAAGCAGATCAGCAGGATGAGCGCCGTCGCCCCGCCCACGCCGATGGCGAACATCGCGTCCATCAGGTCGTCGGTCCGGCGCACGGTGTGTTCGTAGCCGATCTGGTGCGACAGTTCCGTCAGCAGCGGAACGGCCAGCACCATCAGAAGGGCCAGGCGAAGCCGGTCGATCGTGAAACCGAGGCTCCACATCTCCATCGTCATCAACATCGGCAGTGAAAAGACCAATGCGCCGCCGACGGCGCGCGCCGTGTCCTTCAACAGCTTATAGACGCCGATGCTCGTTTTGCCGTTGCGAGCGGAGGATGCGGAGCGGTCGGTCCTGATTCTTCTTTGCATGGGGTTTCGATCACGCCGTTCCGCTGTGCCTGCAAGCGACGACGGATTCGCCTCCTCCACCGGAACCTTCCGGCACATGACCTGTTTTGCTGTCATGCTGGTTGGTAACAATGACATCACATATCGAACGGCCTTCCCCCCATCTCGTTCCACCGGGCATGCCGGATGTTTCCCGGACCGCCTTTTTTTTCGATTTCGACGGCACGCTGGCGGAGATCGTCGAGGATCCCGCGAAGGCATGCATCACACGTGACGTCCTGGCGGATCTTGAGGCGTTGCTGGCGCTCTCGGGAGGCGCGCTGGCCATCGTGTCGGGACGCGAAGTCTCAGATCTCGACCGCCGCCTCGCGCCTCTTCGGCCGGCCCTTGCCGGCGTGCACGGCCTCGAGTGGCGCCGTCCCGACGGCACAACGCAAAGAGTGCGGATCGCAGGCAAAAGCCTCGAAGCCGCACGGGACATCGTCATGGCGTTCGCCGCCCGCCACGATGGGCTGCTCGTTGAAACGAAATGGGCGTCGCTCTCGCTTCATTATCGCCAGCGTCCCGATCTTGCCGCCGAGTGCGAGGCGATGGCCGGGGAGATCGCCCGCCGATGCAAGGACATTTCGATCGTGCACGGGAAGATGGTGATCGAGTTCAAGGCCGCCAGCCGCACCAAGGGCGATGCCCTGGCGGCCTTCATGGCGGTGGAGCCGTTTGCCGGACGCCGCCCCCTTTTTGCCGGAGACGATGCCACCGATGAAGACGGTTTCGCCAGTCTCGACCATCAGAACGGAATAACGATCAAGATCGGCCCCGGCGACACATGCGCGCGCTACCGGCTGCCGGACACCACCGCGTTCCACCGCTGGCTCGCGCAACTGGTGAGAGCCGCGCGGGATCCCGCATGAACGGCTTCGACCGGTGGAAAGAATCCGGAGCCGGTCGCTGACAGGAACATTCGGCGACCTGTCTGGTTCCGCATTCAATCGAAGAGGCGATCATGGTGCTTTCCGACTATCTCTGGGTCCTGGCGGTCTCCGTCGGACCTCTGATCTTGGGGTTGGCGCTGATCTATGCCCTTGTGAAGAAGCGGCGATTGTCACCGGACGAGCGCAGGCGTCAGGACCGCGCCGTCCGCAAACTCTACCGAAACGACGATTGACGCTCTAACTTTTTGAAAGCGATCGCGTTCATGATTTTGGATTGAAGCAATCCAAGATCATCGCGATCCAGGTTGTGAGTTCACAGTGAGCATCAGCCGAGAACTTGACGAACTGGAAAGGGAGGAAGCGAATTGCCGGCGCTGTCCCCTGTGGCGTGACGCGACACAGGCCGTTTCCGGTGCAGGAGACCCGAAAGCCAGGCTGATGCTGGTCGGCGAGCAGCCGGGCGACAAGGAGGATCTGGAAGGGATACCCTTTGTCGGGCCGGCGGGCCGGCTCCTGGACACGGCGATGGCGGAAGCCGGACTTCGCCGGGAGGAGGTGTTCCTGACCAACAGCGTGAAGCACTTCAAGCATGACCAGCGCGGCAAGCGGCGTCTTCACAAGCGGCCGAATGCTTACGAGATCGACCGCTGCCGATGGTGGCTGACGAAGGAGTTCGAACTGGTCGCGCCCCAACTGGCCGTTGCCATGGGAGCGACCGCCTTTCGCGGCATGGCCTCGCGTCCCGGGAAGGTCTCCGAGCTGCGCGGCCGTCTTCTGAAAGACGTCTGCGAAGTGCCCGTCTATGTGACGGTCCATCCTTCCTTCCTGCTGAGAATCCGCGACCGAGGCGATCGAGAGCGCGAATATGGGCGATTCGTTCGAGATCTGAAGGAGTGCAACCGGCTGGCCTCTGCCTGATGCCGTCGCCAGCCGCGGCAACGGCGGCGAAGCCGTTAATTCCCTTGGGTGTTTCGCGCTATGATTGCCATTTTCCCTTGAAGCACAGGCCAATCTCTAGGATGCTGTGCGTGAAGGGAGCAGTGATGAGGAATTTTCATGGCGAAGAGCGACAAGCAAGCGCGCCTGCCCGAACTCCCTGAGGATCTTCGTGTGCTGCTGGGCGAAATCGAGAAAGAGCCGGTTCCAGAACGGCTTCTCGAACTGGCACGAGAACTCCAGCGCGCATTGACGGCTTGCAAAGAGGGAGGGATTTTCATGGGCGACAGGAGAGCGGCCAGGCACTGACGTTGGCTCTTCACCTGCAGGACAAGCGGGTGCGGACGGCAGCGTTTCGATCTCCTCTCAGTAATCTCCAAACCGTCCGCGCTGACGTGCGGGGTTCTCCCGAATGGCTTTTTCCTGCTTCCGGCTCGGCAACGCCTCGTCCGGACGTTGATCTGGATTGTCGTCATCCTCTTCCAGCGATTGCGTTTGCGAAGGCTGGTTTCGGTCGGGCTGCTCGACGAGCGCCGGCTCGGTGGTCGCGCCGCTGAAGTCGGCGCTGGCGACATCGAAGGCCGCGGCCCTGGTCAGCAGCGTGCGGGCGCGATCAAGCAGCGTATGCCCGTCGGCATCGCCGACGCTCGACGTGTCGAGCTTGACGACAACCTCCTCGCCACCGTCGGTCACATATCTCAGCATCGTGTAGGGCGCTTCGTCATGCGAAATGACGATGTCTGTCACTTTCATGCCTGTCTCCTTCCAGACGCGACGCACGACGCTCCAGCCGGCGCATGGGGCAATCCTTCCTTGGCCGGAACAACGACCCGCGAAGTTTGTTCCTAGCGGCATGAGCACACGCATCTTCAAACTCGTGCCGGCGGCCGCAGACGGCGATCCGAACTGGGATCGGGCCACGAACCAGGGGGTGATCCTGGTGCGGGCCCGTTCGCCGGCCGATGCCCGGATCGTCGCGGCGGAGGCGGAAGCGGATTTTCTGGAGACCGACGCCAAGCCGGGCGACGGCGTTTCGACCCGCTTCGCCAGCGCGTTCCGCGACGACAAGCTCTACACCGTCATCGAACTCGACACCGGCACCTTTCCCGAGGAAGGGCCGCGCGAGGTGGTCGAGGGAACGATCTGCAATCCATTGAAGCAGGCCGTGCGCCGCCAGCCCGGAGGCCCGAAATGAGCGAAGCGATCACCACCACAAACCACGAGACGATCAGAAACTGGGCCGAGCAGCGCGACGGACATCCGGCGCGCGTCAGAACATCGCAGCCGGGAGGAATCCTGCGCATCGACTTCGGAGAGCCGGAAGAAGGCCTAGAGCCGATCTCGTGGGACGAATTCTTCGATATCTTCGATGAGAATGGCCTCAAGTTTCTCTACCAGGAGAAGACGGAGGGCGGCGGCGTGAGCCGGTTCAACAAATTTATCGACGGACACGGACGCTGAACGCTCGCAAAACGGGGAACATTCCGTCCGGCGAGCGATGCAGAGGAAGAACCCATGCAGGACCGACGCAGACACCAGAACCGCAAGCACAAGCGCCACGCGGTGGCGACCACGCCCACGAATGAGAGCGCCGCACCGCCGAAACCCATCGCCGACGCCGGCGACGTCGGAGGCGGTTCGGCTCAGCCCTACGAAGTCGAGGTTCAGGAAGATGCCGTGGCCAGGCAGACCTTGCGGAAGCGCGAGCCGCACGGAATCGACAAACCGGCGAAGCAGTAGCCGGCAGCGCTTGTTGCAATGGCGGAACCAGGAAGGAGACAGACATGCGAGTGAGTGAAGTGATGACCCGTAGCGTGCGCGTCGCCAGTCCCGACCAACCGATCAGGGAGGCGGCTTCCATCATGGCCGACATCGATGCAGGCGTGCTCCCCGTCGGCGAGAACGACCGTCTGGTCGGAATGGTCACCGATCGCGACCTCGCCATCCGCGCGATCGGCAAGGGCAAGGGACCGGACACACCCGTCCGCGAAGTCATGACCGCCGACGTCAAATACTGCTTCGAGGACGAAGACACCGAGCATGTCGCCCGCAATCTGGGCGATCAGCAGATCCGGCGCATTCCCGTGGTGAACCGCGACAAGCGGCTTGTCGGCATCCTGTCGCTGGGCGACCTCGCGATCGAGCAGGGCGCCAGCCCGGCGGGCGACGCGCTGGAAAACATCTCGCGGCACGGCGGCAGGCACACCACGCAATAGCATCCTGCGACACACGCACCGAAGACGCTGAGACGGCCGGCGCTGCCGGCCGTTCACACGCCGAAGGGAAAGGTATCGGGAACCCCACCCGCCTGACTGGTGCCGAATGGCGTGACGGCGCTCGTCCGGTCGAACCAGACGAAGGCGTCGAACTGCCGCGACAGCGAGGCGAGCGCGTAGTGGCTCTCGACCTCCGTCTCCGGCCGATAGATGACACCGATGAAGCGTTCGAGCCGCATCGGCGCCAACGCGTCGGCAAGCTGCCCCTGCCGCGCGAAATCGACCAGGAACCGGCCGCCGCCCGCCGCGTGAAACAGCGTCTCGTAGCTTTCCTCGTGAGAGGGACGCACCGTCTTCACCCGCATCGGGCCGCCCCAATCGTCAGCGGCGGCGACGGTTCCCTCATGGGTACCGAAGCCGATCAGCGCCACATCGTCGCCAAAGCGCTCCCGACAGAGCTGCCCCACATTGAGTTCGGAGCGAATCTGCCCCATCTCCGTATGCCGTGCATCGCCTATATGCGAATTGTGCGCCCAGACCACCGCCCGCGCTTGCGGGCCATGCGCCTCGAGCACATGTTCCAGCGTCTCGAACATGTGCCGGTCCCGCAGATTCCAGGCTTCCGCGCCGCCGTAATACATGATGCGGTAATACTCTTCGGCCGCCTTCACCAGCCGGGCGTTCTGTACCGCGTCGAGATAGCCTTCGCCGTCATGCGCAGCATATTCCAGCTCTTTCGCCAACAGGTCCCGGCACTGGGCGATCACCGCTTCCTCGCATTTGCGGTAGCCGCTGGTCAGCATGGCGCGGCCATAGGTGGAGGGCTCGCGCTGCCACGGCGTCAGGCAGCCATAGCGCTCGCGCGCGGCGGCGGCGGCCTCCCGGTCGATGCGGTCGAGATAGGTCAGCACCGCCTCTATCGAGGCGCTCATATTGTAGATGTCGAGCCCGTAGAAGCCGGCGCGGTGGGCCGGGCCCTCGCGTTTGGCGTTGTGGCCATGGAGCCAGCGGACAAAGGCGCTCACCTGCGTGTTGCGCCACATCCAGGCCGGGAACCGCTGAAACGGCGGCGCATCCGGCCGAGGGGGCAACCCTTTCACATGGCGGCCGATGGCCGCGGCATCGGGCCAGTCCGCCTCGACGGCGACGAAGTCGAAGCCATGCTCCTCGACGAGCCGCCGGGTGATCGCGGCGCGCGCCCTGTAGAATTCAGACGTTCCGTGGCTTGCTTCGCCCAGCAGAACGATGCGGCGGTCGGCGAACCGGTCGAACAGGCGGCCGAAAGCTTCATCGCCCAGTTCCGGCAGTTTCTCCGCCGCGCGGGCGATCATCTGCGGCAGCGTCGCCGACGGCGCATGATGGTGGAACGCTGCCGCCGTATCGTTGCCGGCCGGCTCCTGCCCGCCGACCAGCGGGACGAAGGCGACCGAGCCCAGATAGACGTCCTCGAAGGCCGTCGCGCTCGTGCGGGTGATCCGCATGAGCTGCTGATGCTGCGCGGCATCCTCCACCGGGATGACCATGCAGCCGCCGATGTCGAGCTGATCCCTGAGCGCCTGGGGCACCGTCGTGCCCGCCGCCGAGACGATGATCGCATCGAACGGCGCCTCTTCGGCCCATCCCGCAGTGCCGTCGCCGGTGCGGACGCGCACATTGTCGTAGCCCAGGCCGGCCAGACGCGCCCGCGCCCGCTCGGCGAGCCGCGCATGCCGCTCGATCGCGTAGACGCTTCCGGCGATGCGGCTCAGCACGGCAGCGGCATAACCGGAGCCGGCGCCGACCTCGAGCACCTTGTCACCCGGCTTGACGCCCGCCGCCTCGATCATCATGGCGACGACGAAGGGCTGCGAGATCGTCTGTCCGGAGCCGATCGGCAGCGGCGTGTCGTCGTAGGCGAACTCCTCCATGCCGGGTTCCACGAAGCGCTCGCGAGGCACTTCTTCCATCGCCGCCAGCACGGAAACATCCTCGACGCCGCGCTTGGTGATGTGGTTCAGGACCATCATTTTCCTGGCGTGTGCGTAGTCGAGCATCTCAAACTCCCTCGCTGCCATGGCTGGACCTGTGGAGGCGGCACGGGCTCGTGCGCTTACTTGTTGGTGCGCCCGGTCTCGCCGCGCCGGACACCGCCGGCCGATGTCGTGTCATTGCGGACATCGCCCTCGAAGGTGTTTTCGCCATCGAGCAGATCGCCGCCCTTACTCGTGCCCGGCGACGTCCCGATGCCCGGATTCCGCTTCAGGTCCTTGTCGGTGGGTGTCTTGAACTTGGAATGCTTCGTGCTCGCCATCTTCGCTTCCTCCGCGCCTCGACGGTTTCCGACCGTCAGTCGACTTCTCTGCTCAAACCGTGCAGCACCGAATTTGTTCGTGCCCGGCGCGGAACACTGTTCCGAACGGCTGGTTGGGTGGGGGACGAAGCAAGGAACGGAAGCACGAAATGTCTTTTGCCCTTCAAAGCCCCGCCTTTCCGGACGGCCGCTCCATCCCGCGCCGCTATGCGCGCGACGGCGGCAACGTTTCGCCGCCGCTGGTCTGGCAAGACGCGCCGGAGGAGACGAAGAGCTTTCTTCTGGTGGTCGACGATCCCGACGCGCCCTCCGGCGTGTTTCATCACTGGCTGGTCTACGACATGGACGCAAGGAGCGACCGGCTGGCCGAGGACGCCACGGCAGGCGTCGCGAACGGCAGCCTGCGGCAAGCGGTGAACGATTTCGGCAACCGCCAGTATGACGGCCCGCAACCGCCGCGCGGCGACGGCCCGCATCACTATCATTTCCGCCTTTTGGCACTCGACGTCGAGAGGCTGAACGTTCCTGACGGCGCTTCGATCAGAGAGATCATGAGAGAGGCGTCCTCGCACCTCATCACGGAAACCGAGACGGTCGGCACGTTCGAAGCGGCCTGAAGCGGGCCCGGAACAATCCGCACCCTGCACCGTTAGCCCTCCGATTCGCTATGCGGATCCAAGGGCCGGCGGCCTCCTCTACGTACCTCCATGCCGCCGGCCTTTCGTTCGGGCACCGGCCGGGCACCGGCATCGCCCGGCGAACAGGGCCCTTCGGCCACCCCGTCCATCTGCGGCGCACGCACTCCTTGACAAGCGTTCACAAGACGAAATTATAGGGGACCAATGAAGAAAAAGGTCTCGTGCCTGGGGAACCTTGCTTGAATCTCGAAAGCGTCCGCTCCAACTCTTCCATCGCGCTGGAGAAGCTGCGTCAGCTTATCCATGAGCATCGGCATGACCATGAATGGCAATTCCCCCCTGAGCGGGAATTGGCCCTGTCCATGGGGCTCGGGCGGCGCGCCGTGCGGCGCGCCATGGAGGTTCTGGAAGCCGAAGGCCTCATCTGGCGGCAGCAAGGCAAGGGAACCTTTATAGGAAGTCGTCCCGTTCCGGAGCGGCAGTTTTTCGGCAATCTGGCGGACCGCACCAACCCGCTCGAAGTCATGGAAGCGCGCCTGCAGATCGAGCCGGCCCTGGCGCGGATGGCGGCCCTTCGCTGCACCGGCGACGACATCGCCGCGCTGGAACGGCTGTCGAGGAAGACGGTGACCAGCAGCGACGACGACGCCTGGGAGCTGTGGGACAGCGCCTTCCATCGCCGCATCGCCGAATGCGCCGGCAACAATCTGATGCTGACGCTTTTCGACATCACACAGCGCATCCGCCAGGATCCCGACTGGCGGCGCCCCCGGGCGCAGGCGCGGACGCCGGAGCGGCGCGAACGGGCTCACCGCTACCATGAGGAGATCGTCCGGGCGCTGGCCAGCCGCGACGGCGCCGCCGCCGAGCGGGCAATGCGTCAGCACCTTTCGGTGCTCAATGCGGATCTTCAGTCGATCATGCTCGGCGAGGAGGAAGCCGCCTCTCCGACAGGCCAGGCACTCAGATCAGAAGCGGGCACCGCATGAGCCCGACCGCCGCCGCAAAAGCCATCGCCTCCGATCCGGACCCGGCCAGCGCCGATACGGTGCTCGCGGTCGAGAATTTCGCATTGAGCTTTTCCCACAGTGCCCCGACCAACCTGATCGACGGCATCTCCTTTCGTGTCGGGCGCGGCGAGACGCTCTGCATCGTCGGCGAGTCGGGCTGCGGGAAGAGCGTCACCTCGCTCGCCCTGATGGGGCTTCTGCCATCCCCTCCGGCACGCATCGTCAGCGGCTCGGCCCGCTTCGAGGGACGCGACCTCTTCACCTTGCCGGAGCGCGCGATGGCCAATCTGCGCGGCAATGGCATGGCGATGATCTTCCAGGAGCCGATGACCTCGCTCAACCCGGCCTTCACCATCGGGCACCAGATCGCCGAGGGCATCATGCGCCATCGCGGGCTGCCCAAGGCGGCGGCGCGCGGCGAAGCGCTCAAGATGCTCGAATGGGTGCGCATCCCGGCGGCCGCAAAGCGCCTCGATGCTTATCCGCACCAGCTTTCAGGCGGGATGCGGCAGCGCGTCATGATCGCCATGGCGCTCGCCAACCGGCCGCGCCTGCTGATCGCAGACGAGCCGACGACGGCGCTGGACGTGACCATCCAGGCCCAGATCCTGGCGCTCATCCGCCGCATCCAGGCGGAAACCGGCACCGCCGTGATCCTGATCACCCATGACCTCGGCGTGGTCGCGGAGGTCGCCGACCGCGTTGCGGTGATGTATGCCGGCCACATCGTCGAGCAAGGGCCGGTCGGGGCGATCTTCGACGATCCGCAGCACCCTTACACGATCGGGCTTTTTGGCTCGATCCCCTCGCTCGGCCGCCGCCAGGGGCGCCTGGCCACCATCAAGGGCGCGGTCCCGCCACTCGATCTGATGCCCAAGGGATGCCGCTTTGCGCCGCGCTGTCCTTTTGCGGATCAGCGCTGCATGGAGGTGGTGCCGCCAAAGGCCGAGCTTGCGGACGGCCATGAAGTCGCCTGCTGGTATGCGCCGATCGAGGCGAAAGTGGAGACGCGGCGATGAGCGGCTCTTGCGGCGATGCCGGTCCGATCCTCGAGGGCAGCCACCTCGTCAAGCGCTTCGGCGGCCGCCGGGGTCTGCTGCAGACCGAGCCGACCGTTCACGCGGTGAGCGACGTTTCCCTTGCCGTCGCCGCCGGCGAAACCTTCGCCATCGTCGGAGAATCGGGCTGCGGCAAGTCCACGCTTGCCCGTCTGCTCCTGCGCCTGATCGAGCCGACCGAGGGACAGGTCTTCTATCGGGGACGCGAGATCACCAGCCTCTCCGCCGGCGAGATGCGCGCGTTGCGGCGCGAGATGCAGATCGTCTTCCAGGATCCTTTCGCCTCGCTCAATCCACGCATGACGATCGGTGCAATCATCGCCGAGCCGATCAGGCTGCACGGGCTGGCGCGCGGCCGTGCCGTGGACGAACGCGTGGCCGACCTGCTGCGCGTCGTGGGCCTGCGGCCGGAATATGCCGATCGCTACCCGCACGAGTTTTCCGGCGGCCAGCGCCAGCGCATCGGTATCGCGCGGGCGCTTGCCGGCGAGCCCAAGCTGATCATCGGCGACGAGCCCGTCTCCGCCCTCGACGTGTCGGTGCAGGCCCAGGTGATCAACCTGCTCGAGGATCTGAAGGACCGCTTCGGCCTGACACTGGTCATCGTCGCGCACGATCTCGCCGTCATCCGCCACATGAGCGATCGGGTGGCGGTGATGTATCTGGGCGAGGTGGTGGAGCTCTCGCCCGTCGACCCGCTCTTCGAGACGCCGCTGCACCCCTACACGCAGGCGCTGCTGCAGGCGATCCCGGTGCCGGTGCCGCAGTCCCGGGAGGAGCATGACCTGCCCCGGGGCGACATTCCGAGCCCGACAGCGCCGCCGCCGGGCTGCCGTTTCCACACGCGCTGCCCGCATGCGCAGGCACGCTGCGGCGAGCAGCATCCGCCGCTCGAAGCGGTCGGCGACGGTCGCAGCGTCGCCTGCCATTTCTGGCGCGAGATCCAGGCCGGCGGCAATCCGCCCGCGCCGGCTCCCCACGGCAGTGCCAAGCTCGCCCAGCGGCTCGAGCTTTATCGCGCCCACCAGGCGCGCCGGGAAGAGGAAGCCATCACCACGGCCACGGTCGAATGACGAAGGAGGCGTATCGATGAAATCACTCAAGACGCTTGTGCTCGGGGCGGCGCTTCTGGCAAGCACCGCCGCCATGGCGGCGGATCTGCGGATCGGCCTGCAGGACGACCCCGACGTGCTGGATCCGCATCGCGCCCGCACCTTTGTCGGCCGCATCGTCTTCACCTCGCTCTGCGATAAGCTGGTCGACATCAACGAGAAGCTGGAAATCATCCCGAGCATCGCCACCGAGTGGAGCTGGAACGACGACGGCACCATCTTGACGATGCGGCTGCGCGACGGCGCCAAGTTCCACGACGGAACGGCAATCGACGCGGCGGCGGTGAAAGCCAATCTGGACCGTGCCCGCACCGATCCCGAAAGCCTGCGCAAGAGCGAGTTGAAGTCGATCTCCGACATTGCGGTGGTGGATCCTGCGACGCTCGCCATCACGCTGTCGGGCCCGGATGCCGGCCTGCTCGCACAGCTCACCGACCGCGCCGGCATGCTGATGTCGCCGGCCTCTTTCGACAAGGATCCGGGCCAGACACCGGTCTGCTCCGGTCCCTATAAATTCGTCGAGCGTGTTCAGAACGATCGCATCGTGCTGGAGAAGTTCCAGGATTACTGGAACGCCGACCAGTATCATTTCGACACGATCACCTTCGTGCCGATGCCCGACGCCACGGTGCGCCTTGCGAACCTGCGGGCCGGCGACGTCGACATCATCGAGCGTGTCGCGCCTTCCGACCTCGAGACGGTCAAAAGCGATGCCTCGATAAAACTCGCCTCGGTGACCGGCCTCGGCTACCAGGCGATCGAGGTCAACATCGCCAACGGCGCCAGGGCCGACAACCCGCTCGGCAAGGACAAGCGGCTGCGCCAGGCGCTCGATCTGGCCATCGACCGCGATGTCATCAACCAGGTGGTCGGCGCCGGAACCTATCAGCCCGCCTACCAGCCCTTCCCGCCGGCGAGCTTCGCCCACGCCCCCGACATCGGCTCGGGCGGGCGCGATGTCGAGCGGGCCAAGGCGCTGCTGAAGGAAGCCGGCTACGAGCGGGTGCCGTTCGAGCTCACCTTCGGCAACAACACGATCATGCAGCAGGTCTTCGAGCTCGTGCAGGCGATGGCCGCCGAAGCGGGTTTCGACATCAGCCTTCGGCCGACCGAGTTCGCCGCCCTTCAGTCGGTGCTCAAGAGCGGCGAGTTCGAAGTCGGTCAGTCGGGATGGTCGGGACGCGTCGACCCCGATGGCAACATCCACCAATACGTCAGTTGCGAGGGTGGCCTGAACGACACGAAGTACTGCAACAAGGAGGTCGACGCGCTGCTCAACGAAGCGCGCGCCACCTCCGATCCCTCGGCGCGCAAGGCACTCTACGACAAGGCGCAGGCGATCCTGCGGGAGGACATGCCGGTCATCTATCTCTTCTATCTGCCCTGGCCCTTCGCCCACAAGGCAGGCATCGAGGGTTTCACCGCCTATCCCGACGGCATGATCCGCCTCGCCGGCGTCGATCTGGCGGGCTGAAGCGAAAATCGCGCCGGCCGGATCGCGGCCGGCGTCCCGCAAGCAACAAAACAGAGGGAACCGAAATGAGAACGCTTCTTGCAACGCTCCTGACCGGTACCGTCCTGGCAACCTCGGCTGCCTGGGCACAGGACTTCCGTATCGGCCTGCAGGAGGATCCGGATCTGCTCGATCCACATCGCGCCCGCACATTTGTCGGCCGCATCGTCTTCACCTCGCTCTGCGATAAGCTGATCGACGTCGACGCCAAGCTGAACTTCGTGCCCGAGCTCGCCACCGAGTGGGCCTGGAGCAACGACAACAGGACGCTGACCTTCAAGCTGCGCCAGGACGCGCTGTTCCACGACGGAACGCCGTTCAACGCAGAGGCGGCCAAAGCCAATATCGAGCGAGCCCGCACCCTGCCGGACAGCCTGCGCAAGAGCGAGCTTGCCTCCGTCGAGAGCGTCGAGGTGGTCGACGAATTCACCGTCGCGCTCAACCTTTCGAAGCCCGACGCAACGCTGCTTGCCCAACTCTCCGACCGCGCCGGCATGATGCTTTCGCCGGCGACCTTCGAGGCAGAGGTGGCGACAAACCCCATCTGCTCCGGTCCCTACAAATTCGCGAGCCGAGTCCAGAACGATCGCATCGTGCTGGAGAAATTCGCCGAGCATCGCGAGGCGGCGGACTATCATTTCGGCCGTCTGATCTTCCAGCCGATCCCCGATTCCACTGTCCGTCTCGCCAATCTGCGGGCCGGCGACATCGACATGCTGGAACGCCTCAATCCGTCCGATGCGGAAAGCGTCCGCAACGACGACGCCCTGCAGTTCATGCCGGTGGCGGGCCTCGGCTATCAGGGCATCACAATCAACACCGGCGACGGCGAAAAGGCGGACAATCCGCTCGGCCGCGACAAGCGCGTGCGCCAGGCCCTGCAGCTTGCCATCGGCCGCGATGTGATCAACCAGGTCGTCGGCCAGGGCCTATTCGAGCCGGCGCAACAGCCCTTCCCGAAGGCCAGCCCCTACAACAGCCCGGCCTTCCCCGTCGTCCAGCGCGATCCGGAAGCCGCCAAGGCGCTGCTTGCCGAGGCGGGCGTCGAAAACGTCTCGTTCGAGCTCAGCTTCGGCAACAACACCACGACGCAGGCCATCAACGAGCTGATCCAGGCGATGGCGGCCGAAGCGGGCTTCAACATCAGCCTGAGGCCGACCGAGTTTGCCGCCATGCAGCAGGAGATGAAGAGCGGCAACTACCAGGCCGCACAGATCGGCTGGTCGGGGCGCGTCGACCCCGACGGCAATCTGCACCAGTTCGTCACCTGCAAGGGCACGCTGAACGATTCCAAATATTGCAATCCGGAGGTGGACCGGCTGCTCAACGATGCGCGGGTGACCCCGGATGTCGAGAAGCGGCAGGCGCTCTATGAAGAAGCGCAGAGGATCCTGCAGGACGACCTGCCGATCATCTATGTCTACCACCAGCCCTGGCCGTTCGTGCTGTCGAGCGCCGTTTCAGGCTTCACCGCTTATCCCGACGGCATGGTGCGCCTGAAGGGTGTGACGCTGGCCAGGTGATACCCCGAGACCGCAGCAGCTATTCTGCTGCGGTCTCGCCGGCAAGACAACGAACGGACGAGAATGCTCAAAATCGTGCTCCGAAGGCTCCTGGTGGCGATCCCGACGCTGATCCTCGTGTCGCTGATCGTGTTCAGCCTGCAGAAGCTGCTGCCCGGCGACCCGCTGCTGACCCTGGCCGGCGAGGAGCGCGACCCGCAGGTGCTCGCCTTCCTGCGCGAGAAGTACCATCTCGACGATCCGTTCCACATCCAGTACCTGGCCTGGCTCGGCAACGTCCTGAGCGGCGATTTCGGCCATTCGCTCAGGACCGGCGTGCCCGTGGCGACCCTGATCGCCCAGAAGCTGCCGGTCACGCTGCAACTCGCCCTGATGGCCATCGTGCTGGCTCTGTTGATCGGCATTCCCGCCGGCGTGCTCTCGGCCGTGAGGAAAGGCACGCCCACGGACTATGCCGCCAACGTGGTGGCGCTGTCCGGCGTCTCGATCCCCAATTTCTGGCTGGGCATCATCCTGATCATGGTCGTCTCGGTGCAATGGCAACTCCTGCCCGCGTCCGGCTACGTGCCGCCGACGGAGAACTTCCTGCAGTCGATCCGCACCATGCTGATGCCGTCCTTCGTGCTCGCCACGGCGCTCGCCGCCTATCTGATGCGGCATACGCGCTCGGCGATGCTCAGTGTGCTGTCGTCCGATTACATCCGAACGGCGAAGGCGAAGGGGCTTCTGCCCAAGGCCGTCGTCCTGAAACATGCGCTCCGCAACGCGCTGATGCCCATCGTCACCCTGACCACCCTATTGTTCGGCGAGCTGCTGGCCGGTGCCGTCCTCACCGAGCAGGTCTTCACCATTCCCGGATTCGGCAAGCTGATCGTCGACGCCGTCTTCACCCGCGACTATGCGGTGGTGCAGGGCGTCGTGCTGTGCGCGGCGGTCGGCTTCATCTTCATGAACCTCGTCGCGGACATCCTCTACATCGTCATCAATCCCCGCTTGAGACATCCCCAATGAGCGTACAGGCAGAAGCCATAGCGCCGCGGCGCAGGTTCGGGCGAACCGTCACGAAATTCTTCAGCAACCGCAGCGCCGTCGTCGGTGGGCTGACCGTCCTCATCTTCGTGCTCCTGGCGGTGGGAGCGCCCGTCTTCGCAACGCACGATCCCGCCCAGACGAGCTTCACCACCATCCGCCACGCTCCCTCGCCTGAATTCTGGCTCGGCACCGACGAACTCGGCCGCGATGTCTATTCACGCCTGCTCTACGGCGCGCGCGCCTCTATGCTCGCGGGCGTCATCTCGGTTTCGATCGCGCTCCTGGTGGGCGTGCCCTTCGGGCTGGTGGCAGGCTTTTATGGCGGCTGGGTGGACGCTGCCGTTTCACGCGTCACCGAAGCGATGCTGGCCATTCCCTTTCTCATCCTCGCCATCGCGCTGGCGGCCTTTCTCGGGCCGAGCCTGTCCAACGCCATGATCGCCATCGGCCTTTCGGCAACCCCCATCTTCGTCCGGCTGACGCGCGGACAGGCGCTGGCCGTCAAGACGGAAGACTATGTGGAGGGCGCGCGGGCCATCGGCCTGCCGAACCTCCTGATCATCACGCGCTACATCTTTCCGAATGTCCTGCCGCCGATCGTCGTCCAGGCGACCATCACCATCGCCACCGCGATCATCGCCGAGGCAAGCCTCTCCTTCCTCGGGCTCGGCCAGCAGCCGCCCAGCCCTTCCTGGGGCTCGATGCTCAACACCGCCAAGAACTTCATGAGCCAGGCCCCCTGGATGTCGATCTTCCCCGGCGGGGCGATCTTCCTGGTGGTGCTGGGCTTCAACCTTCTCGGCGACGGGCTGCGCGACGCGCTCGACCCGCGAGACAACTGATACCAACACGGAGCAGCACACATGTTCACCACAAGGCCGGAAATCCTCGGCACGTTCGGCGTCGTCACCTCCACCCACTGGCTCGCGTCCTCCTCCGGCATGGCCATGCTGGAACGCGGCGGCAATGCCTTCGATGCCGCCGTCGCCGCCGGTTTCGTGCTGCAGGTGGTCGAGCCGCATCTGGTCGGGCCGGGCGGCGAGGTGCCGATCGTCTTCCATTCGGCACGCACCGGAGAAACGAAAGTGCTCTGCGGACAGGGCACGACGCCGCGGGCTGCGACGATCGAGCACTACACGCGCGAGGGGCTCGAGCTGATCCCCGGCAACGGCCTGCTCGCGACCGTCATACCCGGCGCGTTCGACGCCTGGCTGACGCTGCTGCACGACCACGGCACCCTGCCCCTTGCCGACGTTCTGGCGCCGGCAATCCATTATGCCGAAAACGGGCACCCGCTGCTGCCTCGCGTAGCCGACACGATTGCAGGGCTCAAGGATTTCTTCGAGCGCGAATGGCCGACCTCGGCAGCCGCTTTCATTCCCGGCGGCCAACTGCCGGCGGCCCGCTCGCTGTTCCGCAACGAAGCCCTGGCGGGCACCTGGCGACGCGTCCTGCGCGAGGCGGAGGCGGCAGGCGGCAATCGCGAACGCCGGATCGACAAGGCGCGCGATGCCTTCTACCGCGGCTTCGTGGCCGAGGAGATCGAGCGCTTCGCCGCCGCAAACGAAGTGATGGACGAAAGCGGCAACCGCCATCGCGGCGTGATCACCGCGGACGACATGGCGGGCTGGCAGGCGACCTACGAAGCGCCCGTCACCTATGATTATCACGGCCACACGGTCAGCAAGATCGGCCCCTGGGGCCAGGGACCCGTGTTCCTGCAGACCCTGGCCCTGCTGAAGGGGATCGACCTTTCGGCGATGGACGCGCGCGGACCGGAATTCGTGCACACGCTCACGGAGGCCATGAAGCTCGCCTTCGCCGACCGCGAATTCTACTACGGCGACCCGAACCTCGTGGACGTGCCGACGGAGACACTTCTGTCGGATGCCTACAATGACGAGCGGCGCAAGCTGATCGGCGAGGAGGCGTCGCTGGAGCTGCGTCCCGGCGCGATCTCCGGCTACGAGGACCAGTCGGGTCGCGTCTGCGCCGTGCTCGACCGGCTGTCGCGCATAACGGGCGCCGAGGCCAAGTCGTCGGAGCCCACCATGGCCGACATGCGCTCGGCACGCCGCGGCGACACCGTGCATGTCGATGCGATCGACGCAGAGGGCAACATGGTCGCCGCCATGCCGTCCGGCGGCTGGCTGCAATCCTCGCCGATGATCCCCTCGCTCGGCTTCATGCTCAACAGCCGCGCGCAGATGTTCTGGCTGGAACCCGGTCTGCCGGCGAGTCTGGCGCCCGGCAAACGGCCGCGCACGACGCTGACGCCCAGTCTCGCCCACAAGGACGGAAAACCCTACATGGTGTTCGGCACGCCGGGCGGCGACCAGCAGGAGCAGTGGCAGCTCCAGTTCTTCCTCCGCCATGTCCATCACGGGTTCAACCTGCAGGAAGCCATCGACCTGCCGATGTGGCATACCGCGCATTTCCCGAGCTCGTTCTATCCGCGCGACCGCAAGCCCGGCCACCTGGCGATCGAGGAAAGCTTCCCGCCCGAGACGCTCGACGCGCTGAAGGCGCGCGGCCACCGGCTCGACGTCATGCCGCAATGGAGCATCGGCCGTATGGTGGCCGCCGCCCGCGACGACAACGGCCTGCTGCGCGCAGCCGCAACACCAAGGCTCATGCAGGCCTACGCAGTCGGCCGATAGCCGGAACGCATATCTTCCGGCTTGGCTGCCGCCGATTTGCGGCCGGCTTCGGAAGGTTCAGCGCCCGGTGATGCCCGGAAACGCGATGAGCAGCGCCACGGCGAGAACCTGCAAGGCGATGAAGGGCAGCAAGGCGCGGAAGATGGTGCCGAGCGAAATCTCCTTCGGTGCCACGCTCTTCAGATAGAAGGCGGCGGGGCCGAAGGGCGGCGTCAGGAACGAGACCTGCATGTTCATCGCAAACAGCACCCCGAACCAGACCGGGTCGTAGCCGAGGTCTTTGACGACGGGCACGAAGATCGGCATCGTCAGCAAGGCGATGCCCACCCAGTCGAGGAACATGCCGAGCAGAAAGAGGATCGCCATCATCACGAGGATGACGATCGTCGGATTGTCCGACACGCCCGTCAGCAGGCCGGAAACGAAGTCGATGCCGCCCATCAGGTTGAAGACGCCGACCAGGGCGCTGGCGCCGATGCCGATCCAGACGATCATCCCGCAGGTGGACAAGGTCTGAAGGGAAGCGGCCTTCAGCATCTGCAGCGAGAACTCTCCGCGGACCACGGTGGACAGCAGGACGCCCGCCACCCCAACCGCGGAAGCCTCCGTGACGGAAGCGATGCCGCCATAGATGGAGCCGAGGACGAACGCCACGACGACGATGGGCAGGATGAGGCCGCGCAGCAGATGCAGCCGCTCCGCCAGCGGCCGCGGATCGGGTTCGGGCGGCGGTGCAAGCTCGGGATTGATCCAGCACCGGACCAGCACATAGGCGACATAGAAGCTCGCCAGCATGAAGCCCGGCAGGAAGGACGAGGTGAACAGATCGCCGATGGAGACGTTGGCCGTCAGCCCATAGATGATGAGCACGATCGACGGGGGAATCATGGTGCCGAGCGAGCCGCCTGCGCAGATGACCCCGATCGCCAGATTGCGGTCATAGCCAAGGCGCAGCATCTGCGGCAGCGCCAAGAGGCCGAGCAGCACGATCTCGCCACCGATGATGCCGCTCATGGCGGCAAGCACCACCGCAACGAAGATCGTCTGCACCGCCACGGCCCCGCGGATGCGCCCGCCGACCAGCTTCATCGCATCGAACAGGTCGCGGGCGATGCCGGACCGGTCGAGGAGCGCGGCCATCAGCACGAACATCGGCACCGACACGAACACGAAGGAGGAGACGAAGGAATAGACCCGGCTGGTGATCAGCGGCACGGAGGCGGGGCCGAACCAGCCGACGGCAAAGATCAATGCGACGAGCAGGGTCACATATGCAAGCGGGATGCCCAGCAGCAACAGAGCGAACAGCATGGCGAACATGGCAAGCGTGCCATATTCGATGCCCAGGGCCTTGAGATCGAATAAGACGTCGAGCCCCTCCATCAACGGGTCTCCCCGCCGGAGAAGGCCGCCCGCAGATAGTTGACGGCGAGCACCAGGAACTGCAGCGCCATCAACCCCAGCACGGCGAGCAGGAACAGCTTCAGATAGGCCGGAAAGGCCGGATCCCAGGCGCTGCCGGAGGTCTCGAAGCGGACGCTTCCGTCGGGCCGCAGAACCGCCCGTTTGACCATCAGCCACGCGGCCCAGGCAAAGAATGCGGCCGCCACCATGCAGACGAGGGAGATGACCGCATCGAGCAAGCGCCGCGCCCGGCCATGCGCGAGGTCGTAGAGAAGGACGACGCGAATGTGGGTGTTGCGAGCGGTGCAGTAGAGCCCCGCATAGACGAAGGCGACGGCACACAGGAAGACCGTCGTCTCATGCGCCCAGATCGTCGGTGCATTGAAGACATAGCGCAGGATGACTTCCTGGATGAGAATCAGCATCGCCACAACGATGCCGACCGCGAAGAGGATACCGCCGCGGTCGATCAGACGTCCGAGAAGGCCGGCCTCGCGAATGGCTCCCTGTGCGGTGTCTCCTTCCAGCGTCTCCTCGAGACGGCCGTCGTCATTCGCCATTTCATCCTCCCAGAATGGCCGGCGGCCGCCTCAGATCGCGATGATTTTGGATTGAATCAATCCAAAATCATAAACGTGATCGATTCCAAAAAATTAGAGCGGGATGCGGGCGGAAAACCGCGTCACACTTTTCCTCATTCCGCTCTAGGTGCCGCCGCCGGAATTGATGCACTGCCTTACTGAACCAGTCCCTTCTCGGTCAGGTAGGCCGTCAGAACCTCGTAGACCTTTTGCGCGTTCTGCGACTTGGCGGCAGCCTTCTCCCATTCGCCGATGGCGATCTTGCGGAACTTGGCGCGTTCTTCCGCCGACCAGTCGTGGACCGTGATCTTCCCACCTTCCTTGGCGGCTGCGACAGCTTCCAGATCGCTCTTGGCGAGCTCGGCGACCTGGTGCTGCGCGAATTCGGCGACGGTTTCCTCAAAGGCCGCCTTGATATCGTCGGGCAGGGCGTCCCACTTTTCCTTGTTCATGGAAATCTCGACCAGGGGCATGGAATGGAACCCGGGATAGACAGGGTGCGGAGCCACATCGTTCAGTCCCTGCGCCTGGTTGGTGGAGAACACCGTATAGTCGGCAGCCTCGATCACGCCCTTGTCGAGGGAGGTGAAGACCTCCGAGCCCGGAAGATTGACCGGGGCGGCGCCCGCCGCGGCAAAAACCTGCTGCACCAGCCCCTCCGGAGCACGCAGCTTGAGCCCCTTCAGATCGTCCACGCCGTCGAGGGGCACTTTCGACACGAAAGCCTCAAGCCCCGGCGTCGTGGCGCCGATGAAGTGCAGCCCATAAGGCTCGACCAGCTCGTTCATCAGTTCCTTGCCGCCACCTTCGGCCATGAAATCGAACATCTGCTGGGGATCGGACCAGGCGCCCACAGGGTTGGCGATGAGGGCAAATGCCGGGTCTTTGCCGGCAAAATAAGACGTGTCGGTGATGTGGCCGTCGAGAATGCCGGCGGCGATGGCGTCCTGCGTCTCCTGGTGTTCCACCACCGAACCGACAGGGAGAAGCTCGACCTTCACCTTACCGCCGGTTTTCTCCCCGAGCGCCTTGGCCCATCCCTGCTGCAGCTCGAAATTCGGGTTGCCGGCCGGGTCGCTCGACTGGAACTTGAACGAATAATCCTGCGCGGCGGCGATGCCCGACAGGGCAAGCGTCGCGGCAAGCGTGAGCACTGATTTCAAGATCGGTTTCATAACGTCTCCTCCTGGACTGGGTGTCAATTTTCCTCATGGATCCTGCCGGCGGAGCGAGCATGCTCCTGCGGGCCTGGTCCACCGGCGCTGGCACCTTGACGCCGGCAAAATCCTATCGCGCGATCCATCAGCGCCTCGACGCTTTGCGCGACGTCGAGCGGCTGCGTGGGCTGTTCGGAAACAGCATCCGGCGGCTCCAGATCGCGCAGCTGGCTCTCCAGCAGAGCCGCAGGCATGAAGTGATCCTTGCGTGACACAAGGCGCTGACGGATGAGATCGGGGTCGCCATGAAGATAAAGAAGCGCGAGCGGCCCGATCCTTTCGCGCAGATGGTCGCGGTAACCGCGCTTCAGCGCCGAGCAGGCGATCATCACGGGAGCCTCGTCACCGGCATTCAGGGCGCCGACCGCCTGGGCGATGCGCTCGAGCCAGCCCAGACGCATTTCATCGGTCAGCGGCGTGCCCTGCGACATGGCCCGGATGCTCTCCGGCGCATGGAAAGCGTCGCCCTCAAGGAAATGTCCCCCGCAGGCTTCGGCCAGCCGCCGGGCAACGGTCGACTTTCCCACACCGCAGACGCCCATGACGACGAAATTTCTGTAGCGACCGGTCACCAAACTCCTCCATCGACGCCGCCGGCCGTCCTTGGCAGCAGGCCGCGTCGATCCATTTGTTAGCGCTAACATTTCAATGAATGCTGGCGCTTGTCAAGCACCCGACATACACTTCCGCGCAAGATTCTATCACGCGGCGGAATTCATGAGCGGTTTCAAGAGAGTGACCCTGGCGGATGTGGCGTCCCGCGTTGGTGTTAGCGCAATCACCATATCGCGGGCGCTTCGAACCCCCGAGAAGGTCTCTCCCCAGCTTCGCGAAGAGATCGCCCGGGCCATCGACGAGCTGGGATATGTCCCCGACCGGGCGGCGAGAGCCCTCGCCTCCAGCCGGACGGATGTGATCGGCGTCCTCATCCCCTCGGTGACCAACAACGTGTTTTCCGAGGTGCTGCTCGGCATCTACACCGCGGTCGAAAACACGCCCTTCGACATCCAGCTCGGCAACACGCGCTACTCCTCGCTGAAGGAGGAGGACCTCCTGAAGGTCTTTCTGAGCCAGAAGCCCGCCGGCCTCATCGTCACCGGCATAGACCAATCGGAAACGTCGCGGGCGCTGCTGAAGAACGCGGCGTGCCCGGTGGTGCAGATCATGGAAATCGACGAGGATCCGATCGATCTCATGATCGGCTTCTCCCATTACGAAGGGGCGCGAACCGCCACGGCACACCTGATCGAGCAGGGATACAGGCGGCCGGGATTTGCCGGCGCCAGGATGGACCCGCGTTCGCAGCGGCGTTTCCGCGGCTTTCGCGACGTGGCGACCGAAGCCGGGCTTTACGCGGAGGAGCGGGTCATCACGACGACCGCGGCGTCCTCGGTGACGCTGGGCGCGCAGCTTTTCGCCGAGCTGATCGAGCGCGCTCCCGATCTGGATTGCGTGTTCTGCAACAATGACGACCTGGCGCTGGGAGTCCTTTTCGAGGCGCAGCGGCGACGGATCGCGGTTCCCGGGCAACTGGGAATCTGCGGCTTCAACGACCTGGAGATGATGGCCGCCGCAGAGCCCCCCATCACCAGCATCCGCACGTTCCGGCACGACATGGGCCGGCGGGCGGTGGAATTGCTGGTGGATGCGATCGCACAAGGCCGGCCCCGCAGCGGTGCGGTGGTCGATCTGGGATTCGAACTCAGGAAACGCAGCAGCACTAGATCGCGATGATTTTGGATTGAATCAATCCAGAATCATAAACGCGATCGCTTTCAAGAAATTAGAGCGGGATGCGGGTGGAAAACCGCTTCACACTTTTCCTCATCCCGCTCCAGCCGCAAGCCGAATTCTGCTTAGAGTATCCGTGTTGCTTGAAGCGTCTGGCGCCCTTCACACCCCCCTCTGCCCTGCCGGGCATCTCCCCCTCAAGGGGGGAGATTGGACGGCCGCAGGGATTTTGACCAACCGTCCAGCGTTGCAGGGGATGCGATACGGCGCGGTCTGCTAATCTCCCCCCTTGAGGGGGAGATGGCCGTCAGGCCAGAAGGGGGGTGTGAAGGGCGCGACACCGCTGGGCCGAAACCACGGCCGATCGCTTCCGTCAAAACAGGTAACGATCTAGACCAGGCCGTAGGCCCTCACGGCATTCCCGCCCAGGATCTTCGCATGATCCTCGGCGGCGCAGGATGCCAGCAGCGCTTCGGTCGCCCTGCACCAGTCGGCGTAGCTTGCGGCCATCGTGCAGACCGGCCAGTCGCTGCCCCAGATCAGGCGGCTGGCACCAAACACCTGCAGCACATGCCGGACATAGGGTTGCAGCCGGTCGGGGCTCCAATCCTTCCCCGCCTCCGTCACAAGGCCGGACAGTTTGCAGGACACCTGTTCCCGCTTCGCGAGCTCCGACATGCCGCGCGCCCATGTGTCGATCCCACCCCCGGCGATCTCGGGCTTGGCGCAATGGTCGATCACCACCCGCATGCCGGGATAACGGTCGACGAGTTCGATGAGCGCCGGAAGATGCCCTGGCAGAACCAGCGCATCGAAAACGAGACCGTTCCCGATCAGCGCCCGGAAAGCCTCGTCCAGCTCGGGCCGGAGCATCCATTCGGTGTCCGGCAGGTCCTGGATCATCGGCCGCAGCCCCTTGAAACGGGGATGGGCCGCCAGCGCATCGATCCGGGACGGCGCCTCATCGGCGGCAAAGTCCACCCATCCGACCACGCCTTTGACGAAGTCGTGGCGATCGGCGAGCGACAGCAGGAATTCCGTCTCCGCATCGCTGGGCGCGGCCTGCACCAGCACCGTACCATCGATGCCTTCCGCTTCGAGAAGCGGCACAAGGTCCTCGGGCATGAAGTCGCGATAGATGGCGGAAAGCGCCGGCGTCAGCCAGCCATAGTCACCGCGGGAGAGCTGCCAGAAATGCTGATGGGCGTCGATCCTCGGCACTTTCAGCCCTCCGCCGGTGTCGGCGCGTCGGGCCGGATCAGCCCTTCGGCTTTCAGATCACTCCACAGGCCTTCGGGCAGCCGGCGGGAGAACAAGGTGACGTTCGCCTCCACCTCCTGCGCCGTGGTCGCGCCGGGAATGACCGTGCGCACGGCCGGATGCCCCATCACGAATTGCAGCGCCGCCTCGATGAGCCGCACGCCGTGACCGGCACAGACCGCCTCTATGCGGCGCACACGCTCCAGGATGGAAGCCGGCGCCGGTGCATAGTTGTAGCGCGCGCCGTCGACGGCGCCGGTGGCCAGGATGCCGGAATTGTAGGGTCCGCCGAGGATGATGCCGATGTCGCGTTGCACGCAAAGCGGCAGGAAGCTGTCGAGCGCCTCCTGCTCGAGAAGCGTGTAGCGCCCCGCCAGCAGGAACGCGTCGAATTCGCCGAGGCCGAGGAGCCTCTCGCAGACCTGCCACTCGTTGACACCCGCACCGATTGCCCTGACGCGGCCGTCGGCTTTCAGCTCCCGCAACGCCCTGTAGCCGCCGCCATCGAACAGTTCGCGCACCCGTGCCTCGCTGGCCGCCCGGCTGCCATGGGTGAACACGTCCACGTCATGCACCAGGAGGATGTCGATGCTCTCGACGCCGAGCCGGGCGAGGCTCGCTTCGTGGCTGCGCATCACGCCGTCATAGGTGTAGTCGTAGACGATCCGCCTGTGGGGTGTGTCGACGAAGGCGGTCGGCGTCACCTCATCGGGACCGCACTCCTCGAGAAGCCGACCGACCTTGGTGGACAGCGTGACGGCTTCGCGGCCGAAGCGTGCGATGGCGCGCCCGAAGCGTTCTTCGGAAAGCCCCAGGCCATATTGCGGGGCCGTATCGAAGTAGCGCATCCCGCCATCGAAGGCGGCCTTGAGAGCAGCCTGTGCGTCCTCCTCCTCGACGCGGCGATAAAGGTTGCCGAGCGGCGCGCCGCCGAACCCCATGCGGGTCAGCATCACCCCTCGATGAGCGCCGCCGCGCAGTGCCACCGCGTCGGACGCCTTCATGCCGGAACGACGTCCTTGGCTGCCTTGTGCCGGTATTTCTCGAGCGAGGCAGGCTTCATCTCGATGGAGAAGCCGGGCGCCGTCGGCGGCATATAGGCGGCATCGCGGATCACGCAGGGATCGACGAAATGCTCATGCAGATGATCGACGAACTCGATCACCCGCCCTTCGCGCGTTCCGGCAATCGAGACGTAGTCGATCATGGAGAGATGCTGCACATATTCGCACAGCCCCACCCCGCCCGCATGCGGACAGACCTTCAGCCCGTGTTTCGCGGCCATCAGCATGACTGCAAGGATTTCGTTCACGCCACCCAGCCGGCAGGAATCGATCTGCACGACATCGATCGCGCCGCGCATGATGAGCTGCTTGAAGATGATGCGGTTCTGGCACATCTCGCCGGTGGCCACCTGAATGGGTGCGATGGCTTCGCGGATCCTGCGATGACCTTCGATGTCGTCGGGGCTGGTCGGCTCCTCGATGAACCAGGGCCTGGCGAAAGCGAGCTTTCGCACCCAGTCGATCGCCTGGTCCACCTCCCACACCTGATTGGCGTCGATCATCAGGTTCACGTCGGGGCCGACCTCTTCGCGGGCGATGGTCAGCCGGCGGATGTCATCGTCGAGATCGCGCCCCACCTTCATCTTGATGTGCCGGAAGCCGGCATCCACCGCCTCGCGGCAGAGCCGGCGCAGTTTCTCGTCCGCATAGCCCAGCCAGCCGGCAGAGGTCGTGTAGCAGGGATAGCCTTCGCGCTCGAGCGTGGCGATCCGCTCCGCCTTGCCCTCGGCTTTCGCGCGCAGGAACGCCAGCGCCTCGTCCGGCGTGATGCAGTCGGTGATGTAGCGGAAGTCGATGCACCGCACCAATTCCTCGGGGCTCATCTCGGCCAGGAGACGCCATACGGGCTTGCCTTCCAGCTTGGCCCACAGATCCCACACGGCGTTCACCACCGCGCCGGTCGCCAGATGGATCGCTCCCTTGTCGGGACCGATCCACCGCAACTGGCTGTCGGACGTGACGTGGCGCCAGAAGCGGCCCATATCGGCGGCCACCCACCCCATGTCGAGCCCGACCACGAGGTGGCGCATCGCCTCGATGGCCGCACAACATATGTCGTTGCCGCGGCCGATGGTGAAGGTCAGCCCGTGGCCCTCGTGCCCCGTATCCGTTTCCAGGATCACATAGGCGGCCGAGTAGTCCGGATCGGGGTTCATCGCATCCGATCCGTCCAGATGCTCCGACGTCGGAAAACGCACGTCGACGGTGCGCAGGCCGGTGATCCTGGTCATTATCCGCCCACGACTTTCTGCGTCTGCACGCCGAGGCCGTCGATGCCGAGCCGCATCACTTCGCCGCCCTTGAGATAGACCGGCGGCTTCTGCCCCATGCCGACCCCCGGCGGGGTTCCCGTGGAGATCACGTCGCCCGGCTGCAGGCTCATGAAGCGGCTGACATAGGCGATGAGTTCGGGCACCTTGAAGATCATCGTCGCCGTCGAGCCGTCCTGAAAGCGCCTGCCATCCACCTCAAGCCACATGGCAAGGCTGTCGATGTCGCCCACCTCGTCCGGCGTCACCAGCCACGGGCCGATCGGGCCGAACGTGTCGCAGCCCTTGCCCTTGTCCCACGTGCCGCCGCGCTCGATCTGGTATTCGCGCTCGGAGACGTCGTTGACGACGCAGTATCCGGCCACGTGGCCGAGCGCGTCCTTCTCGTCGATGTATTTGCCGCCCCTGCCGATCACGACGCCCAGTTCCACTTCCCAGTCGGTCTTGGTGGAGCCGCGCGGCAGTTGCACGTCGTCATCCGGACCGACGATCGCCGAGGTCCATTTGTTGAAGATGATCGGCTCCTTGGGGATCTCCGCACCGGTTTCGGCCGCATGGTCGGCGTAGTTGAGGCCGATGCAGATGAATTTTCCGACGCTTCCCACGCATGGGCCGAGGCGCAGGCCCTCCTGAGGCTCGCCTTCCACCAGCGGCAGGCCGGCCGGGTCGAGTGCCGCGAGCCTGGCGATCGTCTCCGGTGCAAGCGCGGCACCCGCAACATCGGCGATGATGCCCGACAAGTCGCGCACCTTTCCCGTTTCGTCCAGAAGGCCCGGTTTTTCCTGGCCGCGCGGCCCATAGCGCAGAAGTTTCATGTCAAATCCTGTCGGTTGGAAGGAAGCTCCGGGGCACGATACCTCCCCGGAGCCGGTTTGAAGACCCGTCAGTCATACAGCACGGCAGCGATTTCCGGATCGTCGATGTTGGTCTTGTCGTAATAATAATACCCGGTGTCGATGGTGTCGGGCACTTCCTCGCCCCTGGCGGCGGCGACGGCGGCCTTCACCGTCTCGTAGCCGATGCCGACGGGATTCTGCGTGATCGCACCGGCCATCAGCCCGTCGCGGATCGCCTGCTTCTGCTGGGTGCCCGAATCGTAGCCGATGATCACCACCTCCTTGCGGTCCATTTCGCGCACGCCGTTGACGACGCCGATCGCCGAGCCCTCATTGGTGCCGAAGATGCCCTTGATATCCGGATTGGCCTGCAGGATCGACTTGGTGATTTCCGTCGATTGCAGATGATCGCCACCGCCATACTGGATGGTGACGATCTCGATGTCGGGATATTTCTCGCCGATGCGGTTGACGAAGCCGTCGCGCCGATCGATGCCGGTCCGGCTCGTCTGGTCATGGGCGACAACCGCCACCTTGCCCGCGCCGCCGATCAGTTCAGCCATCTTGTCGGCGGCGAGCGCCGCAGCCGACACATTGTCGGTCGATGCCGTCGCCTTGGGAATGTCGCTGTCGACGCCGGAATCGAAGGCGATCACCGGGATGCCCGCTTCGTCGGCCTGTTTCAGAAGCGGGATGGCCGCCTGGCTGTCGAGCGCGGCAAAGCCGATGGCCGCCGGCTTTTTGGCAAGAGCGGCGGCCAGCATGTCGATCTGCCGATCGACCATGGTCTCGTTGTCGGGGCCCTCGAAGGTCACCTCGACATCCAACTCGGCAGCCGCCTTGTCCGCGCCGGCTTTGACCGCCTGCCAGAACTGGTGCTGGAAGCCTTTCGAGATCAGCGGGATGTAGACCTTGTCCTGCGCCGCGGCGGCGACACCGCTGGCGATGAGGGCTGCGGCGCTGATGGCGCCCAGCATTGCGCGTCTCGTGAACATGTTTGTCTCCTCCGGTTCCGTTCACACTCACTCTTCGATCTGGCGAGATTCCGGGGCGTTGCCCGCCCTCTTCTTCGTTGAGCTCAGCCCATGCGGCGCTTGCGCATCATGTCGGCATAGACGGCGAGAATGATGATCGCGCCCGTCACCACGGTCTGCCACTCCTGTGCGACCGACAGGATGCGCAATCCGTTTGCCAGGACCGCCATGATGAGCGCACCGATCAGCGTGCCGAGGATGGAGCCACGCCCGCCGGCAAGCGACGTGCCTCCGATGACGACGGCGGCGATCGCCTCCAGCTCGTAGCCGAGGCCCAGCGCCGGCTGGGCCGAGTTGAGGCGCGATGCGATCAGCAATCCGGCAATGCCGCAGATGCCGCCGGCCAGGGCATAGACGGCCATCTTCCAGGCATCCGTGTTCACTCCGGACAGGCGCACGGACTCCTCGTTGGATCCGAGCGCGAAGGTGTAGCGGCCAAGCACCGTGCGGCCGAGGATGTAGCTCGCCGCCATCGCCACCAGGAAAAGGATGAGCACGCCGTTGGGGATGGGCAGGCCCGGAATGACCGCGCCGATCAGCGAGCCGCGCGAAATTTCGGTGAAGCCCGGCGTGTCGTTGAAATAGATCGGCCGCGTGCCCGAGATGACCAGCGAGAGCCCCTTCAGCATCAACATCATGCCGAGGGTGGCGATGAAGGGCGGTATCTTCATCTTGGCGACGAAGGTTCCCGAGGTGAGACCGCACAGGGCTCCGGCGGCGATCGCCGCAACGATGCCGACGGGCAGCGGCATGCCCCAATAGGTCAGGACGACGCCGGCGATCACCGCGCAGAAGGTCATCAGCGTGCCGACCGACAGGTCGATGCCGCCGGTTATGATCACCAGCGTCGCGGCGATGGCCAGCACGCCGTTCACCGACGTCGCCTGCAGGATGGCGATGATGTTCGACGTCTGCATGAAGCTGGGCGAGGCAAGCGAGAAGCCGATCAGGAGGATCACCAGGCTCGCGAAGGCAAGCAGCTTCTGATGCGCCCCCGACTGGAAGAGGCGCGCGGCAAGGCTGGCGCGCGGGCTTGCTTCAACGGTGCTCATTGCATCCCTCCCATCGGCTGCATAACGCTCTCACGTTGCGTGGCAAGACGCATGATGTCCTCCTGGCTGGTCCCGGCGCCGCCCGGGAGAATGCCGGTCAACCGCCCTTCGCACATCACGGCGATGCGGTGGCTGAGCCTCAGCACCTCGGGGAGCTCCGACGAGATCACGATGACCGCCCGCCCCTGGGCGGCAAGGCCGTTCAGGAGCTTGTAGATCTCGCTCTTGGCGCCGACGTCGATGCCCCGTGTCGGCTCATCGAAGATCAGGACGTCGCAGTCGCGCAGCAGCCACTTGGCGATCACCACCTTCTGCTGGTTGCCGCCGGACAGAAGGCGCACTTCCTGCCGGTCCGACGGCGTGCGGATCGTCAGTTGCTCGATATAGGCGCGCGCCGCATCGCGCATGGCGGTCTCGTCGAGCGTGCCGAAGCGGCGCGTGAAGCGGCCGATGCTGGCCATGGCGATGTTGGCGCGCACATCCATGCCGACGGCCAGGCCGAAATGCTTGCG
This sequence comes from Nitratireductor sp. ZSWI3, assembly GCF_024655565.1. Classification (GTDB taxonomy): domain Bacteria; phylum Pseudomonadota; class Alphaproteobacteria; order Rhizobiales; family Rhizobiaceae; genus Nitratireductor. The sequence goes on along the minus strand of NZ_JANKOF010000001.1, from coordinate 106,139 downwards.
GTCTTCCGAAAGATAGCCGATGCCGGCTTCCACAGCGTCTGCCGGCGTCCGGATGTCGCGCCGCACACCATCGACGATGATCTCGCCGGCCTCGCGCGGGTCCGCCCCGAAGATTGCTCGCGCCACCTCCGTCCGCCCGGCTCCCATGAGGCCGGCAAAGCCGAGAATCTCTCCCTTCCTCACAGAAAAGCTGACATCGCGGATTTCCCGCCCGCGCGCCAGCCCCTTCACTTCAAGCGCCACCGGCGCGCCGGCGAGATCGGGCACGGTGAGCGCGCTGTCGGCCAGCGCCCGACCGACCATCATGGCGATGATGCGATCGACTGGCGTATCGGCCGCCGCCACCGTGCCGACATGCTGCCCGTCGCGCATCACCGTCACCCGGTCGGCGATGCGCTTCAGCTCATCCATCTTGTGCGAGATGTAGATGATGCCGACGCCTTCCGTCCTCAGTCGGCGGATGATGATGAACAGTTCCTCGATCTCCGCGTTGTTGAGGGCCGCGGTCGGCTCATCCATGATCAGGACACGCGCATTGAAGGACAGGGCCTTGGCGATCTCCACCATCTGCTGCTTGGCGATGGTCAGCCGGCCCACGAGCGCGCGCGGGTCGAGCTTGAGGTTCATGGAGGCGAAGATCTCGGCTGCCCGCCGGTTGAGCGCCGTCTCGTCCAGGCGGCCGAAGCTCAGCCGGGGTTCGCGGCCGATGAAGATGTTCTGCGCCGCCGTCAGATCGTTCATCAGGCTCAATTCCTGATGGATGATGCTTATACCCAGATCCTGCGCGGCACGCGGGCTCGGGACGTCCGTCGGCCGACCATCGATCAGCACCTCGCCGTCGTCCTTGGGGTAGATGCCCGACAGGATCTTCATCAGGGTCGACTTGCCGGCGCCGTTCTCGCCCATGAGCGCGTGCACTTCACCCGGCATGAGGTCGAACTGCACGTTCTTCAGCGCGTGAACACCGGGAAAGCGCTTCTCGATCCGGCGCATGGAGACGACCGGCTGGCGATGGCCGGAACCGGCCTCGGGCATCTCGTAAGGGGACACCGCAGCCATCATCGGATCGTCAGATCGTCACGCCGCCATCGACAAGCACGGCCTGCCCCGTCATGAACCGGCTCTCGTCCGACAGCAGGTACACGACGAGCGGCGTGATATCGTCGACGGTCGCAAGCCGCCCCATGGGCTGGCGGGCGATGAAGTCCTTCTCCGCCTGCACCGGATCCGCCGCCGAGGCGATGCGGCCACGCAGCGAGGGCGTGTCGACGGTGCCGGGGCAAAGCGCGTTGCAGCGCAGCCCCCGGGTGACGAAATCCGCCGCGATCGACTTGGTCAGGCCGATCACCGCGGCCTTGGTCGTGCCATAGACGGCACGGTTCACGAAGCCTTTGATGGAAGAGGCCATGGAGGCCATGTTGAGGATGGCGGCACCGCCCGTCTCGCCGGCACGCTCCAGCATGGCGGGCAGGAACGCCTGGGTCATGCGGTACATGGAGGTCACGTTCAGATCGACGCTGAACGCCCAGTCCTCTTCCGAGACGTCGAGAACGGTGCCGTGATGAACGAAGCCCGCGCAATTGAAGAGGCCGTCCAGCCCGCCGGTCCGCGCTGCCAGCGCGTCGATCGCGGCCCGGTCGCGGACATCGAGACGGTGCACCTCGATGCCGTTGCCCTCGCCGGCGAGCGTTGCAAGCCCGTCTTCATCGATATCGACGGCGACGACCGATGCGCCTTCCGCCGCACAGGCGAGCGCGCTGGCACGGCCCATGCCCTGCGCCGCGGCCGAGATGAGAATCCGCTTGCCCTGAAGTCGCATACGATGACTCCTCCCTGTTGAGCCGAAGCTCGATCATCGTTTATATACGAACATTCTATTCATATATAAAAGCTCTTTGCAACAACTAAGTTGACAAAGGCGCTTCCGCCTCATCAAAGCAGGCGTTCGGAGGACGAGCATTTGAACAGCAAGAAAACTGCCACCGAAGACCGCTATCGCGCGCCGGCTCTCGACAAAGGGCTCGACATTCTGGAGCTCCTGTCGAGCCAGGCCAACGGCCTGACGCGGGCCGAGATCGTCAAGGCCATGGGGCGCGGCCCGAGCGAGATCTACCGCATGCTCGAGCGGCTGGTGGCGCGCAACTATGTGAGCCGCTCCATCGAGGGCGACCGCTACACGCTGACCATGAAGCTGTTCATGCTCGGGAGCCAGCATCCGCCCCTGCGCCGCCTGGTGGCGCGCGCCCTGCCGCTGATGGATCTGTTCGCCCGAAAGACCCAGCAATCCGTGCATCTGGTGGCACCGGAGCGCGGCCATGCCATCGTCATCGCCCAGGCGAGCAGCCCCGCCAACTGGGAGTTTCGGCTGCGCACGGGCGCCCAGCTCGACCTGCTCACCACGGGATCGGGACAGACCCTGCTCGCCTTCCAGAGCCCGGAGCGGCGCAACGAGACCCTCGCCATATGGGGGAGCGCCGATCAGGCGCGCCATCTGGCCGGCATGGAGAGCGCGCTCGAAGACGTGCGCAGCAAAGGCTATCGCATCGGCGAGAGCCTGCAGCTGGTCGGCGTCCGCGACATCTCGGTTCCCGTCTTCGCCCCTTCCGGCGATGCGCTCGCCGTCCTCACCTGCCCCTATTTCCAGCGCCTGGACACGGAGAACGTGGCCGACGTGGAAACCGCGCTCGCTTCGCTGCAGGCGGTCGCCGAGAAACTGTCGATCATCTGATCGTCAGCCGCCCTGCCCGGCATGGTCGAGCCCGATGTCGAGGATCGGCGCACTGTGGGTCAGCCAGCCGATGGAGATCAGGTCGACACCGGTCGAGGCGATGGCCGGAGCGGTCTCCGGCGTGACCCGGCCCGAAGCCTCGGTGATCGCCCGTCCGCCCACCATGGCGACCGCAAGGGCGAGCGTTTCCGGCATCATGTTGTCGAGCAGCACCGCGTCGACACCGGTCTTCAGCGCTTCCTCCAATTGGTCGAGCGTGTCGACCTCCACTTCGATCTTGACCATGTGGCCGCAATGCGCCCGGGCCCTTTCGATGGCGGTGCGCAGGCTGCCCGCGACGGCGATGTGATTGTCCTTGATGAGCACGGCGTCATCGAGTCCGAAGCGGTGGTTGGAGCCGCCGCCGGCGCGCACGGCGTATTTCTCCACCGCCCGCAGGCCGGGCGTCGTCTTGCGCGTGCAGACGATGTGAGCGGGATATTGCTGCACCGCCTCGACCACCTGACGCGTCGCCGAGGCGATGCCGCTCAGATGGCAGAGAAAATTGAGAGCCGTGCGCTCCGCGGTCAGCAGACCGCGCGCCGGGCCGCTCACGCTGGCGATCACATCGCCCGGCCGCACCGCACTGCCATCCGCGCGCTGCACCGCGAATTCGAGCGACGGGTCGATGAGGCGGAAGGCGAGCATGGCCAGGTCGAGCCCGGCCACAACGCCCGTCTGCCGGCTGCAAAGAACCATCGCCTCGCACAGGTCGGCAGGAACGATCGCCGCGGTCGTGATGTCGCCGGCGCGACCGAGATCCTCCAGGAAAGCCGCCCGCACCAGGGGTTCCAGCATGACGATCGGGAGAGGCGCAAGGGTCATGGTGTCAGGCACTCCGTACCAGTGATGCCGGTTCGCCGACAATGCGGGAAGACGCCGCCATCGCGTCCCGAAGCGTCAGGCGCGAATGGAGGGCGATCGAACTCTGGTGTGGAAAATCGGCGCGCCAGTGTGCGCCGCGACTTTCCTCTCGCTCGAGGGCCGCGACCGCTATCATCAGCGCCAGAGCGGCTGCGTCATTCGTGCCGGCCACGGGCGACAAGATGGCGATCGCGCGGCGCAGCTCGTCGCCGTGACGCACGATCCCGAGCGCTGCGGAAACGATGCCGCGCACGGCTTCGGGGTCCGGCCTTGCGGGCATGCCGACCGTGGGGCACGAGCGGACCGCACGCGCCGGCCTGCCGGAAATATCCTGCGCCACGCGATCGGCGAACACCGCCGCCTCGACCAGCGAATTGCTGGCCAGACGGTTCGCGCCGTGGAGCCCGGTGCAGGCGGCTTCACCACAGGCCCACAGGCCTTCCACCGTGCTGCGCCCCATATCGTCCACCGCGATGCCGCCCATATGGTAATGCGCTGCCGGGCGTATCGGAACGAGATCGCGGGCCGGATCGATGCCCGCGCTTAGACAATGCGCGTCGATGGTCGGAAAGCGTTCTGCGAAGGCTGCGCCCAGGCTTCGCCTTGCGTCGAGAAAGACGGAATGCCCGTTCCGCAGATGCGCCGTCACGGCGCGGGTCACCACGTCGCGCGGGGCAAGCTCGGCCCCCGGAACCTCTTCCAGGAAACGCCACCCCGTCTCATCGACCAGCACGGCTCCCTCGCCGCGGACGGCCTCGCTGATCAGACGCATGGGACGGGACGCGCCATGAAGCGCGGTCGGATGAAACTGGACGAACTCGAGATCGGCCAGCTCCGCGCCGGCGGACGCAGCGAGCATCAACCCCTGTCCCCAGCAGCCAGGCGCGTTGGTCGTGTCGGCGAACAGCCCGCCGACGCCGCCGGTGGCGATCACGACGCTGTCGGTCGCGAGCCGGACCGGACCGTCTGCATGCTGCGCCAGGACCCCAAGCACCCGGCCGTCCCCGGTAATGAGCCGGCGCACTTCGACGTGCTCGAGCACCGTGATCGAATGCGTGCTCTGCACCCTGTCGACCAACGCCCTTATGATCTCGCGGCCTGTCCCGTCACCGGCCGCGTGAAGGATGCGACGACGGGAATGGGCCGCCTCGAGCCCCAGCGCGAGGCTCCCGTTTGCCGTCCGGTCGAACCGCACGCCGAACCCGACCAGCCGCTCGACGGCAGCGGGCGCGGCCTCCGCGACGCGTCGCGCAACCGCGACATCGCAAAGCCCGGCGCCCGCCGCCACCGTATCGGCCTGATGCAGAGCCGGATCGTCGTCGACACCGAGCGCTGCGGCCAGTCCGCCTTGGGCGAGTTCGCTCGAAGACGCGGCGCCGAGAGACGCTTTCGTGATCAGCACCACGGGCTCCGGCGCCAATGAGAGGGCCGTCATCAGGCCGGCGATGCCGCTCCCGATGATGACCGGCCGACCGTCAAGACCGCGAGGGCTCATACGGCCAGCATCCGCTCGACGGACAGCCGCGCACGGCGTGCCACCAAGGGGTCGATCGTCACCTCGTGGCGATCGTGCTCCAACGCCTCGCGGATGTTGGCGAGCGTGATGCGCTTCATGTGCGGGCACAGATTGCACGGACGGACGAACTCGACATCCGGATGGGCAACGGCAACGTTGTCGCTCATCGAGCATTCCGTCATCAGGGCGACACGCGGCGGCTTGCGCGTCGCCACATAGTCCGTCATGGCAGCGGTCGATCCGGAAAAATCGGCCTCGGCGACCACCTCCGGGGGACATTCCGGATGGGCGAGCACCGTGACGCCCGGATACGCCTCGCGCAACTCGCGGATGTCGCTCGCTTCGAACAGCTCGTGCACCTCGCAATGCCCTTTCCAGGCGATAATCTCGACATCGGTCTCCGCGGCGACGTTCTGGGCGAGGAACTCGTCCGGGATCATGATGACCCGCGAGGATCCGAGGGATTCCACCACCTGGCGGGCGTTGCCCGAGGTACAGCAGATGTCGGCCTCCGCCTTCACCGCAGCCGAGGTGTTGACGTAGGTGACGACGGGCACGTCCGGATAGCGCTCGCGCATCAGACGCACATCGGCGGGCGTCACGGATTCGGCCAGCGAGCAACCCGCCTCCGTGTCCGGGATCAGCACCGTCTTGCCGGGATTCAGCAATTTGGCCGTCTCAGCCATGAAATGCACGCCGGCCAGGACGATCACGCCGGCTTCGACCTCCATTGCCTTGCGGGCAAGCGCGAGGCTGTCGCCGACGATGTCGGCCACGCAATGGAAGATCTCCGGCGTCTGGTAGTTGTGCGCCAGGATCACCGCATCGCGTTGCCGCTTCAGCTCGAGAATTGCCGCGACATCGTCTCGAAAGACCGGCCATTCCATCGGCGGAATGACGTGGCGCACCTTGTCGTAAAGCGCGTCGGCGCGGGCCGAAGGATCATGCATGGCTCACCCTCTCTTATACTCATTTAGAGTATAAGCCACTTATGCTCAATGTAAGCATAAGTCAAGAGCGGGTTATCGGAACACGCGTTCCCATAAGGGTTCGCTCCATGTGAATGGAGGGGCGGAAGCGAAACAGCTTGGCGGGGCGCCCGCCCGTGTCGGATGCCGTCTCGCCGGTTTCCTCCACCAGTTCCTGCTGCTCGATCAGGCGCCGGAAATTCTGCTTGTGGGCGAGACGCCCCGACAGAGCTTCGACAGTGCGCTGCAACTGCAGCAGCGTGAAGACGGGCGGCATCAGCTCGAAAACGACCGGACGGTACTTGATCTTGGTGCGCAGCCGGGCAAGGGCCGTCGCCAGGATGCGTCGATGATCGGCGAACATCGGCTTGCCCGGCGCGTCGCCCGCCTGCGGCCCATGGCTGCGATGCGCCTCCGCCACCAGCCCGGCCTCATAAAGAAGCTCGTAGCGCTGCAGCACCAGCTCTTCGTTCCAGGATCGGTCGTCGAAGCCGAAGATGCTGCTCGCGCGTTGCCAGCGCGCCACCTGCGCTTGCCCGTCGCCGCCACTGGCGGCCCACTTCTTCAAGCCGGGCTCAATCTTTTCGGCCAGCACGGCGGGAAGGCCGGCACGATGATCCTCCCACGGAAAGTGCGCGTACCAGGGCGTCCATCGGGACTCGGCGGAGCCGTCCACCTCCTCCGGCCGCGTCAGCCCGAGATAGCTGATCGATATGGCCCGTCCCGCTCCGCGTCCGAACCGGTCGCGGTCGGCGAATGTGTAGAGCTGCTCGATGTAGCCGAGCGGATGGCCGGTCTGTCGCTCCACCCAGGCGCGCAGACCGGACTGCAGGGAGCGGTGCCCCAGCTCGAACGGACCCGACGGCAGCTTGTCTCCGCCGCCGATCGTCAGCACCGACGGCGTTCCCGCGATAACGGCGACCAGGACAGCGATAAGGTCGATCTGGACGTCACGGTCCGTCTCGGTTCCGCGGGTCTCATCCATCGGTGAAGCGCTCGCCCTTCCTCATGGTGCAACATTGCCTGTTCAATCGTTGCATACAATCGGGAAACGACAAAAACGAGCCACGCCGCCGAATGCCCACAAGAGCCGGCGGCCACCACTCAATCGAAGCGCAGCTGGACCTTCACCGAGCGCGAGCGATCGCCGGCGACGGCGAACGCCGCAACCGCGTCCTCGAGGGCATAGGTCCCCGTTATGATCGGCTTCACGTCGATCACGCGCTCGTCGATCAGGCGCACGGCCTCGGCATATTCCGCATGGAAGCGGTGCGTTCCCTTCAGGCTGATTTCCTTGCCGACAAGCACGTTGATCGGCACCGGAAGATCGCCCGTCACGCCGACCTGCACGATGGTGCCGAGCGGACGCACCGCGGCAAGGGCGGCGCGCATCGCCGGTGCGGCCGCGGAGCACTCGAAAACGACGTCGAAATACCCCTTGTCGGCACAATAGGCATCCATGCCGGCGGCATCCTTGGCCACGTTGACGGTGCGTGTCGCCCCCATTTCGGCGGCAACGGCGAGCGCCGCATCCTTGAGGTCCGTAACGACGACCTCGCGAGCGCCGGCATGGCGCGCCACCGCAGCGCACAGGGAGCCGATCGGCCCGGCGCCGGTCACCAGCACCCGTTTGTCCTGCAGGCTCCCGGCGCGCCGGCCGGCATGAACGCAGACCGCCAGCGGCTCGGCGCAGGCGGCCTCGGCCAGCGAGGTACCGTCCGAGATCTTTTCGCACTGACCGGCATCGACGATCATGCGCTCGCGGAAGGCACCCTGTTCATGCGGAAATCGAAGTGCCGATCCGAGGAAGCGCATGTTGAGGCAATGCTGGGAAAGGCCCTCGGCGCAATAGGCGCAGTGGCCGCAGGGGCGGCTCGGATTGAGCGCGACCCGGTCGCCCGGCCTGATGTCGCCGACACCCGTGCCGACCGCCTCGACGGTGCCCGCCGCCTCGTGGCCGAGGATGATCGGCTGCTGCACCCGGATCGGGCCGAATCCGCCATCGTGATAGTAGTGCAGATCGGAGCCGCAGATGCCACCGGCCCCGATGGCGATCAGGACCTCGCCGGCCTGGGGCTCCCCGACGGTGTCCGTCTCGATCCGCAGGTCATGCTTGTCGTACAATCTACAGACGCGCGTTTGCATCCACTACTCCTAGGGCAACAGGACGGAAGGCAGCCAGGTCGCGAAGCCCGGCACATACGAGACCAGGAGCAGCACGATCACATTGGTCAGCAGGAACGGCGCGATCGCCCGCACCACCGGTGTCAGCGGCAGTTTGGCGATGTTGGCACAGATGAACAGGCAGACGCCGACCGGCGGCGTCGTCAGGCCGATCATCAGGTTGAGCACCGCGAAGGTGGCGAAATGCAGCGGGTCGACGCCGACGCTCGTGGCCAGCGTGAGCAGCGGCACGAACAGGATGATGAGCGCGGCGATGGTTTCCATGAACATCCCGACGAACAGCAACAAGAGGTTGATGAGCAGAATGACGAGATATTTGTTGTCGGTGAGCGACAGCACAGCGGAGGCGATCATCTGCGGAATGCGTTCCGACACGAGAATCCAGCCGAACACATTCGCAAATCCCACCAGCACCAGGATGGCGGCGGAGGAAACGGCGCTGTCGACGAGGATGCGCGGCACCGCGCGAAGCGGCAGCTCGCGATAGACGAAGCTGCCGACGACGAACGCATAGATGCTGGCGACAACCGCCGTTTCGGTGGGCGTGGCGAGGCCGCTCAGGAGCCCGCCGATGATCAGCGCCGTCATCGCGATGGCCCAGAACGCTCCGAGGAACGACCGGCCGAGTTCCCGCACGCCCTGCCAGGGCTGGCGCGGGAAACCGTGCTTCAGGGCGATGAGATAGGTGGTCACCATCATCGCGCCCCCCATCAGGATGCCCGGCACCGCCCCGGCAATGAACATCTTGCCGACCGAAATGCCAGACAGGGCTCCGACGATGATCATCGGCACGCTGGGCGGAATGATCGGCCCGACGGTGGAAGAGGCCGCCGTGACTGCGGCGGAAAAATCGGCCGGATACCCCGCCTTCTTCATGCCGGGGATCATCATGCCGCCGATGGCCGCCGCGTCCGCCACGGCGGTGCCGGAGATACCGCCGAAGAGCATGGACCCCGCGACGTTGGTGAGGCCGAGGCCGCCGCGCGCCCACCCGACGAGGGCGTTGGCGAAGCGGATGATGCGGCCGGTGATGCCTCCCCCGTTCATCAGGTTGCCCGCCAGGATGAAGCCGGGAATGCACAGCAGGACGAACACATCGATGCCGGCGTACATTTTCTGCGGCATGACCACCAGCGGAATGCCGGCCGCGAGCAGGTAGGCCATCGATGCGAGCCCCAGCGTGACGGCGACGGGAATGCCAACCGCCAGACCGCCCAGGAAGACTCCTATGAGGATCGCAAGATTCATCGAGCCTCTCCTTCACCAGCATCGGGTCCGGCTTCGCCGATCAAGATGCCGATGGCTCGCAGGACCGAGAAAACCGCAAGGGAAACGAGCAGCACGAGGATCGATCCGTGAATGAAGGTCATCCGCCAGCCGAGCGCAGGCGATGTCTGCAGCGCGCCGATGGACGCGAAGGTCCAGGCGGGCATTAGCAACAGGATGCACAGGAAAGCCGTGGCAAGCGCCGAAACGAAACGCAGCCGCAGCGGCCAGCGCCCGGGCAGCGATTCGCAGATCAGGTCGACATTGACGAGATCGCCGCTGCGATAGGAAAGGCCCGCGCCGAAGGCGGCCAGGAACAGCAGGGCAAAGCGCGTCAGCTCCTCCGTCCACACCGGGGAATCCGCCAGGACCGAACGGCCGAGCACCTGCATGCCGACGGCGAGGATCAGCACGGCAAACGCAGCGCCCGTCCCAAGCCTGCTGAGCCATGTGACCGTACCCAATATCTGCTTCATCTGCTCACCTGCCTCTCAAGCCCCGATGCGCAAGGCGCCGGACGGGCCGCCCGGCGCCTTGCGACCGCGATGCCTAGTGGTCTGACCGAAACAGATGGTCCCCATCTGTTTCGACAAGTCAGCCCACAAGCTGTTGATCTGGTGGGGCGATTTTTCCCAACAGATGGGTACCATCTGTTGGGATCGCACCACTACTCAGTTGGCGAAGAGTTCCTCGACGACCGGCTTGATCGCTTCGTTGACATTGGCCAGCACCGCATCCTTCGCCTTGGCGGCGAAAGCAGCATTGTCGACGTCGACGAAGGTCATGCCCTTCTCCTGCAGCTCGGCGACCAGACGCTCCTCGTCGGCGAGGAAAAGCTCGCGCTCATAAGCCTGCGTTGTTGCCGCAGCCTTCATGACCGCATCCTTGTCGGCGTCCGACAGTTTGCTCCAGGTGAGCTCGGAGATGACCAGATAAATCCACGAGCGCACGTGCTCGGTCTTGTTGACGAACTTCTGCACCTCGTTGAAGTTCGCGGACTTGATCAGCGCCAGCGGGTTTTCCTGCCCGTCGATGGTGCCGTTCTGGAGCGAGGTGAAGACTTCGGAGAAGGCCATCGGCGTCGGGCTTGCGCCAAGCGCCTTCCAGACATCGACGAACAACGGCACGTTCGGCACGCGCAGCTTCAGGCCATTCAGATCGTCCGGCGACTTGATCTCCCGGTTGGAGGTGAGGTTGCGCGGGCCGCGGGCGAAATAGGCGACCGGGCGGACCCGCGCCTTCTCGACGATCTCGGCTTCGATGCGATCACCGATTTCACCACCGGCGACCTCGTCCATGTGCTCCAGGGAGCTGTAGGCATAGGGCACGGCCAGAAGGGCCGCCATCGGCGCCCAGTTCTGCAGGCTCTCACCGGTGATCGTCATGTCGGCCGTGCCAAGCTGCATGCCGTTGATGAGATCCATCTCCTTGCCGAGCGACTCGTTCGGATAGACCTCGACCTCGATGCGCCCGTCGGTCAGCGTCTTCAGTTCCTCACCGAACTTGACGGCCGCCTTGTGCCAGATGTTGTCCTCGTTCGCCAGGTGGCCGAGCTTGAGGGTCACCTCGGCGGCCAGGGCCGAGCCGGCCAGCATGCTTGCGGCAACGCCGGCGATCAACGTCTTTCCAAGTCGCGAAAAAATCAGCATCTCATCCTCCATTTGCCGATTGCACCGACGCGGCTCATCGATCCGCGTCTTCGAAATATTCCGGCCTGTCGCCGACAATGGCCGGCAGGTCGTTCAGGATCTCGCGCAGGTGGCCGCGCATCGCCGTTTCGGCACCGGCCTTGTCGCCGGCCGCGATGGTTTGCGCTATGGCCGTGTGCTGCTCGATCAGCTTGTGCATGGGAAAATGCGCCGCCGTCATGTAGCGAACGCGGTCCATCTGTGATTTCAGCCCTTCCACCACATGCCAGGCACGCGCCTTGCCGGCGGCTTCCGCCAAGGTGCGGTGAAACCGTTCATCGCATTCCAGGAAGCGATGCACATCCTTGTCGGCCACCGCCTTGCGCTGCTCGACCAACTGCCCGGTCAGCTCGCGGGCAAGCGCCGGATCGGGGGTTTCAGCGAGGAGTTTCACGACATCCGCCTCGACCGCTTCACGCACGAAGCGGGCGTCCATCACGGCGGCCGTCGAGATCTTGCGCACGAACGTCCCGCGTTGAGGGCGCACCTCAAGCAACCCCTCTTCGGCGAGCTTGATGAACGCCTCGCGGACCGGCTGGCGGCTGACGGCAAATCCCGCCGCGATCTCGGATTCGGAAATTCGGCTGCCGGGCGGCAGATCGTTGCGGATGACGCGCTCGCGCAGAATCCGGTAGAGCTGCGGCCCGACCGGCGCACCCTGCTCAATCATCCAATCCGGCTTTGCCTGAAGCATGTCTTCCATCTCCCGCATCAACACTGCACCATACTTCCATACTAGTCAACAGCAAGCTTTGCTGCTACGACTGTGTCCGTTGCTGCCGTCTGTCGGCCCCAAGGGTCCCACGAAGGGTCCATGCCGCTGTCGCGGGGGCTGGCGCAGGCCGACAACATGGCAGATTGGTTCAAGACCACCGGCATCAGGCCGACAGAATGGCGAGGAAAGAATGAGGCAAACGTGGCGCTGGTTCGGACCCAAAGACCTGGTCTCGATCGATGACATGCTGCAGGCGGGCGTCGAGGGGGTGGTCTCGGCCTTGCATCATGTACCGACCGGAGAGGTGTGGAGCCCGTCGGAGATCGCCGAGCGGCAGCAGCAGATCGCAACGATGAAGGATGGTAGCCCTTCCGGCCTCTCCTGGGAGGTGGTCGAGAGCCTGCCCGTCTCCGAGGACATCAAGAAGCAGAAGGGCGACTGGCGCCGGCACGTCGAAAACTACAAGGTCAGCCTCGGCCATCTGGCCGATGCCGGCATCAGGACCGTCTGCTACAACTTCATGCCGGTTCTGGACTGGACGCGGACGGATCTCGCATGGCGCCGGCCGACGGGCGCCACCTGCATGCGCTTCGACTACGTCGATTTCGCGGTTTTCGACATCCACGTCCTCAAGCGCCGCAACGCCGTCAACGACTTTCCCGAAGACCTCGTCCAGGAAGCCGCCGAACGCTTCGCCTCCATGGACGAGGCAGCATGCGGGACGCTCGCCAGAAACATCGTCTTCGGGCTGCCGGGGGCGGCAGAGCACTTCACCCTCGATGACGTGCGCCGGCACATCGCCGAGTATGATGCGATCGATACGGATCTGCTGCGCGCCCACTTCATCGCCTTCCTCGAGGAGGTGGTTCCGGTGGTCGAGAAACTCAATGTCAGGCTCTGCTGCCATCCGGATGACCCGCCCTTCGATCTCCTCGGCCTGCCGCGCATCATGTCCACCGAGGACGACTACCGTCTCATGATGGAAGCCGTGGACTCGCCGGCGAACGGCATCACCCTGTGCTCCGGTTCGCTCGGGGCGCGGCCGGACAACGACCTGCCGGGCATGATGCAGCGCCTGGGATCGCGCGTGCATTTCCTGCACCTGCGCAACGTGAAGCGCGACACGACGGCGATCCGCGGCTCCTTCTTCGAAGACGAGCACCTTCGCGGCGACACGGACATGGTTGCCCTGGTGGCTGCCGTGCTGAAGGAAGAGGCGATGCGGCGGGCCGAAGGCAGGGCCGACCACTCGATCCCCATGCGCCCCGACCATGGCCAGGACATCCTGGACGACCTGACCAGACGCGCGCAGCCCGGCTACCCGGCCATCGGCCGTCTCAAGGGTCTTGCGGAACTGCGCGGCATCATGACTGCCCTGGCGCATCCGGCATCAGGTGCGACCCGATGAAACGCCTGGCAGGGCTCGACCACGTCAAGGCGGGGGTTCGTCTGCCCGCCTTTGCCCCGGACGAGCACGGAAGCGGCATCGTCCATCTCGGTCTCGGCGCATTTCATCGCGCCCATCAGGCCGCCTATACGGACAACGCGCTGGCGGCGGCCGGCGGCGACTGGCGCATCGTCGGCGTCAGCCTGCGCGGCACGGCAACTGCCGCCGCGCTCAATCCGCAGAACGGCCTCTACACACTGATCGAACGCGGTGCGACGGGCACGAGCGCGCGGATCATCGGCAGCATCAGCCGGGTGCTGACGGCGGCGCAAGGCACAACCGGGATCCTCGAGACCATGGCCGACCGGTCGACGCGCATCGTCAGCCTGACGGTGACGGAGAAGGCCTACGGCATCGATCGCGCGAAACGCACCATCGACCGTTCACACCCCGCCATCGACGCCGATCTTGCCGATCCGCGCCACCCGGCCGGCGTGCTGGGCCTGATCGTCGAGGCTCTGCGCCTTCGCCGGCAGGCCGGCATTCCGCCCTTCACGGTTCTTTGCTGCGACAATCTGCCGGAGAACGGAGCGCTCCTGCGGGCCGGCGTGGTCAGCTTCGCCGATGCCATCGATGCCGAGCTCGGCCTGTGGATCGGGCAGAACGTCTCCTTTCCCTCGACCATGGTGGACCGGATCACGCCCGCGGCGACCGAAGAGACGCTGGCCGAAGCGCGGCGCCTGACCGGCTGCGAGGACCATGCGGCGATCGAGACCGAGCCGTTCAGCCAGTGGGTCATCGAGGACGACTTTCCGCTCGGCCGGCCGCACTGGGAGGCCGGAGGCGCGATCTTCGTCAGCGACGTCGCGCCTTACGAGCGGATGAAGCTCAGAATGCTCAACGGAACGCACTCCATGCTCGCCTATGCCGGTTTCCTGTCCGGCTGCACCCATGTGCGTGACGTCATGGCGGCGCCGGCGCTTGCCCGGCTGGTCGCCCGGCATTTGCAGGCCGCAGCGGCGACGCTCGAACCGCTCGCCGGTATCGACTTCGGCGACTATACGCGTCAATTGACCGAACGCTTCAGCAATCCGGCCATTGCGCACGAGACTTACCAGATCGCCATGGACGGCACGGAGAAGCTGCCGCAGCGCCTGCTGAAACCGGCCGTCGAACTGCTCGACAAGGACGGTGACATTCGCCCATTCGCCTTCGCGGTCGCCGCCTGGATGCGCTACTGCCTCGGCCGGCGGGATGACGGGTCCGCCTATGCCCTGCGCGATCCCCTCGAAGCGCGGATCCGGAACCTGCTTGCCGGGGTGGACGACAAGGACGCCGCTGCGGTCGCGGGCGCTCTCCACGCGCTGCCCGGCCTTTTCCCGCAGGAGCTTTCACGGAGCCAGACGTGGCGCCGCGCCGTCGAGCGGGCTCTCTCGGCCATGCTCGAAACGACGATGGGCGAGGCCATCCGTCGCGAAGTCCGGGCAATGGAGCCTTCGTCAAACATGCCGGGCGCGGAATGACGGCTCTTCCGCCGGTCGCTTAGCGGCGGCGGCCTGCTGAAAGACCTTCCCAATGCCGATCACGATGGGATTGTTCAGCCCGGCATTTTCCACATAAGCGGCGAGCGTGTCGAGCGTCGCGAAGCCGAGCCGCTCTTCCGGGCGACCAAGCGCGACGCCCACCGCAACCGATGTCGCAGGCGCCATGCCGAGCGCGATGAGACGGGAAGAGAGCTCTCTGGCGGTCCGGCCACCCATATAGACGATGGTCGTCGCGGATGGGTGAAGGATGCCCGGAAGGTCGATGTCGGATGGCAGGCCGCCATGCTTCGAGTGCCCGGTGATGAACCGCACCTGCCGCGCCGCATCGCGATGCGTCAGCGAGATCCCGAGCGAAGCCGCCAGAGCCGGACCGGCGGAGATACCGGGAACGACGGTGAAGGGAATGCCTTGCGCCTGCAGGGCCTCGATCTCCTCACCGCCGCGCCCGAAAATCGCCGGATCGCCGGATTTGAGCCGCACCACATGCCGCCCCGACCTGGCCAGCGTGATCATCATCCCGTTGATCTCGTGCTGCCGGCAGCTCGGGCGCCCGGCCCTCTTGCCGACGAGGATGCGTTTCGCCTCGCGGCGCGCCAGCTCCAGGACGGCATCCGAAACGAGATCGTCGAACAGGATGACGTCCGCGGCCTGCAGCGCCCGCACCGCCTTCAAGGTCAGGTGCTCGGGATCGCCGGGGCCGGCGCCGACGAAGGTCACCCGGCCGGAAGAAGGCGCTCCACCGGCCGCCTGCGTGTTCAAAAGGCGGTATGCGGCCGCATCGTCCGGGGCTGGCGGGGCGCCGAAGGCCGCATCGACGAACGCCTCCCAGAAGGCCCGCCGCCTCGCCCCCGAAGCGTTGGCGCGGCAAATGACACCGCGCATGCGGCCGGCAAACGCCGCCCAGGCGGCCAGCGTTGGCGGCAACAGGGTTTCGATGCGCCGCCGCACGGCCTGCCCGAGCACCGGTGCCGCACCGGATGTGGATATTCCCACCACGACGGGCGAGCGATTGACGATCGAGCCGAACTGAAAGGAGCAGTGCTCGGGCCGGTCGATGACGTTGCAGGGCACGCCAGCCCTGCGGGCGGCGGCGGCGAAAGATTGCGCCTCCTCCTCGTCAGCCGCATCGGCGATGGCGACGACCGCGGTCTCGAGATCGGACGACCGCCATGTGCGGTCGTGGTGAAGGAGCGTTGCGCGTTCGGTGGCCAGGATCAGACGCATCGTCTCCTCGTCCATTTCCGCCTGCGGGGCGACGAGCTTCACCCTGGCGCCCGCCGCCACCAGCAGCTCGGCCTTCCAGGCGACGGCCTGCGTCCCCCCGGCCAGAAGCACGTCCCTGCCGGCGAGATTCATGAAAACCGGCAGCACGGACAGCGGCTTGATCGGCGCGGGGCGCCGCTTACTCGGCAGCGTCGAGACGAGACGCATGAACGATCCCCCTGATCTCGGAAAGACATGAGCCGCAATTGGTTCCGGCGCGTGTGGCATTTCCGACGGCTTCGACACTGGTGCATCCGCGTGCCACCGCCTCGGTGATCTGGTTGATCCCGACACCGAAGCAGGAGCAGATGATACGGCCGACCGGCGGCTGCGCTCTGGCGAGGCGCCCGGCCAGCAGGCCTTGCCTGTCGGCAGGCTCGAGCGGCTCCCCGGAGGCGAACAGCGCCAGGAGCCAGTCCCGGTCCGGCAGCGCTCCGGGCGGCGCAACCAGAAGCACCTCGGCAAGCCTTCCTTCGGCATCGGTCGATGCGGCACGGAAGGCCGGCCCGTGCCGGTCCGTATACTCGATCATGCGCTCCCGACCGCGCGGGTCCAGCAACAGGCGCGCCAGGAGCATGCCCTGGTCGGCCGGCTCCGTTCCCGTCATCCTGTAGAGCCAGCCGCCGCTGACGGCGCTGCGGCTCCAGTGCACCAATCCGGACGGCCGTATGTCACGGCGGGTCAGCAACATGCCTTCCCAGCCGCACGCCTCGCGCACCAGCCTGACCGGGACATGCTTGAGCTCGGGCTGCCCCGACTGGGGATCCGTCGCCGGATTGGAAAGCGCGCCTGCCGCGGCGTTGGCCGCAAAGAACCCGCTCCAGTGCATCGGCAGGAAAACCTCGCCGCGCTTTTGGGTGTCGGTCAGGCGGGCCTTCGCCCTGGCAAAGCCGAAACGGCTCTGAATGCGGACGAGATCGCCCTCGCCGATGCCCATTCCGGCCGCGTCGCGCGGTTCGATGTCCAGCACCGGTTCCGGCGCGTTGGCGGTCAACTGCGGAACGCGGCCCGTGCGTGTCATCGTATGCCACTGGTCACGCATGCGGCCGCTGTTCAGGACCATCGGGAAGTCGATGTCCGGAAGGAGCGCCGGCCCTTCCTGGCGCACCGGCACGAAGCGGGCGCGCCCGTCACCCGTCGCAAAACCGCCGTCGCGGAAAAAACGCTGCCGGCGAATCGCCGGCCCTGCGGGGAGTGGCCACGTCGCAGGCTCCATCGCCTCGTAAGCCTCTTCGGCCAGCGAAGCCAGGCTGCCGATATCGAACAGGCGCACGCCGTCATTCTCAAAACCGGAAAGGGCCGCATGCTCGCGGAAGATCTCGGCACTCGACGCATAGCCGAAGGCATCGGCAAAGCCCATGCGCTGCGCGACCTGGCTGATGATCCACCAATCCGGCCGCGCCGTGCCCGGCGCTGCAAGGAACGCCCTTTGACGAGAGATGCGGCGCTCGGAATTGGTGACGGTTCCGTCCTTCTCGCCCCAGCCGAGCGCCGGCAGCAGGACATCGGCCAGGCGCGTGGTATCGGTTCGCGTCACGTCGGAAACGACGACGAACGGGCAGGCCCTTATCGCCGCGCGCACCCGCCCCGCATCCGGCATGCTGACGGCCGGATTGGTGCCCATGATCCACAAGGCCTTGATGCGGCCGTCGGCCACCGCACCGAACATGTCGACGGCCTTCAGCCCTTCGCCCCGGGCGATCCGCGGCGCCTTCCAGAAGCGGGAAACCCGCTCCACCGACGGATCGTCGAAGCCCATATGCGCGGCGAGCTGATTGGCGAGCCCGCCGACCTCCCGGCCGCCCATGGCGTTCGGCTGGCCCGTAACGGAGAACGGCCCCATTCCCGGCTCGCCGATGCGCCCGGTCGCAAGGTGACAATTGATGATCGCGTTGACCTTGTCGGTGCCGCGTGCCGACTGGTTGATCCCCTGGCTGTAGACCGTCACCGTCCGGCGAGTCTTGCCGAACCATTCAAAGAACAGTTCCAGATCGGCCGGCGCGAGCCCGCAACGTTCCGCCACATCCTTGAGCGAAGCCGCATCGGCCGATGCCAGGGCCACAGCCTCGTCAATCCCGCTCGTATGATCGCGGATGAAGGCGTGGTCGAGCAGATCCGCCTTGGCCAGATATGAAAGGAGCGCGTTGAACAGAAGCACGTCGGACCCCGGCCGCAGGCCGAGATGCAGATCGCAGTCGGAGCTGGACGCCGTGCGCCGCGGGTCGATGACGACGATGCGCGTGCCGCGCCGGCGGCGCGCTTCCATCAAGCGCCGGTGCAGGATGGGATGGCACCAAGCGAGGTTGGAACCGGCCAGAACGACGAGATCGGCCTCTTCCAGATCGGCGTAAAGCCCGGGAACGACATCCTCGCCGAAGGCACGCTTGTGCCCGGCCACCGAGGATGCCATGCACAGGCGCGAATTCGTATCGATGTTGGCCGAGCCGATGAAGCCCTTCATCAGCTTGTTGGCGACGTAATAATCCTCGGTCAGCAATTGCCCCGAGACATAGAAGGCCACGGAGTCGGGACCATGTCTTGCGATCGTTTCGGCGAACGTGCCGGCGACGCGTTCGAGCGCCTCGTCCCAGGAAGCCTTGCGGCGCCCGATTTCCGGCTCCAACAACCGCCCGTCGAGGCCGAACGTCTCGGCCAGCGCCATTCCTTTCGAGCAGAGCTTCCCGAAATTGGCCGGATGATCGGGATCGCCCCGCACCACCGCGCGGCGGGCCTCGCTTGTGCCGACCAGCACACCGCAACCGACACCGCAATAGGGGCATGTCGTCCTGGTCTCGGGCAGGCCCTGCACAGCCGTCATCGTCAGGCAGCCTTGCCGATGGCTGCGTCGAGGGCGATGAACAGCGCCTCGCCTTCGATCTTGACCGGGATCGTGCGGACCCGCCCCTCGTCGGCGCCGAGGGCCTCGCCCGTTTCCAGCGAGATCACCCAATTGTGCAAGGGGCAGGTCACCGAGGCGCCATGGACGATGCCCTGGCTCAAAGGGCCGCCTCGATGCGGGCAATGGTCCTCGATCGCGAAGACCTTGCCATCGGCCGTGCGGAAGACGCCGATCTTGCCGTGGGGCGTGGCAACGCAGCGCGCGCCGCGCAGCGGGATGTCGTGGATCGATCCGACGGGCGTCCATTTCAACGTGGTCATCACTCGGCGGCCTCCGCAAATCCGATGTTCGCCATCGGCTTGAACTCGTGCTTGTCCTTACCGGAAACGCGTTCCGACCACGGGTCGACCTGGGCGAATTTCTGGCTGAAGACGAACCGGTCGAAATAGGCCCGGCGCCTGTCCGCATCGTCCATGATCTGCCGGCGGACCTCGTCGAGGCCGATCCGCTTCGCCCATTTGTAGATGCGTTCGAGATAGTGGCCCTGCTCGCGGTACATCTGGACGAGCGCGACGATGTGCTCCAGCGCCTCGTCCTCGGTCTTCACCATGCCGAGCTTTTCCGTGCCCTTGATGTCGAGGCCGGCGGCGCCCGCGAAATGGATCTCGAAACCCGAATCGACGCAGATGACGCCGACATCCTTGCAGGTCGCTTCAGCGCAATTGCGCGGGCAGCCGGAAACCGCCATCTTGACCTTTGCCGGTGTCCAGGAGCCCCACATGAACTTCTCGATGCGGATGCCGAGGCCGGTCGAATCCTGCGTGCCGAAGCGGCACCAATCCGAGCCGACGCAGGTCTTCACCGTTCTCAGCCCCTTGGCATAGGCATGCCCCGAGACGAAGCCGGCCTTGCCGAGCTCGGCCCACACGGCTGGCAGATCCTCCTTGCGCACGCCCAGCATGTCGATGCGCTGGCCGCCGGTGACCTTGACGGTCGGAATGGCGAACATGTCGACCACGTCGGCGATGGCGCGCAGCTCCGCCGCCGAGGTGACGCCGCCCCACATGCGCGGAACCACCGAATAGGTCCCGTCCTTCTGGATGTTCGCGTGCACCCGCTCGTTGATGAAGCGCGACTGATAATCGTCGGCGTAGTCCTGCGGCCAATCGCAGACCAGGTAATAGTTCAGCGCCGGCCGGCACTTGGCGCAGCCGCAGGAGGTCTTCCACTCCAGTTCCTGCATCACCGCCGGAATGGTCTTCAGCTTCTTGGCCCGGATCAGCCGGCGCACGTCGGCGTGACCGAGCGTCGTGCAACCGCAAACGGGCTGCACGGCGGCGGGGTTATAGCCATCGCCGAGCGTCAGGCTCATGAGTTGCTCGACCAGCCCGGTGCACGACCCGCAGGAGGCCGATGCCTTGGTGTGAGCCCGCACGTCGTCGAGCGAGGTCAGTCCCTTGCCGG
Source organism: Nitratireductor sp. ZSWI3 (assembly GCF_024655565.1). Taxonomy (GTDB): domain Bacteria; phylum Pseudomonadota; class Alphaproteobacteria; order Rhizobiales; family Rhizobiaceae; genus Nitratireductor. The sequence continues at coordinate 85,674 of NZ_JANKOF010000001.1, read as the reverse complement.
TGATCGCCGTCACGATCCGGCTCTTGCAGACGCCGTTGCAGCCGCAGATTTCCGCATCATCCGGCAAGGCTGCAACGGCCGCCAAAGGGTCCGCCGAGGCACCCCCCTGATAGGCCTGTCCGAAGATCAGGCTGTCGCGCATCTCCGAAACGTCCGTGCCCCGCTTCTGGAGATCGCTGAACCAGGCGCCGTCGGCGGTTTCGCCGAACAGCACCACGCCGATGACACGATTGCCCTTGAGGACCAGCCGCTTGTAGACGCCGGCCGCCGCATCGCGCAGGACGATCTCCTCGCGATCGTCCCCGTCGGCGAAGTCGCCGAGGGAGTAAAGGTCGATGCCGGTGACCTTCAGCTTGGTCGGCGTCTCCGAATGAGCGAAGCCCGTCCCTTCTTCGCCGGCAAGGGCGGCCGCGGCAACGCGCGCCATCTGGTAGAGCGGCGCCACCAGGCCGTAGACGTTGCCGCCGACTTCGGCGCATTCGCCGAGCGCCATGATGGCCGGATCGGACGTCCGCATCCATGGATCGGTGACGATGCCCCGGTTGACCTCCAGCCCGGCCTCCCGCGCCAGCGCGACATTCGGCCTGATGCCGACCGCCATCACGACCAGCGTCGCCGGGATGACCCGGCCGTCATCCAGTTCGACGCCCTCGACCCTGCCGGTGCCGACGATCCTCCTGGTGTTGGCCTTGGTGACGACGTCGATGCCGCGCGCCTCCACCGCCTTCTGCAGGAGGTAGCCGGCTGCCGGGTCGAGCTGGCGCTCCATCAGCGTCGGCATGACATGCAGGACCGTGACCTCCATGCCGCGCGCCTTGAGGCCCGCCGCCGCTTCCAGCCCCAGAAGCCCGCCACCGATGACCACCGCCTTCTCCCGCGATTGCGCCGCCAGGAGCATTGCCTGCACGTCGTCGAGATCGCGATAGGAGATGACGCCCGGCAGTTCGGCGCCGGGAACGGGGATGATGAAGGGAACCGAGCCGGTGGCGACGACCAGCCGGTCGTAGGGCTCGACCGCACCGTGGTCGGAGGTCACCGTCCTGGCCTCGCGATCGATCGCGACCACCTTGTGCCCTTTGTAGAGCGTGATGCCGTGATCGATGTACCAGCCGTCGCCGTGAATAATGATCTCTTCGTAGGCCTTCTCGCCGGACAGGACGGGCGAGAGCATGATCCGATCGTAGTTGACCCGCGGCTCGGCATTGAAGATGACCACGTCGTAGCGGTCGGGATCGGTCTCGAACAGGTGCTCGAGCATGCGCCCGGGGGCCATGCCGTTGCCGATGATGACGAGCTTCTCCTTCATCGCATTCACTCCGCTGCCGCCAAACGGGCCTGGTGCTGCCTTGCAAGACGCGCCGCCCGTTTTTCCTTGATGCTTTCCAGTTGCTCGCCCGTCGGGTTTGCCCCGCCTTCATAGGCCTCCAGGAATTCCAGGAGCTCCTCGCGATAGGCGTAGTAATCGGGATGGGCGAGAAGGGCCGCGCGCGAGCGCGGCCGTGGCAGATCGACGTCCATGACGTTGCCGATGCGCGCGTTCGGCCCGTTCGACATCATGACGACGCGATCGGCGAGGAGGATGGCTTCGTCGACGTCGTGGGTCACGCAGATGGTCGTCACCCTCGTCCGCTGCCAGACCTCCATCAGGACATCCTGAAGCTCCCAGCGCGTGAGGCTGTCGAGCATGCCGAAGGGCTCGTCGAGCAGCAGCAGCTTTGGGGAAAGCGCGAAGGCACGGGCAATGCCGACGCGCTGCTTCATGCCGTTGGACATGTCCTGCGCCAACCGGTGCATCGCCTCGGCGAGCCCCACCCGGGAGAGATAATACTCGACGATGTCCTTCCGCTCGCCCCTGGAAGCATGCGGATAAACGCGATCGACGCCGAGCTGGACGTTCTCGAAGGCCGTCAGCCAAGGCATCAAGGAAGGCGACTGGAACACCACCGCGCGGTCGGGCCCGGCGCCGGAAACCGCCTTGCCGTCGAGTATGATGCCCCCCTCGGTGATCTTGCTGAGGCCGGCAGCCATGGAGAGGACCGTGGATTTGCCGCAGCCCGAATGGCCGATCAGCGTGATGAACTCGCCCCTCGGCACCTTCAGATCGAAATCGTCGACGACGGTCAGAGGCCCCTTGGGCGTCGGATAGACCTTCTTCAGCCGGCTGAACTCGAGATAGCGCGGGTTGTCGGCCGCGGCTGCGGCAACGGCGCCAGCGGACGCCGACGAACCGCGCTTCTTCTCGCCCGGCATCAGCGGAACGACGTTCGGGAGCGCCGGGCCATGCTCGGCCCCGGCGCCGTGCGCCGCTCCCAGTTCCATCAGATATTCGGTCACCTCGGCACGCAGCCGGATGAAGGTGTCGTCGGAATTCATCGCGGCGCGATCGCGGGGGCGCGGCAGGTCCACCTTGAATTCCCGCCCCAGCGTGGCGTCCGGGCCCGGGGTCAGCGGCACGATGCGGTCCGCAAGCAGGATCGCCTCGTCGACATCGTTGGTGACGAGGATGATGGTCTTCTTCTCCTCCTCGCAGATCGATGCGAACTCGTCCTGGAGCTTGGCGCGCGTCAGGGCGTCGAGCGCCGACAGGGGCTCGTCCATGAGCAGCACCTCCGGCTGCATCGCCAAGGCGCGGGCCACGGCCACGCGCTGACGCATGCCGCCGGAAAGCTCCGCCGGCTTGCGATCGGTCGCGTGGCCGAGGCCGACCATGCGGATGTATTTTTCCGCCATGGTCCTGCGCTCCTCCCTCCCAAGAGCCTTGAAGACCTGGTCGACGCCCAGCCGGACGTTTCCTTCCACCGAAAGCCAGGGCATCAGCGAATAGGACTGGAAGACGACGCCCCGCTCGGGGCCCGGCCCGTCGATCTCCCTGCCCTTGAAGATCACGCCGCCCTCGTCGGGCTCGATCAGCCCGGCAAGCGCCGAGATCAAGGTCGTCTTGCCGGAGCCCGAGAAGCCGACGATGGCGATGAACTCGCCCTGCCTGACTTTCAGGTTCACCTTGTCGAGCACACGGGTGCGTTTGGCGCCTTCGCCATAATGCTTGGAGAGGGCAGAGACTTCGAGAATGGTCATGCCCCTCTCCTATCGGTTCGCGGAGAAGGTGAATGCCCGCTGCAGGGCGAACATCAGCCGGTCGAGCAGGAAGCCGATGATGCCGATGGTCAGCACCGCGACCATGATCTTGGCCAGCGACTGGGACGAACCGTTCTGGAACTCATCCCAGACGAACTTGCCGAGGCCCGGATTCTGCGCCAGCATTTCCGCCGCGATCAGCACCATCCAGCCGACGCCCAGCGAAAGCCGCAGGCCCGTGAAGATGAGCGGCAGCGCCGAGGGCAGGACGAGCTTGGTCACGGTCTTGCTCGTCGGCAGTTGCAGGACGCGGCCGACATTCATCAGGTCTTTGTCGACGGAGGAAACGCCGAGCGCGGTGTTTATGAGCGTCGGCCAGAGCGAGCACAGCGTCACCGTCACGGCCGAGATGAGAAGCGATTTGGGCAGCCAGTCCGCCGTGTTTACATAGAGCGCCGACACGACCATGGTGACGATCGGCAACCAGGCGAGCGGCGACACGGGCTTGAAGATCTGGATCAGCGGGTTGATGGCGCCGTTGACCGTTCTGGAGAGTCCCATGGCGATCCCCAGTGGCACCGCCAAGAGCGTGGCGATCACGAAGCCGAGCCCCACGGTGATCAGCGACGTGCCGATCTGGTCGAGATAGGTCGGGCGGCCGGTATAGTCACGCCACTTGACGCGGTCGGCCTTGCCTTCCGCGGCAAGCTTTGCGTTGCGCTCTTCCTGGCGTTCGTAGAAGGCGTCGGCCTTGGCGCGTTCGCCCAGATGATCGTGCCACAGATTGACGGCCTCCCCCCACACCTGCACGGGCCCCGGGATGGCTCCGAGCGAGGTTTGCACCTGCGGGGCCAGAGCGCCCCAGGCGAGGAGGAAGAAGCCGATGCCGAGAAGCGGGATGAACAGCGCCCGCTTCAGTTCCTCCATCTGCTCGGACGGGTTGTCGCCGGCCGCGATCCTGAGCAGCGGCGTGACCCAGGAGAGCCCGAGGGCGTCGAGCCAGCCGGCCGCCCGGTTGATCCGTGCAAAGACGCGTTCCTTCCTGGCCTGGCGGTCGGCACGGCCTGCGTCGAATGCATCGCTGGTGTCGGTCATGTCTGTTCCTTTGACTTGCTGCGGACGTGAGGGCCTCGCCAGCCGTCAGCGAGGCTCTTTCGGCCTCAACCGCCCACGACTTCGTTGCCGTCGATGGTCTCGTTCGACTTCAATCCGATCGGCAGGGAATCGATGTATTCGTTGGGCTTGCGGCCGTCGTAGCCGATGCCGTCGATGACGTCGGCAGCCGGCGTCGGCTCACGATAACCGTCCGCGTCCCAGGGGAAATCCGCTTCATCCGCGAGGCCCTCGTCGACTAGAAGCCGCGCGGCCTTGAGATAGACGTCGGGACGGTAGACGGAGCGGGCCACCTCGTCGTACCAGCCATCCGGCTTGCTTTCGGCGATCTGCCCCCAACGGCGCATCTGGGTGAGATACCAGACCGCGTCCGAATAATAGGGGTAGGTGGCGTAGTAGCGGTAGAAGACGTTGAAGTCGGGCACCGGCCGCTGGTCGCCCTTCTCATACTCGAAGGTCCCGGTCATCGAGTTGGCGATCACCTCCGCGTCCGCGCCCACATATTCGGAGCGCGACAGCATCTCGACGGCTTCCATCCGGTTCGCGTTGTCGTTCTCGTCAAGCCACTTGGCGGCACGGATCAGCGCCTTGGTGATGGCGAGCGTGGTGTTCGGATTTGCCTCCACGAACTCCGCCGTCATGCCGAACACCTTCTCCGGATTGTTCTTCCAGATTTCGTAGTCGGTGATGACGGGCACGCCGATGCCCTTGAAGACGGCCTGCTGGTTCCAGGGCTCGCCAACGCTGTAGCCGTAGATCGTGCCGGCCTCGAGCGTCGCCGGCATCTGCGGCGGCGGGGTGACGGACAGGAGCGCGTCGGCCTTGATCTGGCCGGAGACGTCGGTCGGCGAGTAGAAGCCGGGATGTATGCCCCCGGAGGCCAGCCAGTAGCGCAATTCGTAATTGTGCGTGGAGACCGGGAAGACCATCCCCATGTTGAAGGGCTTGCCTTCGGCCTTGAACTTCTCGACCACCGGCTTCAGCGCATCGGCCTTGATGGGATGGACCGGCTTGCCGGCCTCGACCGGCACGTTCTCCTTCATCATCTCCCACACTTCGTTGGAGACAGTGATGCCGTTGCCGTTCAGGTCCATGGAGAACGGCGTGACGATGTGCGCCTTCGTGCCAAAGCCGATCGTGGCGGCAAGCGGCTGCCCCGCCAGCATATGGGCTCCGTCCAGCTCCCCGGTGATCACCCGGTCGAGGAGCACCTTCCAGTTCGCCTGCGGCTCGAGGGTCACGTAGAGGCCCTCGTCCTCGAAATAGCCAAGCTCCTTGGCGACGGCGAGCGGGGCCATGTCGGTGAGCTTGATGAAACCGAAGGTGAGCTCGTCCTTTTCGACGTCCAGCATCTCGGCCTGGGCAGCGGGCGCCAGGGAGATCATGGCCAGGGCCATACCGAGCAGAAGGCGCTTCGTTCCTGGGATCACCGGGTTCCTGTTCATTGCGGTCTCCTTGCGGGCCGGCGGGAGGAGCGGCCCTGGTTGCGTGAAACGTGTCCAAAGAAAAAGGCTGCCGACAGGATCGCCAGCGCCGTCGGAGCGCGGACAGACCTGTCTGGCAGCCTTGCCTGGAGCGCCCGCCATTGGACGCGAATTTTGTGGGCCCTAAGGCCTCATGCCCAACAAAGCATGAAGCGTGCCAAGTTCGCGAAATCCTGAAAACATCAGTTATTTTCTGCAGTTACCGGACGGCCCGCCAAACCGGCCGTCGTTGGACGATGACCAAACAATCATCATCCGCCCGCACAATCGCCCATTCTTTGTGCAACGCACAATTCTGCCTAAAGATGAATCAGCGCGTTTTCAGCGGGCTTGCGCGGCGATGTAGGCGTCGATCTGATCCGGATCGAACAGGCTCTCGTCGAAGAAGCCATCGGGGCCGAGCGTCAGGCTGGCGCCGGCGGAGCCGACCGGCGTCGCGGTGCGCAAAGCGCCCTCCACCTTGGCGTTGGCGCCGGGCAAGGCCGCGCCGAGCGGCTTGAGGGCCAGGCGATACAGATCCGGACGATAGGTCCCGCTGGCGGTCGCGAGATGTGCCGGCGTGTGCTCCACCTGCCCCCACCGCGCCATCTGGCTGTAGAACCAGAGCGCGTGGCTCTTCCACGGAAAGGTGGCCGCCTTCGCAAACGGCAGGAAGAAGTCCTCGACCCGGGTCACGGCATCACCGGCGATCTGCAGGTCTCCCGACAGGGCCGGCAGCATCCATTCGGACGGGCGGCCGACATAGCCGGGCTCAGCCAGCATCGCGGCGAGGTCCGAACGGTTGCCGGCATCGGCGCACCACTGGGCGGCCCGATACATCGCGCGCAGAAGAGCCGCCAGCGTATCCGGCCGCGCCTCGCCCCAGCCAGCCGAGACGCCCAGCACCTTCTCCGGGCTCGAACGCCAGATCGCCGCCTTCGCGGTCAGTATCCGCCCGTGCCCCGCCTTCACCGCGGCCGTGTTCCAAGGCTCACCGACACAGAAGCCGTCGATGCTGCCGTTTTCCAACGCATCGGCCATCAGCGGCGGCGGCACGATCACCATGTCGATCTCAACGTCGGGATCGATGCCGCAGGCGGCCATCCAGTAGCGCAGTTCGTAATTGTGCCCTGAATGCGGATGCACAACGGCGAACCGCAGCAGCGGCCTGCCCGCGGAACGGCGGCGGGCGACGACGCGCCGCAACGCCTCGCCGGCGGATCTGGGATCGAGGTCGGCGGACGCCCCCTCTGCCTCAAGGTTGCGCCACAGTTCCCCGGACACGGTCACCGCGTTGCCGCCCAGTCCGAGGGCCATCGGCACGATGGTCGGAGCGGGAAGCGGCGTCAGCCCCAGATTGAAGGCGATGGGCATCGGCGCCAGCATATGCGCAACCTGGAAATGCCCTATCGCGAGGCGGTCGCGGATGTTGGCCCAGGATGTTTCGCGCACCAGAGCCAGTTCGAGTCCCTCTTCATCGGCGAAGCCCTGCTCCCTGGCGACGACCATTATGGCGGCGTCGAGCAGCGGGATGAAACCGGCGGTAATGGTCTCACGGCTCATGTCGGTCTCCCGGAGCAAGAAGGTCTGCGCTCATGACGAGGCTCTGCGCCACTTCGGCGATCTTGCGGTTCTGGTTCATCGCGGTCTTGCGCAACAACGCGTAGGCCTCTTCCTCTGAGATGCCGCGCGACCGCATCAGGATGCCTTTGGCCCGATCGATCACCTTGCGGCCCTCAAGCTCGCTTCTGGCCTCCTCCAGCTCGCGCGAGAGGCGGGAAAAGGCGTTGAAGCGGCTGACCGCCATATCGACGATCGGCTTGACGCGCTCCTGCCGCAGACCGTCGACGACATAGGCGGAGACCCCCGCATCGACAGCCGCTTCGATCGCCGCCTGGTCCGACCGATCGACGAACATGGCGATCGGACGCCTGACGGCGCGCGTGAATTGAAACATGTTCTCGAGCATGTCCCTGTTCGGGTTCTCAAGATCGATCACGATGACGTCGGGGTTGATCTCGGCAACCTTGCGCGCGATCCCCTCGACGTCGTGCAGGATGGTGACGTTGTCGTGCCCGGCCTCCCGCAGGCCCGCCTCGATGATGGACGAACGAATGTGGTTCTCGTCGAGGACGAGGATAGCCAGAGGGGTTGGTGGCATGCCTGTCTTGCCCACGGGTCAACACCCGACCATCAGTGATGCGTCCGCATGAAATCCGACCTCGGCCTTCGCTTTTGCAGTGCACAATTCACGATGTTTCGGCGTCTGGTCAAGAGACCCGGACCGGGCCGGGCATTTTCGGCAGCCCTCGCAGGGACGGCCGCATCACCCGATCCGCAAGCATGCAGCCGCTGCATGCTGCCCGTCAACGAACATCGCGGACACCTCATTCGCGCAACCTTGTCGCTCTCCTGGAGTTACCAGTTCAGCGGCTCGCCGGCACGGACGCGACGGGAAGCGGGAAGGCGGAGCGACTGTCGCAAGACCCGGATCGATGTGTTGATCCAACGCAAAGCCGCCCTCGCACGGACGCACTAGCTTCATACGAGCACACGCGCATGCCGAAGGAGGCAACCATGGCACTCAGGACCATTCTTAGTCCGGTCGGCGTCGATCAGTCCGATCAGGACATCAAGCTGGCTGTCGACCTCTGCCGGGAAAACGACGCCCATCTCGCGGTCTTCGTTCTGTCGCTCGCCGCCCCGCCGCCGGTCGGCGAATACGCGGCCGCCGTTTCCGAGACATGGGCCGAGGAGCGCGAAGAGGATATTCGCAGGTTGAAGCAGCGCGTTGCCGAGGTGACGGACCTCCTCGCCGGCAGCGATGTGTCGGCGGAGGTCGATTCTGCCTACACGGAGCGTGCCGTGGCAGACAATGCAATCGGCGTGCGCGCCCGGTATGCGGATTTGGCGCTGATCGGCCCCGATCTCTGCGCCTCGGACTCCCTCAAGAAGATGGTCCTGGACGGGCTCTTCTTCGAGGCGCAGAAGCCGGCCCTGCTCGTCCCGCACGCTTCCATGGCGACGCTGGCGCCGACGACCATCCTCATCGCCTGGGATTCAAGCCTGGAAGCGTCGCGGGCCGTGCATGAGGCGATGCCGTTCATCGCCGGCGCGGGCGATGTCCACATAACGATGGTCGATCCCAGGGCGGACGATGTCGGCAATGGCGCCGAGCCCGGCGCCGATCTTGCGGCCTATCTGGCCCGTCAGGGGGCCAAGGTGACGATCGACCGGCTGCCGAGCTCCGGGCACGCCGTCGCGGATGTCCTGCGGGTGCACGCCAACGATATTGCCGCCGACATGTTGATCATGGGAGCTTACGGGCATTCGCGCTTGCGCGAACGCATTTTCGGCGGCGTCACCGTGTCGCTGACGGACGATCCCACCCTGCCGGTATTCATCGCGCGATGAAAATGCGCCGCCATTGACGAACGTCAATGACATTGGAGCTGCATCCTGAATATTTGACGGTGGGTGCAGTGCGTTGCGCCCCGAACCATGCGAACCGATCGGCAATCACGCGAGATTGCCATGAGCGATGAGGTTACGACATGACGGAAACTGCCACGGAGCGCGTCACCAGCGCGACCGGCGACTGGTTCAAGTCGCTTTCCTACGGCCAGCAGCCCTACCTTTCGGCCGCTCGGCTGCAGGCTGACTTCTTCAAGGCCGCCATGCGCTATCAGATCGAGGCACTGGCTTTTCTCAGGCACCGCTACGAGCAGGATGTGAAGCTGGTCGACGATCTGCTCGCAAGCGTGGAACACGGCGACGCCTTCGACGTGTGCACGGAGTTCTGCCAGAAAGCGGTGTCGGAATACATCAATGAGGGCGAGAAAGTCGTCAAGATCGGTTCCGGTCTGGCTTCCGATGCGGCGAAGGAAGTGCGCAAGCAGACAAAGGCGGTCAACGAGGACATGGCGGCAAAGGCCGTCGCCTAGGGTCAGGACCTACAGTACCTTTGCGCGTCCGAACGGACGCACGGCGCTGTAAAGCCTCTCATCACGGAACGGGAAGCCGCGCATTTGCGGCTTTCCGTTTCTGCTGCAGAAGCGGATTGTGGCAAAGACGGGCTATTTCAAGCAGAAACCATTCCGCCACTCCCGCCAGTGCGTGGGGTGGATTTCGATGCTCAGGCCCGATTTCGCGTCGGTCCATCCGTGGGCAACGCGCCGGCAAGGAAACACCAGCACGTTCTCGCCATCCTCGTTGATGACGGCGAGCTCGATATCCCGGTCGAACGGAGCGCTGCCGATCTCATTCCAGCGTTCCTCACGGCCGGGCATGTTGATCACCGCAAATCGACGCGTCTTGCCCCTCGCCCCTGAAGCGCCGCGCATCCTTTTGGGTGCACCAACGACGCTCAGTCTCCCTGTTTTCCGCGTTCATGTGGACGCAAAGGGAAGCCGCCCGGCTGCAAAATGCTGTAGCGCGAGACACCTTCATCGCGTTCTGTGCTGTGAAGAAAGGTCCGGACATTTCGAGGATCGCTGTTGCGCTGACTTCACAAAAAGATGGAACAGTTGGCCGTGGGTCGCCTTGACACGGGTCAAACACGCGCCGGGAACGCACGCCGTCTCCTTGCGATTTGATCCAACGCAAGGATCGGCCGCTGTTGGTGCGTAGGATTTTTTCACCGACGGGAAAGGGCTCGTGCCGGGTGTGGCCCTTGGTGTGCCTTTCGCGGCCGGATATAGTCGTGAGAGGTCCTTTTGTGGCGGCTGGCCTTTCGGGTTTGACCGTGACAGCCAAGCGGAGGCTGAAGATGACGATTGGGTCGAATGTCGAGTCACAGGGCAAATGCGCTCAATGCGGGATTCGACAAAGCGCGTTTTGCACCTCGGCCGATGCCCATGTGCGATCGGAGATGGAGCGTCTGTCGCATATCCGGACCTTCAAGGCGGGGGCGACCATTCTCGCCGAGGGCGAGGACATGCCGATCGTGGGAAATGTCGTCAGCGGCGTTCTGCGTGTGCAGAAGACGATATCGGACGGGCGCCAGCAGATCGTCGGGCTGCTGCTGCCGCCGGACATGTTCGGCAGGGTTTTTGCCCCTCTTTCGCCCTTCGCCATCGAGGCGGCGACGGACGTCACCCTTTGCTGTTTCCCCAGACCGGCTTTTGAAAAGCTCCTCACCGCCCATAGAGAGCTCGAGCACCGCATGCTCCTGACCGTTCTGGAGGAACTCGATGCCGCCCGGGAATGGATGCTCATGCTTGGCTGCCAGACCGTGGCGGAGCGGGTGGCGAGTTTTCTCCTGATCCTCCATCGCCGCTTCAAGGATTCCTGCCGCGAAGCGGATATCGGCTGGGCGCGGATGTATGTCGAGATCCCCATCAGCCGCCGCGACATGGCCGCCTATCTCGGCACCACCGTCGAGACGATCAGCCGGACCATCCAGACCATGGCGCGCAAGAACGTGATCCGGATGCTCGACACACGGCACTTCGAAATTGTGGACGAGAAGCGGATGGTGAAGATGTCCGGGCGCGAAGAGCTGGCGATCAGTGCCGATCCGCTCCCCTCCGCGATGTATGGCGCTCACTGAAAGGCCCAATGGACCTGAGGCTCAACCGACACGTTGTGCCAGCGACAGCACGTCTTCGCGGCGGCACAATTCGGTGCCGGGCGTCATGACGGCGGCAGCGCCGGCGGCGACCCCCAGCCGGAAGGCCCGTTCGGTTTCCCGGCCCTCAGCCAGCGCCCAGATCATCGCCCCCAGAAAGCTGTCTCCCGCTCCAACCGCCGAGCGGACTCGCACATGAACGGCGGGCAAGCGGAGCACGCCAGCCGTGCTCGCAAGCAGCGCGCCGTCGTCTCCCATGGTGACGGCGACCAGCTCGGCCGCTCCGCGTTCAACGATCGCCACCGCTGCCTGCCGGATGCCCTCTTCATCGAGCCTGCGCCCGACATACTGCTCGAGCTCGCCTCTGCTCGGCTTGACGAGATAGACGCGCGTCTTCTCCAGGACGGTCTTCAGCCCTATCCCTGATGTGTCGAGGACGAATTTCGCGCCACGTGCGGCGGCGCGTTCAGCCATCGTCGCGTAGGTATCATCGGGAACACCGGCAGGCAGGCTGCCGCTGGCGACGACGAAACCGGCCTCATGGGTGTCGATGAGGTCGAGGCAGGGCTCCAGTTCGTTCTCGCCGATGGCCGGTCCCTCGGGCACGAACCGGTATTCCAGCCCCGTGCTTTCCTCGAAGACGGTGAAACCGATCCGCGTTTGTCCGGCGATCGCCATGGCGTGGCAGGCGATTCCCTCCTCACGGATGAGGCGGCCGAGGATCGCGCCGATCTCACCGCCGGCGAGGACCAGCGTTTCGGCTTCACCGCCCAAGCGGCTGATGACGCGCGCCACATTGATCCCGCCCCCGCCGGGATCGCAGCGCATGCCGGACACCCGCGTCTTTCTCGTCGGCCGGACGGTCTGCGTCCGGCTGGAAAAGTCGACGGCGGGATTAAGGGCGATCGTCAGGACGTTCGCCACCGGCCTCTCCCTTTGCGGAGGCTTCGTCTCCAAGGCGCAGGAGATTCGTGACCCCGTCGACGCCCGGGACGCCTTCTGATGCAACCCGCGCGGCGGTCCGCTCCACGCCGGTTCCGACCCGGCCGGAAAGACGGACGATGCCGCCCGATACGGCGACCGTCACGGAGGCCGCCCTTGCTCCCAGGACATCCTCGATCCGCGCCCGCACGGCGCGCTCAATGGCTTCGTCGCCGGCGGCAATCTTCGGCGATCTGTAATCGGCGATGATCCGCATCAGGTCGCTGCGGCTCACCACGCCGACAAGCTTGCCTTCGTGAAGCACGGGCACCCGCTTGATGCCCTTCTCGTTCATCAGCGCGGCCAGATGACCGATCGGCGCACCCTCATCGACGGTGACGACATCGCGCGTCATCACGTCGCCGACGCGCCAGCTGCATCCCTTGATGTAGGCCTCGAGATGTTCGAGGGAAGCCGGATCCGCCGAGTCCGGTTCGAACATCGCCGGAACGACCAGCTCCGTCCGGCGCAGAAGATCGCCTTCGCTGATGATGCCGACCAGAGCGTGATCGTCGTTCACCACGAGAAGCCCGCTGACATCCTTGTCCAGCATGATCTGTGTCGCGTGGCGCACGCCGTGGGCCGGCGTGACCGTCACCAGTTCGCGTGTCATGACATCCTTTGCCCGCATGGTCCGCTCCACATGGTTCTTATGGGAAACGATAGCACAACTGGGCGCGGCGCGTTGATCTGCCTCAACGATCCGGTGCCTCGATGGAAATCGGAGGTCGCTCCGTCCGCGGGTCAGTTCTTCAAAAGCGGGTTCAGGAACTCTCCGCTCAGCAGTTCCGAAGCGCGGAAACGGTGGTGAGCGATGAAGCCGGACTGCGCGATGGCGCCCGATTGCAGCATCGACAACAGACTTGCCGCATAGCCCGCAGCCACCGAATTCAGGGCGTTGAACGGGTTGTTTTCGCCGAGCGGACGGAAACTGTAAACCAGCGTCTTCTCGCTCGGCCTGTGCTCCCGGCTCCCCTTGGCGGTCACCGCCAGCAGGAGCAGGTCGTCGTCGATCTGCGGCAGGCCGTTCATCAGCAGGGAGCGCAGCATGTCGCGCCGGTGCCGGAGGCCGAGATCGTCGAGCAGGAAGCGCATGTAGTCGAGATGGCCGGGATAGCGCAGCGTCTTGAAGGTGATGTTGCGCGGCCCCGCATCGGCCAGCGTCGCCAGGGTCTCGAGCCCGCCGGAGGTGACGAACCCCTCATAGGCGACACCGTCGATGCGGATCTGCTCATACTCCTCGAGCGGCGCCAGGCTGACGGACCGACCGTCGCGGACGGCAGCGCTCGGCAGCGTGTATTCATCGATGAGGCTGTCGACATTCCATATCTGCCCATAGCCCAGCCGGTTGGTCGGGAAACGGGGGATCGCCCCGACGCGGATCGTCAGGTCGCTGACGGAGGAGACCGTTTCCAGGAGGTCGCCGGCCACATTGTCGATGAAACCCGGCGAAACGCCGCATCCGGTCATCACGGCCCGGTGCTCGGCAAGCGGCGCGAGGACCTCGCGCGTGCGCGGCCGGGCGGGCGAGAAATCGAGATAATGCGATCCGGCCTGAACGGCCGCCGCGGCAATCTCGATGGCCGCCGCTTCCGGCACCGCCGCCACCGTCACGTCGCGGCCCGCGAGCAGCGAGGGCAGCTCGTCGCGATGCCCATAGGACCGGGCGGCGACTGGCAGGTTCAGAGCGCGCAGCCGGTCGATGGCGTCCTCCGAGCAGTCGATGACCTCGACGGCGAATTTCGGCCGCCCGGCAAGCGCCCCCGCCAGGGCGCTGCCGACCTTGCCGGCCCCGAGGATCGAGATTTTGAGCGGATGCATGGACACTCAGCCCCTGAAGCGCGAGACGAAACCCTGCAGACGCGGGTTTTGAGGATTGAGGATGACCTGTTCCGCCGAGCCGGATTCAGCGATGACGCCCTGGTCGAGGAACAGGACCCGGCTTGCGACGTCGGCCGCGAACGCCATCTCGTGCGTGACGATCGCCATCGTCATCCCCTTCTCGGCAAGCCCGCGGATCACCGACAGAACCTCGCCCACAAGTTCCGGATCGAGCGCGCTCGTCACCTCGTCGAGCAGGAGCACTTCCGGCTCCATGGCCAGGGCCCGTGCGATCGCCACGCGCTGCTTCTGGCCACCGGAAAGGTGGTTGGGGTAGGCGCCGTGCTTGTCGGCGAGCCCGACCTGGGCAAGCAGGCTCATGGCCCGCTCCTCAGCCTCTTTTTTCGGCGTCTTGCAGACGACGATGGGGCCTTCGGTGACGTTCTGCAGCACCGTCTTGTGCGGAAACAGGTTGAAATGCTGGAACACCATGCCGACATGGCGGCGCAGCGTGCCGATGCCGATCTCGCCACCCTTGTCGCGGAACCGCTCGCCGACCGCCTTCTGGCGAAACCGGATCATGCCGCCGGTCGGGATCTCCATCATGTTGAGGCAGCGGATGAAGGTGGATTTGCCCGATCCCGAAGGGCCGATCAGCGCAACCACCTCGCCGCGCTCCAGACTGAGGTCGAGCCCCTTCAGGACCTCGTGTTTGCCATAGCTCTTGTGAAGGTCGATCGCCTCAATGATGGGAGCAGCCTTCTGCATCTGTGCGTTCATGCTCATGCCTCCATCCGTTCAGTCGCTCACCCGGAGCCGTTTTTCGATCCAGTCGGCCGCCTGCGTCAGGGGCAGGAGCATCAGGATGTAGAGCACCGCCATCACCGTGTAGGATTCGAGCGGCCGATAGGTCTGCCCGTTCACCACCGCAGCCATGTAAGCAAGATCGGCGACGGAAATCACGGACACGAGCGAGGTGTTCTTGAACTGGATCACCGACTGGTTGATGAAGGACGGCAGGACGCGCTTCAGCGCCTGCGGCAGAATGATGCGCGTCATGGATTGCCAGGGGCTCATGCCGATGGCGGCGGCGGCCTCGCGCTGGCCGCGATCGATGGAAACGATGCCGCCGCGGAAGATCTCCGCATAGAAGGCGCCGACATAGAGTGACAACGTCAGCATGCCGGCGACGCGATTGTCGATGGAGGCGCCGATGAGCAGCGGGAAGGCGTAGTAGAACCAGAGAAGCTGGACGAGGAGCGGCGTGCAGCGGAACACTTCCTGATAAATGCGGGCGACCGCGTTCAAAGCCCGCCAGCGCGACAGGCGCGCCGCGCAGGTGAGGAAGCCTATGATGACGCCGAAGAAGATCGACCCGAACGTGTAGAGGACGCTGATCCACAGTCCCAGAAGAAAGAGATCGTAATATTGCCAGACTGAATGGAAATCCCAGTTGTAGCTCATCGCGCTCCCCGTCCCTGCATGGTGCCTGCGCAGAGATTCCGGCAGCGCCATGCTTTGCTTGTCTTGGCGATCATCCTCTTTCCCCGTTGTCCTTGTTTTCGGCCGCGATCGCGGACAATGGCGGCCCTTTCACTGTCGTATGTCGATCTGCGGCACACAATGCAAAGCTTCTGGAAGCCGTTAGCGCATTTCTTGGAAGGCGGTCGCGGCAGACGTGAAGCGGCCGAGGACGTCGGCGAGCTTCTCGCGATTGTCGCGCGAGACCGGAAGCAGCGGCAGGCGCATCTCCGGTCCCGACAGGTTGGACAGGGCGAGCGCCGCCTTCACGGGCCCTGGATTGCTCTCGATGAACATGGCGTCGGTCAGCTCGGCGATCATGTCGTTGAGGGCCAGGGCCTTCGCCGCCTCCCCCTTCTGCCAGGCCTCGACCATCCGCACCATCTCGCGCGGGGCGATGTTGGCCACCACGCTGGTGACGCCCACCGCGCCGAGCGACAGGAACGGCAACGTCAGGCCGTCGTCGCCCGAATGGACGATCAAGCCTTCGCCGCATGCCTTGCGCAGGCGCGTCACCCGGCCGGCATCGCCGCCGGCCTCCTTGATCGCCACAATGTTGGAGTGCTTTTCCATAAGCGTTGCGCAGGTCTCAGGCGCGATCTCGACGGCGCAGCGTCCGGGAACCGAATAGAGCATGATCGGCAGGCCCGCCGCCTCGGCGGCGGCACCGTAATGCGCGATCAGCCCGTCCTGGGTCGGCTTGTTGTAGTAGGGCGTCACGATCAAGAGCGCATCGGCGCCGGCCTTTTCGGCACGCTTCACCTTGTCGACGGTCTTCAGCGTGTCATTGGCTCCGGCGCCGGCCATCACGAGGGCGCGGCCGCCGGCGAGCCGGACGGTGCGCGCGATGAGTTCGTCCGCTTCCTCGTCGGACAGCGTCGCCGCCTCGCCCGTCGTGCCGACCGGCACGAGACCCGCGACCCCGGCCGAAAGCTGCCGCTCCACCAGGGCGTCGAATGCCGCAAAATCGATCGCGCCATCCCTGAAGGGCGTGACCAGCGCGGTGAACACGCCCTTGAAGCGCTTTGCCAGTTCGTTCATCGTCATCATCCTTTCGTCCTCATCATCCTCGGTCGATCAGGCTGTCCACCAGGCTGTAGAGGCCGGGGCCTCGAGCGTGGGAAACCAGCCACTGCGCAGCGGCGAGCGCGCCTTCCGCATACGCGGCGAGCGCATGGACCCGGTAGGTCATGATCAGCTCCGCCGAGCCCATGTCGAAGCGGATCTCGTTGAGGCCCACCGTGTCGCCCTCGCGGCGCACGGAAATCGGCGGCTCGGGGGCCGCGAAGCCCATGGCGCGGCTGCGGGTTTCAAAGAGATTGCGCGCCAGGAGCCGCGAGGTCCCGGATGGCTCCGTCTTCTTGCGCGCGTGATAAACCTCGCCGACCGCCGCCTCGGCGTCCGGCATACGGCCCGCGAACTCCACGGCACCCAGCCGGAACGCCTCGAAGCCATGGGCGAAGTTGGCGCTTACCAGAAGCGGCCGGTGCTGCGACCATGCGGAAAGCCGCTCCTGCTCCTCCGGGGCGAAGCCGGTGGTGCCGATCACCATGGGGATCGGCTTCGTGCCGACGTCTTCCTGCAGGGCAAGGCTCGCCGACGGCGTGGAAAAGTCGATCATCACGTCGCAATGCGTGTTCATGGCCGTCTCTGCCGGCCGGTATTCGATGCTGCCGCCCGCGACCGGCGAGCCGACCAGCTTCGACCCCGGCGAGACGAGCGCCGCCACCAGATCGAGCCCCGGACTGGCAAGCACGAGTTCCACCAGCTTCGTGCCGACCCGTCCCGACGCGCCGAAGATCGCGATCCGCATGATCCTCCTCCCTCAGTCGATCACAACCTTGGGCTCGGACATCTCGCGCAACGCGATCCGCACGCCCTCGCGCCCGAGACCGCTGCGCTTGACGCCGCCGAAGGGGACGTGCTCGGCGCGAAAATCCGGCCCTTCATTGATCATCACGCCACCCACGATGAGATCGCGGGAGAAGCGCTTGACGAGGGCGTGGTCATTGGTGAAGACCCCCGCCTGAAGCCCATAGGCACCGGCGTTCACTTCGGCGATGGCCTCGCCGGCATCGGCGAAACTGCGGATGGCGATGATCGGGCCGAAGG
Organism: Nitratireductor sp. ZSWI3; assembly: GCF_024655565.1. Lineage (GTDB taxonomy): Bacteria > Pseudomonadota > Alphaproteobacteria > Rhizobiales > Rhizobiaceae > Nitratireductor. The sequence continues at coordinate 68,019 of NZ_JANKOF010000001.1, read as the reverse complement.
TCTCGTCGGCGATGACCGGCGCCTGCGGCGCCACGCCGGAGATCACCGTCGGCGCAAACAAGGTGCCGTCGCGGGTTCCGCCATGCAGGAGACGCGCTCCGGAGGCGAGCGTCGCTTCGACCCGCTCCGCCACGGTCTCGGCGGCGGCAAGATCGATGACGGTTCCCATGTCCGTATCCTCCCGCGACGGGTCGCCGAACTCGACCGCATCCACGGCGGCGAGCAACCTTTCGGTGAAGGCCTTCTCGATGTCGCGGTGCAGATAAAGCTTCTTCACCGCAGCGCAGCTCTGGCCGGCGATCTCGAAGCGGTGCCCGATGGTGGTGGCGACCGCCTTGTCGAGATCGGCATCGGGCAGCACGAACAGCGGGTCGTTGCCGCCGAGCTCCATCAGGCAACGGACGAGGCCGCTGGCCTTCTTGAGGGCAAGGCCGGCCGCCGGACCTCCCGTGAAGGAGAGAAGGTCGATCTGCGAGGCGACCAGCGACAGCGCGGCTTCGGCACCGCCCTGCACCACCTGGAAGACATCTTCCGGCCAACCTGCCTTGAGCGCCAGTTCACGCAGGCGCGCTGCCGCCAGCGGCGCCTTGGGCGACGGCTTTGCGACGACCGCATTGCCGGCGGCAATCGCCGGCCCCAGCTTGTGGCAGAGAAGGTTGAGCGGATAGTTGAACGGCGTTATCGCACCGACCACGCCGACCGGCTCATAGGTCACCGTCGCCTGACGCTCCGCACCGCCCTCGACGATCGCGCAATTGAGCACCTCGCCATCGAGGAAGGTCGCAGCGTCGCCCGAAAGCTTCAGCGTGTTCTGCGCACGCCGCACCTCGTTGCGCGCCTCGCGAATGGTCTTGCCCATTTCTGAGGAGATGGTACGGGCGAGGCCTTCCGCGTCCGCCGCGATCTCGGCGGCGAGCGCATTGAGCATCGCCCGGCGCTCGGCCGGCGTGGAGCGACGGAAGTCGTGCTGAGCCCGCCTGGCGCGAAGCACCGCCGCCGCGATCTCGGCATGGCTTGCCTCGGCGACCTCGCCGACGAGCGACCCGTCGAAGGGGTTGCGGACGACGACCGCCTTATAGGGAGAAACGGTTACGCGCTGCGTCTGCATCATTTGTGAACCTCGTCAGTCATCTCGTTGTCCTGGGAAGCGGCCTGCACCAGCGAGCCGATCGAAACGGGGCGGGCCGGCCAGCGCCGGCCGGTCAGATCTTCGGGCACCGGCGGCGGGGCGGCGGGATGCATGCGCGCCATCAGGGCCGCCGTGTTGGCGGCGCAAAACCGCCCCTGGCATGAGCCCATGGCAAAGCGCCCATTGTGCTTCACCTCGCGCCCCGTCAGCCTGTCCGGCCGCGAGCACAGCGCCCGCAGATCGCCGACGGTCTTGCCCTCACAACGGCAAAGGACCGTATGATCCGGCAGGTCCTCAAAGGGCATCGTGCCCGGCAGAGGCGCGAAGAGCTCGGCAAGGGTGGCCTGCGCCCCGCGGTTGCGCGCGATGACGCGCTCCGCCTCCGCCACGTCCTTCGCCTTGCCCGACAGATGCTGTGCGACCAGCCTGCCGGCGCGGCGGCCGTCGGCCTCGGCCGCCAGGACACCGAGCGCCTCCCGGCAATCGCCGGCACGAAGGACGAGCGGGCCGGGCGCCGCGCCGCGATGGTCCGGCGGCAGGCCGAAATCATTGGGCCGGATGCCATCGTGAAGGGCAACCCGATCCGCCTTCAGCCGGCGTGTCCCGCGGGCATCCTCAAGGAGGATCGAAAAGGCCTCGCCCTCGCGTTCGATGCCGGCAAGCCTTGTGCCGCGAAGCCAGGGAACCCGGCTGCGCCGCATGTCGATCAGGTAGCGCCCCGCTTCCCGAAGCAAACCGGGAAAACGGAGCATCCTTGCGCCTCCGCAAACGCGCCGCAAGGGATCGCCGGCCTCCACGACAGCGATGGGCGGGTTGCCCAGACGCGCCATCTGCGCAGCGGCGGCGATCAGCAAAGGGCCGTTGCCGGCGAGCAGGACCCGGCCCTGCGGTGCCCGCCCCCGCTCCTTCATCATCACCTGCAGGCCGCCGACCGTGGACACGCCCGCCAGATGCCAGCCCGGACGCGGGTGAACCGTCTCGACGGCGCCCGTCGCCAGGACGACGGCCTTCGGGCGGAGGCAGGCGACCCGGCCGGAGCGGCGATCGTCGACGAGCACCAGCCCGTCGGCCTCGACCCCGAGGAAGACGGACGCGTGGCGGGTCGCAACCCGGCTTTCCGCAAAAGCACGCGACAGCGTGTTCCAGCGGGCCTTTGCGGCCGCCGCCTGCGGCATGGGGTTCGCACCGGGGATCGGCTGGCGATAGATCGCGCCGCCGATCGTTTCGCGTTGCTCGACGAGCTCCACGGCAAGGCCGGCGCGCGCCGCTTCGACGGCAGCGGAAAGGCCGGCCGGACCGCCGCCAATGACGAGCACATCAGGTTCAGTCACGTGTGCCCCCCGCGACGGGATGAGGAAAAGTGTGAAGCGGTTTTCCGCCCGCATCGTGATCCAGCGGTTCGACCAGGCTTTGCGCGGAAGCCGGCGCGAGACAGGCCTCGCGGACCACGCCGTTCACCCTGACGAGGCAGCCCTGACAGGCGCCGATGCCGCAGAAGTATCGGGTGTCCCCGGCAACCATGCCCGGACCGAACGAGACAAGGCCGGCGGCATCCAGCGCCGAGGCGATGCTCTCGCCTTCCAGGAAGGGCACGTCCCTTCCCAGCCATGAAAAGGTGGCCCGTTTCATGCGGCCACCTCGCGCACGCCGAAACGCGCCGGGTCGAACGGACGCAGGTCGAAGGACGGCTCCCTTCCGCAGACGAGGTCCGCCACCGCCTTGCCGGTGAGCGGGCCGAGGCATATTCCATCTCCCTCGAAGCCGGTCGCCACATAGAGATTGTCGCAGCCCGACACGCGGCCGATCAGCGGCAGCCCGTCAGCCACGGCGGTGCGGTTTCCCGCAAAGCTGCGCAGCAACCGGACATGTGCCAGCCCGGGCAGGAGCGCCACCGCATCCCTTAGGATTTGCGCAACCGCACCGACATCGTTGGTCAGCCGGTCGCCATGGTCTTCGCGCGTGCCGCCGATCAGAAACTGGCCGGTGCGCAGCGGGTCGATCACCAGCCCCAGCCCACGCGCCGGCGCGCCCTGCCCGCCGCCCTGGCTGCCTTTCGACAAAAGGTAACGGCCGGACATGATGGCGCCGGGCAGGCCGGCGTTGAGTTCGGGAGCCCGCTCGGTCACAAGCAGCTGGCCCTTGCGGGGCATCAGCACGTCGGAGAGCCCCAGCAGCCGCCCCGATCCCGTCCCCGCGGCAACCACCACAGCATCGCCTTCGACCGGCCCGTGCTGCGTCATGACGCCGCGAACGACGTTTGCCCGCGCCCCGCTCAGGATGCCCTCGACCATGGTGCGGCGCTGGACGACGATGCCGGCCGCCGTCAGCAGGCGATGGACGATCTGGTAGCCGATCGCATGCCCCTCGTCATGGACTTCGACGGCCATCAGGGCCCTGCCGGACACGGCCGGCATGCGCTGCCGCACCATTGCCTGCGACAGGAGGTCGACGCGCACGCCGGCAGCCGACAACGCCGCCGCGTGGGTTTGGAGAACGCTGCATTCGGCTTCGGAAGCCGCGACGATGAAGGTCGACCGCGACTTGAAGAGGCCGGAAAAGAGCCCTGCCTCGGCAAGTTCGCGATAGAGGCGGACGCCGGAAAGCGCCGCCGCCATCATCGGGCCCGGCCGCTTGCTGGCGACCGACACGGCGCCGTCTGCGGCCCCGGTCGCCTCGGCGGCCGGAGCCACGGCCTCGATCAGTCGGACCTCGACGCCCTGCTTCGCCAGGAAATAGGCCGTGGCCGCTCCGACGATGCCGGAACCGACGACCACGACGGTATGTGGGAAGGCGGAGGGAGCACGGACTGACATTTTTCTGACCGGACGGTTTTAACGCCCGGATATTGGCGGCAGCCCGCTTCGGCCGTCGATACAAGATGACGGCCTTGCTTGTTCACGAAATTTGTATCGGATAGGAGGGGTGGCCCCCTTAAGCGTTCAGGAAGGGGAAAGACGATCATGGCCGAGATAAGCCTTACACTCATCCAGACCTTCTATCAGGTCGCCCGCCACGGGTCCTTCTCGGGAGCCGCCCGTGAGTTGAACCTCAGCTATCAGTCGGCGGCAAACCATGTTCGACGGCTCGAACAAATCCTCAAGGGGAAGCTGATCGAATCCGAACAGGGCGCCAAGCGCATCGCCCTGACGCCGCGCGGCCGCGCGCTCTACAATCTTCTCCATCCCGAACTCGACATCATGCTCGAAAGGCTGACCAAGCTGATCGAGAGCCAGCGCTCCTCGCTACGCGTCGGCATGCCCCAGGCGATCTTCTTCTATCTCTTCCCGAAAGTGCTCACCCGCTTTCGCGAGAAATTCCCGGAGATGGAGTTCGCCGTCTACGAGCGCGATACGGTGTTGGCCGAACTCGTCAAGAACGGCAGCCTCGACGTGTGCATCTCCGAGCGCTATTTCGGCGATCCGGTCGTGCCGCAGCGACTGCTCGGCAGCTACCGGCTCAGCCTCGTCTATCCCCGCCAATGGGGCGAAGCGCCGAAACAGCAGGACATCCCCTCATGGGCCGAGGGCCGCCGCTTCATCACCTTCGAGCCGGGCCAGACGCTGAGGAACCTCGCCGTCGACTTCCTGAGCCGCGACGGCGCCCTGGTGCAACCGGTCATTTCGACCTCAGGCAGTTCGAGCGTGAAGCGCTGTGTCGAGGAAGGGCTGGGCTTCTCGATCATCCCGTCCTGGTGCATCGGGCCGGAAGACGTAACGATCAGCTCGGCGAAGCTCAACAACCTGCCCGAAGTGCGCGTCTATTTCGGCAGCGCCGGCTTCCTGCAGAAGCACCCGACCGTGCAGCAGCTCTTCGAGGATTGCCAGCGCGAGCTCGTCGGCCCCATCCTCGATCCGCCGCGCGGCGGCGAGTTCACGCACCCGCCGCTGTGACCCCGACATACAAAAAAGCGAATAAGTGGCTCCGCGTCTCTAGCATTGTCCCCGCCTCATGCGGGGATAGGCTGTCTCCCGGCCGAAAAAGCCGTGCCCCCTTGCAAAGAGGTACGGAAACGGACCTTACCACCTCTCGGGGAACCATGGAGAACCTGACGATGAACCTGATTTCCAGAATTTGCGGCGCCGCGGCGGTCGCGCTGTCGCTGCTGACCGGCATCGCCCACGCCGGCACGATAGACGACATCCGCTCGCGCGGCGTGTTGCGCATTCCCGCCATCCTCAACGAAGTCCCCTATTTCAACAAGGATCCGCGCAGCGGTGAATGGCAGGGTTTCGTCATCGACATGGCGAACGACATCGCCAAGACATTGGACGTCAAGCTCGAAGTCGTCGAATCCAGCTGGGCCAACGCCATTCTCGACGTGCAAAGCGGCAAGGTGGACATGGCGTTCGCCGTGACCGCGACGCCGGTGCGGGCAATGTCGGTCTCCTTCTCCGACCCGACCTACTACAACAGCTTCGTCCTCGTTTCCGCCAAGGACGAACTCAACGGCAAGAGCTGGAACGAGCTGAACGACCCGCAATACACCTTCGCCGTCGACCTCGGCTCCGCCCAGGACCTGATGACGCAGCAATATCTGCCGAAGGCGAACATCCTGCGCTTCAAGACCCGCGACGAAGCCATCGTGGCCGTGACCACCGGCAAGGCGGACGCGCTCGTCAACACCATGCTGAACGGCCTCGTGATCGCCAAGAAGGCGCCGACGATCGGTGCCGTCAAGGTGCCGACGCCCGTGCTCTCCACGCCGTCGGTCATCGCCGTCAACTATGGTGCGGACGAGACCTTCAAGAGCTTCGTCTCGGCCTGGGCCGAATACAACCGCCGCATCGGCAACAACCAGACCTGGATCCTGAAGAGCCTCGAGCCCTTCGGCGTGATGCTCACCGACATGCCGGCCGGCTTCGGCTTCGGCGGCTGATAACGAGAACGACGTATCCCAACGACTGGCCTTCGCACGATCGTGCGAAGGCCTTTTTGTTTGCGACTGCGCGGTCGTTTCGGCACTGCGACAATTCACCGGTTGCCGCCGCGCGCCGAGCTTCTTTAAACGGTACGCTGATCATCGAACCTCTGTGAGGCGCCATGCGCAGTCGCGATGCCACGCCCGTTCCTCCGCCCATTGAGCGGGCACTCGTTCATCCGCAGGTGGATCGTGTGTTCATCGGCCGCCTGGTGCGTGAATTCTACGGTCGCGTGAGGCACGACGCGCGTCTCGGGCCGATATTCGCCGAGGCGATCCAGGGCGATTGGGAACCGCATCTGGAAAAGATGACGGATTTCTGGTGCGCGGTCATTCTCAAGGACGGCAGCTATCAGGGACGGCCGGTGCCCGCGCATCTGAAGCTGAAAACCGTGGTGCCGGAGGATTTCGCGGTCTGGCTCGGCATCTTCCAGGAAACCGTGGACGACCTGTGCGAGCCAGAAGTGGCAACGGTGTTCGTCGAACGCGCGCAGCGGATCGCCCGGAGCCTGCAACTCGCCATGTTCTTCCGCCTGCCCGCGGCAGGGATCGAGGCGGATCGGTCTTCAAAAGCCGGAGAACTGCCACCCGCCCGGTGACAGGCTGCGGTCGAGGCGAAACCTGCCGCCGGATCCTTCACAGCCCCTTCGGGTTGGTCATGAATTCCTCGATGATCTCCATCGGGGGCTTCACGTAATCGGAGGTGCGGCTGATGCCGAGGCCGCAGAGACGCCGCAGCTTGACGGCCGTCTCGGCGAGCTTGACCACGATCGGGATGCCGTTGATCACCGGCGCGCCGTCGACCCGATGCGCCTGCAATTGCGAAAACAGAAGCATGGGAATACCCCCGCCAGGGATAAGAACGTCCACACCCTGCTCCACCAGCGGCCTGGCCTGTGTCTCGAATAGCGCCCGTACCGTCTCGAGCCGTTCATCAGAACCGAAGGCGGCGAGGATCTGGCCGGGTTCGAAATCCATGGCGTGGACGCCCGTCACGCGCTCCTTCAGCCCGTATTTGCCGATCTGGTGGTGGAACCAGGGAATGTAACGGCGGTTGATCGTGACGATGCCCGAGCGCTGGCCGAGCTGGCAGGCATGGAGCATCGATGCCTCGCCCATGCCGAGCACCGGAATATCGACCACCGAGCGCGCCTCGTAGAGGCCCGCATCCTGGAAATGACCGATGATGAAGGCGTCGTATCCCTCCCGCTCGGCCCTCACCGCATTGCAGATCACCTCGCGGGCGCAGCGGAACTCGACGATGGCATGGGCATAGCTGTCATGCGGCGTGATGCCCTTGATGTCGATCTGCGTGCCCGGGTCGACGATCGCGTCGAGATGCTTGCGCAGCTCGTCCCAGTAACCGGCGCCGTGCTCGTAATCGACATAGCTCTGATACCAGATCTTCATGCGTCAACTCCTGATCAAACCGGGAAGCCACAGGGCCAGTTGCGGGAACAGCGTGAGAAGAACGACGAGCAGAACGGTGCAGCAGATATAGGGAAACGCCGCCCGCGCCACCTGGCCGATGGTGGTGCCGTTGGGGCTGACGCCGACCATGACGAACAGCAGCAGGCCGAAAGGCGGTGTGGCGAGGCTGAGCTCCAGCGCCAGAAGCATGATGACGCCGAACCAGATCGGATCGAACCCGTAAAGCCCGACCAGCGGCATGAAGATCGGCAGCGTGAGCATCATGATCGAGAGCTGATCCATGAACATGCCGAGGACCAACAGCACCAGGAACATGATGGCCAGCACCAGATAGGCGTCGAGCTCGAAGCTGGTTGCAAACGCGATCAGCCCGGACGAAGCCCCCGAAAAGGCGAGGATCTGCGAGAATGTCGTCGAGCCGACGATGATCATCAGCATCATGGCCGAGACCTTCAGCGTGCCGGTGAGCGACCTCACGACCGCGTCCCAGCTGAGCGAGCGATAGACCGCCGCCAGCGCCACCACCGACAGGGCGCCGAAGGCCGCCGATTCCGTCGGCGTCGCCCAGCCGAGCAGGATGAGGCCGACGACCGAGAAGACGACGATCCCCATCGGCAACACGTCGACGAGAAGTGCCCGGGCGATCTCGGCCAGGCTTGCCCGCTCCGCCGCGTAGCCCGGTGCGGCCTCGGGATCGACGGCGATCTGCAGGCGGATGGTGGCGATGAACAGGAGGGCCAGCACAAGACCGGGCACGAGACCGGCGATCAGCAGCGCGCCCACGTCGATGCGGGCCAGCGACCCCAGGAGCACGGCGAGCGAAGAGGGCGGGATGATCATAGCAAGCCCTCCCGTGGCGAGGATCGGGCCCATGATCATGTGCGGCTTGTATCCGCGCCGGATCATGTCCGGCATCAGCGTCGTGCCGAGCATGGCCGTGTTGGCCATGGAGGAGCCGGACAGCGTGGCGAAGATCGTACCGCCGCCGACCGTCAGGTAGGAGAGCCTTCCCTTCACGCCGCCGAAACACTTGTCCAGCGCATCGAACACGCGGATGGCGAGCCCGGTGTGAAACAGCAGCTCGCCCATGATGAGGAACAAGGGGACGGGCACCAGCGCGAAGCTGGTCACCGAGGTGGTGGCGTTGGCGACGAGCTGATCGATGCCGATCATGCCGCCCATGAAGATGTAGACGCCGACGATGTTGATGGTCAGGAAGGCGATCGCCACCGGCATGCCGAAGAACATCAGGAAGAGCAGGCCGCCGATCATCAGCATGGCGGCTTCGTACCAGGCCATCAGTGCGCTCCCCCGCTGCCCGTATAGGTTTGCCCGCGCATAAGAAGACGCAGGAACTCGAGCGCCATAAGGCCGAAGCCGACCGAAAGCATCGCGTAGAGCACCCAGGACGGAATGTTGATGGAGCGCATGTCCACCGAGCGGGACTGCACCATCTCCAGGCCGACCGCAGCAGAGCGCCAGCACAGAAGGCCGAGCGTCAGGATGGCGAGGGCAAGGACGATGCGGCCCGCCAGGAGGCGGGTCTTCTCCGGCATCGCCCCGACGAAGGAATGGATCGCCACATGCCCGTTGGTCCGCACCAGCCAGGGCGCCGCCGCCATGGTCGAGAACAGCATCACATATTCGACGATGGCGCTGGTGGACTGGAACGGGCGATAGCCGGTGTTGCGCAACACGACGTCGACGATGATCGCCACCGAAATGAACACCAGGCTGGCTGCGCCGAGCATCGCCAGGCCAAGGATGATCCAATTGTAGATACGAAGCAGAAACATGGTGCGCGGCTCTTCGAGGGTAAGCGGCGGACACCCCTTCCTGGATATCCGCCGTCTTGTTGTCAGCGGTCGTAATAGGCCTTGCGCAGCGCGTCGTAATATTCCGAGCCGGCGTCCTTCATCCGCTTCCAGGCGCTGTCATAGGCAAGGTCGAGGAATTTCGCCTGCGCTTCACCCTCGAGAGAAACCACCTGCATGCCGTCCTCTCGCACGGCCTTGTCGGTTTCCTCGATCACGCTCTGGAAATTGTCGTAGGAGGTCTTCTCATACTCGGCGGCCGCCTCGTTGAGCACCTTCCTGGCTTCGTCGCTGAGCCCCTCCCACTTGGCCGGATTGATGACGACGGCAAGATCTGTCTGGAAGAAGCCGGGATCGATGCGGTAGCGCAGGAACTTGTCCCAGGAAAGGTCGCGGATGCCGACGATCGGCCAGCCCGAACCGTCGAAGGTGTTGCGTTCGAGGCCGGTATAGACATCCGGAACCGGTACGGACACGGGGATCGCGCCCATGGCTTCGAAGAAGGAATTGTAGATCGGTTGCGAGCGGATGCGCAGCCCGTCGAGATCGACCCCGCCGTCTTCCGTGCGCCGGGGCTCATTGATCGTGTAGATGTAGAACTTGACGCCGGTGTCGAGGTGGGCGAGCAGGTTCACCCCGAGCTTCTTGGAGAACGCCTCCTGCATGATGGCGAAGCCGCCGTTCTCACGCGCCGCCGCGGCCGTCACCGTGGAGCCGACCCAGGCGTCGGCCTCCGGCATCGTGCCGAGATAGTAGGAGGCGGGGCCATATTGCATGTCGATCACGCCGCGGCGCACCGCATCGACCTGCTGGTTCGGCGGAAACATCTCCGGGCCGCCCGCATAGTTGATCTGGACGATGCCCTTGCCGCGCTCGTTCACGAGGTCGACAAACCCTTTGAAGCTCTGCGAAAAGGCCAATGACTGCGGGAAGGCGGAGATCGCCCGCAGGGTTTCCTCGGCATTCGCCTGCCCCACGAAGGCCACGGCTGTCAGCGCCGTCGCAAGAAGGCCCCTCTTCAGCATTCCGGTGATGGTCGGTGTCTTGCCCTGATGCATTGTCCTGTCCTCTCTGGTTGTCCGGCTTGTTCCGCCGGTTGGTTTCAGTCTTTCCTCGATCCTGTCTTCAAAGAACCGGAGCGCGGATGAGGCCCGCATGGTCGAGCGCCTTCAGGAACGCCGCCATCCGGCGTTGACGGTAGGCGTCGACATCCACACCGGTGTAGTCGAAAAAGCCGGAACCGGTCTTGAGGCCGATCCGCCCCTCTTCCATGTTCCTGCCGATGATGTCGGGGGCGGCGTAGCGGTCGTCGCCGAAGGCCCCGGCGAGATAGCGGCTCGCGTAATAGAGGATGTCCCCGCCGCCCCAGTCGATGAATTCCAGCAGGCCGAGCACGCCGAAACGCAGACCGAAGCCATAGGTCACCGCCTTGTCGACATCCTCGGCGCTCGCCACGCCTTCCTCGACGATCCGTGCTGCCTCATTCATGGCCAGCGCCTGAATGCGCGGCACGATGTAGCCGGGGGATGCCTTGCAGACGATCGGCACCTTGCCGATGCCCTCCAGGAAGCCTTTCACGAAGGCCAGCGTCTTCTCGCTGGTCTCGTCGGCCGGGCTGAGCTCGACGAGCGGCATCAGGAAGGCCGGGTTGAGCCAGTGGGCGTTGAGGAAGCGCGCCGGCGCATCGGTCAACCCCGCAAGCTCGGTCGACAGCATCGTCGAGGTGGTCGAGGCAAGCACCGCCGCCTCGTCGGCATGGGCATCGAACAGGGCGAAGGCATCGCGCTTGGCCTCCATCACCTCCGGCACCGCTTCGAAGACGAGGCCGGCGCCGGCCATGGCGGCAGCCGCCTCGCCGCGCGGCACCACGCTGATGCGCGCCATGACGGCCGGGATCGCCGCGGCTTCAAAAGCGCCGAGAGCGGCGATCGACTGCAATGCCGTGCGAACTTCCTCGAGGGCTTCATGGGCAAGCTTTGCAAAGGCCGCGGCATCGCGTTCCTTGGCGTCGATCAGCCGCACGGCATGCCCCGCATAGGCAACGCACTGGGCGATGCCGCGCCCCATGCGCCCGGCGCCGATGCAGGTGACGATCAGCCCCTCGCCCATCATAACCCCTCGCGCAACATGGCCTGCAGCCCCTCGCGGCTCTCGCCGGCCAGGCCGAGGCGCTCCATCGTGCGGCCTTCGGTGCGAAAATCGCGCTCGGCAACGGCGCCGGCGATGGCCAAAAGGCCGGCAGCCACCGGACACGGGATGCCGGCCCAGTCACCGACCGAGACCAGGAAGGCGAGCCCCATACCGACATCCTCCAGCATGTAGCGGTGGGTCTTGAGGTCGAGGGTCTCGTGCCAATCGCCCGACCCCACCAGCTTGTCATGCGCGAGGTTGCCGTACATCCAGTCGCTGGTCTCGTAATGGTCGGCGAGCGGAAAATGCGGCGCCCGGTAGCCGAGCGCCTCGCGGATCGCTATGCGCTCATTGTCAAGCGCAGTGTGGGTGCGGCGGATGGCCGGCTGCGTGCCTTCATTGTGGATGTCCCAGCGCTCGAAATGCTCGATCGGGCCGGCGTTCATCAGGATCAGTGGCGGATGGATTATCGGGCCTGCATTCATCAGCGCGCCCGACAGTGCGTCCTCGACCGGCTCGATGGAGGCCGGAAACGCTGCGGCGATCACCGCAATCGCACGGTCCGTGTGCCGCGCCGGCAGGACACCGGTCGGCAGCCGCGATGCGCGCGTCGTCACGCGCACCTCAAGCGGCCCCTGCTTGCGCGTCAGCCATGGAAGCGTTCCCGTCTCGGCGATGGCAATGTCCGCCGTGGACCCCGCCTCCCGGATCCGCTTCATCATGATGTAGGACCCGAACGTGCCGGGAGGCAGGTAGATCACCTGCCCGTCTTCCAGGATCGGTGCGAGCCGGGCGGCGATGCTTTCCTGGGCGAAGGCCGGCGTCGGCGCGACGATCAGTTCCGCCCCCTTCACCGCCGCCGCCAGATCGTCGGTCGGCACGACGGCGACCGGGCGGCTGCCCTTGTGATCGGTCAGCGTGATGCCGCCCGCGGCGGCAACATCGGCGAAGCTCTCGCGATCGCGCCGCCACCAGCGCACCTCATGGCCGCCCTCGGCGAAATCGGCCGCCGCCGCGTAGGATCCGTTGCCGCCACCCAGCACTGCTATCTTCATGCCCGCTTCCCTCCATTGGCCCGGCTGATCGGCAAGACCGCCGTGGCCTCGATCTCGACCAGCGCATCCGCTTCCACCAGGCGCGTCACCTCCACGGTCGCCATCGCAGGGAAGCAGCGGCCGAAGACGTCCCGGTAGGCCTGCCCGAGCCCCTTCGGATCGGCCAGGTACTCCTCGATGCTCGTGACATACCAGGTGAGCCTGGTCAGATGCTCCGGGCCGGCGCCGGCCACCGACAGCACTTCGCGGATGTTGCGGAAGGTCTGATGCGCCTGCGCCACGAACCCGTCGGGGAAACGCCCTTCAGCATCCCAGCCGACCAGCCCGCCGGTGTAGATCGTTCCGCCATCGGTCATGACCGCGTTGGCATAGCCCTTCGGCACCGGCCAGCCCTGCGGCTGGAGCACATGGTGCAGAAGCCCGGCGCTCTGGCTGTCGGCCGGGTTTGTCGTTCCGTTCATCGTGAGGTCTCCTCCGTCTCCTCAAGCGCGACCGGGACACCCCCTCCGGCCCGATAAAGCGCGTGAATGTGCTTCAGCGCCTCCTTCAGGAGCGCCGCCTCGCCCGGCCGCATCTGCCGGACGATCGAGCGCTCATGCGCCCTTGCCGCCTCGACCAGCTCGGCGCCGAGCAGACGGCCGCTGTCCGTCAGATAGACGCGGACGCGGCGGCGGTCGCGGGCATCGCTGCGCCGCTTGACCAGCCCCTTGACGGCCATCTGATCGACGATCTTGGTCAGATGCGACTGTTCGATCAGCGAGAGCTGCGCGAGCTGGGTGACCATCTGCCCGTCCTCGTCGCTGAGGCAGGCGAGGATCCGCCATTCAGGCGCCTTGAGCCCGCGCGCCCGCACCCGGGCATGAAAATCCGCGCTGGCGGCATCGCTGGCGGCGGCCAGAAGATAGAGCAGGTACCCGCCGACAAACCCCTTGCTGTCCGAAACATCGACCCCTTCCTGCTTTTTCGCGATCGTGTTCATCGGCGCACCATCACATGGAATTCGGGATCAGAAGGGCCATGGCGGGGATCGCGATCAGCAGCCCGAGGCGGACGATGTCCATCACGACGAAGGGGACGATCCCGGCGAAGATGCGCTCGATCGGGATGTCCGGCGCGACGGTGCGCATGACGAAAACATTCATGCCGATGGGCGGCGTTATGAAGCTCAGCTCGGTGGCGATCACCACGAAGATGCCGAACCAGATCGGATCGAAGCCGAGGCCGGTAACGATGGGGAACAGGATCGGCACCGTCAGCGTGATCATCGAGATGCTCTCCAGCAGGCAGCCCAGTACCAGATAGATGACGACGATCATCAGGATGACCGGGTAGGGACCGACGCCGAGCGCGTTGATCCAGGTTCTCAAGTCGCCGGTCAGTCCGGAGAAATTGACATAGTTGAGGAAGTAGAGCGCGCCGAACAGGATGAAGAACATCACCGCGGTCGTCTTGGCCGTGTCGAACAGCGTCGCCAGCGTGTCCTTCAACGTCAGCCGTCCGCGCATGAAGGTCAGAAGAAAGGCCCCGCCCGCCCCCATTCCGGCAGCCTCGGTCGCCGTGAAGATGCCAAGATAGATGCCGCCGAGGACGAACACGAACAGGCCCAGCGCCCAGACGACGCCGCGCAAGGCGCGGAGACGGTCTGCAAGCGGCAGCTTCGCTTCCGTTTCCAGATGCTCGCGATAGACGGCCAGCGACAGGCGAACGGCGATCATGTAGCCGACGATGCCGATCAGGCCGGGCAGAATGCCCGCCAGAAACAGCTTGCCGATGTTCTGCTGGGTCAGGATGCCGTAGATGACCAGGATCACCGAAGGCGGGATGAGAATGCCGAGCGTGCCGCCGGCGGCGATGGAGGACGCCGCCAGGCGGTCCGAGTAACCGTATTTGCGCATGGCCGGCAGCGAGATGCGGGCCATGGTCGCGGTGGTGGCGAGCGAGGAACCGCAGACCGAGGAAAAGCCTCCGCAGGCGACGATGGTCGCCATGGCGAGCCCTCCCTTGCGGTGCCTCAGCCAGGCATTGGCGGCCGCATAGAGGTCCCCCGCCACGCCCGACTGGACGACCAGATTGCCCATCAGCAGGAACAGGGGAACGACGGACAGCGTATAGCTGCGGCCACTGTCGAAATAGACCTGGCCAAGCATCGCCAGGGCTGGCTGCCAGCCGATGATCGAAACCACGCCGATGAGCCCGACCGCAGTCATCGCGAAGGCGATCGGCACGCCGGCGAAGATCAGGGCGAGCAGCGCCGCCATGCCGACCGGCCAGGCCATCACACGCCCCCGCCGTCGCCCTTGGGCAATCTGAGCAGCGCCGTGACGAAGGTGATGAGCGAGCAGATGCCGGCGATGACGGCCGTGACCTGGGCGAACGGCCCGAGCGGCGCGCGCAGGAAAACGGTGACCTCGTTGTAGCTGGCGAGCTGAGAGCCGTGCTTCCAGAGCTGCCAGGCGACGACGGCCAGCATGATCGACACGATGAGCCGTGCGGCCATCAACTGCAGCTTCTCGGCCGCGCCGCGCAGGCCCGCCGTCAGGAGATCGACGCTGATGTGCCCGTCATCGAGGCACACCGCCGGCAACCCCACGAATACGATCGCCATGAGCAGGATCTCCGTGTATTCGGAAGCGCCCGGCAGCGGACTTGAAAGCAGGTAGCGGCCGATGACGTCGATCACGGTGACGAGGGTCAGCGTGACGAGGAAGGCGCCGCAAAGGACTGCGGTCGCCAGTCTTAACCACCGCCGAGCCCGCATTGCGACCTGCTCGGAGGAAGCGGCCATTATTCGGCCGCCACCGCTGCGATTTCCTTCTTGAGCTTGGCGAGCATGGCGTCGAAGTCGAGCCCCTTCGCCTTGTACGCCGCCGCCAGGTCGTCGAACATCGGCTTTGTCCGCTCCTGCAGCTCGGCCAACTCCTCCTCGGTCGCGTCGTGGAACGTCACCGTCTCGCCGATGACCTCCATCCCGGCCGCGTCAGCCGCGTCCCAGGCCTTGCCGGCCATGCGCGAGAAGGCCTCGCCGGACACCGCCTCGATGGCCGCCTTGTCCTCGGCGGAGAGGCTGTCGAACTTTGCCTGGTTCATGACGAAGAAGAACGACACGTTGTAGAGGCCGCCCGGCACGCGCAACGCCGTGTCGACGAGGCTTTCCAGCTTGAAGAACGGCACGGATTCGACGGGGAAGAAGATGCCGTCGGCGATGCCGCCGGAAAGGATCTCGTAGGACTGCGGCGACGGCGCCTGGATCGACACCATGCCCATGGCTTCGGCCAGCTTGTTGGTGATGTTGCCGGCCACGCGCACCTTGGCGCCCGCCAGAGAGGAGAGCGGCTCGACGGGCTTGCCCTTGGTGAAGAGAAGGCCCGGGCCATGGCCGAAGACGCCGAGCACCTTGGCGCCCCGATGCTCACCCGCCTGCGCAAGATCGCTCGCATAGAGCCGCCAGAAGGCGACCGAGAGGCTTTCTGACGTGTCGGCGAGGAACGGCATCTCGGCGATCTCGGTCAGGGTGAAGCGTCCCGGCGTATAGCCATGGACGCCGTAGGTGAGATCGACGGCGCCGTTAGCCGCGAGATCGAAGTGGGCCGGCGGCGGACCGAGCGGCGCGTCGAGAATCTGGACCTCGATGCGTCCGTTGCTCGCCTCCTTCAGCTTCTCGGCCCATGGGATCATCATGTCCCTGACGATGGGATGAGAGGGCGGAAGCCAATTCGACATGCGCAGGACCGTCTCCTGCGCTGTCGCGCTCAAGCTCAGTCCGGTCAGAATAATAGATGCAGATACAAGCTTTTTTATCGTGCTAGCCATCTTATGTTCCTCCATGATGGCATTCCCCTTTTCCCGAGGCTTCCACAAGTTTCGCCGCTCTTCAAGCTTAAAAAGATGAAATTTCACTTTTTTAAGTTTGAAGCTTGACAGGCAGAAACATGCGAATTCATATTCTTGCGACCCGTGGGAGAAGGCCGGCGCACGACAAGGCCAAACGAAGTCCCCGCGGATGGAGGAGATTTCGGGTATGGGCGAGCTCAGGCTCAAGGTGCGGAAGACGCAAGCGCCGACGGCACAGATCCGGACGCTTGAACTTGTCGCCGAGGCCGGCGGCTCGTTGCCCGGCTACGCGGCCGGCGCGCATATCCGGGTCACCCTCCCCGACGGCAGCGACCGGCACTATTCCCTCGTCAACGTTCATGCGGCACCGGGCGCGACCCGCTCACCCGAGGCATACCGGCTCGGCGTGCGGCTCGAGGAAGAGAGCAAGGGCGGGTCCCGCTTCATGCACGGCCTGAAGGAGGGCGACGTGATCACCGCGTCGATGCCGCGTAACGATTTCGCGCTCGCCGACACCGATGCCCCCGTCCTGCTGATCGCCGGCGGCATCGGCGTGACGCCGCTGATCTCGATGGCGGCCGAGCTGAAGGCGAAGGAGCACCCGTTCGATTTTCATTATGCAGGCCGCTCGCGCCCGATGCTCGCCTTCGTCGACGAACTCACGGCGATCGATGCCGGCAAGCTGAGCATCCACTGCGACGACGAACCCGACAACTCTATCGACCTGAAGGCGCTGATCGGCCAGGCGCCGGCGAACGCCCACATCTATGTGTGCGGCCCGCGCGGCATGATCGAAGCGGTGCGCGAAACCGCCCATGCACGCGGCTTCGCCAAGGACCACGTGCATTTCGAGCTGTTCGAGGCACCGCAGACCGAGACCGGCGACAAGGCCTTCGAGGTGGAGATCAGCTCGACAGGCCAGGTCTTCACCGTGCCGCCGGGCAAGTCCATCATCGAGGTGCTGGAAGCCGAAGGCGTCGATCTCCTCTATGATTGCCAGCGGGGAGATTGCGGCATCTGCCAGACGACGGTGCTCGAAGGCATTCCCGACCATCGCGACGTGATCCTGACCGACGACGAGCGCGCCGCCAACAACGTCATGCAGATCTGCGTTTCTCGCGCCAAATCCGAGCGGCTGGTCCTCGACCTCTAGGCGTGGACAGCGCACCACAAGGGAGCCCGCAAGCCATGAGCCGATATGCCAGCGACCGCAGAGCCATCGAAGCCCTGGTGCGGCCGACCGAAGTGCATCGCGATATCTACATCGACGAGGAGGTGTTCGAGCTGGAGATGAAGCATCTCTTCGCCAACACCTGGGTGTTCGTCGGCCACGAGAGCCAGACGCCCGGCAAGGGCGACTACATCACCACCGAGATCGGCACGCAGCCGGTCATCATGGTGCGCCACACCGACGGCGAGATCCGCGTCCTGCACAATCGCTGCCCGCACAAGGGCACCAAGATCGCCATCGACCGCGCGGGCAATACGGGCAAGTTCTTCCGTTGCCCGTACCATGCCTGGTCCTTCAAGACCGACGGCTGCCTTCTGGCGATCCCGCTGCGCAAGGGCTACAAGGACACCGGTCTCGAGGAGAGCGAATCCGTCAAAGGCATGGCGCCGGTCGGCGCGGTGAAGAACTATCGCGGCTTCGTCTTCGCACGCCTCAATGCGGAAGGCCCGGACTTCGAAGATTTTTTCGGCCAATCGCTGAGTTCCATCGACAATATGGTCGACCGCTCGCCGGAGGGCCGGCTGGAGGTCGCCGGCCCACCGCTGCGCTACATGCATCGCTGCAACTGGAAGATGCTCGTCGAGAACCAGACCGACACCTGCCACCCGATGGTGGCCCATGAGAGCTCGGCCGGCACGGCGATCGAGCTCTGGGAGCAGATGGAAAAGCCGGAAGGGACGAAGAAGCCCATGGCGATGGAGGTCATCGCCCCCTTCATGAGCCCTTACGAGTTCTTCGAGAACATGGGCATCCGCACCTGGCCGAACGGCCACGGCCACACCGGCGTGCATCACTCGATACACTCCGACTATTCGGCCATCCCCGGATATTTCGAGCAGATGGTGGCGGCCTATGGCGAGGAACGCGCCAGGGCCATTCTCGGCGAGAACCGTCACAACACGGTCTATTTCCCCAACATCATGATCAAGGGGCCGATCCAGCAATTGCGCCTGTTCAAGCCGGTCGCCGCCAACCGCACCCTGGTCGAAAGCTACATCTACCGGCTGGTCGGCGCCCCCGACATGCTGCTCGAGCGCACCGCCATGTACAACCGGCTGATCAACGCGCCCACCTCCATGGTCGGCCATGACGACCTGGAGATGTACGAACGGGCGCAGGAAGGCCTGCATTCGGACGGGCTCGAATGGGTCAACGTGCAGCGGCTCTACGCGCCCGACGAGAATTTTGATGAAATCGCCGTCGAGAACGGCACCACCGAGCGCCAGATGCGCAACCAGTTCCACGCCTGGACGAAATACATGACGATGACGATGGGAGGAGACGCGTGATGGCTTTCCCGACCCGCGACGACCTGATCGATTTCGTCTACGAGGAAGCGCGCATGCTGGACGACGGGCGCTTCGATGAATGGCTCGATCTGTGGACGCCCGACAGCTTCTACTGGATGCCGCTCGATTACAACCAGCAGGACGACAGGCACGTCACGTCCCTGCTGCACGAAGACGCCTTCATGCGCAAGCTGCGCATCGAGCGCTTCAAGGGCGAGCGCACCTTCTCGCAGAAGCCGAAGACGCGCTGCCACCACGTCCTGCAGCGTCCTTTCATCGACCATCGGGACGACGAGAAGGGCGAATACACGACCCACACCTCGTTTCACTACGTGGAGACGCGTCTCGACGATCAGATCCTGCTCGCGGCGACCGCGCGGCACGAGCTGAAGCTCATCGACGGCAGGCTGAAGATCACGCACAAGCGCGTCGACCTTTTGAATTCCGATGCCGCCTTCGGCAACATCCAGATGTTCCTTTGAGGCTGCCCGGCACATGACCAGCGAAACCCCGCCCTTCGACACGGTCTTTGCCGCATTCGAGGCTGCCGCCCGGCGCTGGCCGGAGCGCCCGTTCCTCAACGTGATGCGGGAGACCGCCGACATCTACGGCATTCCCGCCGGCGAGATCCCTTACGGCGCGGCGCTCGAGCGGGTGGAAGCGTTGCGCGACGCCTATCGGCAGGCGGGATACCGTGTCGGCATGCGGGTCATGCTCCTCATGGAGAACCGTCCCGCATTCTTCCTGCACTGGTTCGCGCTCAACGCGCTGGGTCTCTCGGTCGTGCCGATCAATCCCGACCTTCAATCGGCGGAACTCGAATACATGGCCGGCCACGCGCGTCCGGTCCTGGCGGTGGCCATCGAAGCGCGCGTTGCCGACCTCGAACGCGCATCGCGTGCCTCGGGCGTCGGCTTCCCGGTCACGACACCCGAGGCCGCCCCGCCCGTGCTGGATCGGCCCGTTTCCGATGAGAATGCGTCATCGCCGGCTGCGCTCTCCCGCGAGGCCGCGATGCTCTACACGTCCGGCACCACGGGCAAGCCCAAGGGTTGCGTGCTCTCGAACCTCTATTTCCTGCACTCGGGCGGCTGGTATGCGCGGGCCGGCGGGCTGTGCGCCATGAACGAGGACGGCGAGCGGATGATCACGCCGCTGCCGATCTTCCACATGAACGCCATGGCCTATTCGCTGATGGCGATGGTGACGGTGGGCGGCTGCCTGACCGCGCTCGACCGTTTTCATCCGCGCACATGGTGGCAGAGCGTGCGTGACAGCCGCGCCACCTGCCTGCATTATCTCGGCGTCATGCCCTCGATGTTGATGAAAGCCGCCCCCTCGCCCGAAGACCGCGCGCACTCGGTCCGTTTCGGCTTCGGCGCCGGCATCGATGCGAAGCTGCACGGACCGTTCGAAGAACGCTTCGGCATCCCCCTGATCGAGGGTTGGGCGATGACGGAGACGGGGGCCGGGGCCGTGATCGTCGCCAATCGCGAGCCGCGCAAGCGCGGCACCAACTGTCTCGGCCGGCCTGGCCCGGACATCGAGGCGCGCGTCGTCGCCGAAGGCGGCAGCGAAGCCAGACCCGGAGAGCCCGGGGAACTCCTCGTCCGGCATGCGGGCGAAGATCCCCGCTTCGGATTCTTTTCCGAATACCACGCCAATCCGCAAGCCACCGCCGAAGCCTGGGAAGGCGGCTGGTTCCACACCGGCGACGTCGTCATGCGCGATCAGGACGGCGACTTCTTCTTCGTCGACCGCAAGAAGAACGTCATCCGCCGCTCCGGCGAGAACATCGCTGCGGTGGAGGTCGAATCCTTTCTCATGCAGCATCCCGAGATCAAGGCGGCGGCGGTCGCCGCCGTGGCCGACGATCTGCGCGGCGACGAGGTCTTTGCCTGCATCGTGGTCGATGGCGAGCGCAGCGAGGCACGGGCGCGGACGATCGCGGAGTGGTGCCTGGAGCGTGTCGCCTATTACAAGGTGCCGGGCTATTTCTCCTTCGTCGACAGCCTGCCGCTGACCTCCACCCAGAAGATCCAGCGAGGCGAGCTGAAGACCCTGGTGGCGAAGCTCGTCGGCGATCCGGCAACGGTCGACACGCGCTCCATGAAGAAGAGGCGGGCAGCCTAGTGGCGGGACGTCGCCACAGGCGCCAGAGCTATGACGGCGTCGTGCTCGCCGCCCCCGCCACCGTGCCCTATCAGCGATTTTCGAAGGAAACCGCCCACTGGTGGATCGCCCGCGCCCTGCGGCAGTCACTGCAGGCGGCGGGCATGACGCTGCGGGATGTCGACGGATTTTCGGTGGCGAGCTTCTCGCTGTTTCCCGACACGGCGGTTGGCCTCACGCAGCATCTCGGGCTCACGCCGCGCTGGCTGGACCACATCCCGATGGGCGGAGCGAGCGGCGTTGCCGCCCTGCGCAGAGCCGCCCGCGCCGTGCAGGCGGGCGATGCCGACGTGGTGGCCTGCGTCTCCGGCGACACCAATCATGTGGACAGTTTCCGCCGCATGCTGTCGAGCTTCAGCCGGTTCGCCCAGGACGCCTCCTATCCCTACGGGGCGGGCGGACCAAACGCCTGCTTCGCGCTTCTCACCGATCACTACATGACCAGCTATGGCGCCAGGCGCGAGGATTTCGGACGCATCTGCATCGCACAGCGCGACAATGCGCTGAAG
Organism: Nitratireductor sp. ZSWI3; assembly: GCF_024655565.1. Taxonomy (GTDB): domain Bacteria; phylum Pseudomonadota; class Alphaproteobacteria; order Rhizobiales; family Rhizobiaceae; genus Nitratireductor. The sequence continues at coordinate 46,510 of NZ_JANKOF010000001.1, read as the reverse complement.
AACCCGCATGCGGTGATGAAGACCCCGCTGAGCCTCGACCAATACATGGAAGCGCGCATGATTTCCGACCCGATCGCGCTGTTCGACTGCGTCATGCCGGTGAGCGGCGCCGAGGCTTTTCTGGTGATGCGGGAGCAGGACGCCCGCGCGGCGGGTCTCCCTCATGCCCACATCCGCTCCACCATCGAGCGCCACAACGCCTTTCCCGACGACCCGATCCAGATGCGCGGCGGCTGGGCCATGGATGTCGACGAGCTCTATGCCATGGCCGATGCCAGGCCCGACGACATCGACCTGTTGCAGACCTATGACGATTACCCTGTCATCTCGATGATGCAGATGGAGGATCTCGGCTTCTGCAAGAAGGGCGAGGGGCCGGCGTTCGTGCGGCAGCACGATCTGACCATCGGCGGCGATTTTCCGCACAACACCTCCGGCGGGCAGCTTTCGGCCGGCCAGGCGGGAGCGGCCGGCGGGTTCATCGGACTTGTCGAAGCGATCCGCCAGGTCATCCGAACCGCTGGGCCGACGCAGGTGCCCGACGCCAGGACAGCCCTCGTCTCGGGTTTCGGCGTCATCAATTTCGACCGCGGCGTCTGCTCCGACGCGGCCATCATTTCGGGGGCGGCATGACCTCGCCGATCGTTCCGCCACCCAAGAAGGACCCGCAGAAGCGCACCCGCACGCAGACGCTGCCTTCGGGCGCCAGAAGCAGGGCCGCGCTCGGTCTGACCGCGGCGGCCGCCGAAGGCCGCTTCATGCTGCAGGTCTGTGCCGAATGCGGTGCCGTGCAGTATCCCCCGCGGGATGCCTGCAGCGCCTGCCTTTCGACCGACCTGCCCTGGAAGGACATCCCGCCAGCCGGCCGGCTGATCGCGGAAACGACCGTGCGCACGAGCACCAGCACCTATTTCCGCGAGCGCACACCCTGGCGCGTCGGCACGGTCAGGCTCGACGCCGGCCCCTCGGTCATCTGCCATGTCCATGGCGATGTGGCGCGGGGCGGCGCGGTGCACATCATCAACAGGCTCGACAAGTCGGGACAGGGCGTGCTGTTCGCCCTGCCCGCCGAGAGGACGCAGAACATGGAAGACGACCCGCAACTGCGCGAACTGACGGCCAACCCGAAGTTCCGCCGCGTGCTGATCACCGATGCACGCAGCGAAAACGCCCTTGCGCTGGCGCAGGCATTCTCGAAAGCCGAGGCTTCGATCATCTTCCTCGGCGAGGCGGAGGGCTGGCGGCCCTATCCGCACCGCGCGGCGCTGGCCGCCATTCCCGGGGTCGAGCTCGTGCCGCTCGACGTCACCGACACGCGATCCGTCGCCGAGCTCGCCGGTGAGATCGGCGGCAAGACCGATATCCTCGTCAACAATGCGCGCTTCATGCGCCCCGGCGGCATCATGGACCGCGGCGACACGATCTTCGCCCGCGACGAGATGGAGGTGAACTATCTGGGGCTGATGCGGCTGGCCCAGGCCTTCGGTCCGGCCATGCGCGGCCGCGGTGCCGACGGGCAGAACAGCGCCGCCGCCTGGGTCAACATCCTGTCGGTGTATGCCTATGCGAACCTGCCGGCCTTGGGAGCCTTCTCGGCGGCGAGCGCCGCCGCCTGGTCGCTGTCGCAGTGCCTGCGCGCCGAGATGCGGCCAGGCGGCGTTCGGGTGATGAACGTCTACACCGGACCGACCGACGACGACTGGCATCAGCCCCTTCCCCCGCCGAAGGTCGCGCCTTCCGTCTTGGCAAAAGCGGTCGTCGCCGGGTTGAAAGACGGGCTGGAAGACGTCTTCGTCGGCGACGTGGCGCGGGACCTGATCGACCGCTGGCGCGCCGGCCCGAAAATCCTCGAACGCGAGATGAGCGAAACCGACGGAGGCGGCGCATGACGGCCAAGACATCCAACCCCGCCGCCCTCATCGGCGACCTGGCGTTGGCGCTCGCTTCGGGCGCGATCGAGGTCGTCGACCTCACCCACACGCTCGACCAGGATTTTCCGGTCATCGTCCTGCCGCCGGAATTCGGCCAGTGCGCCCGTTTCCGCATGGAGGAGATCTCGGCCTACGATCATCGCGGCCCGGCCTGGAAATGGCACAATTTCACCTGCTGCGAGCACACGGGGACGCATTTCGACGCGCCCTCGCACTGGATCTCCGGCCGCGACGTGCCGAACGGCAGCGTCGACGAGATCCCCGCCGCACGCTTCATCGGCCCGGTCTGCGTCATCGACTGCTCGGAAGGCGCGAAGGCGAACGAAGATTTCGAGCTGACGCCGGAGATCATCGCGGCATGGGAGGCAGAGCACGGCCGCATTCCGCAGGAGAGCTGGGTCCTGATGCGCACCGACTGGTCGAAGCGGCGTGGCGCCGCCTATCTCAACATGCGCGAGGACGGCGCCCATTCGCCGGGCCCGACCCCCGAGGCTGTCAGGCTGCTGGTCCATGAGCGGGGCATACGCGGCTTCGGCACGGAAACGGTGGGCACCGACGCCGGCCAGGGCGCCCATTACACGCCGCCTTATCCGGCTCACCACTACCTTCACGGGGCGGGCCGTTATGGCCTGCAATGCCTCAACAATCTCGACCGGCTGCCGGCGACGGGCGCCATGCTGATCGCCACACCGCTGAAGATCAAGAATGGCACCGGCAGCCCCCTGCGCGTCGTTGCCCTTGTGCCGAACAGGGAGTCGGACTGATGGATCAGGACCTCACCGCCGTGATCACCGGCGGCAACAAGGGGATCGGCGCCAATCTCGCCCAAAGAATGCTCGACGAAGGATACCGCGTCGTCTCGGTGGCCCGCCGAGCCCCGGAGTTCACGCATCCGCGCCTGAGCTCGGTGGAAGCAGATCTGCTGGATGCCGCTGCAGTCGCAGAGGCGGCGAGGGAGATCGCAGCCGCACACCAGGTCACGCATTTCGTGCAGAATGCCGGCCTGATCTGGCCGAACCTGATCGAGGACGTCAAGCCGCAGGACATCACCGGGCTGGCGCAGCTTCACCTCGGCTCGGCCCTGACGCTGCTGCAGGCCTTCCTGCCGGCCATGAAGGAGCGCCGGTTTGGGCGCGTTCTCTTCAACGGATCGCGGGCGGCGCTCGGCGCCAAGACCCGCACGGCCTATGGCGCGTCCAAGGCCGGCATGATCGGCATGGCGCGCACCTGGGCCCTGGAGCTCGCGCCGCACCAGATCACCGTGAACGTGGTCGCACCGGGGCCGATCCTGACCGATAATTTCTGGGGCATCATCCCGAAGGGCAGTGCGCAGGAGGCGGATCTGGCCGCCCGCATCCCGGTCGGCCGCCTCGGCGTCGCCGAGGACGTCACCAACGCCTTCATGTTCTTCGCCGATCCGAAATCGGGCTTCGTCACCGGGCAGACGCTCTATGTCTGCGGCGGCGCCAGCGTCGGCAGCCTGCAGCTCTGAGCGGCGCGAGCCGAGGTTTGCACCAGATCTGCAATACGGGCTGAAGCCCGCTTCATAGAGGTTCCGCATGACCGTGAGGATCGAAACGACGCAGGCTCCCGCCGTCGAGGATCTGCGGTTTCTTGAGAAAAGCCTTTCCGCCTTCAACGACAGCGATGTCGGCCCGTCCGGCAAGACGCCGCTGGCGGTCTTCGTGCGCACCGAGGCCGGCGAGATCGCCGCCGGCGTGTCGGGCTACACCGCCTGGGGCTGGCTCTATGTGCAGTGGCTGTGGGTGTCGGAGAGCCTGCGCGGCCAGCGCATGGCCGGCAGAATGCTGGAGGCGGCGGAGCGGGAAGCGGTTCGCCGCGGTTGCCATGGCGCATTCATCGACACGTTCAATCCGAACGCCGCCAAGGCCTACAAGAGACAGGGCTATGAGCCTTTCGGTGCGCTCGAGGACTTTCCTGCCGGACGCAGCCGCACCTTCCTGCAAAAGAGGCTGCAGCCGGGACCGGGTGAGGATTAGCCGGCAAGCCGGCCGCCGCGCATCGGCTCGGGCACGCCGGTGGTGGTCGGGAAGCTGATCGGCATGTTCCGGAGCACGCGCACGGCAAGGAAGGCAAAGCACTCCGCCTCGATGGCATCGCCGCGCCAGCCCACCGTCTCGGCGGGGACCGCCTCGACGCCGGCCCGCACGCCGAGCATCTCCATGATCGCCGGGTTGTGACGCCCGCCGCCGCAGACGACGAGGCGGCGGGGCCGCTTCGGCAGGAGGTCGAGCGCCTTGCCGACGGCCGAGGTGGTGAACGCGGTCAGGGTTGCCGCCCCTGTCTTGGCATCGAGCCCGTCGGCCATCGACGCGCCGAAATCGAACCGGTCGAGCGACTTCGGATAGGGCGCGGCGAGGTAGGGGTGCTCGAGCAGGCGCGAAAGCCGCGCCTCGTCCACCGTGCCCGAGAGCGCCAGCGCACCGTCCCGGTCCATATCGCCAAGACCGAGACCCTTGACGAAATCGTTGATCGGCGCATTGGCCGGGCCGGTGTCGAAGGCGATGACCCGGTCCGCGCCGTCCCACCAGGTGACGTTGGCGACCCCGCCGAGATTGAGGACGGCGGTTTCGCCCGAAGCATCCACATCGCGCAGGAGCGCGGCATGATAGGCGGCCGACAACGGAGCCCCCTGCCCGCCCGCCCGCATGTCGGCGGAACGGAAGTCGTAAGCCACCTTGCAGCCGAGGATGGACTGCATCAAAGCGCCATCGCCGAGCTGACGGGTCTCGCCGAGGCATCCGGGCCGGGGGGCGCGGTGCAGGACCGTCTGACCGTGGAAGCCGACGATGCCGATGTCGGCCATCGCCAGGCCGGCGCTCTCGACCAGCTGGCGCACGGCTTCGGACTGGGCGCGCGTCAACACCTCCTCCGCCTCGCGGAAGATGGCCGGATCCGGCCCCTCAAAGTTCCAGGCACGCGCCTGCTGCAACGTCTCTTCCAGGAGATCCCGCGTGGCGCGCGGATAAGGCGCCAGCGTATAGGCGCCGAAGCGCTCCACCCGCTCGCCATCCGTCTTCAGGAGCGCGACATCGATGTTGCCGTCGAGAACGGTCCCGGTCATGAGGCCGACGGCCCAGATTGGTTCGAACTGTTGTCCCATGGTCGAGGTCCTAAACTTGATTGACGAGATCGCAGACGGCCTGGCGCAGAGGAAAAATGCCACTGTCGAAATGCCTTGTGGGGTGGATGCGGTTGGTGAGCAGCGTCCAGGCGCGGCCCCGGTCGAAATCGACCCACAGCGCGGTGCCGGTGAACCCGGTATGGCCGATGGTGCCGGGGCTGGCGAGCGTGCCGCCGTGCCACTGCGGATAGGGTCGCTCCCAGCCATGCGTGCGGTTTTCGGAGAGCGGGGTCCGCATCAGTGCCACCAGCGGATCGCCGGCCGCATCCTTCTCCAGGAGAGACTTCGCAAAATCGAGGACCGCATCGGCGGTGCCGAACAGGCCGGCATGGCCGGCTCCCTCCAGGGCGGAGCAGTTGTCGTCGTGGACTTCGCCGCACAGGATGCGATGACGCCAGGTGCAGTCCTCGGTCGCCGCCGCGACCTCGGGCGCGGCCGAGAAGGCGAAGCCCGGGCCGGAATCGAAATCCCTGAGCCGCTTTCCTTCCAGCCGTTCCATGGCAAGGCCGAGCAGGATGAAGTTGATGTCGGAGTAGACGGGGTTGGTCAGCCGCCGCCATTCCCGCTGCAGGACGAACGCCCGCAGAAGCTCGGGATCGCGGCCATAGGTGTAGATCGGCTCGACCGCCGGAAACGGCGTCTGATGGCCGAGGCACTCGCGGAAGGTGACCTTCCGCTCCCAGGCGGTCGGGTCGTATTGGCGCAGATCCGGCAGCACCGAGACCAGCGGCGCGTCGAGATCGATCACGCCATCGCGTGCATAGGCGAGGATGCGGGGGGTCGTGAAGATCACCTTGGTCAGCGATGCGAGATCGAACCATGTGTCCTCGCGCATTGCCCGCCGTTCCGGCACGGTCTGCGCACAGCCGGTCGCCCGCACGAGACGGGCACCGCCCCTATCGACGATACCGAACACGGCGCCGGGGATGCGCGCCGCCTGCACCGCGGCTTCGACAGGCTCGAAAGCCCGCTCGAGGAGAGGCGTCAACGGATGGCCGGCAGACACGTGGTTCCCTCCTCCTCCATTCACCGACTCAGGCCTCCGCAAGCGCCTTGTGATCCGGCCCGTAACGTTGCCACGCGGCAGGGTCCGGCTCGTAGCCGAGCGGGCGCACGAGCGAGGGAACCTGCCGGGTGTCGAGATCGAAGGTCTGGTGCCGCCGGTCTATGCTCGGCACGGCGGCGATCAGTCGCTTCGTATAGGAATGTTTCGGCTTCGAAAGGATAGAGGTCGCATCACCTATCTCGACGATCCGACCGGCATAGACGACGGCGATCCGGTGCGCGATGCGTTCCACCACCGCCATGTCGTGCGAGACGAACAGATAGGCAAGGCCGAATTCCTGCTGCAGCTCGACCAGAAGCTGCAGGACCTTTGCCTGCACCGAGACGTCGAGCGCCGACACCGCTTCGTCGAGCACGACCACCGAAGGGTTGAGCATCAGGGCGCGGGCGATGCAGAGCCTCTGCCGCTGGCCTCCCGAGAACTCATGCGGGTAGCGCTGCAGCGCGTCCTTCGGCAGGCCGACGCGCTCCAGAAGCTGCGTCATTCGCTGCGTCGTTTCCGCGGTGACGCGCCGGCCGGCCGCGATCACCGGCTCGGCGAGGATGCTGTCGACGCGCAGGCGCGGGTTGAGCGAAGCGTAAGGGTTCTGGAACACCATCTGCACGGCCGAAGACCCTTGGCCTTCCCGCAGATTCGTGTTGGCGGAAAAACGCCCCCTGGTCGGCGGCACGAGGCCGAGGATGGCGCGCGCCGTGGTAGACTTGCCGGAGCCGCTTTCCCCGACGATGCCGAGCGTCTCGCCCGGCATCAGATCGAAATCGACCCCGTCGACGGCGTGCACAGCCCCTGTCTGGCGGCGGAACAATCCGCTCGTCACCGGAAAACGCACGGTCAGCCCTTCGACTTTCAAGGCCGGCGCCGCCGGCGTGTCGGGCCTGCGAAAATCGGTTCGCGCCGCGCGGCCGGCCTCGAAATGCGGAACGGCGCTCAGGAGATGCCTGGTGTAGGGGTGCTGCGGCGTATCGAGGACCGTATCGAGCCTGCCCTGCTCCACGACCTCTCCGCTTTGCATCACCATCACCGTGTCGGCAATGCCGGCGACGAGGCCGATGTCGTGGGTGATGAAGATCATCGCCATGTCGGTCTCGCGCTTCAGTTCGGCGAGCAACGCCATGATCTGCGCCTGCACGGTTACGTCGAGCGCCGTGGTCGGCTCGTCGGCGATCAAGAGGCGCGGATTGCAGGAAATCGCCGCGGCGATCATCACCCGCTGCAGCATGCCGCCGGAAAGCTGGTGCGGGCAGTATTTCAGGCGTCGGGCAGCGTCGGGAATACGCACGCGGTCAAGCGCGTCCTTTGCGGCCGCAGACGCCTGGCGGCCGGTCAGGCCGCGATGCAGGCGGAACGATTCCTCGATCTGCTCACCGATGGTCAGCACCGGGTTGAGCGAGGTCATCGGTTCCTGAAAGATCATGCCGATCTCGCCGCCGCGGATCTTCGTCAGCTCTCGTTCGGAGGCCTGCGCCAGATCGAGCGTCCTGCCGTCGGCACGCGTGTAGGCGATGGACCCACGGGTGATCTGCCCACCCCCGTAATCGACCAGACGATTGATCGACAGGGCGGTGACGGATTTGCCCGAGCCACTTTCGCCGACGATGGCGAGCGTCTCGCCGGCGGCGAGGTCGAAGCTCACGCGCCGGACGATCTCGCTGGCCCTCGGATCGCGGCCGAAACCGACATGCAGATCGGAAACGGAAAGCAGCGGTGTCATGCGGCAACCCTCCGCGTCTTGGGATCGAGAATGTCGCGCAGCGCATCCCCCAGGAGGTTGAAGCCCAGGATCCCGATCATGATCGCCAGACCCGGGAAGACGAGCAGCCAGGGCGCCATTTCCATCAGGTTGCGGCTGTCGCTGAGCATCAAACCGAGCGAGGAGGCCGGCGGCTGGGTGCCGAGGCCGAGGAAACTCAAGCCCGCTTCGGTCAGAAGCGCCCAGGCGAGCGCCAGTGTCACCTGCACGGTGAGCGGGGCGACGAGGTTGAGCATCAGATGACGCGTCAGGATGTAGTATCGGCTGCTGCCGAAGGTGCGGGCGGCATCGACGAAATCGCGGGTCTTGAGCGACAGGGCGGGACCCCGCACGACACGGGTGAAGATGGGCGTGTAGACGATGGCGATCGCCATGACGCTGGTCCAGGTGCCCGGCCCCACGACCGCGATGATGAGCAGGGCGAGCAGGATCGCGGGAAAGGCAAGCAGGACGTCCATGATGCGCATGATCAGACCGTCCCAGCCCTTGCCGGACCAGGCGGCGGCAAGGCCCAGCACGACGCCCGCCGAGGCAGCGAGCGCAACGGAGGCAAAGGCGACGACGAAGGACTGGCTGATGCCCACCATCAACCGGCTTGCGACATCGCGTCCGAAAAGGTCCGTGCCCATCCAATGGACGGCATCGGGCGCCTGCAGGCGATCGATGCGGAACTGCATCAGCGGGTCATGCGGTGTGAAGCCCAGAGCACCGAGGATTGCGACGACGAGATAGAGGCCGACGATGGTTCCACCGATGCGGCCGCTCGGATGGGTGAAGATGGCCCGGAGAATGCGCATCAGCGATCTCCCAGTCGGATGCGCGGATCGAGCATCGCATAGGCGAGGTCGACGAGAAGATTGACGATCATGAAATTGAGCGCGATGAACAGGACGCTGCCCTGCACCAGCGCATAATCGCGCTGCAGGATGGCGTCGAGCACCATGCGGCCGAGACCCGGCAGCGCGAAGATCTGCTCGACGATGACGGCGCCGCCCAGCAGATAGCCGAACTCGACACCGCTCAGCGTGACGACGGGAATGAGGGCGTTGGGCAGCGCATGGCGCCAGAGCACGCTCATCGCCGGAGCGCCCTTGCTTCGGGCGGTGCGCACGTAGTCCTCGCTGAGCACATCGAGCATAGCCGAGCGCGCGATGCGCGTGACGGACGCCGCAAAGGCGAAACCGAGCGTCAGCGCCGGCAGGATGAGCTGACCCAGATTTTCCAGAGGGTCTTGGAAGAGCGGCGTGAACGCTCCCATGACCGGCAGCACGCCGAAGCCGACCGACAGGATGTAGATGAGCAGAAGCCCGACGACGAAATTCGGCGTCGACTGACCGATCATGGCGAAGATGCGTACGCCGAGATCGGACGGTTTCTCGTTGCGGGTGGCGGCGAAAACGCCGGCCGGAAGCCCGATGAGCAGCGCGATGGCCATGGAGAGCAGCGCGAGTTCCAGCGTCAGCGGAAAGCGCTCCAGGATCACGTCCAGCACCGGCTTGCCGAAGGTCACCGAGATGCCGAGATCGCCCTTCAGCGCCCCCAGAAGCCAGCGTCCGTATTGAACGGGCCAGCTCTGGTCTATGCCGAAATAGGCTTCCAGCGCAGCGCGCTGTTCGGGCGTCAAAAGTCCGGCCTCGGTTCCGAGCATCGCCGTGATGGCATCGCCCGGAACCAGACGGATCGAGATGAACACGAGGACGGACACCCCAAGCATGACCAGCGGAAAGGTCACCAGCCGTCGGGTCAGATAGTTCATGAAGCGGCCACCCCGCGTCCTTCCAACTGCAATTGTCTCATGCCCTGGCGTTCAATTCAAAGCGCCGCCGCCCTCTATCCCGCCGGCGCGGTTCGACACGCTCGCCACGGGGGCGCCTGGTGGGCCGCACCGGTCAGGCGCGGCCCCGCCATTCTTCATTTCGCTACCGAAACCTTGCTCAATCCGAACAGGGATCCGGTCGGGGTGGGCACGAAGCCCTCCACATTGTTCTGCTGCGCGGTGTAGCTGTAGGACGTGTAGAGCCAGATCCAGGGCGACACCTCGGCAAGGTGCTTTTCGAAGGCCGCGAAGATTTCCCGGCGCTTTTCCGGATCGCTCTCCACACGGCCCTGCTGCATCAGATCGTCGAGCGTGTCGTCGATGTAATTGGCCACCTTCTGCAGATTGCCGGCCTTCGTCCAGTAGCGGTTGTACATGGAATAGGGATCGGCGCGGCCACCGTTCAGCGCCACCGCCATGTCGAAATCGCCCTTCAGCCAGGTGTCGACATAGACGTTCAGTTCCATCAGCTTGATGTCGAGCTTGATGCCGATCTCGGCGAGCTGGGACTGGAGGACCTGCGCCTCCGCCGCGGCCGTGGGCGGCTCGCCGGTGGCGGCGATCACCGTGGCGGAAAATCCGTCCGCATAGCCGGCATCGGCCATCAGCTGCTTCGCCTTGTCGAGATCGCGCTCGTAGCAGAAGAGCTGCGACGGGTCGATGGCATAGGCGGGCATGGTGAGCGGACCGGTCACCTTGCCCTCGCCGAGCAGAGCGGTGTCGAGCACATCCTGGCGATCGACGGCGCAGGAGATCGCCTGACGCACGCCGAGTTCCGTCATCGGCGTGCGCGACGGGTTCAACTGCAGGACATGGTAGTTGAGCACCGGGGTACGGTCGAGCCGGAGGCCGGCTTCGTTGGGAACGAGCGTTGCCACCAGAGGGTCGTTGATCAGTGCGAAATCCACCTGCTTGGCGCGCAGCGCCGCCAGGATCGCCGTCTCGTCCGGAAGCACGCTGATGTCGATGCCGTCGATGGAGGTCTCGCCGCCGGCCCAATCCTTGTTGGCACTCAGCACCTCCTTGGCGTTCGGCTCCCATTTGTCGAGCTTGAACGGTCCGGAGCCGATGGCCTTGGTGCCGATCGTGCCGGCCGCGATCTCGCTCGCCGGAACCACCGCCGCGTTGATGTTCGTCATTGCCGTCAGAAGCGGCACGTCGGGCTGCGACAGATTGAAGACGACGGTCGTCTCGTCCGGCGTGTCGATGCTGGCGATCGACAGGAAGTTGGCACGCGCCGCCGCACCCGTCTCCTCGGCCATCAGGCGTTCGAACGAGGCCTTGACGTCGGCCGAGGTCACCTTGTCGCCGTTCTGGAACGTCGCGTCGGGATCGAGCTTGAAGGTCAGCGTCTTGGAATCCTGCGAAAACTCCCAGGACTGCGCCAGGGCGGGCACGATCTTCAACGCGTCGTCGAGGCGCACGAGAGGCTCGTAAATCAGCTCAAGAAGGCGCAGCGACGAGAAGGCCGTCTGCTTGTGCGGGTCGAGGCCTGTCGCGTCCTGCGACCAGGCCATGCGCAGCGTGGCGGCGGCGGCCGGCACGGCAAAGCCCGCCGCACCCAGCGCGACGGACAGTGCAACGCCGCATATCAGCTTTCCAGAAAATGACTTACCCATGTTTTTCTCCCTCTGAGAACAAGGACTGCTCCGCGTCCGAACCGGCCGGTTCGCCCGCCCCATACTTACTTCCAATCCTGCGCAGCCTCAGGCCGTCTCTCGTTGATCGCCTTGCGCAGGAACCCGCCGGCATCGGCGAGCGCCGTCCGCGCATCCTCCGCCTCCAACCCCGTCAGGGCAATCATGATCGCCAGCTTCACGTCGTTGTCGGCACTCTGCAGATAGCCCTTCGCCTCGTCGAGCGTGCAGCCCGTCGCCTCCATGACGATGCGGGAAGCACGGGCGAAGAGCTTCTGGTTGCTGATCGTCAGGTCGACCATCAGGTTCTGGTAGATCTTGCCCATGCGGATCATGCTGGCCGTGGTCAGCATGTTGAGAATGAGCTTCTGCGCGGTGCCGGATTTGAGGCGCGTCGAGCCCGTGAGGATCTCCGGACCGACGACGGGGGCGATCGCCAGGTCGGCGATGCCGCCGATCACCGAATCGGGATTGCACGACAGGGCGACGGTCGTCGCACCGATCTCCCTGGCATAGTTCAGACCGCCGATGACATAGGGGGTGCGTCCGCTGACGGCGATGCCGACAACCACGTCGCGCGCCGTAAGGCCGGCCTCCCGCAAGGCCTCGCGTCCTTGCGCCGGGTCGTCCTCGGCCCCCTCGACGGCATGCGTCAGGGCTTCGGGACCGCCGGCGATCAGGCCGAACACCATGTCTTCCGGCACGCTGAAGGTGGGCGGGCATTCCGAGGCGTCGAGCACACCCAGCCGACCGCTCGTGCCGGCCCCCATATAGATCAGACGGCCGCCGTTGCGAAAGGCTTCCACGACCTTGTCGACGGCGGCGGCGATCTGCGGGATCACCTGCTCGACGGCATGCGGAACGCCCTTGTCCTCATCGTTGATCAGCTTGAGGATTGCCGGGGTCTGTTGAAGGTCGATGTGCATCGTCTTCGGGTTCCGGCCCTCCGACACCAGCTTTTCCAGCTCTGACATCAACGCTTTTTCATTCATGACTTCTTCCCGAAACTCGGATGCTCAGACGTGCAAAGGGAATGGCGTCAAAATACCGCTCGCGACCGTCGGTCGAGAGCCGGTGAACCCGTGCGGCGCTGCCTTTTGTTTATCGCGCCTTCCCTGTCGTATCCGCAAAGGATTATAATTGAAAATTCCCACCGTCAATCGCCATTTGGAATAATGTATTCCTAATGTCGGCTCGAGAGAAGCTCTCAAAGTGCCCCGGCCGCTCTCCTGGCCAGGATGATCGCACCGGAGACGGCATCCCCGTCGGCGGGCTTCAGGCGGCGGCGCACGTCCGGCGACAACCACGGTTCCAGCGGTCCCGCGAGACCGCCGAGCAGGGTCACCCGCGGCGCACCCTGGTCGAACAGCGCGCGCACCAGCATGTCGATCTGCCCCGCCGCCGTTTGCACGATGCGCCGTCCGGCCGCATCGCCCTGGTCGGCGTGGCGCAGCACCATCGGCGCAAAGGTCGCGTAGTCGGTGGCCGTCGCCCGGTCCATCCACTGGACGACCTCGGCGGGATCGTCGCCGAAGCGCTGCAGGACTTCCGCCAGGAGGAGGCTCTTCTCGATGCGCCCGTCATGCGCCTGCAGCGCCAGCCGCAAGGTCATCAGGCCGATATCGGCTCCGCTGCCCTCGTCGGAGATCGGGAAGCCGTAGCCTCCCATGCGCAGGTCGCGCCCGCCGACGATGCCCAGACCGATGGAGCCTGTACCGGCAATGACGATCGCCCCGTCGAGGCCCGAATGCGCCCCGAGACAGGCACCGATGCCGTCGCTGACGAAATCGATGCTGGCGAACGGGTGGGAAAGCCGGCGCAGCGCCTCGAGAGATCCTTTGCGGGTCATGCCGGCAAGCCCTACGCCGGCATGGATGCGGGCGATGCCGGCTGCATCCAGTCCCGCCTCGGCGATGGCCGCGCCGAAGGCGCGCGACACCGAAGCCCACGCTTCCTCGATGCCGAGCCGGGTCGTGGCGGGGCCGGAAAGGCCCTGCCCGAGCACGGTTCCCGCCGCGTCCTCGATCCGCGCGCGGCACCCGGTCCCGCCGCCGTCCACGCCCAGAAAATAGCCCTTGTCTTCTGCCGTTTCGGTCATGGCTGTCTCAGTCATGGCTTCAGTCGCGCAGCCTTTCGATCTCGGCACCGCATTGGGCGAGCTTGCTGTCGATCTGCTCGTAGCCGCGGTCCAGATGATAGACCCTGTTGATGATCGTTTCTCCCTCGGCAGCCAGCGCGGCCAGAACGAGCGAGACGGAGGCACGCAGATCCGTCGCCATCACCTGCGCCCCCTTCAGGGCCGCTCCGCCGCGCACCGTGGCCGCCGTCCCCTGCAGCGCGATGTCGGCGCCCAGCCGCACCAGCTCGGGCACGTGCATGAAACGGTTCTCGAAGATCGTCTCGCGGATATGCGAGGTGCCCGCCGCGCAGCAGGCGAGTGTCATGAACTGCGCCTGGAGGTCGGTCGGAAAGCCTGGATAGGGCTCGGTGACGATATCGGCGGCGCGCAACGGGCCGCCGCGCGCGACCACCAGGCCGCGATTGCTTGGCCGGACGCTCGCCCCCATGATCTCCAGAACCTGGATCACCGCGGCGAGGTTCTCGATGCGGGCGTTGGTCAATTCCAGCTCGCCGCCGGTAATCGCAGCAGCGACCGCATAGGTGCCGGCCTCGACGCGGTCGGCGATGCCGTGATGCTTCGCCGGCTGCCATCCGGTCGGACCCTGGACCAGGATGCGGTGCGTTCCGGCGCCTTCTATCTCGGCCCCCATCGCGGTGAGGCAGGCGGCCAGATCGGCAACCTCCGGCTCGCGCGCGGCATTCACGATCTCCGTCTCGCCGACGGCCATGGTGGCGGCCATCAGCGCCGTTTCCGTCGCCCCGACGGAAGGCGCGCCAAGCAGGATACGCGCCCCTTTCAGCCCGCCGCGCGCGGAAGCCACGATAAGGCCGTTCTCGATGACGATCTCCGCTCCCAGCGTGGCGAGCGCATCGATGTGCATGTCGACCGGCCGCGCGCCAATCGCGCATCCGCCGGGCAGCGAGACCCGCGCCTCGCCGAAGCGGGCCAGCAGCGGCCCGAGAAACAGAACGGTCGCCCGCATGCGCCGCACCGTATCGTAGCTGACTTCACGCGATACGATGTCGCCGGCATCGATCGTCGTCGAATGCGCATTGCGCTCGACGCGGGCGCCGTAAAGCCGGGCCACGCTCAGCATGTTGTCGACGTCGGAGACCTGGGGAAGGTTTGTAAGCTCCAACGGATGAGGACTGAGCAGCGCGGCGGCGATCTGCGGGAGCGCAGCGTTCTTCGCGCCGGCGATCGTTACCGTGCCTTGCAGCCTGCCTCCGCCGACGATCCGCAATCTGTCCATGGCCGCAACCCCTCCGATATGATGGCGGCCACCCCGTGGGCCGCCGCATTGAAGGCCACTATTGGTATATTCCATTGTCGCATTGCTCAACGGAATATATTATTCCCATCGGCATTCGGCGCAGGCCGGTGCGCGCAGCTGTGAAAGGAATGCATGTCGATTCTCAAGGTCATCCGCGCGAAACTGGAGTCGATGGCGCCGGCCGATCGCCAGATCGGGCAGTTCATTCTCGACAATCCCGATAGGATGCTGCGCCTGTCGTCCGCCGCGCTTGCCGCAGAAACCGGGCGCAGCCAGTCGAGCGTGGTCAAGTTCAGCCAGAAGCTCGGATATGAGGGATATCAGGACCTGAAGCTTGCCGTCAGCAAGGCGAAGGCACAGGAATGGCACGTTCCGACCGAGATGATCCACAGCACCATCGAGGTCGATGACAGCTATGCCGTGGTCCTGCAGAAGCTGATCGGCAGCAAGCTCCTGTCGATGCAGGAGACGGTCGCCGCCAACAGCGAAACCGAGATCGGCAGGGCGCTTGCGGCACTCAACCGGGCTCGCCGCGTGCATATCGCCGGCGTCGGCGCCTCCTCGCTGGTCGCCCGCGATCTCACCTACAAGCTGCAGAAGCTCGGGCGATATGCGTTTCACGACAGCGACAGCCATGTGCAGATGGGCAGCGTCTCGGCGCTCGGACGGGAGGATGTCCTGTTTGCGCTTTCCCATTCCGGCAAGAGCATCGAGACCCTGCGCATCGCGGAGTTGGCGCGCAAGCGCGGCGCGACCGTCATCTCCGTCACGCGGCTGCAGGAAAATCCCCTAATGGGCGCCGCCGACATCCGTCTGCACACCGTGGCCGACGAAGAACGCGCGCGGTCGTCTGCGATCACTGCACGCGACGCGCAACTGGCCCTGACGGATCTGCTTTTTCTCCTTCTGGTCCAGCGCCAGCCCGACGCGAACGAGTATGTCCACAACAGCGAAGCCTCGGTGGCGGTCCTGAAACTGTAGCTCCACTTGCTGCGTCGGCCTCAAGGCCAGGCAGCAAAAGACTCCCCGCTCTTCGACTTGCGCCGCACGGCCTCCCTGCGCAGGCGGCCGGGAGCAACGCCGGTTTCCCGCTTGAAAAAGCGGTTGAAACATTCGGCATCCTTGAAGCCCGGGGGTTCGGCAACGAAAGCGCGGTGGTGGAATAAATCTTCAGCGCGCGTCCGCGAGGATCATGTCTGCCGCCTTCTCGGCGATCATCAGCGTCGGCGAGTTGGTGTTGCCGGAGGTTATGGTGGGCATCACCGAGGCATCGGCGATGCGCAACCCCGCCACCCCGTGCAGGCGCAGCCGCGGATCGACGACGGCATCCGGATCGACGCCCATACGGCACGTTCCGACGGGGTGGAAGATGGTCGTCCCCACCTGGCCGGCCGCCTCCACCAGTTCCTCCTCGCTCTGATAGCGATCTCCCGGCTTGAACTCCTTGGGCGCGTAACGCTGTAGGGCGGGCTGCGCGACGATGCGGCGGGTGAGCCGAATGGCATCGGCGGCCACGTGCCTGTCGCTCTCCGTCGACAGATAGTTGGGGCGGATCGCCGGCTGCTTGCGGAAGTCTCCGGAAACCGCGTGCACCGAGCCGCGGCTGTCGGGCCGTAGATTGCACACGCTTGCGGTGAACGCCGGAAAGGGATGCACCGGCTCCCCGAACTTGTCGAGCGACAGCGGCTGCACGTGATATTGCAGGTTGGGCGTCTCGCGCGACGCATCGGAGCGCGTGAACAGGCCAAGCTGGCTCGGCGCCATCGACATGGGACCGGAGCGGCTGACAAGATATTCCAGCGCGATCGCCGCCTTGCCGGCCAGGCGGCTCGCCTGCTCGTTGAGCGTGCGGATGCCCGACACCTTGTAGGCGCAACGCAATTGCAGGTGATCCTGCAGGTTCTCGCCGACAGACCGGTGCTCCTTCAGGACCGGAATGCCGGCGTTCTGCAACACGGCGCCACGACCGATGCCTGAGAGCTCCAGGATGTGCGGCGAGCCGATGGCGCCGGCCGCCAGCACCACCTCGCGCCGGCAGCGCGCCTCCTGCGCCGTCCCGTCCCGGTCATAGGCGACGCCGCGCACGGCACCGTCCTCGAAGAGCAGCGTGCGCACATGTGCGCCGGTCTCGACGCGCAGGTTCCTGCGATGGCGGACCGGCTTCAGAAAAGCCTTCGAGGCGTTCCAGCGCACACCGCCGCGCTGATTGACCTTGAAATAGGACGAGCCTTCGTTGCTGCCCCGGTTGAAATCGTCGACCCGCGGAATGCCCAACGCCTCGGCGGCGTCCTGGAAGGCGTCGAGGATGTCCCAGCGCACGCGCGCTTCCTCGACGCGCCACTCGCCGCCTGCCCCGTGCATCTCGTCGGCGCCGCGATAATAGTCCTCCGGCTTGCGGAAATAAGGGAGCACGTCGTCCCAGCCCCAGCCGGTGCAGCCCATCTGCCGCCACTGGTCGTAGTCGCGGGCCTGGCCGCGCATGTAGATCATGCCGTTGATCGACGAACAGCCGCCCAGCACCTTGCCGCGCGGATAAGCGAGCGAGCGGCCGCCAAGCCCGGCTTCCGCTTCCGTGGTGAAGCACCAGTCGGTGCGCGGGTTGGAGATGCAGTAGAGATAGCCGACCGGGATGTGGATCCAGGCATAATTGTCGCGCCCTCCCGCCTCGAGCAGGAGGACGGAAACGTTCGGATCGGCCGACAGACGGTTTGCCAGAAGGCAGCCGGCCGTTCCCGCGCCGACGACGATGTAGTCGAAAGTCCCGGTCATGGCGGTCAGACTTCTTCCCCGGAACCGCCACGCGCGAGGCGCGCCTGGATCTCACCGACAATGCCGCGCCGGAAGAGCAGGACGCAGATCATGAAGATCGCCCCGGTGATGATCGTGACGGGGAACTCGGACGTTGCCAGATAGTTCTGCAGCGCCACGACCAGCCCGGCACCGATGATCGGACCGAGCATCGTTCCGATGCCGCCGAGCAGGGTCATCAGGATCACCTCGCCCGACATCTGCCAGGTGACGTCGGTGAGCGTGGCGAACTGGAAAACCAGAGCTTTCATGGCGCCGGCAAGGCCCGCCAGGGCTGCGGACATGACGAAGGCGGCGAGCTTGTAGCGGGCCACGCTGTATCCCAGCGAGGTGGCGCGATTCTCGTTCTCCCGGATCGACTTCAAGATCATGCCGAACGGCGAGTTGACGATGCGCCAGATGGCAAAGGCGCCGAGCAGAAAGCAGCCGAGCACGAAATAGTACATGTTCAGCGACAGGCCGAGGTCGATGAACCCGAAGAGATGGCCGCGCGGCACGCCCTGAATGCCGTCCTCGCCCTTCGTGAACGGAGCCTGCAGGCAGAAGAAGTAGAACATCTGCGCCAGCGCGAGCGTGATCATGGAGAAGTAGATGCCCTGCCGGCGGATGGCGAAGAAGCCCATCACCAGCCCGAGGAGCGCCGCGCCGGCGACGCCGAGGAGGATGCCGGCCTCGGGAGTCCAGCCCCACTCCTTGACCGCATGCGCTGTGAAATAAGCGGCGCCGCCGAAGAAGGCGGCATGGCCGAAGGACAGCAGGCCGGTGAAGCCGAGCAGAAGATTGAACGCACAGGCAAACAGCGCGAAGCACAACATCTTCATCAGGAAGACCGGATAAAGAAAGAAGGGGGCGGCAAGGAGCGCGGCAACCGCCACCCCCACCAGCATCCATTCCGTGCGCGCACGGGTCCTGTTGCGGATACCGCTTGTCGTCAGAGCAGCCATGTCACGCATCCCTTCCGAACAGGCCGGCAGGCCGGACAAGCAGTACGATCGCCATGATGACGAAGATGACGATGTTCGAGGCTTCCGGATAGAACACCTTGGTCAGACCCTCCGCGAGACCCAGCATGTATCCTGTGACGATGGCGCCGAGGATCGACCCCATTCCGCCGACGACCACCACGGCGAAGACGACGATGATGAGGTTCGACCCCATCAGCGGGCTCACCTGATAGACGGGCGCGGCCATGATGCCGGCAAGGCCGGCCAGCGCCGAGCCGATGCCGTAGGTCAGCGTCAGGAGCAGGGGCACGTTGACGCCGAAGGCCTGCACCAGCGTCGGATTTTCCGTCGCTGCCCGCAGATAGGCGCCAAGCTTGGTCTTCTCGATCAGGAGCCAGGTGCCGAGGCAGATGAAGAGCGAGGCGACGACGACCCAGCCTCGATAGTTCGGCAGGAACATGAAGCCGAGATTGGTGCCGCCGGTAAGCTGCGACGGCGGTGTGTAGACCTGGCCCGAGACGCCATAGAAATAACGGAACGCTCCTTCGATGACGAGGGCGAGGCCGAAGGTGAACAGCAGACCGTAGAGCGGGTCGACATTGTACAGCCTCGACAGGGCCAGCCGCTCGATGATCATGCCGGTGACACCGACGATCAGCGGCGCCAGGATCAGCGCCGGCCAGTAGCCGATGCCGAGATAGGCCAGAAGCAGATAGCCTACGAAGGCGCCGAGCATGTATTGCGCGCCGTGCGCGAAATTGATGACCCGCAGCAGGCCGAAGATGATGGCAAGCCCGAGGCTCAACATGGCATAGAAGGAGCCGTTGATGAGGCCGACCAGCAGCTGCCCGAGGAGGGCCTGGATCGGAATCCCGAAAATCATGGTCATGGCTTCAAACTCCAATCACCTCATGCAGCACGGCCATGCGCTCCTCCAGCTCGCCGACCGGGAAGTCGACGGTGATCCTGCCGTGTTCCATGAGATAGAAGCGATCCGCGATGCGGCTGGCGAAACGGAAATTCTGCTCGACCAGCAGGATCGTCATGCCGCGCGCCTTGAGCGTGGCGAGCACCTCGCCGATGCGTTCGACGATCACCGGGGCAAGACCCTCGGTGGGCTCGTCGAGCAGCAGCAGCTTCACCCCGGTGCGCAGCATGCGGGCGATCGCCAGCATCTGCTGTTCACCTCCCGAAAGCTTGGTGCCGGAGCTGTTGCGCCGCTCCTTGAGGTTGGGAAACAGGTCGAATATCTCCGCGATGCTCATGCCGCCATCGGAGACGACGGGAGGCAGGATAAGGTTCTCCTCCACCGTGAGCGTCGAGAAGATGCCGCGTTCCTCGGGCACGAAGCCGAGCCCGGCATGCGCCGTGCGGTGCAAAGGCGTGTGCATCAGGTCGCGGCCGCCGAACTCAATCACGCCCTTGCGTTTGCGGATGATGCCCATGATGGCCCGCAAGGTGGTGGTCTTGCCGACCCCGTTGCGTCCGAGCAGCGTCACGGTCTCGCCCCGCATCACATCGAGGCTCACCCCGTGCAGCGCATGACCTTCTCCGTACCAGGCGTTGAGGTCGCGAACCTTCAGAAGCGGGCTTGCCTGCCGGTCAGTCATAGGCCGTCCCCATATAGGCCACCTTCACCTGCTCGTCCTGGCTGACCGTCGCGTAGTCGCCGGCGGCGATGATCTCGCCGCGCTGCAGGACCGTGATCCAATCGCACAGATCGGCGACCACCTTGAGATTGTGCTCCACCATCAGCACGGCGCGGTCCCGGGCGACGTCGCGAATGATCTCGGCGACGATGCCGACATCCTCGTGGCCCATGCCCGCCATGGGCTCGTCGAGCAGCAGGACCTTTGGATCGAGCGCCAATGTCGTTGCGATCTCCAGCACCCGCTTGCGCCCGTAGGAAAGATCGGCAGCAAGCCTGTGCCGTTCGTTCTGCAAGCCGACCGTCTCGAGCAGGGCCTCGGCGCGCGGGGTCAGGAGATCGAGGGCGCCCAGGGAGCGCCAGAACTGATAGCCGAGCCCGCCCGGCCGCTGCAGCGCGACGCGCACATTGTCGAGCACCGTCAGATGCGGGAAGATCGCCGAGATCTGGAACGAACGCACCAGCCCAAGCCGCGCCACCTTGGCGGGCGGCGTGTGGGTGATGTCGCGTCCAAGAAGCTCGATCCGGCCGGCACTGGGCGCCAGAAACTTGGTGAGAAGATTGAATACCGTGGTCTTGCCGGCCCCGTTGGGGCCGATCAGTGCGTGAATCTTCGCATGATGAACGTCCAGATCGACGTTCTTCACGGCGACGAAGCCGGCAAAGTCGCGCCGCAAACCGCGGGCGGACAAGACCACCCGCGGCTCTGCATCGACGCCCGCGCCGCCGGCAACGGCCTGCGCATTCATCATTTCAGCCGTCGTCACTGCGTGACCAGTGGGCAACCGCTCTCGGACGGCTTGATATAGGCTTCATCGCCGGGGATGGTCGCCAGAACCTTGTAATAGTCCCAGGGCTCCTTGCTCTCGTCCGGCGTCTTCACCTCCATGAGGTACATGTCATGGATCATGCGGCCGTTTGCTCCGACCTTGCCGTTCTCGGCGAAGAGGTCGTTGACGGGCATTTCGTGAAGCTGCTTGGCAACCGCCTCGGTCTCATCCGTGCCGGCCTTCTCGATCGCCTTGAGGTACTGCGTGACGGCCGAATACGTGCCCGCCTGCACCATGTTCGGCATGCGCTTCGTGCGCTCGAAGTAGCGGCGGGCGAACTCGCGCGACTCGTCGTTGCGGTCCCAGTAGAAGCCTTCCGTCAGCGTCAGCCCCTGCGCGGCCTCCAGGCCGAGACCGTGCACTTCGGCAAGGGTGAACAGCAAGGCCGCCATGCGCTGGCCGCCCGCGACGATGCCGAATTCAGCGGCCTGCTTGATGGCGTTCGCCGTGTCGAGGCCGGCATTGGCCAGGCCGATCACCTTGGCGCCCGAAGCCTGAGCCTGCAGCAGGAAGGAGGAGAAATCCGTCGTCGCCAGCGGATGACGCACGGCTCCGACCACCTCACCGCCCTTCGACTTGGCGAAGTTGCCGGTCTCTTCCTCCAGCGAATAGCCGAACGCATAGTCGGCGGTCAGGAAGAACCAGGTATCGCCGCCCTGTTCCACCAGTGCGCCGCCGGTGCCGACGGCGAGCGCATGCGTGTCATAGGCCCAGTGGAACCCGTAAGGGGAACACTGCTCGCCGGTCAGCGCCGTCGTCGCGGCGCCGGTCACGATGTCGATCTTCTTCTTTTCGGTGGAGATGCCCTGCACGGCCAGCGCCACCGACGAGGTGGTCAGTTCCATGATCGCATCCACCTGCTCGGTGTCGTACCACTGGCGAGCGATGTTGGAAGCGATGTCCGGCTTGTTCTGGTGGTCGGCGGTGATCACCTCGACCGGCTTGTCGAGGACCTTGCCGCCATAATCCTCGACAGCCATCCTGGCCGCTTCATAGGACCATTTTCCACCGAAATCCGCGTAGACGCCCGACTGATCGTTCAAGATGCCGATCTTGACGACGTCGTCGGAAACCTGCGCCATGGCCGGCAGTGCCGCAGAAGCCATCAGCGCAGTGGATATAAGAGTGAGTAATCTCATTGTCCGTCCTCCCTATGGTGAACCGCATGGTACGCGACAGCGCGCGCGGTGCTGTTTCCTGCCTGCAGGCGAGTGAACTCTCCTCGGTGCTCCCCCCAACAGGATCAATCGACGCACGAGATGTTGCGGCGAGACCCGCGCAAAACGGGTCTCCCTTCCCATGCGCGATCATGGTCAGAGTCATAGCATTGACCTTTCTGCACACAACCATTTATTTTCGCACAAACTCGGTGCAAAAACGTACAGACCCATGCGACCATTTTCCTGGGACGACCTGCAGTTTTTCCTGGCCGTCGCCAGAACGGGGCAACTTTCTGCGGCAGCGCGCAAGCTGAGAACCAACCATGCCACGGTGTCGCGGCGCATCGACCGGCTGGAGCAGGCGCTCGCCGCCAAGCTCTTCGAGCGCAACCCGCGCGGCTATGTTCTCACGGCTGCGGGGGAAAAGCTGGTCGAGCGCGCCGAAGCCGTCGAGCGCGAAGCTTCCAGCGTGGAGAGCGAGGTGGCCGGCGGCACGACGCCGGTGAGCGGCGTGGTGCGAATCAGCACGCTCGAGGGGTTCGGCAATTTTTTCCTGGCCGACCGCCTGCCGGGCCTCGCCCAATCGCTTCCCGGTCTCTCGATCGAGCTTCTGATCATCCAGCAGATCGTTTCGCTGTCGCGCCGTGAGGCGGACATGTCGGTGACGCTGTCGACCACCCGAACCGGCTCGCACCATTACGAAAAGATCACGCTCTACCGCCTTTTCCTCTACGGAACGCGCGACTATCTCGAGCGCCACCCGCCGGTGCGGCGCAAGGCGGATTTGTCGGGCCACCGCATCATCGGCTACATCGAGGACATGATCTTCACGCCCGGGCTCGATTACCATCGGGAAATCCTGCCGGGCGCGCGCGCCTTCTATCAGAGCTCGAGCATTCACGCGCAGCTTGCGGCGACGCGCAAGGGGCTGGGCCTTTGCGTGATGCCGCATTTCATGGCGCGCCATTATCCCGACCTGATACCGGTGATCCCGAAAGAGGTGCATCTGGAACGCTACTACTGGTGCATAGCGCATCAGGACATGGCGACCGCGCCGCGCATTCGCATGCTGACGGACTTCATCAAGACCGAGGCCAGGAAGGCCGAGGACGACTTTCACGGGCAGGTTCTGCTCGAGTGACGATGGTTCAGGCGGTCTCCGTCCCGGCCATGATCGCCTGCAGGGCGTCATAGGCGGCAAGAACCGTCCGCGCCTGCGCTTCATGGGCAAGGGCAAAGGCCTCGCCGTAGATCGTCTCGTCGGGATATTCGGTGATCAGCATCATCGGAGCCGTGTGTCGATCGTCTTCCGAAACGGTGCAGGGAAAGCCGTTCAGCACCTCGAACTGCAGCGCGCCGGCATGCACCTCGTAGAGGCGGATCTGCCGCTCGTTGAAGGCAAGCAGGCCGGGGATCGCACCGAGTGCGAGCGTCACCGCTTCCAGCACCGCGCGGGTTTGCTCCGCCCATCCCTTCTTGTGGCGCCCGATCAGGAAAAACCCCTTCGGGACGGTCCACATCTCGAAGCCGCGCGGTATGTAGCCGGTCAGCGGGCGGGTCCACTCATGGGAAGGGTAACCGTGCAGATTGACATGCAGCAGGGCGCCGGTTCGTGCGTGGCTCTCGCGGCGGATGCCCTTTTCGTGGAGCGGCTCAGCCTCGCGGTATTCGAGGTCGTCGCCCAACGCGGTGTAGCGGGCCGCATGGTGCATATGGCGCGGCTGGCTCCGGCACAGGCGCCAGTGCAGCGCATATCCATCCGGATTTTCCAGCGGCGAAACCGCAAAGTGAGCGTTGGGGCGGTCGGCAAGCAACCTGGCGCCGCGCAACGCACCGGCGATGCCGGAGACCTCGTTGGGATGCTGGCCGCCGCTCAGCATGATGGGGTGATCGGTGCCGCGCACATAGCGCGCCGGAACGTCGCGGCCGGCGCGGGATTTCACGCTGTAGGCTTCGCCGCCGATCTCCCCGAGAACCTCGTCGATCTGCGCGACGCCGAACGGCGCCTGCGCCCGATGGAGATCCTGCCGCGGCCATGCGGCGTCTTCGGATGAAAGCGGCCGGGTTTCGATGCGAAGGGTCACCGCTCCTTCGCTTGCCGCGATCTCGGGGACGATCTGGCCGGGCTGCAATCCCCGCGATCCCAGCGGCCGGCCCGACCTCTTCTGGAACAGCTCGAGCAACGAGAAGTAAAACTCCTCGTGCAGCGCCTCGTGCAGGCTGATCGCCTCTTCGCCCACCGGCAGGGCGCGATCGGATCCCGGAAGGGAAACGGCGACGTGCAGCGTCTCGAAGAGCGGCTCCTCAGCCCCCCAGCGGTGATCGGAAACCGCCCGCAGCGCCTCGTGGAACAGGGCCTCGTACTCGGTTTCAAGCGCCTCATCCACACTGCGACCATCGGGATGGCTGATGCGCAGCCAGCCGCAGGGAGACAGCGGCTTCTCGCCGACATGGTCCGGCGCCAGCCGGTTGGGCGCAAAGACGGTGCGGTGGAAGTCCGTGCCGTCCGGCCGCCTCGCGCGCACGGCATATTCGCATCGATCGCCAGGAGCCCCCGGCACGAAGGAGAGTTCGGCATCGCCGAGCATCCCGGCCAGAGGATAGGCTTCCAGCAGGAAGCGCTGTTCGACCGCCGCCTCGTTCACCGGATAGGTGATCTCGATGCGCTCGAACGGCCCCGAAGCCCCCTCCTCTTCCAGGAAGAAATGAACGAGCGGCTTGTAGGCGCTGTGCAGCCTGGCGGCGATGCCGGCCTTCGCAAACCTTTGCTCGGCGCCGCGTCTGCTTTCGGCGTCCTCGAACAGCCAGGCTTCAAGGCGCGCTCCGCGCCAGGCTTCGACGGCATGGTCGGCGACCAGGCGGTCCAGTGTTCTTTCGAAGGTCTTATCGAGAATGACGGTCATGCTTCGGTGCGTCCGGTCGGGTCGAGAAGATCGCGCAGCCAGTCGCCGAGAAGGTTCAGGCCGAGCACGGTGAAGAGAATGGCAAGGCCCGGGAAGACGCTGACCCACCAGGCGTTCTGCAGATAGGTGCGCCCGTCGGCCAGCATGCCTCCCCAGCTCGGGATCGTCGGGTCGACGCCGAGACCGAGGAAGGTCAGCGAACTCTCAAGCAGAATGTTCGTGGCGACGTTGAGCGTCATCAGCACCACCACCGGCCCTGCCAGATTGGGCAGGAGATGCTGGAACAGGATCTTGATGTCGGGCACGCCGATCGCCTTGGCGGCATGAATGAACTCGCGGTCGTTGAGCGACAGGACCGAGCCGCGCACGAGGCGTGCATACTGCACCCATTGCGACACAATCAGCAGGATGATGGTGTTGCCGAGCCCGCCGCCGACGATGGCGATGAAGGTGATGGCGAGCAGAATGAAGGGCAGTGCCAGCTGTACGTCGGCAAAGCGCATCACCAGCATGTCCCAGAAGCCGCGATAGTAACCGGACACCAGGCCCATCACCACGCCGACGACCACGGCGCCGGCGACGGAGGCGAAGCCCACGAGCAGCGAAATCCTGCCGCCGGTCACGACGCGGGCCAGAACGTCGCGCCCCAGGGGGTCCGTTCCCAGGAGGTGATGCCAGTCGGTGAACGGTCTGGTCAGCCGGGCCGCCAGGTTGATCTGCTCGCCGCCGTCGGGAAACAGCAGCGGCGACAGGAGCACAGCCAGCGTCATCGTGCCGGCAAGGACGATGCCGAGGATGAACTCGATGTTCTTGAAGTGGCGCAGCCGCGCGGCAGCCTGTGTCATCATCGCGTCCTTCTAGCGGGTGCGGATGCGCGGATCGACGAGACCGTAGGCGATGTCGACCAGCAGATTGATGCCGATGATCAGAAGCGACAGCACGCTGATGACCGCCTGCAGGACGGGATAATCACGACCGGCCACCGCGTCGAAGGCCAGCGTGCCGAGACCGGGCCAGTTGAAGACGCGCTCGATGACGACGATGCCGCCCAGCAGGCCGCCGAACTGCAGGCCGAAATAGGTGATCAGCGGAATGGCACAGTTCCGCAAGGCGTGCTTGTAGAGCACCGTCGTCTCGCTGAGACCCTTGGCGCGCGCCACCTGGATGTATTGCGAGCGCAGCGTCTCCAGCATCGCCGTGCGGACGAGGCGCACATTCGTGGCCGTCAGGATGATGCCCATGGTGACGGCCGGCATGACGAAGCTCGAAAGGCCGCTCATGCCCGATGGCGGCAGCCACTGCAGCATCACCGAGAACACCAGCACCAGCATGATGGCGAGCCAGAAATTCGGGAAGGAGAGACCGACCAGCGACAGGATCCGGATCACCTGATCCGCCGCCTTGCCCTTGTGCACGGCGGCGTGGATGCCGAGCGGGATCGAGATCGCGATCGAGACCAGCATGGAGGACAGCGCCAGCGCCAGCGTCGCCGGAAGCGCCTTGGAGATGAGCAGCGAGACCGACGTGCCGCCGAGAAAGCTGCGGCCGAAATCGCCGGTGAACAGGCCTTTGACGAAGCCCCAGTACTGAACGATGAAGGGTTCGTTGAGCCTCAGCGCCTCGCGGATGTTCGCCAGATCCTCCTCCGTCACGCTGCCGGCGCCCTGCGACAGCATGAGGGCCGGATCGCCCGTCAGCCGGATGGCGAACGAAACCGTCAGGGTGACGACGATGACGACGAACACCGCCTGCAGGATGCGCTTGAGAAGAAAACTGGCCACCAGAGCCTCCGGAAAACGTCCGAGCGCGCCGCGTGCCGGGTCGATGCGGCCGCTCGGTTTGCGAGAGCGGGGGATGGCGATGGAGATGCCGCCCCCCGTTTTCATCGGCGCCTGCTACTCGACGGTGACCTCGTTGAGGCGCATGCGGCTGTCGGGCGGAGCGACGAAGTTCTTCACCCGCTTGTTGACGCCGTAGAGAGCGTTGAGGTTGTAGAGCGGCATTTCGAGAGCGCGGTTCGCCGCGTATTCGGCGATCTGCTGCAGCACCTTCTCACGCGCCGCCGTATCCGTCATCGAACGCTGCGATTCCAGCAGGGCATCGAGTTCCTTGTCGCTGTCATACGGGTTCCAGCGCTCGCCCGTGTGGTACATCAGATAGGCGGTGTTGTCGTAGTCGAGGGTCCAGCCGCCCCAGCTCTGCTGGAACATCGCGCCGGTCTTGCCCTGCGGGATGATGTCGTTGAGCAGGACGTTCGTCTCATACGGCTTGATCGTCGCGGTGAGGCCGACCATCTGAAGGTAGCTCGCGACCGCCTGGGTCACCTCGCCGAACGTCGCGTCGTTGCCGCGGATGTCGATCTGCACCGGCGCACCGGCGGCGACGCCCGCCTCCTCTAAAAGCTCCTTGGCCTTGGCCGGATCGAAGGGAAGCGGCTCCATCTTCGGATCGTAGCCGAAGGACAGCTCGGACTGGAAGCTGGCGATCTGCTGGGCCTGCCCGCCGAGCACGGCATCGATGATCGCCTTGCGGTCCACCGCCATGATCATCGCCTTGCGCACCCGCTCGTCGGCGGTGATGCCGCTGCCGGTGTTGAAGCGCAACGCATAGACGGTCGGGCTCGTCACGCTGCGCACTTCCAGCTTGCCGTCGGCCTCGATGGTCGGAACCATGGAGATCGGGATGGTCGGCGGGATGACGATGTCGACACGCCCCGCCTGGAGTTCGGCAACCGCCGTGGCCGGCTCGGAGATGAAGCGGTATTCGACCGCGTCGAGCTTCGGCGCCCCGCCCCAATGGTCGGCGAAGGCTTCCAGCTTCACCCCCACCTTGGGCTCATAGGAGGCCATCTTGAAGGGGCCAGTGCCCACCGGATGTGCGTTGACGAAGTCCTCGGCGTTCTCGCTGACATATTTCGGCGGCACGATCATCGCACCGTAGCCAGCAAGCTTGGTGATCAGCACCGGGTCCGGCTGCTTGAGGATCAGGTCGACGGTGAAGTCGTCGATGATGTCGACCTTGTCGATGACGGCATAGTTGGAGCGCTGCGGGCCCTTCTTGCCTTCCTCGCCCAGAAGACGCTCGAAGGTGAACTTCACCGCCTCGGCGTTGAACGCCTCGCCATTGTGGAACGTCACGCCCTCGCGCAGCTTGAAACGCAGGCGCTTGCCCTCGTCCAGCACCTCCCATTCGGTGGCGAGCGCCGGGACGATCTTCAGGTCGGGACCACGGTAGACGAGGCCGTCGTAGATGTTGGTGGCGACCGAGGACCAGTTGACCAGGAAGGTGTCGATCGGATCCCAGCTGCCCGGGTCCTGCGGCGAGGAAATGGTGAGCGTGCCGGCCGCCTTCGCCGCGCCTGCCCCGAACGGCAATGCCGCCAGCAGGACGGCAAGCGCCACGCCGCTGGTTCTGCTTAACTTCTTCATGGATGTCCTCCGTTTGAAATTGGATGTTCCGTCATCAGCCGGCTGCGTCCTGCGCGATCATGTGATCGGGCGCGATGGCGACCAGGGGCTGGATTTTCGGCTCGTCGCCGACCCGCCGCACCGGGCTTGGTATCTCGCCTTCCAGCATCGGCCGCTCCGGCCGGCGCGTCGGATCGGCGACCGGTACGGCCGACAGCAATTTTCGCGTATAGGGATGCCTCGCCCGCTCGAAAACGGCTTCGCGCGACCCCGCCTCGACCACCTGGCCGAGATAGAGCACCGCCACCCGGTGGCTCACCTTCTCGACCACCGCCATATCGTGGCTGATGAACAGGTAGGAGAGGCCCTCGTCCGCCTGCAGCTCCATCATCAGGTTGATGATCTGCGCCTGCACCGACACGTCGAGCGCCGACAGGGCCTCGTCGGCGATGATCAGCTTCGGGCGGGATGCGAGCGCGCGGGCGATGCAGATGCGCTGGCGCTGACCGCCCGAGAATTCGTGCGGGTAGCGCCGCGCGTGCTCGGCCTTCAGGCCGACCCGCTCCAGCAGTTGGTGCACGCGCTTCCGGGTGGCGGCGGCCCCATCGATCAGGCGATGGGTGACGATCGGCTCGGCGATGGAGAATCCCACCGTGCGGCGCGGGTCGAGCGAGGCGAAGGGGTCCTGGAAGACGTACTGGACCTTCTGGCGCAGGCTGTGACGCTCGGCAGCCGACATGGCTGAAACCGCCTTGCCTTCGAAGACGACCTCGCCCCCGGTGGCCGCCTGGAGCTGCTGGATCGTGCGGCCGATGGTGGATTTGCCCGAACCGGATTCGCCGACCAGCGACAGCGTTTCGCCCGGCCATATGTCGAGGCTGACCTTCTCCACCGCATGGACCCGGTGCGTGACGCCGCCGAAGAAGCCCTTCTTGATGTCGAAACGGGTTTCGAGATCGCGCAGGCTGAGCAGCGGCGCGCCGTCGTAGCGCGCCGTGTCCTGCACGTGCTCCTCGCCGACGAGGCGCGGCGTTTCGCCGTCCATCACGGCGACGGGGAGCCTCTTCGGATATTTCTCGCCCCGCATGGAGCCGAGCGTCGGCACGGCCGACAACAGGGTCCGGGTGTAGGCGTGCTTCGGCCTGGCGAAGACATCCTCGACGGGGCCTTCCTCGACCTTCCTGCCTTGCCACATGACGACGACGTCGTCGGCGATCTCGGCGACCACACCCATGTCGTGCGTGATGAAGATCACGGCCATGCCGAGCTTCTTCTGCAGGTCGCGGATGATGGACAGGATCTGCGCCTGGATCGTCACGTCGAGCGCGGTGGTCGGCTCGTCTGCGATCAAGAGCTTCGGCTTGCAGGCCAGCGCCATGGCGATCATGACCCTTTGGCGCATGCCGCCCGACAACTGGTGCGGATAGCGCGACAGCAGTGCGCGCGCATCCGGCAGACGCACCATTTCCAGAAGATCGCCGGCCTGCTCGAGCGCCTTTCTCTTCGACGTCCCCTCGTGCAGCATCAGGACTTCGGCGATCTGCTCGCCGATGGTGAAGACCGGGTTCAGCGAGGTCATCGGCTCCTGGAAGATCATGGCGATCTCCTTGCCGCGCACCTTTCGCATGGTCTCGACGGATGCCTGCGCAAGATCGGTGCTGCCATTGCCCGCATTGAAGCGGATCTCGCCCTCGGCGATCGTGCCGTTCATGTGGTCGATCAACCGCATGATCGACAGGGAGGTGACCGATTTTCCCGAACCCGACTCGCCGACGATGGCGAGGGTGCGACCCGGTGCGACGCTGAAGCTCAGGCCGTCGACAACCCGGTTGCTGCCGAAGCGGACGGCGAGGGAACGCACATCAAGCAACGAGTCCTGCCCGGATTGCGGCATAGGGTCTCCCATCAGAAGGGGCAGCGCCGAACGATCCGATCGCCCTCGGCATTTCGCCGCCCTCCACGAACGGGGAGGAGCCCGGCAAAAAGCGGATTTCAGCGCCTCAAGAGCAACAATTTTCCCAAAGAAAACTTTTCTGCATATTTTGTCAATAAATTATCATTGACCGGGCGCGCGACCAGTCGTACCCCGCACGATGAGGTGCGTCTCGAGGACGTAGGACGCATCGCGGAGCGCCTGCGACTGCAGCATCTCCATAAGCAGCGAGACGGCGAGCTTGCCGGCTTCGACCGAGCGGCTCGAGACCGTGGTCAGCGCCGGCACCGTCAGCGGTCCGAGCGCATCGTCGCAGCCGACCACCGAAAAATCCTTCGGCACGCCGATCCCCCGCGCCGCCAGCCCGGCCAGGATGCCCTGCGCGGTGACGTCGTCGAAGGCGATCGCCGCCGAGGCGCCCTTGGCGAGAATGGCGTCGACCGCCTGCAGCCCCGCCTCGAAGCTCGGCACGGACGCCGAGACGAAGCTCAGATCCAGCCCGCGCTCGCCCGCCGCCTTGCGCACCGCGGCCCGGCGCTGCTTGTTCGACCACGACGTCGAGGGACCACTGACATAGACGATGTTCCTGTGGCCGAGTTCGGCAAGATGGGCCGTCGCTTCGCCGATGCCCGTCCCGCTGTCGATCAGGACACGCGGGATGCCCTCCACGTTGCGGTTTATGAGCACCAGCGGGCGCAGGGCCGCATGGGCGACAATCCGCTCGTCGGAAAGGCGCGGCGAGGCGAGGATTATGCCTTCCACCTGCCCCGCGAAACGGCCGAGCAGCTTGTCTTCCTTTTCCGGGTCCTCGTCCGAATTGCCAAGAAAGACGCAGAAGTCCGAGCGGTCCGCTTCCACCTGTGCGGCGCGGATCATCGGCGGAAAGAAGGGGTTGGCGACATCGGGGACGATCAGCGCCACATTGCCGTGCCGGCCGGTGCTGAGCGCGCGCGCGGTGTGGTTCGGCACATATCCCAGCCGCTCGGCCGCCATCTTGATGCGCTCGACGGTTTCAGGGCTCAGCATGTGCGGCCGGGTGTAGGCGCGCGATACGCTGGAGCGGGCAACGCCCGCTGCCTCCGCCACCTGGCTGATCGTCACTCCGCCCCTGCGCTCCGCTGCCAAAACCCTGCCTCGCCGCCTCAGCCGTTCCTTTGCCGCGCCAGAATGCACCGCGCCGCAGGCCCAGGCAACCGGTTGACATGCAACCGGTTGCACGCAATAGTGCGCATGGCTCGATACCACCCCTGGTCGCGGCGGAAGCGTCCGCTCCAGCACAATTCCGGAGTCTCCCATTGCCGCACGCGCAAGCCACCCGTCCGATCGCCCCGCTCTCCACACGACGCGTCGACAAGCTGCTGGTTGAGACCTTTGCGACCAGCCGGGACATGGGCGCCGCCGCAGCTTCCGCAGTCGCGGAAGCGATGACCGCGCGCCTTCAGGACCGTGACGGCATCCGGATGATCTTCGCCTCGGCACCCAGCCAATCCTCGATGATCGATCAGCTGCGCTCGACTGCCGGCATAGACTGGTCGCGCGTGACGGCGTTTCACATGGACGAGTTCATCGGTCTTGCGCCCGAGGCGCCGCAGCGCTTCGCCAACTGGCTCGACCGGCATCTCTTCCACGACCTTCCCTTCAGGGCCGTGCACCGCATCGATCCCGGCGCGGCACCCAAGGCCGAAGCCCGGCGCTATGCGGCGCTGCTCGACGAGGCGCCGATCGACTTCGTCTGCCTCGGCATCGGTGTCAACGGGCACATCGCCTTCAACGATCCGCCGATCGCCGATTTCGACGACCCGCTCGACGTCAAGGAGGTGGAGCTGGACGCCGTCTGCCGCCGGCAGCAGTTCGACGACGGCGGGTTCGAAAGCCTGGACGATGTGCCGCGCAGCGCGCTGACGCTGACCATTCCGAGGCTGCTGCGGGCGGATCGGCTGTTCTGCATCGTGCCCGGCGCGCACAAGAAGGAAGCAGTCCGGCAGGCGCTGCACGGGCCGACGACAACCGCCTGCCCGGCGAGTATCCTGCGCCGGCATGCCGACTGCACCCTCTATCTCGACGAGGAGGCCGACCCCGATGCCTGAAATCGACGCCGACGCGTTGTGTTCGGGATACCTTGCCGAAACACAGGCCCTGATGAATCGCATCCTGATCGAGGAACGCGATCCCCTCGATGCCGCCGCCGATCGCCTTGCAGAGCAGATCGAAGCCGACCGGCTCGTCCACGTCTTCGGCCCCGGCGGGCATTCGAATCTTGCAAGCCAGGAGGTCTTCTTCCGCGCCGGCGGGCTGATGCATGTCAGCGCCATTCTCGACGAGGGGACCCTGCTGTCGAACGGCGCGCTGCGTTCGATGGCGATCGAACGAACGCCGGGTTACGGCCGGATCGTCATCTCCAATGCGCAGCTCGGCGACCGGGATCTGCTGATCCTTGCCAATGCCTACGGGATCAACGCCGCGCTGATCGACGCCGCCCTCGAGGCGCGCTCGCGGGACGTCTTCCTGATCGGCGTCAGCTCGCGCCAGCACGCCGAGAGCACCACTGCCGACCATCCCGCCCGCCATCCCGGCAAGCACAACCTTCACGACGTGGTCGACATCGCGATTGACACCAAGGTGCCCGTCGGCGACGCCGTGGTGAAAGTGCCGGGCATGGGTGAAAGCATCGCAGCGATCTCCACCTTCGCCAACGCCTTCGCCCTCAACTGCCTGGTCATCCGGACCGTTGCCAAGCTCATGGAGCGCGGGGTCGAACCGCCGGTCTGGCGCAGCGGCAATGCGCCCGGCGGCGACGAGGCCAATAGCCGTTTCATCGCGCGCTTCAGAAACCGGGTGCGCGCCCTGTGACCGATGAGACCGTCATCGCCGGCATCGACCCGGCCTCCGGAAGAGGCCTTGCCGTTGCCGTGCATGACGGTCGCATCGTCGCCATCGAAGAGGCGGCCTGCGACGACGGGGCCTTTCTCTCACCCGGTCTGGTCGACCTTCAGGTCAATGGCTATGCGGGCATCGATCTCAACGACGGGCGGCTTCTTGCTGACAGCGTCTCGAAGCTCAGCCGCATGTTGGCCAGCCTCGGCGTCGCGGCCTATCTGCCGACGCTGATCACCGCATCGCAGGAGGCTCTCCTCGACGCGCTTTCCGCGATTGCCGCTGCGCGCGCGGCAGACCCGCTCTGCGCCCGCATGATCCCGGGCGTTCACATGGAAGGTCCTGCCATCGCCCATGAAGACGGCCCGCGCGGCGCGCATCCGGACCGTCATGTCCGCCCCCCTTCGCTCGAAGAGTTCGCCGGCTGGCAAAAGGCCAGCGGCAATCTGGTGCGTCTTGTCACCCTGGCGCCCGAACATGCCGGTGCGCCGGATTTCATCCGTGCCGTGACGGCGCAAGGCGTCCATGTGGCGCTCGGCCATTCTGCCGCGACCGCGGCCGAGATCCACGCCGCGGCGGCAGCGGGCGCCGACCTTTCCACGCATCTCGGCAACGGGGTCTCGGCTCAGCTGCCGCGGCATCCCAACCTCATCTGGGCCCAGCTCGCCGACGACCGCCTGACCGCGACATTCATTGCCGATGGCCACCACCTGCCCGCCGACACGTTCAAATCCATGCTCCGCGCCAAGGGGCTCGACCGTTCCGTGCTCGTTTCCGACAGCGTGGCGCTGGCCGGCATGCCTGCCGGCCTCTACAGCCAGGCGATCGGCGGCCAGGTCGAGGTCCGCGCCGACGGCCGTATCGGGATCGCCGGCACATCCTATCTTGCCGGCGCGGGCCTGCCCCTCATCGCCGACATCCCCATCGCCATGCGCATGGCCGGCCTTTCCCTGCCGCAGGCGCTCAGGCTTGCAACGGCAAATCCCGGCGCCTTCATCGGCAGGACCTGCCTCCTTGCCGTCGGAGAGCCCGCCGACCTCATTCGCTTTTCGGTTCCCGGGGACAGCGGTCCGTTGAGCCTCGAGGCCGCCTGGATCGCCGGCGAGGAGGTCTTTCGCGCATGATCCCGGCCGGCGTCGCCACCGTCGACATCACGCCGCCTCCGGGCCTGGCCATGTCCGGGTTCGCCGCCCGGACGGCAGCGGCGACGGGTGCCCACGACCGGCTCACCGTGCGCGCCCTGGCGGTTGGAGACACCGCCATCGCCGTTGCGGACGTGATCGGCCTGCAGGCGGACATGAGCGCCCGCATCCGCAGCCGCTGCCGCCTGCCCGACACGAATGTGATCGTCAGCGCGACGCACACCCATGGTGGCCCTGTCTCCATGAGCGACCGCCTGAGCATCGCCGCGGATGCCGCCTATCTCGAACAGTTCGAAGACGCTTGCGTCGAGGCCATAGACCTGGCCGTCGCCCGCCGGCGGCCGGCGATGATGACCGTCGGGCTCGGCCCGGATCCCGAGGTCGGCCGCAACCGGCGCCATCCGGACGGCCCGGTCGACGGCGCGGTGCCGCTGCTGCGCATCCGCGACGAGGCCGGCAACATTTTCGCGCTGATGGTGGGCTATGCCTGCCATCCGGTGGTGCTGGGCGCCGACAACAGGCTGTGGACCGCCGATTATCCGCATTTCGTGCGCACGGCCCTCGAAGCGGCCCATCCCGGCGCGACGGCGGTGTTCGTCACCGGTTGCGTCGGCGACGTGAACACCGGTCACAGCGCCCAGGCCTCGGTGTCGCTGAGTGCCAATCCCGAGCGCAGTTTCGCGGCGGCCGAACGAATCGGCGGCCGGATAGCGGCGGTCGCGCTCCGGGCGCCGGAAATCCGGCTTGCCGACCATACCGCGGCCCGCGAAGCGACACTGGAACTGCCCTTCGAGCGGCGTGAACGCGAGCGGCCGGCTATGTTGGCCGAAACCTGGCGCCGGCAATGCGCCGACGCCGATCCCGCCCGGGCGGCGCTTCTGCGCTGCTGGGTGGAATGGGCCGAAACCATCGCCCGGCAGAGCGCCCCGCCCCTGCCGGCGCGCGTGTCCCTGCTCGACTGGGGTGGCCTGCCGGTGCTCGGCCTGCCGGGCGAGATCTTTGCGTCCACCGCGCTTTCGATCCGCGCCGCCGCCGGTCGTCGCGACATCTTCATCACCGGCTTTGCCGAAGACAATCCCGGCTACATACCGCCTTTGGAAGAATATGCGTTCGGCGGCTACGAGGTGGACGAAGCGCATCGTTATTACGGGCAGGCGGCCACCTTTGCCCCCGGCTGCGCCGAAAGGCTCGCGGAGACTGCCAGGCTGCTCCTCGCCGAACGGGGAGCCTGAAAAAGGCCGGCGGCCACCCGGCAAACCGTCACCGACGTCGCGCCGGCGCGGTGTCGGACGCCTTCGGAAGAGGATTACATGCCGGCAACGAGACGTCCGCTTTACTTGACGCGCAACCGGTTGCATGGCAGATTTTCAACAGGGAACACATCCACCGACAGCTCACGTCCAACAGGGAGAACACAAGATGAGAGCGCACAGGCCCGACCTCCTCCATTTCACGGCAGCAAGACGCGCGGCGCTGGCGCTGACAGCCGCTGCCTTCATGATCCCTGCGGCGGCGTCCGCCCAGACCATCACCGTGTGGAGCGGTTATCCGGAGATGGCCCCGTTCTACGAGCATGTCGCAGCTTCCATGAAGGACGCCTATCCCGATCTGAAGGTGAATGTGGAAGCGATCGCGCTGCGCGAGCATGAAAAGCGCATCGCTCTCGGGCTGACCTCCGGCTCGGCCGGCGTCACGGTGATCGAGCTCGCCGGCTCCACCGCCAGCCGCTACATCGAAAACGAGCTGCTGCCGGCCGCTCCGCAGGCCGTCTCGGACTTTGTCTCCGACGAAGCCAATTTCGGAAGCTTCTTCGTCGAGGCCGCAAGCAGGGACGGCACGGTCTATGGGGTGCCGCTTTTCCGTGGCCAGGGCTCGCTGTTCTACAATCTCGACATGTTCGAGGCGGCAGGCCTCAAGGAGCCGCCGAAGACGATGGAGGAATACACCGCCTATGCGGATAAGCTGACGCAGCGCGATGCGAACGGGAACCCGACGGTGTCGGGCTGGAGCCTCCGTCTGTCCGGAGGCGGCCAGGGGATCGCCGAAAAGTTCTGGATCAACCTGTTCCAGTATGGCGGCTCGGTGATCGAGCCCGACGGCAACGGCAAATGGCGTGCCAACTATGCCAATGAAGCCGGTCGCAAGACGCTCAACCAGTATCTTCAGAACGTCCACGTGCTGAAGACCGTGACCCCGGAAATGCCCGCCGACGCGGAAGCCTTCGAACGTGGCCAGACGGCCATGTTCATCCGCGAGTCCTGGGTGATCGCCGACATCGCCGCCAAGGCGCCGGACCTGAAATACGCCACCGCGCCATTGCCGCGCGGCTCGATCGGCCTGCCGACCAACCTCTATGTCAATGCAGTCGAGGGCGACGATGCGGAGGCGGCCTGGGCCTTCACGCAGGCCGCCAACGAAGCCGAGAACCTGGTCTGGCTTCTCGACAATGTCGGCTGGCTGCCGAACCGTTCCGGCGTCGACTACACGGTGGTCACCGACAAGGTTCCCGCCTACGGCGCCTTCGTCGATTATCCGGAAGACTATGCATTCTTCACGCTGCCGGCGATCGGTCCGATCGAGGAGGTCCTGACGCGTCTCGCGGCCCAACTCACCAATGCCTATGGCAATCCCTCACTCGCCGATGACGACGCGGCGATCGATGCCTTCCTTGCCAAAGCGGCCGAGGAGACCAACACTATCCTGAAGCGCGAGGGCCTGCTCGCGGAATAGGCTTTGCCTTTTTGACGATGGCCGGGGCGGCAGTGGGCCGCTCCGGTCACGACCTTTACAGCGCCGTGCGTCCCTCCGGACGCATAAAGGAGGCTGTAAGTCCTTGAATCTGCGAACGGGGGCAGAATGCTGCAGCGGAAACGATGGCGCTTTGCGATCCTTGCGATCCTGCCGACCCTGGCGATCTTCGCCTGGGTGCGCATGTATCCGATCGCCGAGACGCTGAGGCTCAGCCTGCATGAATGGAACATCCTGTCGAAGAACAAGCCGTTCATCGGGCTCGCCAATTTCCGCGAACTGTTCCAGGATCAGCTCTTCCTCACCGCGCTGGTCAACACCTCGATCATCGCCTTCGGCGTCCTGATCGTCACCATTCCCACGGCACTGGTGATCGCGGCGCTGATCCATCACCGCACGCGCTCCCGCTTTGCCGGGTTCTATGAGACCTCGGTCTTCATACCGCATGTGGTGTCGCTGGTGCCGGCGGCGATGGCGTGGAAATGGATCTTCGATGCCAAGCTCGGCCCCCTCAACGCACTGCTTCAAATGTTCGGCATCCCGGCCCAGGCCTGGCTGTTCGATCCGGTCCTGTCGGTGATCTGCATCATCGTGCTGTGCTCTTGGCAGGCGCTCGGCTATGCCGTGCTCATCTACCTCGTCGGTTTCAAGAACCTGCCGGTCTCGCTGTTCGAGGCGGCCAAGCTCGACGGCGCTTCCGGAATCCAGCGCTTCTGGCATGTCTCGGTGCCGCTCCTGAAGCCGATCACGCTCTACGTCTCGGTGGTCACGCTGATCTCCGCCTTCAATGTCTATGCCCAGGCCTTCGTCCTGGCATCGGATTCGCAAGGGGCTCCCGGCCGGCAGGTGCGCGTGCTGGTGCTCGACATGCTGGAAAACAGCTTCCGCAACTATCGCGTCGGCTATGCAGCGTCCGAGGCCGTGGTGTTGCTCGCCATTGTGCTGGTGCTGACGCTGATCCAGTTCGGCCTATTGCGCGAGAAGGGTCGGTCATGACGGATGCAGCCATGAGCCGGCAGGCTTCGGCAAAGTCGGGCGGGCGGATGAAAACGCACGGAAAGCTGATCGATCTGTGCATCGACGTCTTTCTGTTCGGGTTTTCGCTGCTGATGATCCTGCCTCTGGTGTTCCTGGTGTCCAACGCGTTCAAGACGCCGCAGGAAATGCTCTCCTGGCCGCCGCGCATCATCCCGTCCGATCCGACGCTGGAGAACTTCCGTTCGGTTCTCGCCGACACGCCGCTGCCGCGCTGGATCTTCAACAGCATAGCCTTCGCCAGCCTGTCGATGGTGGCCATCGTCGCCACCTCGGCGATCGCCGGCTATGTGCTGGCGAAGTTCCGCTTCCGCTCGCTCAACATCATCTTCATCCTGATTCTCGCCACGGCCATCGTGCCGTTCGAGGTCTATATGATCCCGCTCTATTTCCAGGCGCAGATGCTCGGCATCCTGAACTCGATCTGGGGCCTGCTGCTCGGCTACCTGGTGATGAGCTTCGGCATCTTCCTGATACGACAGAACGTGATGCATTCGATCCCCGACGAACTCCTCGAAGCGGCGCGCATCGACGGTGCGGGCGAATTGTGGATCTTCTGGCGCATCGTCCTGCCGCTGCTGCGCGGCGCGCTGGGCGCGCTTGCCGTGCTCGCCTTCTTTCAGGCCTGGACCTCGTTCGCCTGGCCGATGATCGTCACCACCACCCGCGAGAGCTACACGATCGAGGTCGGGCTGGCATTGTTCCAGACCGGCTTCACGGTCGATCTGGGACGTCTCAGCGCTGCTTCGGCAGCGGTGCTC
Organism: Nitratireductor sp. ZSWI3; assembly: GCF_024655565.1. Classification (GTDB taxonomy): domain Bacteria; phylum Pseudomonadota; class Alphaproteobacteria; order Rhizobiales; family Rhizobiaceae; genus Nitratireductor. The sequence continues at coordinate 7,577 of NZ_JANKOF010000001.1, read as the reverse complement.
GTGCCGTCCATCACCCTCTTCGTCATCCTGCGCCGCAACTTCGTGCAGGGCGTCGCCAGCACGGGCCTGAAGGAATGAGCGCCGCCGCAGCCTTTTTCCGGGAGGCCGCCGCCCGCTATCGCGATGCGAACGCGGCGACCTTGCGCTGGATGCTGGACAGGCCGCCGCTCGGGCCGGGCTTCCTCAACACCAAGATGAACAGCCTGACGCTCGTCGACTACGAGGAAGCCGACGGATTGCGCGGGCCCTCCTACACCTATGGATGGATTCAGGGACGCGGGCTGGAAGCGCTTGCCACCCACGCCGCCTTCTTCGCCAGCCGCGATCCCGCCCTGACGCAGCGGCTCGATCACGCCGGCCGGCGGCTCTATGTGCTGCTGCAGGACCTGCGGCGTGTCGACGGCCATGTCTATTTCCGCCATGACGCCGACCTGGCACCCGTCCGCGCCGGGCCCGGCGGCGAAGTGGCGTCGCAGGATGCGGCCGGCGACATCTTCACCTATTCCGACGCGTTCGCGGCCAAGGGCCTCATCGCCGCCGCCGCCCGCTATGCGCCGGAGGAGCTTCCCCGGCATCTTGCCTATCTCGCCGCCGTGATCGAAGCCATCGAGGATGGACGTTTCCAGATCGATGAGCAGGCAAGGCTCGGCGGCGACGGATTGCGGCGGCAGCCCGACGACTTCGGACCGCGCATGATCCTCCTCGGTGCCGCCGGCCTGCTCGGGCGTCTCGACCTTCACGAGCACACCGGATTTGCCGGCCGCTTCATCGACCACGTGCTCGACCGCCATCTCGACCCCGCCACGTCGCTGCTTCGCAACGAACCGGGCGGGGACGCCTGCAATGTCGGGCACGGGATCGAGTTCGCAGGCTTCGCGCTGGAGCATCTGTCGCCCTGGCGCAAGGGATCGCTCGTCGCGCAGCTCGAGCGCATCCTGATCGCCTCCTTCAACGCCGGCTTTCACGAGACGGGGCTGAACCTTGCGGTTTCCGTTTCGACGGGCGCGGCGATCAGCCCATACCGTCCGTGGTGGTCGTTGCCCGAGACGGTGCGCGCCGCGGCCCTTGCCCACGCCGCCACGGGCAACCCCGAAAGCCTGTCCATCTGGCAGCGTGCCGATGCGGCCTTCTTCCGCCACTATTGGCGCGGCGAGCCACCTCTCGCCTACCAGACCCGTACGGCAGACGGCCCCGTCGACCATGTGCCGGCGACGCCCGATCTCGACCCGGGCTACCACACCGGGCTCAGCCTGCTCGGCGCATTGCACGTCGCGGAGGCCGCGTCTCCCGCTCATTCCGTCCACGCCGAGAGGTAGAAATGGCATCCGTCGACATTCAGGACGTCCGCAAGTCCTATGGGCAACTCGAGACCATCAAAGGCGTGTCCGTCGACGTGCCGGATGGCGCCTTCGTGGTTCTCGTCGGGCCTTCCGGCTGCGGCAAGTCCACGCTGCTGCGCATGATCGCCGGCCTCGAGGACATCAGCGGCGGCACCATCAGCATCGGCGGCCGGGTGATCAACGATGTGGAACCGAAGCATCGCGACATCGCCATGGTGTTCCAGAACTACGCGCTCTATCCGCACATGACCATCGCCGAGAACATGGGCTTCTCGCTGCGGCTCGCCAGGCGGCCGAAGGACGAGGTCGACAAGCGCGTGCGCGAAGTCGCCGCGATCCTGGGGCTCGCCGACTACCTGGATCGCTACCCACGCCAGCTTTCGGGCGGCCAGCGCCAGCGCGTCGCCATGGGCCGGGCCATCGTGCGCAGCCCGCAGGTCTTCCTGTTCGACGAACCGCTGAGCAATCTCGACGCCAAGCTGCGTGTGCAGATGCGTGCCGAGCTGAAGGACATTCACGCCCGTCTGAAGACCACGACCATCTATGTCACGCATGATCAGATCGAGGCGATGACCATGGCCGACCGCATCGTGGTGATGCGCGACGGCATCGTCGAGCAGGTGGGCGCTCCGCTCGATCTTTATGACCGGCCGAACAACACGTTCGTCGCCAGCTTCATCGGTTCGCCGGCGATGAACCTGCTCGACGGCGCGCTTTGCGAAGACATGCGCTCGGTCAGCGTCGGCAACGGCATGCGGCTGCCTTTTGCAGGCAGCGTGCCGGCTAGCGGTCGGGTGACCTACGGCATCCGGCCGGAGCATCTTCACCTGGTTCAGGGAACGGACGGCTTCGAGGCGGTGGCGACCAGTGTGGAGCCGACCGGTTCGGAGACCTTCATCCAGGCCCGCATCGGCGAACAAGCCATCGCCGCGCAGATACGCGATCGCGTTGCAGTGCGGACCGGCGACGTGATTCACCTGCGGGCGATGGCCGACAAGGCCCATCTGTTCGATGCCGAAACGGGCCGCCGTCTCGGGTAGAGCGTTTTGCCACCCGCCCTCGGCACCGCCTGAATGCGGGCTAGATCAGCGCCTTCTGCCGGCGGTATTCGCCGGGCGAGCAGCCAACCTGCTGCTTGAACAGGCGCGAGAAATGCGCGACGTCTCCAAAACCGCGGCGGAAGCATATCTCCGCAACGGAAAGCCGGGTACCGGGTGCGCGCAGATCCTCCTTCACGGCTTCGATCCGCATGTCGCGGATCCACTGGCCGAGCGTGCGGTCGGTGTCGCGGAAGAGCTCGTGCAGATACCGCACGGAGATTCCGCAGCAGCGTGCGATGAGGTCGGGATCGAGTTCGCGCCGGGACAGGTTGGCGCGAACGAAATGCTCGACGCGGCTCAGATGCGCCGCGCGCACCGATGAGGTTCCGGAGGTCAGCGTGCGCTCGTCGGAGTGGATGGACAGCGCCAAAAGGTCCACCAGTTGCAGCCCGACCGCTTCGCGCGCTTCCACATTCATCGCATCGAAGCGTTCGGGAATGTGGTGCAGCATGTCGACGAACAGGCCGGAGATGCCGCCCGCCGCATTGAACTGCATGCCGCAGAAGCGATCGGGGGCGCGTATGCGGCCGCCAAGCGCACCGGCCTCCACTTTCATCACCCAGAGATCGGCACGTTCGGCGTAGCTGAACTCATAGGGTTCATGACTGCGCTCGATGATGTAGCCGCCGGGGCGGCAATGGACCTCCCGCCCCGACTGGGCGAAATAGACTTCCGCGCGCATGGGTATGGTGATCAGGAGATGCTCCTGCTCGTCACAGGCAAGGTGCCTCGGCAGACGGTGGTAGGACAGCGCCTCCGATCGCAGGCGTGACAGCGACACGCCGCCGAGCGTCCACTCTTCGAGCCGCCCGCCGAAGCGTTCCGGCTCCTTGAAGTGCAGGTCGAGCGGAAAATAGGCCTGCGCGATCGCCTGGTGCCAGTGCACACTGCGATTTGTCGGATCAACACCGCCTGTCGAAATCAGCGTCCTCATCCAGCAATCTCCCACGGTGAGGATACGCCAGAGCGGACACCGGCACAAACGGCTGCAGACCGTTGTGCGCTCGAAGACAAAATATCCCGCACTCACACGCAAAGACACGCATCCCATGGCGTTCCTACAGTGCCGCAGGAACCAGAAGGAGAACGAGACGGCATGGAGGAGGCCCGTGCATGCAGGGCGGATCCCGTCCGTCGACGAAAGGCATGAGGATGGAACATTTCGTCGGAAAACCGGCCGCAGCGAAACGGGCTGAGGTCGATCCCATCACACTCTCGGTGGTGCGCGGTATTCTCGAGACCACGCAGCGCGAGATGACGCTGTCGCTGGAGAAGACGGCGCGCTCGAGCGTCTTCAACCTGGCGCATGACTATTCGACGGCGCTCTTCAACGCGACGCCGGAGATGATCCTGCAGGGGCAGGACATCCCGATCCATCTGGGCTCGCTCATCCCGGCAATGAAGGTGGTGTCGGCCTATTTCGGCGACGACATCCACGAGGGCGACCTGATCCTGCACAACGACCCCGCCTATGGCGGCAGCCACGCCATCGACACCTGCATGTACAAGCCCGTCTTCTACAAGGGCGAGCTCGTATACTGGACGGTGTGCAAGGGGCACCTGACCGACATCGGCGGGCCGGTGCCGGCCGGCTACAATCCCGATGCCAAGGAAATCTACGCCGAATGCCTGCGCATTCCGCCGGTCAAGATCTGGGACAAGGGCAAGCCGCGCAACGACGTGCTCAACCTGCTCCTGACCAACATGCGCGCGCGCCGCGACCAGGAGGGCGATTTCAACGCGCTGATCGGCGCCTGCCAGGTGGGTGAGCGCAATCTCATCCGCATGCTCGACAAATACGGCAAGGAGCAGGTGGACGCCTGCATCGAGGAGCTTCTGGTGATGGCGGAGCGGCAGATGCGCACGCTGATCCGCTCGGTGCCCGACGGCACCTATGAAGGCACGGCCGTTCTGGAGGATGCCGGGCACGGCTTCGGCGATTTCGACATCACGGCGAAAGTCACCATCGAGGACGACAATTGCCATATCGAGATCTCGAGCCCGCCGCAGGTGCCCTATTTCATCAACTCCTATGAGGGCAATTCCTATTCCGGTGTCTATCTCGGCCTGATGATGTTCGCCCAGCTCCCGCCGCCCTACAATGAAGGGCTCTATCGTTGCGTGAGCGTGAACATGGGACCGAAGGGCACGCTGTGCAACGCCAGAGAACCGGCGCCGCACATGAACTGCACGACAACGCCCATGGAAACCCTGACCGACGCCGTGCGCCTCGCCTTCGAAAAGGCCATGCCCTCGAAGGTCGCCGCCTCCTGGGGACACGCCAACGGCCTCAACATCGCCGGCTGGGACAAGCGCCACGACGAGGAATATGTGACGATGGTTCTCGCCACCATCATCTCGGGCGCCGGCGCGACACCGCAACAGGACGGCTGGCACGCCTGCGGGCCTGAATGCTGTTTCGGCGCGCTGACCTCGGGCGATGTGGAACTGCTCGAACATTCCTACCCGATCGTCATCCACCGCTACTCGCTGATGACCGACAGCGGCGGCGCGGGACTCTATCGTGGCGGGTCCGGCACCGCCTGGGAGGTGGAGCCGCTCGACAGCGAGATGACCTTCATCATGTTCGGCGAAGGGCGCCGCATTCCCGCCCTCGGGGCGGCCGGCGCGCTATCGGAAATGACCGAAACCAAGGTCGGCCGGCTCGACCTCAAGCGCGACGGCAAGGTGGAGACCATCCGCAACAACACGATCGGCGTTATCAAGCCGGGCGAGACCGTGACCAACATGAACCCCGGCGGCGGCGGCTATGGAGACCCCAGGAAACGGCCGGTCGAGAAGGTGGTCGCCGACATCAGGCTGGGGCTCGTCTCGCTGGAGGGCGCCCGGCGGGACTACGGCGTCGTGATCGAGGACGAAAAGACCCTGAAGGTCGATCTGGAGGCGACGCGCAAGCTGCGCGCGGCCTGATCCCTTCCTCAAATTCGAGGACAAGACCATGAACAGCAAATACAGGCTCGGCATCGATGCCGGCGGCACCTTCACCGATTTCGTCCTGGCGGAACAGGCCGGCGGAAGCCGGCTCTACAAGACGCTTTCCACGCCCGCAGACCCGACCCTTGCCATCCGCAACGGGCTGGCGCTGATCGCCGAGGATTTGGGCGTGGCGCTGGAGGAGATCATCCCCAATTGCGACCTGTGCATCAACGGCACGACGGTCGGCCTCAACGCGCTGATCCAGCACAAGGGGGCGCGCACCGGGCTGATCTGCACGGCGGGGCACGAGGATTCCATCGAGATCCGCAACGGCCACAAGGAAGACGGCTATCGCTATGACGCGGAATATCCGCCGGCGGTGATGCTGGTGCCGCGCAATCTGCGCAAGGGCGTGCGCGAGCGCGTGTTGTCGAACGGCACGGTGCGCACCCCCATGGAAGAAGAGGATGTGCGGGCGGCCTGCCGGACCTTCATCGAAGAAGGCATCGAGACGGTCGCGATCTCCTTCGTCTGGTCCGTGCTCTACCCCGACCACGAAAAGCGCGCAGCGGAGATCGTGCGCGAGATGATGCCCGATGCGCTGGTCACCATCGGCTCGGAGCTCTATCCGCAGGTGCGCGAATACACCCGCACATCGACGGCCATCACCAATGCCTATCTGGCGCCGATCCTGAAGCGCTACGTGACCGCCGTCGACGCCTATTTCCGATCGCTCGGAGCCCGAGCGCCGGTGCGCTATTTCCAGTCGAATGGCGGGCTCGCCACGGGCGATGTGGTGGCCGACCGCTCGGTCTATGCCATTAATTCCGGGCCGGCCTCCGCGCCGCGCGCCGGGCTGCACGTGACCGAGCCCTTCGACGAGAAGAACGTCATCACCGTCGACATGGGGGGCACCTCTTTCGACATCACGCTGACCTACGAGGGCGTCACCAACCTCAACAAGAACATAGACTTCCTGCGCTACCGGATCGGAGTGCCGATGATCCAGGTGGAGACGCTGGGCGCCGGCGGCGGCTCGATCGGCTGGATCGACGATATGGGCCTTTTGCAGGTCGGACCGCAGAGCGCTGGCTCCGATCCCGGTCCCGCCTGCTACGGACGGGGTGGGGCCGAGCCGACCACGACGGATGTGAACCTGGTGCTCGGCTATCTCAACCCGGACGGGCTCGTCGGCGGGCGGCTGCCGCTGGACAAGATCAAGGCAGAGGAAGCCATCCGCGGCAGGATCGCCGAGCCGCTCGGGCTCAGCCTCGAAAAGGCCGCCTATGGCATGTTCACCATCGTCAACGCCAACATGGTCAACGGCATCCGCCGCGTCTCCATCGAGCGTGGCTACGACCCGCGCGACTTCGTCTTGGTCTGCGCGGGCGGGGCGACGGGAGCCCATATCACGGCCATCGCCCGCGAGATGGGCATCAACCGCATCATCGTGCCGAAGCTCGCCTCGGGCCTGTGCGCCTTCGGGCAGATCATCTCCGACGTGAAATACAACCACATGGCCACCTGCCCCGTGCGCCTCGACAATGAGGAGGCCTATGAGCGGGTGAATGCCCTCTTCCGCCAGATCGAGCAGGAGGGCCGCGAGCATCTCCACAGGGACGGCTTTGCCGATGAGCGCATCCGCATCAAGCGCAGTCTCGACATGCGCTATGTCGGGCAGGTGCATGAATGCACGGTGGACGTGGACACGTTCGACATCGACGCGCAGACGGTCGAACGGCTGAAGGACGCCTTCCACCGCCGGCACGAGCAGCTCTACACCTACAGCGAGCCGAAGAACACGGTGGAGGTGGTGAACATCGAAAGCACGCTCTACGGCATCGTCGACAAGCCGAGCGACGCCCGCCTTTCCTCAGGCAGCGGATCAGATGGTGCCCTGAAGGGCACCCGCATGGCGATCTTCTCCCGTGAAGGCGAGCGCACCCGCACTCCGGTCTATGACGGCCGCAAGCTCGGCGCCGGCGACCGCATCGAGGGGCCGGCCATCATCGAGGAAGTGACGACGACGATCGTGGTGGAACCCGGCTGGACGGCGGAGCTGCACGAAAGCGGGTCTTACGTGATCTCGGCGCAACGATAGGGCGGAGCAGCCTTTCCGCGAAACGATGAAGCGAGAGGAGGCGCCGGCCCCTCATCCCCCTGCCGGGACCTTCTCCCCGCATGCGGGGAGAAGGAAGCC